>NZ_JBITFV010000001.1:0-848299 GCF_044456525.1 Promicromonospora sp. NPDC050880
CTGAGATGACCATGCTTGCCCTGCATCCGGTGCCTCCCGAGATCAGCGTCTGCCCCATCTCACAGCACCCATTGCACTGACCGGTTGAATCCGCCATGACTCCGGACGGGCCGAGTTTCCGCTTGGCGAGGTACTCGAAGTCCGAATCCGAGTGCTGTTCGAGGACCGGGCGGGTGACGCGTTCGCGTCGGCGACTGCAATCGAGTTGTTCGAAGGAAACAAGCTCGTGGCGACGGGCGAGCTCCTCGACACGCCGTAGTGGCTCCTCACGTCTCGCGGCGGAGGAGCTAGCGACTGGGCTGGAGAGTTTCGTGCAGCAACTCGAGAGTTCGGTGCCTCGCTTCTGCCTCGCTTTCCCTGTTCCTGCCTCGGTTTCGCCTCGGATTCGGGCACCGCTAGTGACCGCTAGTGACCGCTCATGACCACCAGGTCTGGGTTAGACTCGACATGCTGGAATCGTTGAGATTCCGCCGATCCGACTCCGCCCACGCAGGCGAGCGAAGGATCGCAACCCGAGCCTTTCTGCTCGGCGGAGCGGGATGAACCCTTTCGAGAAGGTCGGGGGTTCGAATCCCCCTAGCTCCACAGACGGAAACCCCGCTTGACCAGGGCGAATGCTCCAGTCAAGCGGGGTTTCTTCGTTGCCTAGGAGGCGTCTTCCTCGGATTGCGGCCCCCCGGCGGCCCCCGCGTCGTCAGAGACCCCTTCGTTGAGGCGATCCAGGCCCGCCTTGTCGGCTCCGGTACCCAGGTAGTGCAGGAACCGGTTCGTGGTCGCGATGGACTCGTGGCCGCACCAGGTCTGCACCGTTCCGGGGTCGATGCGCCGTGCCAGCCAGAGGCACGCGGCGGTGTGCCGTAGGTCGTGGAGGCGTCGGCCACGGCCGGTCCCGACGTTGTTCCCGGCGTCGTCGAGCCTGGTCCAGTCGAGCGGCCGCAGTGATGACGACCGCCATAGTTGCGCCCCGCCTGACGTCAGAACGGGACGACAGCGGGCCTCAGCGGCTCATGGTCGCCCTCGCCGTGGTCCAGCGGGACGATTCCGTTCTCCTGGTCCAGCGTCGAGACGATGGCGCGCTCCGCTGGCAGTTCCCGGCTGGCATCGTGAAGCCCGGCGGGTCACCTGCCGATGCCGCCGTCCGTGAGACCTATGTCGAGACCGCCGTCCACTGCTCCGTCCGCGAGCAGATCGGAGCCCGTGTGCACCCGCACACGGGTGTGTATATCGAGTATTTCCACTGTGACTACCTCGCCGGTGAGGCGGAGAATCGCGACGTCGTGGAGAACGCCAGCGTCGCCTGGGTCGCCGTGGCGGACCTGGGAAAGTTCATACCGGAGAGCACTATCTACCCGCCCATTCTCGAAGTGCTGGGAGGCACGCATGTCTGAGGCAGTGACCGAAGAGAAGCCCGCCATCGCAGCGGCGATCATCGTCCAGGACGGGAAGCTGCTGATGGTTCAGCGGCGTGTTTCCGAGGGGTCGCTCTCGTGGCAGTTCCCCGCCGGTGCCGTCGAGCCGGGGGAGACATTCGAGCAGGCGGCGGTCCGTGAGGCGGCCGAAGAGGCTGGGCTCACGGTTCAGGCCGTGAAGTTGTTGGGGGAGCGTGTGCACCCGAACACCGGCCGCCTGATGGGCTACGTCGCGTGCGACGTCATCAGCGGCGAGGCGTACGTCGCTGACGCCGAAGAACTCGCAGACATCGTGTGGGCGACACCCGACAAGTTCACCGACTACGTGCCCTACGGCTTTGCGCCGGCGGTGCAGGACTACCTCACGGCGACGCTGGCCTGACGCGGTAGCGGTAGCGGAGTCGCGGACTATCCGTCGAGCGCCGGAACCCGGGTTTCGAGCCAAATCAGGGGTGTAGCTCGAGGGCCGCTACTCCGCTACCTCCGGCGAGAATCGTTGAAATCTAGCGGCTCCCGGAGTGGCGGGCGCGGTAGCGCCCCCGCTACCGGTAGCGGGGCTCTCCGCTACCTGCGCTACCCCGCTCGTCGCGCTGAGCGGGGTCGGCTACGGTCCTGCTCGCTTGCCGTAGACGGCTCAGGTGTCCTCTCCTGGCCGCCGACCCGATCGACCTTCTGTTGCCCGGGTTCGTCGTCAAGGTCAACCACAGTGGCATCGATCGTCCGGTCCCACCGGGCCTCTGCTCATAACAGGAGTAAGGAAATTCATTGGCCGCAAATCCGTTTGTTGACCGCCTGATCACGCAGGGTACCCCGTCGCAAAAGCTGCAATTCGCAGCGGCTTGCGCCGAGCGGTCTGCGGGCGTTCTGTTCTGGGCGGCATCGCTTGATGACCGAATGGCGGATGCTGACCTATACGGCCAGATACTGGATAGACTCTGGTCGGGAGTCGCGAAAGAGGGCGAGTGGGCTCGTCTTGTGGAGCAGATCGAGGGCACGCAGGATCTGGTGGATGGGCACGAGCGCGGCGGCGCATATTCTTATGCGTTCAGCGCTGGCGCGCTGATGCACTCGTGCTTGAACTTTGCTCGATCGATGTTTCCTTCCGGACTTTCTGGGATCGCTGAGGAAGCAACAAACAACGCGTCCCGGATAGGATTTAGAGTTGGTGTAAATCTTATCGATGAAGAACTGGGTGAGCATATGAGAGACGCCAACGCCGTTCTCCTATCTGCAGCGATGCCGAGTGCCGTGGACATGTTGCGCGAACGGGCACGCAGTATTGGGCGAGGGCGTCTCTCTGCATTGAAGAAGTGGGGGGACGAGAACGGCCTGTGAGCGGGCCTGCTCGACGGGAGAGCGCTTGTCGCATGAGGGATCCCGTGCCGCACCGGCACTTCGTTACCTACGGGATGAGCGAGCTGCGTGCGCCCCCCCGGCAGCCCTGGGCTGGACGCACCGCATGCACTCGGGAACCCGCTCCAGCAGGGCCGAAGATGGGCCCTGGCATCCTTCGGTCGGGGGTTCGAATCCCCTAGCTCCACAGACGGAAACCCCGCTTGACCAGGGCAAACGCTCCGGTCAAGCGGGGTTTCTTCGTTGCCTAGGGGGCGTCTTCCTCGGATTGCGGCCCCCCGGGGCCCCGCGTCATCAGCGACCCCTTCGTCCAGGCGATCCAAGCCCGCCTTGTCGGCTCCGGTCCCCAGGTCGTTCGGGTACCGGTTCGTGGTCGCGATGGACTCGTGGCCGCACCGCCCGAGAGCGTCGCCGCCGTCGTCGAGCGCGCGCTGACCGACCGGCGGCCGATGGCGCGCTACCTCACCGGTGCCGCGGCCCTGATGACGGCCGTCCTGAGGCGGGCGTTGCCGACCCGGGACGTCGATACGGTGACCGGCGTGATGATGGGGCTGCCGACACGGGTGGCCGACTGACGCTCAGGTTCGCCGTCGAGCGATCGCTCCCCAGATCACCAGGACGAGCAGCGAGCCCACCAGGGCCCAGAACCACGTCGTCAGCGAGAAGAACGAGTCGTTGACCTGGACATCGAACAGCGCTCCGCCGATCCATCCGCCGAGGAGCGCGCCGAGCACGCCCACGACGAGCGTGATGAGCCAGCCACCGGCGGCCCGGCCAGGAAGGATCGCTCGGGCGATGGCGCCCATGATGAGACCGATCAGGATCCAGCCGATGATTCCCATTGGTGCTCCCTTCGAGAACGGGTCGTGGTGGTGGTGACGCGCTCGTACTCAGTCCTTGAAGGCGTCCTTCACCTTCTCGCCGGCCTGCTTGAGCGATGCCTTGGCCTGGTCGGTCTCGCCGTCGGCCTGGAGCTCTTCGTCGTCGGTGGCCTTGCCGAGCGCCTCCTTGGCCTGACCCGTCGCGTCTTCGGCGGCATTCTTGAGCTTGTCGTCGATGCCCATGATGTCCTCTCTTCGCAAGGGGTTCTTTCACCTCCACCATCACTCGAACGGCAGAAGCTCGCCAGAGGAGGCCCTGGCTCCGGGCTCGTCGCACGTCAAGCCGGTCCTCTTCGGCCCGGTCAGTCCGGCTCGACGTACCCGGTGATCTCCCGGCGGAGCCCGGTGCGCTCCGCCCTCGGCTCCAGGGCTTCGTTGCCGGGCCAGTCGAGCGGTATCTCCGTCACGTCCGCACGGTCGAACTCGAGGACCGTGTCGTTGTCCAGGGCGCTGTACTCCGACCGGTAGGGGTCGTCCACCACCCCGGCCAGCCGGTCACCGTCCTGCGCGGTGACGCGCACGTACGGCGTGTCGGACCAGCCGGTCGCCGGGTCCCCGTTCCCGGAGACCTGGACGCGCACGACGTTGCCCACCGTGACGTGCTGCCGGATCCCGGGGTGCAGCTGGCCGCCGGACCAGTCGTACACGTCCTCGGGCCGCGGCCGGAACACCTGGTAGCCACCCTCCATGCGGTCAGGCTAACGACGGGACCACCGCGACGCTCCCCAGGTCGAGCCGGGCACCCTTGATCAATCTCATGTAACCGTGGTTACATGAGGCCCTATGACCGGCGAGTGGGTGCTGCTGAGCTACCGGCTGCCGCGGGAGCCGTCCTCGCCGCGCGTGGCGTTGTGGCGACGGCTGAAGCGGTACGGCGTCGCGCAGATCTCGGACGGGCTGGTCGCACTGCCGGCCGATGCCCGGACCCGGGAACAGCTCGAGTGGGCGGCCGACGAGGTGGTCGAGCGCGACGGAACCGCGAGCGTGTGGCTGGCACGCCCGGCCAGTGCCGCGCAGGAGCGCGAGCTCGCCGGGGCCATGGCGGGCGCCCGGGCCAAGGAGTACCTGGACCTGGAGGCCGCCGCCCGCGCTGCGCTGGACGAGGCACCTGCCGCACGGCGCAAGTCCCTGACCGGCCTGCGCCGCGCCTACCGCGACGTGCGCCGCCGCGACTTCTTCCCGCCTGCCGAACGGGATCGTGCGCAGGCGGCGCTGCACCGCCTGGAGGAGCTGGCGCGGCTCGACGACGACGCGGCACCGGCCGTGCGTGCGGCCACCCGGGGTGCGCGATGAGGTGGGCCACACGGGCCGGGGTGCACATCGACCGGGCCGCGTGCGCCTGGCTGATCAGCCGGTACATCGACCCGGGTGCCGTCTTCGTGTTCGTGGCGGACGCGAGCGAGGTGCCGACCGATGCGACGCCGTTCGACATGCGTGGGGTCGAGCTCGGCCACCACGGCCAGGACTGCAGCTTCGAGACCTTCCTGTCGCGCTACGAGCTGACCGACCCCGTCCTGGCCCGGATCGGACAGCTCGTGCACGAGGCCGACCTCGACGACGGCCGGTTCGACGCACCCGAGGCGCCCGGCCTCGACGTGATCCTGCGCGGCCTGTCGATGACCGGCGACGACGAACACACCCTCGCGATCTCCGGGCCCGTGTTCGACGGGCTCTACGAGTTCTACCGCCGCTCCTACCTCCTGGGCCGCGAACCCGCCTGAGGCCGAGACCGGTACCCGCGGCCCGGAACCCACCGCCGATCACACGACTCTGGAGTGCGATGAACGTCGACAGCACCAACCCCGACGCCGGGCAACAGCCCGGCGGCCGACAGCGGGACCTGGTCCCGTTCCGCACCGCCGTGCGCGCCTGGTTCGCGATCTCCTGGCAGACGTTCGGCGGACCGGCCGGCCAGATCGCCGTCATGCAGCGCACGCTGGTGGACGAGAAGCGGTGGATCGGGCAGGGCCGGTTCCTGCACGCGCTCAACTACTGCATGCTGCTGCCGGGGCCTGAGGCGCAGCAGCTCGCCGTGTACACGGGCTGGCTCCTGAACGGGTGGCGCGGTGGCATCCTCGCCGGAGGCCTGTTCGTGCTGCCCGGGATGCTCGCCCTGCTGGTCCTGTCCGCCGTGTACGTCGCGTTCGGCGACACGACCGTCGTCTCCGCGGTCTTCGCCGGCCTGGCACCGGCCGTCCTGGCCATCGTGGTCCAGGCCGTGCTGCGGGTGGGCAAGCGGGCGCTGACCAGCCCCGCGCTCGTCGTGCTCGCCGTCCTGGCGTTCGTGGCGCTCACCTTCTTCGCGGTGCCGTTCCCGCTCGTCGTGCTCGGTGCGGGCGTGGTCGGGTGGCTCGTGCACCGGTACGCCCCGGGCTGGATCGCCACCAGGCCGCCCCGCGACCAGGGCGACGGCCCCGCGCCGCTCATCCCCGACGACGCCCTGCACGCCGAGAAGCCCTCGGGGCGTCGGGCGCTGCGGGTGCTCCTGCTGGGACTCCTCGCCTGGGGGCTCCCGCTCGGCGCCGTCGCGCTGCTCACGGGTGCGGACAGCGTGTTCACCCAGCAGGGTCTGTTCTTCTCCGGCAGCGCCCTGGTGACGTTCGGCGGTGCCTACGCCGTGCTGGCCTATGTGGCCCAGCAGGCGGTGCAGACCTACGCCTGGGTCACGCCCGGGGAGATGACGCGCGGCCTGGCCCTGGCCGAGACCACACCCGGCCCGCTGATCATGGTCGTGCAGTTCGTCGCGTTCCTCGGCGCCTACCGCGATCCGGGCGACCTCGACCCCTGGGCCGCCGCGCTGCTCGGCGCGCTGCTGACCACCTGGGTCACGTTCGTGCCCTCGTTCCTGTTCATCTTCCTCGGCGCCCCCTACGTCGAGCGGCTCCGGGGCAACCGGGCGCTGTCCTCCGCGCTGACGGCGATCACCGCGGCGGTCGTCGGCGTCATCGCCAACCTCGCGATCTACTTCGCCACCCACACGCTGTTCGCGGCCTCGACCTCGTTCGCCGCCGGCCCGCTGCGGTTCGAGGTTCCCGACCTCACCAGCGTCCAGCCCGCGGCGCTCGGGATCGCCGTCGTGGCGGGGCTGCTGCTGTTCGTGGTGCGCTGGTCGGTGCTGCGGACCCTCGGGGTGTGCGCCCTGCTCGGGCTCGCTCTCGGGCTCGTGGGGTGGATCTAGCAGGTCTGCGCACCGGGAGGGATCAGCGCGTCCTGCCGTCCCGGTCGCGCACCAGCCGACGGGTGATCGCGGCCACGATCGTGCCGCCGCCGAGCGTGCCCACCAGCACGAGGATCGCCCCGACCGCCCACAGCCCCGAGTCGTCGCTCGCCGCGGCCTGGATCGTCCAGGCCGTGGTGAAGGGCAGCGCGACGCCGAGCACCGCGAGCCAGGCCGGCACGAGCAGGGATCCGATGACCACCAGGCCGACGAGCGCGACGACGCACGCGACGACCTGGACCGTGCCGTAGGGACCGGTGACGGCGCCGGTCACGGGGTCGACGTCCTGGGTCGTGTCCTGGCCGAGGGCCCACCAGGTGGTGACCGAGAGTACGACGAGCGTGAACGTGGCAAGAGCGATGAAGGAGGGGTTCCGCGTCGTCATGGCTCCATTGTGCAGTGGCCCGGCCCCGGGCGTGCCCGCCGGCTCGTCATGCCGTCCGCACCCAGGGCGGCGGACCGGTGGTCGCACCCGCGCACGCGTCGGACGGGGAACCCGCCCTGCTCAGCCCTCGCTCGTGACCGAACGCCGTGCCTCGTCCCGGAACTTCGCGGGGGACGCCCCGACCACGCGGCGGAACGCGGTGCTGAACGCGCTCTCGGACTGGTAGCCCGTGGCCCGCGCGAGCTCCGAGATCGACAGCGTGTCCCGGGCAAGGGCGTCGCGCGCGAGGCTCATGCGCCACTGGATCAGGTACTCCAGGGGCGGCACCCCGACGTGGCTCTTGAACGACTGGGCGAACGCGGAACGCGACATGTGGCTCAGCTCGGCGAGCTCCTGGAGGCTCCAGGAGTGGGCCACGTCCGCGTGCACCGCGCGCAGGGCGGTGCCGATGCCGTCGTCGTTGAGCGCACCCAGCCAGCCGGTGGGCCGGTCGGTCTGGCCGGCGTGCGCGCGCAGCATGTGCACGAGCAGGATCTGCGCGAGGTGGTTCTGCACCAGCGGCCCGCCGGCGGCAGCGGAACCGACCTCGGTGGCCAGGTGGTCGATGAGCTGACCGAGCCGTGCGCCGTGCGGATCGGCGGCGCGGACGATCACGAGCGGCGGCAGCAGGTCGGTCAGGAGCGCCGCGTTCTGCTCGTCGAACCCGATGTGCCCCACGCAGAGGTAGACGTCCTGGTCGGACTCCGGGCCGATCCGCACGAACCCGTCCACGGCCTCCGCCCACACCTCCTGCGCGGGGCGCGGACGGGCTCCGGGCGTGCTGGCCAGGACGTAGGGCGGCGGGTTGCCCAGCATGAAGGTGTCGCCCTCGCGCAGGAGCACGGGTTCGTGCCCGTCCAGGGTCAGCCAGCACGTGCCACGGACCAGGCCGCCGATCCGCACGTGCAGGAAGGTCTCGAAGCGCAGCGCCCACTCGCCCACGGCCCGGAGGCTCGGGCCGACCACCGTGCGAGGCCGCAGCAGACCGATCGCATCGGCCACCGGGTCCTGAAAGCCCAGCATCGACGACACCTCCTGGACGATACGTCAAGAATTCGCGGGCAGGCGCCATGGATCGTACAGGATGGTCACGGCCCGGGCGTGGGCCCCGTGGAACCTGGACGGATAAACCTTTCGTGCCGGTCGACCGCCCGATGGCACCATCGAACCGTGATCGATCCCGGACTGAGCGGAAAGACCGTCCTGGTGACCGGCGGCGGCATGAACATCGGCGCAGCCGTCTCCCGCGCCTTCGCCGCACAGGGTGCGCGCGTGGCCGTGCACCACGTGGGCGGCTCGGCGTCAGGATCCCGCGAGCACGCGCGCGCCGCCACCGACGAGGTCCACGCCTTCGTGGCGTCCCTGCCCGGCGCCGTCGCCGTCGAGGCCGACTTCCTCGTGCCGGGCGCCGCCGCGCGGCTCATGGACCAGGTCACCGCACGGCTCGGTCCGGTCGACGTGCTCGTGAACAACGCCGCGCACGCCGAGGAGTCCGACTCGTTCGACACCGTCGGCGAGGCCGGGTTCGAACGCACCTACCGCGTCAACGCCGTGGTGCCCGCGATGCTCGTCGCCGAGCTCGCGCGCCGGCTGCCCGACGACGCCGCACCGGGCGGCGTCTCCGTCGTCAACATCTCGACCGACGCCGCCCGCGGCTTTCCCGGGCAGGTCTCCTACGGCACCTCGAAGGCGGCACTCGAGTCGCTGACGCGCGGCGCCGCCGTCGACCTCGGCCCGAGGATCCGGGTCAACGCCGTGGCGCCGGGGCCGGTGCAGACCGGATGGATGAGTGACGAGCTCGTGGACGCCGTCGTGCCGGCGATCCCCCTGGGCCGGGTCGGCGACCCGGCCGACATCGCCGATGCGGTGGTCTTCCTGGCCTCGCACCAGGCCAGGTGGATCACCGGCCAGGTGGTGCAGGTCGCGGGCGGGCACTTCCTCTAGCTCGCCGGGCGACGCGCGGCCGTTACTCTTTCGTGACATCCCGGTGCAGACGGGGTACATTCGTGGCGGCCCGCCGTGCGGCGGGACGTCCTGGCGGGCGCCGAGCCCTGTCACCGCCCGGAGTCACCGACGAACCACAGGACAGGGACGGGGGACCCACTTCCGGGCACTGCGGTGTCCTCGGGGTGAAGTCGGCGGACGTCGTCCGTCGGCCGGGTCAGTCTCCGACCCGAACCCGACAGCTAACCTCGCAGGCGCCGGGAGATACGTTCCATGCCATCGAAGACCCTCGGGCACCTGCCAGCGCCTCCACACCTTTCCCCACGTCGGGGAGCACGATGAGGCACGGGCAGGAGCGATCCCTGCCGCAGTCCTTCGCGCCGCGTCCGGCACCTGCCCGGCGAACGCGCGGGCGCCACAGCAAGGGGCGGCACGCCGCGCCGGCACGGCGGCCGCGGACCTCGATGCTGGGCCGGCTGCCCCTCACTCTCGGCGTCGGCCTCGCCCTCGCCTCGACGACGTCGTTCACCGCCGCCTCCTTCGGCGCGCCGGGAACCGGTGAGCCCCTCCTCTCTGCGCCCGACGGCGCGGCCGCGCTCACGGGCGCGGGCCCGGCGTCGGCGGCCCTGGCCGATCGGAGCAGCGGAGCCTCGCGGAGCCAGGAGCGCACGTCGCTCGAGCGGTCCGCCGGCGTCACGGTCCCTGGCGACGCGGTGCTGCCCGTCGAGAAGTCGGCTCCCGTGCAGGTCGAAGCACCTCCGGTGCTGCCCGGCTGCGACGGCGTGGCCACGGGCGAGGGTCTCAACGGCCAGCTTCCCGTCAGCGAGCTGTGCGACCTCTGGGACGGCTACCCGCCGATCCGCGCCGACGCGGCGGTGGCCCTGGCGCGTCTCAACCAGGCCTACACCGAGCAGTTCGGCGAGTCGCTCTGCCTCACGGACGGCTACCGCAGCTACGCGCAGCAGGTCGCGGCCAAGGCGGCGAAGCCCACCCTGACGGCGACCCCTGGCACCTCGAACCACGGCTGGGGTCTGGCGGTGGACATCTGTGCCGACGGCTACGCCGGCGAGCGCTGGGACTGGCTCAAGGCGAACGCGCCCGAGTACGGGTGGGACAACCCGCTCTGGGCCCAGGCCGGCGGTGCCGGCCCCTACGAGCCGTGGCACTGGGAGTTCACGGCCGCGGTGACGGACGCCGCCCGATGAGCCGCCGGGTGCGGACGGCGGGGGTGTGATGAGCCCGACCCGTCGCCTGCGTGCGCTCCTCGCCGGACCTGGTTCGGGGTCGGCGGGAGTGCTGTCCGTGCTGTTCCTCGTGCTCGCCGTGCTGGGTGGGCCGGTCGTGTGCGGCATCCATGCCGACGAGCACCCGCAGGCGCATCACGGTTCAGCCGTCGAGGCGGCGTCCGGCCCGGCAGGCGGCCTGGTCCCGGCGGACCGCGCCGAGCCCACGTCCGACGGCGGCGAGGCGCACTGCTCGGACCACGGCCGCGCGACGGCGCAGACCGACCCCGTCGTGTCGTCGTCGTCCGGTCTGGCCGCCGTCGCCGAGCCCGCGGTGCAGGGGATCGCGCCCGTCCTGGCGTACCCGGACCACCGGACCGCGCCGGGCGTGGTGCGCCCGGCCGCGCCGAGCCTGCACGCCCTGGGGATCTGCCGGACGTAGGACGCCGGCCACGTCGACGCCGAGGCGTCGACCGCCGGCGCGCCGCCCACCGACGGGCCGCGCGTGGTTCTTCGTTCGAGCAGAAAGGCCGATCTTCTGATGGACCCCACGATCTCTGCTGCCCCGACCGCACGCGGTCGGGGCAGGCACCGGGCGGTACGCCGCCCCTTGTTCACCACCACCGCCCAGGTGGCGGCCGTGCAGGCCGTCACCCGAGGCGCCGTCGTGGCTGCGGGCTCCGGTCTGCTGATGTCCCTGGTGGCCGCCCCGGCGCAGGCGGCGCCGGCCGGCGGTGTCGCCGCGACGGTCGAGGGCGGCGTGCTCCAGGGCAGCCTCAACAGCGCCGACCTCGACGCCCTGGCCGGTCAGGCCCGGGCCGCGCTCGCCTCCGCGCCGGTGGTGACCGTGGCCACCGACGCGGAGCTGAAGGTCGAGAAGGCCGCGGTGTCGGTCGTCTCCGCCGCGGAGAACGACGAGTACCAGGCGCAGCTCGCCGCGGAGGCCGAGGCGGAGGCTGCCGAGGCGGCGGCCGCTGCTGCGGCGGAAGCGGCGCAAGCAGCCGCCGCGGTCGAGATCCCGGCCTCGGCGTCGGGTTCCGCGGTGGTGTCGATCGCCATGCGGTACCTCGGTGTGCCCTACCTCTGGGCCGGCTCGACGCCCGAGGGCTTCGACTGCTCCGGGTTCACGTCCTACGTGTTCGCGCAGGTGGGCATCGACCTGCCGCGCACCTCCTCGGAGCAGCGGTACGCCGGGACCGAGGTGTCCTGGGCCGACGCCCGGCCGGGCGACCTCATCTGGAGCCCGGGTCACATCGCGATCTACGCGGGTGACGGCATGCAGGTCGAGGCGCCGGTGCCGGGCAAGACGGTCCGGTACACCGCCATCTGGCAGTCCAACCCGACGTTCCTGCGGGTCGGCTGAGACCCCTGTCCGGGGCGAGGCCAGCCCCTCGCCCCGGACAGGTACCGCGCCGGACCCGGGCCGGTCACGCGCCGTCCGGCACGGCGACCACCTTGCCGTGCACCTGGCCCGCCTCCGCCTGCACGTGGAGCGCGGGCAGCTCGCTCAGCGGAACCCGCCGGGCGATCTCGACGTGCAGCTCACCGTCGTCGACGAGCGTGACGAGCTGTGCGAGCACGTCCGCGTCGGGGTGCAGGAAGACCGTGGCGGCGCGCACGCCGCGCGCCTCGTCGCCGGGCGTCGTGACCCGCGGCGTGGTGGAGACCACCACGCCGCCGTCGCGGACCCGGGCGGCCATCGCGGTGAACCCCTCGGGGGTGATCGGGGCCAGGTTGAGCAGCACGTCGACGGGTTCGGTCACCGCGTCGAGCACCGAGGTGGTCGTGTGGTCGACGATCTCGTCCGCGCCCGCCGCCCGGACGCTCTCGGCGCTGCGGGGGCTCGCCGTGGCCACGACGTGTGCGCCGGCCCGCTTGGCGAGCTGCACGGCGTAGCCGCCCACGGGGCCGCCGGCGCCGTTGACGAGCACCCGCTGGCCCGCCTCGAGCCCGCCCGCCTCGAAGAGCGCCTGCCAGGCGGTGAGCCCGACCGACGGGAGACCGGCGGCGTCGGCGAGGGGGATCGCCGTCGGCGCCGGCACGAGGTCACCGGCCGGTGCGACGACGTACTCCGCCGCGGAGCCGTCGGCGCTCATGGGGATGAACCCGACCACCTCCTGGCCCACGGTGAGGCCGTCCACGCCCTCGCCCACCGCGTCGACCGTGCCGGAGACGTCGTAGCCGGGGACGTGGGGCAGCGTCACCGGGATCGGCAGGAATCCGCCGCGGATGCCGCCGTCCGCCGGGTTGTACGCCGAGCCGGCGACCCGGACCCGCACCTCGCCGGCGCCGGGCACCGGCTGGTCGGCGTCCTCGTACCGCAGGACCTCGGGGCCGCCCGTCTCGTGGAACCGCACTGCCTTCATGATGTTTCCCTCCGTCGTGTGCTTCGGATTCGAAGCAACTGCGGAGGACGCTAGCACTGCTTCGAACTTGAAGCAAGTGATTCGAAGTCGAAGCACGGTAAGATCTGTCGATGACCTCCTCGCCGCCTTCCCTGGATGCCACGCAGCTCGGCGCCTACTTCGCCCTCATCGAGGCGAGCAGCCTGCTGAAGCACACCGTCGAGCAGCAGCTCCAGGACGCGGGCGGCCTCAGCTACGTGCAGTTCCAGCTCCTCGCGAGCCTCGGCGACTCCCCGACGGGCAGCCGGCGGATGACCGACCTGGCCGACGGCGTCGTCTACAGCCGCAGCGGCCTCACCTACCAGGCGCAGACCCTGGAGAAGCGCGGCCTCGTCACCCGCACGCAGGCCTCCGACGACGAGCGCGGCGTCACGGTGACCATCACGCAGGAGGGCCGCGCCGTGCTGGCGGCGGTGTTCCCGGGCCACATCGCCGTGCTCGATGACCTGCTGTTCGCACCGCTGACCCGGACCGACATCGAGACCCTCGCCGACATCCTCGGCCGCGCGCGCGACCACATGCGGCGGACGCCGCCGCGGTCGGCCGGGCCGCGCCGGCGCAAGAGGGCGGCGGCTCCGGAGCAGGCCCCGTAGGCCGGGTCGCGCGCCACCGGTGAGTTGTGGAGCCCGGCGTCGTCTGACCCTGTGAACCCGTCGTCAGCGCACTCCCAGAAGGTGGTCCCCATGATCGACAAGAAGTTCACCGCGATCCTCCGCAAGAGCCCGAACGAGGGCGGCTGGACCTACGTGGTCTGGCCCGAGTCCGCCGAGTTCTTCCAGACCCGTGGCCTGGTCAAGGTCCGGGGCACGATCGACGGCCACCCGTTCCGCAGCTCGTTCATGGCGCTGGGCGACGGCACGCACAAGCTCCCCGTGAAGGCCGACGTCCGCACGGCGATCGGCAAGGAGGAGGGCGACACCGTGACCGTGCACCTGGAGGAGCGGCTGTAGGAGCGGCGTCGCCCGGCGGCGGATTTTCCGTGGTCAGGCGCCCGGGCGCCTGCCTAGGCTGCCGGGCGTGCATCCGTTCGACGACCTGGCCGGCCTCCCGCACCGCGAGGTGGCCGGACGCCTCCTCGCCGACGGCTGGAACGTGTGCGGCCTCGGCGACTGGGCCACGGTCTGGCGCTCTCCCGACGGTGCGCTGGTCGCCCGGGTGAGCCCCTTCGAGCCGGCGTACCAGGTCTTCGTGGCGCTGTGCCGCACGCTGGACGGCCATCCGCTGCTCCCGCACATCGAGTTCGACGCCCCGCTGGACGGCGGCGGTCGCCTCACCGTGCTCGAGTTCCTCACCCCGGCCGGGTCGGCCGAGGCCGACGCCGTCGTGCGCCGCTGGGAGGCGGCGCTGCCCGGCGACCCTGTCACCGAGGTGCGCCGCGAGGCGGAACGGCTCGACGCCGAGGCGGCCCGGGCGATCCCGTTCTGGGGCGGCCTCGACCACAACCCCGGCAACGTGCTGCGCACCGCGGCCGGCGAGCCAAAGCTGGTCGACCTGTTCTACGCGGCCGGCCTGGAGATCTACCGGGTGCTGGCCGAGAACCCGGCCGAGATCGCCGAGGCCTTCCCGCCGGACCAGCGCCGCTACGTCTGCGACATCGCCGCGCTGGCCCGCCAGGCGGGTCCGGGTGAGCTGGCTGCCCTGCGCGCCGCGGCGGACAGCATCGCCTGACGTCGCCCGTCCGGGGCGACCGTGCCCCCGACACGGCGGTGCGGTCAGCGGCCGGTTGCGCTCCGGACGAGCTCGAAGTCGAACGGACTGGCCCGGACGATCGCCAGGGCGCGCCGCACCGCGCCCACGTGGACACCGTCGGAACCCAGCGCGGAGGCCACGATCGCGGGCACCGGCGGGTGGATGTAGGAGGGCAGCCGTTCCGCGGCCCGCGCCACGACCGGGCCCAGCGCCGGGGCGAGCGCGCCACCCACGACGATCCGCTCGACGTCGAGCAGTGACGCGATGACGGCGCAGACGCGGGCGAGCCGGTCGGCGAGCTGCTCGACGATGCCGACGGCGACGGCGTCGCCGCCCTGCGCCGCCGCGAGCACGTCGGCGGCGTCGAGCGTGGCGGGGTCGTGCCCGCCCAGCGCCGAGCCGGCCAGGTCACCGGCGTCGGCCGCGCGGCGGGCCAGCTCGCGGGCCACGTGGGCCAGGCCGTCGGCCGACCCGACGCCCTCGACCAGGTCGAGCAGCCGCATCTCGCCGGCCCCGCCGCGCGGGCCCCGGAGCAGGGTGCCGTCGATGATGAGCCCGGCCCCGAAGCGCTCCCCGGACAGCAGCGTGGCGAACGACGACTGCCCGACGCCGGCACCGGTGGTCCACTCCGCGACGGCGGCCAGGTTGGCGTCGTTCTCGACGGTGACCGACTGGCCGACGTCGGCGAACTCCTCGGCGAGGCCCGGGTTCATGCGGGCCCAGAAGCGCCCCTGGTTGCCCGGCGGTGAGGCGCCCTGGGCGTCGGTCGGTGCCGGGACGCCGAGCACCACGGCGAGCACCGGGCCGGCCTGCTCGCCGGTGCTGCCGGTGCCGCTGCCGCTGGTGCCGACGGCGTCGTCGATCGCGCGGCGGATGGTGCGTACCCGGGTCGCGGGGGAGGCGTCGGCCCGCAGCTCCTGGGCGGAGCGGGCGAGCACGGCGCCGCGCAGGTCTGCCACCGAGGCGGTCACGTGGTGCTGCCCGGCGTCGACCCCGACGACACGGCCCGCGCGCGGGTCGAACGCGTACCGCCGCGCGGGGCGGCCCAGGCGGTACTCGCCGGCGGCCCGGGCGTCGTCGAGCTCGCTGACCCAGCCGCGCGCGGTGAGCTCGTCGCACAGCGCGAGCACGGTGGAGCGGGTGAGGCCGGTGTCGGCCATCACGTCGCTGGCGGTGAACGTCTCCCGGTCCCAGACGAGCCGGAGCGCGGCGGCGGCGTTGGTGTGCCGCAGCAGCCGGGCGGAGCTGGCCACGGGGTAGGAGTCCACCCCTTGACTCTAGCGCGCGCCGCGTACATGATCGGGACAGTAAATCTAGACATTAGATTTAGGTCCGCACCAGCGTGGGTGGGGGCCGGACCAAGGAGACGACGACGTGCCAGCACCTTCCCGTCCACCGTCGCAGGGACTGAGCCGACGGGCCTTCCTCGGCGCCGGCCTGCTCGGCGCCGGCCTCGCGCTGACGGGCTGCGGGCCCCTCGGCCGGGGCGCCGAGGTGTCGTTCCACCAGTCCAAGCCCGAGGCCATCGGCTACTTCGGCGAGCTCCTGGGCCGGTTCCGCCAGGCACACCCGGGCCTGCGGGTCAGCCACGACTCGTCGTCGAACCTGTCGGCCGGGTTCGTCCGCAACTCGCCGCCCGACCTCGGGTGCCTCAACTACAACTTCGAGGTGGCGCGGTTCGTGGACCGCGGCGCGATGAGCGACCTCGGCGACCTGCCCGAGGCGGGCCGGATCAACCCCGACCTGCTGCCGCTCGTCGACCTGACGGCGTCGTACCCCGGGCGCACCAGCGTGCTGCCGTACTCCCTCATGGCCGCCGGAGTGCTCTACAACCGCACGCTCTTCGCCGACCACGGACTGGTGCCGCCGACCACGTGGTCGGAGCTGATCGAGGTCTGCGACGCCCTGACCGACGCGGGCGTGACCCCGTTCTACGGCACCTACGCCGACCCGTGGACGGTGGGGCAGGGGCTGTTCGACTACACCGTGGGCGGGATGGTCGACGTCACCGCGTTCTTCGAGGCCCTGGCCCAGCAGGGCGCCGACACGGGGCCGGACTCGCCGGTCTCGTTCGAGAAGCACCTCCGCGAGCCGGTCGAGCGCATGCTCACCCTGGTGGGCTACTCCAACGCCGACGCCGCGAGCCGGGGCTACGGCGACGGCAACCTCGCCTTCGCGCGGGGTCAGGCGGCGATGTACCTCCAGGGCCCGTGGGCGCTCACGGAGATCGCCAAGACGGCGCCCGACCTCGACGTCGGCGTCTTCCCGCTCCCCATGACGGACGACCCGGCGGACCGCAAGGTGCGGGTCAACGTCGACCTGGCGCTGTGGATCCCCGAGATCTCACCCAACCAGGACACCGCCCGCGAGCTCCTGACGTTCCTCATGCGGCCTGAGGTCATCGACACCTACAACGCCGACAACCTCGGCTTCGGCGTCACCACCGACGCGCCGCCGGTCACCCACCCCACCCTCGTCGAGCTGCAGACCTACTACGACGACGCCCGGTTCTACCTCGGCCCGTCGCAGCTCGTGCCGCAGTCCATCCCGATCTACAACTACGCCCAGGCGCTCGTCACCGGTGCCGACCCGGGCGCCGTGCTGCGCACCGTCGACGCCGACTGGGCGCGGCTGGCCCGCCGCTCCTGAACCCGCCCCCGAACCCGAGGACCTGTCATGGCGACACCAGCCACCACGCTCCCCGAGGCCCGCACCGCAGCGGCCCTCGCCGAGGGAACGTCGGTGCGCCCCGCCCCACGGCGGCGCGTCGACGCGACCTACTACCTGTTCCTGCTGCCCACCGTCGCGCTGTTCACGCTCGCGATCACCGTCCCCGCGATCATGGGCGTGGCCTACAGCTTCACCGACTCCATCGGCTTCGGTGAGGCCCGCTTCATCGGTCTGACCAACTACGCCGTGCTGTTCTCCGACCCGGCGATCCTGAGCTCCTACGGGTTCACCGTCGGGTTCGCGCTGGTCACGGTGGTCGTCGTCAACGTCGTGGCGTTCCTGCTCGCGATCGGGCTGGCGGCCCGCATCCCCGCCCGGGCGGCGCTGCGCACGGTGTTCGTGCTGCCCATGGTGGTCTCCGGCATCATCATCGCCTACGTCTTCAACTTCCTGTTCTCCAACTCGCTGCCGCAGCTCGCCTCCGCCGTCGGGCTCACGGCGCTCCAGGAGAGCGTGCTGGCCGACCCGGACCTGGCCTGGACGGCGATCGTGGTGGTCACGGCCTGGCAGGCGATCCCGTCGGCGCTGCTGGTCTACACCGCCGGCATCGTCTCCATCCCCGGCGAGGTGTACGAGGCGGCCAGCATCGACGGCGCCTCCGGCTGGCGGCAGCTGCGCACCATCACGTTGCCACTGCTCGCGGGGTACGTGCTCATCAACATGGTGATCGGGTTCAAGAACTTCCTGAACGCCTACGACGTCATCGTGGGCCTCACCGACGGCGGACCAGGCACCGCCACCCGCAGCGTGGCCATGACCATCTTCTCGGGGTTCACCGGCGGCGACTACGCCTACCAGATGGCGAACGCCACCGTCTTCTTCCTCATCGCCCTCGTGCTGGCCCTGGTGCAGCTGCGGCTCACCCGTGGAAAGGTGGCTGTCTGATGTCCAGGCGCATCAATGTCCCGGTCACCGTCGTCCTGCTCACGTGCACGCTCGCCGTCCTGGTGCCGCTCTACGTCACGGTCACGATGGCGCTGAAGACCACCGAGCAGTCGGTGGACGGCAACGCGTTCTCGCTCCCTGCCCCGGTCAGCCTCGACGGGCTGGCCGAGGCCTGGACCCTGACCAGCTTCCCCCGGTCGTTCGCGGTCTCGCTGCTCGTCACGGCGGTCGCGGTCGCCGGGACCGTCGTGCTCAGCTCCGTCGCGTCCTACGCCATCGCCCGCAACTGGGACCGGCGCCTGTTCCGGTGGTCGTTCTTCTACCTGCTCGGCGCGATGTTCCTGCCCTTCCCGGTGCTCGCGCTGTCCCAGGTGCGGCTCACGGGGCTCGCGGGCCTGGACAACCCGGTCGGGGTCGCGATCCTGCACGTGATGTTCCAGCTCTCGTTCAGCACCCTGCTGTACACGGCGTTCCTGCGCTCGCTGCCCGCCGAGCTGGAGGAGAGCGCCCGGCTCGACGGCGCCACCACGTGGCAGGTCTTCTGGCGGCTGGTGTTCCCGCTGCTGGCGCCGATGAGCGCGACGGTGGGCATCTTCGCCTTCCTGGCATCGTGGAACGACTTCATGATGCCGTTCCTGATCACGTCGGACCCGGCGCTGCAGACCCTGCCCGTGCTGCAGAACATCTTCCAGACCCAGTTCAGCAACAACTACAACGTCGCCTTCGCGTCCTACCTCATGGCCATGGCGCCGGCGATCGTCGTCTACCTGTTCACGCAGCGCTGGGTGATGTCCGGGGTCACCCAGGGCGCCGTCAAGTGACCAGCCCCGGCTAGCCGGTCCCGACAAGCCCAGCCAGACAAGCCCAGCCAGACAAGCAAGGAGAACGATCACCTCATGACCGAAGTGATGGAGCCCACCCTCACCCCCGACTCCTCCGCCGGAGACGCCACCTGGTGGCGGCAGGCCGCCGTCTACCAGATCTACCCGCGCGCGTTCGCCGACGCGGACGGGGACGGCATCGGCGACCTCCCGGGCATCACCGCGCACGTGCCGTACCTGCGTGAGCTCGGCGTCGACGCCGTCTGGCTCAGCCCGTTCTACCCGTCGGCGCTCGCGGACGGCGGCTACGACGTGGACGACTACCGCGACGTGGACCCGCGCCTGGGCACGCTCGACGACTTCGACGCGCTGGTGGCCGCGCTGCACGACGCCGGGATCAAGCTGATCGTGGACCTCGTGCCGAACCACACCTCGGACCGGCACGTCTGGTTCCAGGAGGCCCTGCGGTCGCCGAAGGGATCGCCCGCGCGCGACCGCTACATCTTCCGTGACGGCAAGGGGCCGGACGGTGCCGAGCCGCCCGCCGACTGGCAGTCGGTGTTCGGCGGCCCGGCCTGGGAGCCGGTCGGGGACGGCCAGTGGTACATGCACCACTTCGCTACCGAGCAGCCGGACCTGAACTGGAAGAACCCCGAGGTCCGGGCCGACTTCCTGCACACGCTGCGGTTCTGGTCGGACCGCGGGGTGGACGGGTTCCGGGTCGACGTCGCGCACGGGCTCGCCAAGGACCTCGGTGAGGAGCTGCCCAGCCAGGCCGAGCTCGACGCCACGCCGCGCGACGGCAACCACCCCCTGTGGGACCGGGACGACGTGCACGACATCTACGCCGAGTGGCGCACGGTCTTCGACTCCTACGACCCGCCCCGCACCGCCGTCGCCGAGGCGTGGGTGGCCGCGGACCGCCGGGCGCGCTACGCCAGCGCCCACGGCCTGGGCCAGGCGTTCAACTTCGACCTGCTGGAGGCCGACTTCGACGCCGGGCAGTTCCGCGAGATCATCACGTTCAACCTGGAGCTCGCTGAGACGTCCGGGTCGTCCACGACGTGGGTGTTCTCCAACCACGACGTCGTGCGGCACGCCACCCGCTACGGCCTGCCCCCGCGTGGCACCGGTGCGGCCGGCGGCGACCACACCGCGGAGAAGCAGGGCAAGCGGTGGCTGCTCTCGGGCGGCACCGAGCCCGTGCTCCAGCGGGAGCTCGGGCTGCGCCGGGCACGTGCGGCGACGCTGCTGGAGCTCGCGCTGCCGGGCTCCTCGTACCTCTACCAGGGGGAGGAGCTGGGCCTGCACGAGGTGGCCGACATCCCCGACGAGTCGCGCCAGGACCCGACGTTCTTCCGGAGCCCGGGCATCGAGATCGGCCGCGACGGGTGCCGTGTCCCGCTGCCCTGGACGCGCGAGGGTGCCTCGTTCGGGTTCGGTGCCGGGCCCGCCGACCTGCCGCAGCCAGACTGGTTCGGGGACCTCGCGGTGGAGGTGCAGGAGCAGGACCCGGCCTCGACGCTCGCGCTGTACCGCCGGGCCCTCGCCCTGCGCCGGGAGCTGCAGACCGACGAGACCATGGAGTGGCACGACACCGGCCGCGACGACGTGCTCGCGTTCCGCCGGCCGAACGGCTGGCTGAGCGTCACCAACTTCGGTGACGACGTCGTCGACCTTCCCGCCGGCGAGGTGCTGCTGACCAGCGCCCCGCTCGACGGCGGCCGCCTGCCGGGAGCGACCACGGCCTGGCTGCGGGTCTGACCGGCTACCCGGCCCGGCGGCGGTCGAGGCGGTCCGGCAGCCGGTCGAACCCCGCCGACACGTAGGTGGCCACCGCCGGGGTGCGCGCTCTCTCGGTGATGACGACGGCGCTGGACGAGCCGAGCTCACGCAGGGCGGCCACCCCGGCCAGGGTGACCGCCCTGCCGTAGCCGTGCCCGCGGTGGTCCGGGTGCACGCCGAGGGGCTCGACCAGGCCGGGCCGCCCGGCGCCGGCCGACCAGACCGTGGTCGCGCCGACCGCCGCGCCCGCCTCGTCGTAGGCGACCAGGCACCGGGCGTCGGCGTAGAGCGGGCCGGCTGCCATCGCGTGCCAGCGGTCGTCGGTGAACGAGGGGCCGCCGAACGCGGCCCGGTGGACGGCGGTGCGCTCGCCGGCCCGGTCGGGTCCGGCCACCTCCACCCGAACGCCCGGGGCCTCGACCGGGCCGGCGAGGTCGCGCACCAGCGGGGCCCACGGCTCGTCGTCGCCCCAGCCCGCCTCGCCGAGCAGCTCGCTCACCAGGGCGCCCGGCGGCGCCTCGACCATGACTTCCCCGCCCGGCAGCACGCCGCGCTCCGGCGTCGTCACGTCGGCCACCATCCTGCGGGCCAGGGACTCGTCCCGGCGCACGTCGGGCGCCGTGCTGAGACGTAGCAGGTCCGCACCGTCGAGCAGGCCGACGGCGAGCACGTGTCCGTCCCGTGTCCAGGTGCGGACGGCCGCGGCCGTCGCCGTGGTGCCCCACCGCCAGAACCAGCCGATGTCCCCGGGGTGGAGCTGCACGGGATCCGTGTCGGACTGCCACTCCCGCAGCACGTCGACGACCCGGGTCAGGTCGTCGGCGCCGGGCACGTTCAGGTGGATCGTCATACCGGCGATCCAAGCCGGTGCCGGTCCGGTCGGCGATCTTTTTCTCGGGCCCCGCCCGGCACGGGAGGGGCCCGGACGCGGACTCACCCCGGGCGCGACGCACTCGCCTGCGCCTTTCCCTGTTCCTGGGCGGCACGGGCGATGTTGCGCTGCATGCCGCCGAACACGATGCCGTGGAAGGGACTGATCGCCCACCAGTACAGCTGCCCGGGCAGCCCGCGCGGCGAGAACACCGCCCGCTGGCGGAAGGTGGGCCGGGCCGAGCCCGGGTCCTCGACGGACAGCTCCAGCCAGGCCCGCCCCGGCAGGCGCATCTCCGCGCGCAGCCGCAGCATGTGGCCCGGGTCGATCGCCTCGACGCGCCACCAGTCCAGGGCGTCACCGGGGGAGAGCTGATGGGGGTGCCGGCGACCGCGGCGCAGGCCGGGACCGCCGAAGAGGCGGTCGAGCACGCCCCGGGCGACCCAGCCGAGGCGCCAGGAGTACCAGCCGTGCGCCCCGCCGATGCCCTCGATCACCGTCCACAGCGCCTCGGCCGAGGTGTCCACCCGGCGCGAGCGGTCGTCGACCAGCAGGCTCCCGCCCGCCCAGTCCGGGTCCTGGGGCAGCGGGTCGGACGGCGCACCCGGCGTGGAGGCGGACACCCAGCTCGTCCGGACGTCGAGGTCACGGATCCGGGTCAGGGCGAGCGTCACCGCGTCGTCGAAGCCGAGGAGCCCGCCCGGCGGGTCGGGCACGTACTCCTTGATGTCGTCCTCCTGGGCCACCACCTCGTGCACCAGCGATCCCACGAGGGGTCGCGCGATACCCGGCGGCACCGGTGTCACCAGCCCCACCCAGAGGCTCGCCAGGCGGGGCGTCAGCACGGGGACCGCTCCGACCAGCCGGCGGCGCAGCCCGGCCACGGCGGCGTAGCGCTGCATCATCTCGCGGTAGGTGAGCACCTCGGGTCCGCCGACGTCGAAGGCACGGCTGACGTCCGCCGGGACGCGGGCGGCACCGACGAGGTAGCGCAGCACGTCCCGGACCGCGATGGGCTGGATGCGGTTGTCGATCCAGCGCGGCGCGACCATCACGGGCAGCCGCTCGGTGAGGTACCGCATCATCTCGAAGGAGGCACTGCCGGAACCGAGGATCACGGCGGCGCGGAGCACGACGGTCGGCGCGCCGCCGTCGAGCAGGATCTCCTCGACCTCCCGGCGGGACTCCAGGTGCGGGGACAGCCGTTCCTTCTCGGGGTGCAGCCCGCCGAGGTAGACCACACGGCCGACGGCCGCCTCCCGGGCCACCACCGCGAACCCGCGGGCCGTGCTCCGGTCGCGCTCGGCGAACCCGGGTCCGGCGCCGAGCGCGTGGATCAGGTAGTACGCGACGTCGACGCCGTCGAGGGCCCGGCGCAGGTCCGCACGCGACGTCGCGTCGCCTGCCGCCACCTCGACCTGGCCGGCCCACTCGCGCGGCGCGACCCGTTCGGGATGCCGGGCGAGCACGCGCACGTCGTACCCGGCCGACAGCAGCTCGGGGACCAGGCGCCCGCCGATGTACCCGGTCGCGCCGGTCACGAGGGCGAGGGGCACGGTCACTCACCAGCCTTTCGCACACAACAGGAAGCCAAGCAGACTACTAGTTAGGCTAGAGAGTATCGCGGTCGCTGTCGTGCCGGGCCGTCGGCCGACCGGACGGGACACGAGGAGGAGCACCACATGGCACAGGAGAGATCCACCGACCGGACCGGGCAGGTCGCCGTCACCCTCAGCTTCCTGGTGTGCCTCGCCGGCTCCATGATCGGCGTCGGGGTGTTCGGCGGCACCCCGATCTCCTCGGCGGCGGGCGGTGCGCTCTCCACCGACGCCACGCTCCTGGCACCGGCCTCGGGTGCCTTCGCGGTGTGGACGGTGGTCTACCTCGGGCTCGCCGGCTACACCGTGCTCCAGTGGTTCCCGGTGGCCGAGGACAGGCAGCGTCGCCTGCGGCTGCCGGTGGCCGGGACCATGCTGCTCAACGCCGCGTGGATCCTGGTGGTGCAGGCGGGCCGGCTCTGGGTGAGTGTGCTGGTCATCGGGGTTCTGTTGATGCTCCTGAGCCGCATCTTTGTCCTGTTGACCCGCACCCGCGCGAGCGGTCCGCTGGATCGCGTGCTCGTCGACGGGGTGCTCGGTGTCTACCTGGGCTGGGTCTGCGTCGCGACCGTGGCCAACGTCGCGGCGGCCCTCGTCGCCTCCGGGTTCGGTGGCGCGGGCCGCACGCCGGACGGGTGGGCGGTCGCCGTGCTCGTCGCGGTCGCCGGCATCGGCGTCGCGCTCGCCGTGCGAGGCCGGGGGCGGTTGGCGGTCGGTGCCGCCGTCGCCTGGGGCCTGGCCTGGATCGCCGTGGCCCGGTGGGACGGTGCGCTCCCGTCGGCCCCGGTGGCCTGGACCGCTGCCGCCGCTGCCGCCGTCGTGCTCGGCACGACGCTGGCCGTGCGGGCGCGGGCGGTGGCCCGGCCGGCCACCTGACGCGGACCGCCGAGGGCCGGCCCTGCGCCGTCCGGGGCACGAGGCCGGTCGCGGCGACGCGGGCTCAGTGACCGCCCGAGATCACGAAGACCAGGCCCGTGACGACCGCCGCGACCACCGTGCCCAGGCACAGCACCGCTCCGGCCAGGCGCACGGGCCCCGGCCGGGGCGGGCTCACGGGGGCGTTCCCGTCCGTCGTGGCTCCGTCCGGGACCGGCCCGGTGCCGGCCAGGAGGCGCAGCCCCAGGGCGAACAGCGCGGGGATCCCGGCGCCGACGAGCACGCCCGCCACCAGCACCTGGCCCAGCGCACCCCACTCGATGAAGTCGTTCACGGCTGCTCTCCCTTCGAGGTGGTGCCGGCGTTCCCGGCGTCGTCCGCTCCCACGGAGCTGATGGCCCGGCCGACGGAGGAGGCCGTCGCCACGGCGGGCACGGGGGCGACGCGCTCGCCGCCCGTGGCGCCCGTCGTCGCGGCGACCGGCTGCACGTCGGCGCCCTTGTCCTCGTCCCAGTCCTCGTTGACGGTGGCGTGGTTGACCGGCCGGCGCCGCGAGGCGATCCAGATGGCGAGGGTGGACGCCACCAGCACGACGAGCACCGCGATGGTGCCCGCCGCGCCGCCGATGGCCGACTCGAGCCAGTGGCACAGCGCGCCGACCAGCCCGGCGGCCGGCAGGGTCAGGGCCCAGGCCACGAACATGCGCCCGGCGACGCTCCAGCGCACCTTCGCGCCCGGCATGCCGACGCCGGAGCCGAGCACCGAGCCGGTCGCGACGTGCGTGGTCGAGAGCGAGAAGCCGAAGTGGCTGGACAGGAGGATGACCGCCGCGGACGACGTCTCCGCGGCCATGCCCTGGCGCGTGTCGATCTCGACGAGGCCCTTGCCGAGCGTGCGGATGACCCGCCAGCCACCCATGTAGGTGCCGACGGCCATGGCGATCGCACAGCTGAGGATGACCCACAGGGGCACGTCGGAGTCGGCGGGCACCGCGCCGCCCGCGATGAGCGCGAGCAGGATGATGCCCATCGACTTCTGCGCGTCGTTGGTGCCGTGCGCCAGCGAGACCAGCGAGGCCGAGCCGATCTGGCCCCAGCGGAAGCCGCGGTTGGTCACGTCCTGGGGTACTCCGCGGGTCAGGCGCGCGACGCACCACGTGCCGAGGCCGGCCACGGCGATCGCGATGAGCGGGGCGAGCAGGGCGGGCAGCAGCACCTTGGACACCACGCCGGTCCACAGCACCCCCGACGTGCCCACCGCTGCCAGCACCGCGCCCACCATGCCGCCGACGAGGGCGTGCGAGGAGCTGGAGGGGATGCCGAGCAGCCAGGTGAGCAAGTTCCAGACGATGCCGCCCACCAGGCCGGCCAGCACCACCGGCAGGGTGATCACCTCGGCATCGACGATGCCCTTGGCGATGGTGGCGGCGACGGCGAGCGAGAGGAACGCCCCGACGAGGTTGAGCACGGCGGACAGCGCGACGGCGGTCCGCGGCCGGAGGGCGCGGGTGGCGATGGACGTGGCCATCGCGTTCCCCGTGTCGTGGAATCCGTTCGTGAAGTCGAAGGCGAGTGCTGTCACGACGACGAGCACGAGCAGGAGCGTTTCGGTCACGCCCTCGATGGTCGGAGACGGATCAGGGGTCGAACCGCGATTTCGGGCGAAAGCAAGGCACTGTTCCGCCATCGTTCATCTGATGTTCACCTGACGGCCGACCCGAGGCCGGGCCGGTGTGCCGCGCCTCACTGCGCCAGGGCCTCCCGCAGGGTGCCGGCCACGGCAGCCAGGTCGTCGCTGAAGCTCGTGCCGTCCCCGGCGGTCCAGCGGCGGAAGGCCAGGCCGAGCGTCGCGGCCCCGACCTGCGCCACGAGCGCGGCGGTGCCGGGCTCCGCGCCGCGTTCCAGCAGGGCCTCCTCGATCGCCGCGACCACGCCTGCCGCCTTGGTCCGCTCGCGCTCCTGGAGCTCCGGGCTCGCGTCGATCACGACCCGCCGGCGGGCGGCGTGGCCGTGGTCCACGAGCGTGGCCACCTGGGCGCCGACGCGGCCGAGGGCGTCGAGCGCCGCGGCGAACGGCGGCGCGTCCGGGTCGGCGGCGAGCACCGCCGCGCGGACGGCGTCCGGCAGGCGTTCCGCGCCCGCGAAGAGCACCTCGCGCTTGTCCGGGAAGTAGCGGAAGTAGGTGCGACGGGTCAGGCCGGCGCGCTCCGCGATGTCCGACACGGTCACCGTGTCGTAGCCGCGCTCCAGGTACAGGTCGAGCGCGGCCTCGGTCAGGCGCTCCTGCGCTCCGGGATCCCATCTCGCCACGATCAGAGACTAGCACTGATGACACTGTGTGCCATGAGTGCTACCGTGATGATGACACACGGTGACATCACTCGGGTACGGGCATGCCCGGCCTGACGAGAAGGAGACCTCATGGCACAGCGGAGCGGTGAGACGGACAGCCCGGCCCGGACCGGGGAGATCTGGGTGCTCGGAGCCACGGGGAGGACGGGCCGGGCCGTGGCCGCCCGGCTCGTGGCGGACGGCGTGGCACCCGTCCTGGTGGGGCGCGACGCCGGGCGGTTGCGCCGGGCCGCCGAGCAGCTCGGGCCGGGGTCGGGCGTGCGGACGGTCGTCGCCGCCACCCCCGAGGCGACGGCGGACGAGGTCGCCCGGCAGCGGCCCGCGGTGGTGGTCAACACCATCGGCGACTACGCCCGGACCGCGCTGCCCGTGGTGCGCGCGTGCCTGCCGGGCGGCCACTACGTCGACCTGGCCTCCGACCTGGGCGCGATGGAACAGCTCGCCGCGCTGCACGACGAGGCGGAGAGCGCCGGCAGCACCCTCGTCACGGGCGCCGGGTTCGGCGTGCTGGGCACCGAGGCCGTGGTGGCCCGGCTGTGCGCCGGGCGCCCCGTCCCGGCCCGGGTCCGGGTCGACGCCCTCGCGTCGGTGGCCGTCGAGGCGGGCCGGCTGGGCGAGGCGCTGGCCGCCAGCATGGTGGACGTCGCGGCGACCGGCGGCCGCCGCTACGCCGCAGGCCGGCTCGTGCGCACCCGTCTCGGCGCCGACGTCTACCGCTTCACCCTGCCCGACGGCGTGGCGGTGACCAGCGTCGGTGCTCCGTCGGGCGAGCTCTACGGGGCACGCACGGCGAGCGGCGCCCCGGACGTCGTCGCCACGTCGATGCTCGTCCCGGCCGCCCCCGCGGTCCGGGCGCTGTTGCCGGTGGCGGGTGCGCTGCTGCGGGTGCCCGCGCTACGCCGGCTGGTCGTGTCCCGGCTCGCCCGCGTCGAGCTGCCCGCCTCGCCGCGGCCGCGCGAGCACACCTGGGGGCACGCCGTCGTCACGTGGGCCGACGGCACCGAGCGCGAGGGGTGGCTGCGTGCCGGCGAGGCGATGGACTTCACCGCCGCCGCGGCGGCCACGGTCGCGCAGCGCCTCGCCCGGGGCGAGGGCAAGCCCGGCGCGTGGACGCCGGCCACCGCCCTCGGCCCCGACCTGGCGGTCGAGGCGGGCGGCACCTTCGTCGACGGCTGAGGCGACGCCGGCCGGGTGCACCAGCCGGCGACGCATCGGCCGGTGCACCTGACCGGTCGCCCTGACCGGTCGCCCTGACCGGCCGCTCCGGCCGGTCGCCCCGGGCCGACGTGAAGGGTCAGCCGGCGTCGAACCGCTCCTCGCCGTCCTTGTCGGGGTTGTCCTCGGGGTGCTCGCCGGGTACGGCTCTCGGGTCCGCCGGGTGCATCGGCGAGTCGTCGGCCGAGTCGTCCGGCGTGCGGTCGGCCGGGGCGCCATCCGTGCGGCCGCTCGTGCGGTCGTCGGTCGTGCGGCCGCTGGCACCGTCGGTGGTGCCGGGACGCTCGCGGTAGGTCTCGCTGTCGCTCTCGCTCATGGCTGCTCCTTCCGGACCGGGCGACCGGCGGTGCGAGCGGCCGGTCGCGGGTGGTGCGGCGCCCCGATCGAGCGGACGACCGGGGCGCCGCCCTCCGACCGTAAGGCCGCCTCACGGCACTCGCACCCAGACCCCGTGCCGGACGTCGCGTGCCGGCCCGGCGCGCCGAGGCACGTCAGGTCCGGCACGTCGAGCCCGGCGGACCAGGCCCGATCCGACAGCCTCGCGCTACAGCCCCAGGAGCTGGGCGTGCAGGTCGAGCAGGCTGGTCGCGTGCAGGTCGAACGTGTCGTCCGGCGCGGGCGGGTCGCCGTCGGCCCGTGGCACGTACGCCGTGCGCATCCCGGCGGCGGCCGCGGCGCGCAGGTCCCATGCGTGCGCGGCGACCATGACGGGCGTCCCCGAACCCGTCGGAACCGTGTCCAGGGCCAGCTCGTAGACGGCCGGGTCCGGCTTGTAGCTGCCCGCGTCCTCGGCCGACAGCACCTGGTGCCACCGCAGGCCCGCGTTGGTGCTCAGCCCGGCGAGCACCCGGCGGCTCGCGTTCGAGAGGCCGATCACGGTGACGTCGGCGGTGAGCAGGTCCAGGCCGGCCACCGTGTCCGGCCACGGCTGCAGCCACTCCGACGCGTCCGTCAGCCGGGCGGCGGCGGCCGGCAGCAGGAAGCCGTCGCGGACCAGCCTGGCCACCGCCTCGCGGTCGAGCTCGTGGCTCGGCGCGAAGGCGCGCCGGCCCGCCACGATCGCACGCTCCTGGTCGGCCACGTGGGCCAGCCAGCGGCGGGCGACCTCGGCCGCGGCCCTGCTGTCGAGCGCGGCCATGGCCGACACGTGCCGCCCCATGCTCCCGGTCTGGTCCACCAGGGTGCCGAGAACGTCGAAGACGACGGTCGGCCGGGTGGTCTCCTTCGTCGCAGGCTCCATCCGTCCACCGTAGTGCGCCCGGAGGCCGTCGTCAGAGGGGCTGGGGCACCCGGCCCCGGTCGGCCCAGACCGTGCCGCGGCGCTCGAACTCGAAGAAGCCCTCGACCGCCCGGGCGATCCTCGGGCCGGCCTCGCGCTCCAGCACGTACAGTCCGAGGTCCAGGCCTGACGTCACACCGCCCGCCGAGAGCAGGTCACCGTCGTCCACCACCCGGGCGTCGATGACGTGCACGCCCGTCTCCTTCAGCAGGTCCGTGCCCAGGGCGTTCGTGACGGCGGTGCGCCCCTGGAGGAGCCCCGCCATCGCCAGGGCGAGGGACCCCCCGCACACCGTGGCCACGGTGACGTCCGGGTTGGCCAGGGCCCGCCGGACCAGCGGCATCGCGGCCGACTGCGCGAAGCGGGCCAGCAGCGCGGGGATCGTCTCGGCGCCGTCGTCCGTGCCGCCCTCGACCGGGCCCACGGCTCCGGGGACGACGACGTAGCCGGGCCGGTCGGGGTCCAGCCCGCTCCGGGCATCCAGGCTGATCCCCGGGATGCCCGAGGCGACGGCTCGCGGCCCCTCGGCGGCCACGAGCTCGGCGGTCGTCCCGCCACCGACCATGCCGCCGGCGGTCAGGACCTCGTAGATCCCGATCACGTCCAGCGGGTCGAATCCGTCGAACAGGACGACCTGGGCCGACACGGCCATGATGATGCTCCCTCGGTGCGGTCACGGGCGCCGGAGTGGCGCCCCCGACCATGCTCGGCGGCACGCTCGCAGCCAGGACAGCGGCCGGACGGCCATAAACCGACGAGATCTGGCCAGCCGCCCCGAACCCGCGAGATCTCGCTCTCGTGCCGGATAGCGTGGGCGCGTGCATACCGTCGCCGTCGTCGCCCTGCCGGGCACGATCATCTTCGATCTGGCCACGCCCGTGGAGGTCTTCGGCCGTGCCCGCCTGCCCGACGGGCGCCCCGCCTACCAGGTGCTCGTCTGCGGCACCGAGCCGGTGGTCGAGGCGGGCCCGCTGCGCATCGGGACCGACCTGGGGCTCGAGGCGCTCGCGCGGGCGGACACCGTCGTCGTCCCCGGGCGGATCCGGCCGGAGGACCCCGCACCCGAGGCCGCGCTCGCCGCGCTCCGTGCGGCCGCGGCGGACGGGACCCGCATCGCGTCCGTCTGCGTGGGGGCCTTCACGCTCGCGGAGGCCGGGCTCCTCGACGGGCTGCGCGCCACGACGCACTGGCTCGCCGCCGACGCCCTGGCCCGCCGGTACCCGGCCGTCGAGGTGGACGCCGGGTCGCTCTACATCGACAACGGACAGATCCTCACGTCGGCCGGCGCGGCCGCCGGCCTCGACCTCTGCCTGCACCTCGTGCGCCGGGACCACGGCGTCGCCGTCGCGGCGGACGCCTCCCGGCTCTCCGTGACGCCGCTCCACCGGGACGGCGGGCAGGCGCAGTTCATCCTGCGCAACCCGCCCACCTTCCGGACCGCGACCCTCGAACCCGTGCTCCGGTGGATCGAGGAGAACGCCCACACCGACCTGGCGCTCGCCGACGTCGCCGCGGCCGCCCGCACGAGCGTGCGGACCCTCAACCGCCGGTTCCACGAGGAGACGGGGCAGAGCCCCATGCAGTGGATCACCGGGGTGCGCATCCGGCACGCGCAGGAGCTGCTGGAGACCACCGACTACGGCGTCGAGCGCATCGCGCGGCAGGTGGGGTTCCCGAGCCCGAGCACCTTCCGCGCGCTCTTCCGCCGCGCCACCGGGGTCACCCCGAGCGGCTACCGGGTCACCTTCCGCGGGCGCGACGCCGCGTAGCGCGGCGGCCGGCGTCCCGTCAGCCGGCGGCGCGCAGACCGCGCAGCGTGAACTCGAGCCGCCGGCGGTAGCCGTCGCGCGGCTGCTGCTCGCAGGCGCGCGCGATGATGCCGCGCTCCCAGACGAGCAGGTCCACGTCCTGCGGGGTGAGGTCGCCGCGGATCACCCCGGTGGCCTGGGCGTCGGCGAGGAAGCCGGCAGCCGCCGCGCTGGCGTGCTCGCACAGGGCGGTCACCGGCGCCGAGCCGGGGAGCGCCCGCAGCAGGACGTCGTTGGCGGCGGGCTCGTCGTACTGGAGCAGCCAGATCTGCCGCAGATAGGTCTCGAACCGCTCGACCGGGTCGTCGACGGCGGCGGCCGCGGTGATGATGCCCCGGATGCGCTCGGCCACGAGGTCCTCGACCACCGCGTCGATCAGGCCCTGCCGGCCCCCGAAGCGGTGGTAGATGGTGCCTTTGCTGACCCCGGCCGCGCGCGCCACCTCCTCCAGCGGGGTGTTCAGGCCGCCGGCGCGGAAGACGTCGAGGGCAGCCGTGCGGATGCCCTCGACGTTGCGCCGCGCGTCGGCGCGCAGGCGCGGGGACTGGGAGGTCACCGGGCGGCTCCGGTCGCCGCCGAGCCGACCGTCTCGTTCCAGCTTGTGTCGAGCGCCTGCAGGAACGCCTCCACCGGCTGGGCGCCGGAGACGGCGTACTTCTCGGCGAACACGAAGAACGGCACCCCGTTGATGCCGTACTGCCGGGCCTGGCGCAGGTCCGCCTCGACGGCCTCGGCGTACTCCCCGCTCGCCAGGGCGGCGAGGGTCGCCGCGCGGTCCAGGCCCACCTCGGCGGCCAGGTCCGCCAGCACCTCGTGGTCGGAGACGACGAGCCCCTCGGTGAAGTACGCCTGGAAGAGCCGGCGGATCATCTCGCGCTGCTTGCCGTGCGCCGCGGCGAAGTGGCTGAGCTGGTGCGCCGTGCGGGTGCTGACGGCCTGCGCGCGGTCCAGGTGGTACTCCAGGCCGACCTGCGCGGCGCGTGCCGAGACCTGCTCGTTCATCGCCACGGCCTGCTCGCGGGGGATGCCGTGCTTGGCCGCGAGGTGGTCGGCCGGGTTGACCGGGGCGTCGCCGTCGCGGACCTCCGGCATGAGCAGGAAGCTGTGGTAGCGCACCTCGACGCCCGAGGCGTGCGGGAACTTCTCCAGCGCCTGGTCGAGCAGGGCGTCACCCATGTAGCAGAACGGGCACACGACGTCGCTCCAGACGTCGACGACGAGCCGTCCCGCCGAGCCGAACGCCTCGCCGGCCATCAGGAGCACACCCCGTCCAGGTCGCAGACGCCGAACGCCTCGCCCACGGGCAGGAGCTCGAACGGCATCGGGGTGACGGGGGTGGTGCCGGTGGTCTCGGGTGCCGGCTCGTGGGCGGCCTCGGCGACCGGCGCCGGCTCCGCGACCGAGTTACTTGACGTCATGGTCAAGAACCGTAGGATAACTTGAACAGTGCGTCAAGATGGCGCGGAACGAGTCGCGACGGGATGGACCGAGAGATGTCCGCTGTGCAGTTCGAGCTCTTCACCTCGGCCTTCTGCGGCCCGTGCCACCACACGCGGGCCGTCCTGGCGGAGGCGGTGCGGATCGTCCCGGGCGCCACGATGGTGGAGCACGACGTGGCCCACGAGGCAGGCCTGGCCGAGTCGCTCGACATCCGGTCCACCCCCATGGTCCTCGTCCGGGACGCGGACGGCGCCGAGGTGTTCCGCGCCGCGGGAGCGCCGACGGTCGCCCAGGTGCTGGTCGCGGCAGAGCGCGCGCTGCGCTGAGCGAGACCTGACCCATGTCGGGCACCACGGGCCTGCGGCTCCGGTTCGGTGCCGGCGCTGCGGGCGTCGAGCGCCTCGAGGCGTCGTTGGTGGGCGAGAGCTTCGCGCCGCACCGGCACGACACGTACGCGATCGGGATCACGCTGGCCGGGGTGCAGAGCTTCCGGTACCGCGGGGAGCAGCGCTACTGCATGCCGGGCGAGGCGCACGTGCTGCACCCGGACGAGGTGCACGACGGCACGGCCGGCACGGCCGAGGGCTTCCGCTACCGGATCGTCTATCTCGACCCGGGCCTGGTCCGGGAGGCGCTGGGCGACGGGCCGCTGCCGTTCGTGCCCGATCCGGTGATCGGGCGGCGGGCCGTGCCCTCCGCGCTGGTGGGATGCCTGCGGGGGATCGACGACCCGATCGGTGAGCTCGAGCGGGTGGAGCTCGCCGCCGACCTGGCGGGGATGCTGGCCCGACACGCGGCGCCGTCGGCGGCCGGCCGTGGCACGCTCCCACTGGGCGCGCTGCGGAACGTGCGCGAGCTGATCGACGACGACCCGGCCGTGGTGCACCCGGTGAGCCGGTACGAGGAGGTGTCCGGGCTCGACCGGTGGACGGTCGCCCGCCAGTTCCGGGCGGCGTACGGGACGAGCCCGACCCGCTACCGCACGATGCGGCAGCTCGCCCGGGCGCGCGGGCTGATCCTCGCCGGACGGTCCCTCGCCGAGGCCGCGGTCTCCGCGGGCTTCGCCGACCAGAGCCACCTCGGCCGCATGTTCAAGCGGACCTACGGGCTGACGCCGGCACGCTGGGCCGCCGCGGTGGCGAGCGGCAGCGCACCCGGCCGGTCGGCACGATCGTTCCAGACCGCGGGGCGGGAGCGCCGGTAGAACGGTCGCGTGACCACTGGATTCCTCGGACTCGGGGTGATGGGGCAGCCCATGGCCCTCCATCTCGCCCGCGAAGGCAAGCCGCTGATCGTCTGGAACCGCACCCGGGCGAGGACCGAACCGCTGCGCGAGGCCGGTGCGCGCGTTGCCGGCTCGCCCGCCGAGGTGTTCGGCGCGGCGCGGGTCGTGATCGTCATGCTGAGCGACGAGGCGGCCATCGACGAGGTGCTCGGCCGGGGGACGCCGGCCTTCGCGGACCTCGTCGCCGGCCACGTCGTCGTCAGCACGAGCACGACGTCGGCCGGGTACTCGGCCGGTCTGGCGGCCGACGTCGAGCGCGCCGGCGGCAGCTATGTCGAGGCGCCCGTCTCCGGATCGCGCAGGCCCGCCGAGGACGGCGAGCTGGTGGTCATGCTGGCCGGTGACGGTCCTGTCGTGGACGAGGTGCGCGAGATCCTGCGGCCGGTCAGCCGGGAGACCGTCCTGTGCGGGGCCGTGCCTCGCGCGACGCTGCTCAAGCTGTCCACGAACACGTTCCTCATCGCGATGGTCACCGGCCTGGCCGAGGCGTTCCACTTCGCCGACCGGCACGGGCTGGACCGCCGTCTGCTGGCCGCGGTGCTGGACGCGGGGCCGATGGCGAGCAACGTCTCGCGGATCAAGGCCGGCAAGCTCCTCGACGACGACTTCTCCGTCCAGGCGGCGATCCCCGACGTGCTCAAGAACAACCGGCTGGTCGTCGAGGCCGGTCGGCAGGCCGGGACGAGCACGCCGCTGCTCGACGTCTGCCTCGCGCTCTACGGCGAGACCGCGGAGCTCGGGCACGGTGGGTCCGACATGGTGGCCGTGATCAGGGCGATCGAGGCGAGGACGGCCGCGGGGCACGCGTCGCAGGACGTGCCCGGGGACATGGCGCGAGACGGCTGAGCGGCCGGCGGCTCAGGCCGCTGCCGCCCAGGACAGCGCGCGCAGGCAGCCCGAACGGATGTCGTCGAGGTGCGCGGCCCGTTCCGCGGGTGGCGCGGCCCGGTACAGGCCCTGCCGCGCCGCCGTCAGCCCCGGGCCGAGGCGCAGGTGCAGGCCCCAGGTGAGGTGGGCGGTGGCGAAGCCCAGGGCCGCCTCGGCGCGCAGGTCGGAGCCGACCAGCTCACTGAGCGCGCGGCCGTAGGCGTCGAGGAGGGCGGGCTCGTCGAGCTCGCCGTGCCCACCGAAGGCGCGGTAGAGGGAGACGAACGTGCCGAGGTCGAACCCGACGGGACCTACCCCGGCGTGCTCCCAGTCGATGAGCGCGAGGTCGCCGGCCGGGTCCAGGCCCGCGTTGCGCGGGGTGAGGTCGCCGTGGACGAGCGTGGCGGGCAGCCCCTTGGCGCGCGTCACCAGGGAGTCGGACGCGTCCAGGCAGGCGTGCAGGGCGCGGACCTGCTCGGCGGTGAACAGCGTGCGCAGCAGCGGTTCGTGGGCCAGGGCGTCCAGGTTCTCGTGGCCGGTGTCCCGGTGGTGGGCGTACGCGGCGTAGCCCTCCCGCTCCAGCCAGGGCGCGTCCAGCAGGTCGGGGCGGGACTCGCCCGGTACGTACAGCAGGGCCGTGCGCCGCGCCGCGACCAGCGCCGCCTGGGGTGTCCAGCTCCGCTGGAGCACGGCGCCGACGTCGCGCATGATGATCCAGGCACGGCCGTGGTGGCTGAGCACGGTGGCGTCGGGCGGCGTCGTCAGACCGTCCGGGAGCAGGCCGGGCAGCCCGCTCCGGAAGAAGCGGCCCTCGCGCTCGTCCAGCCCGTCGTCGCGCGAGTCCAGCAGCGACTGCCGGCCCCAGGCCGGGACCTTGACGATCCACAGGGACGCGCCCGCGTCCGGCGCCGCGACGGCGACCCGGAGCACCGCCGCCTGGCCCAGCCCGGACGACAGGTCGCGCACCGAGAGCACCCGCACGCCCGTGCCCCACGGGCCCGGGTGGGAGTCGAGGACCGCCCGGATCGTCTCGGCGTCGGGCAGGGCATGGTCGGTCATCGGGTCCGTGCCTTCCTCGCGACTGCGGTGCGGGTGGCGACACGCTACCGGCGGTGCGCGGGGGAGCGCCTCACGAACCGGGATATCCGGGCGCGCTGCGGGAGGGCTGTCCCGGCGTGGCGGGAACGGTCAGCCGGCGGCCAGGACCTCCACGCCGAGCCCCGCGACCTGCTCCACGACGGGGTCGTGCGGGTCGGCGTCCGTGATCACGCCGTTGACCTTCGCCCAGGGCAGCACCCGGAACCGGGACGCCGTCCCGATCTTCTCCGACGAGGCCAGCACGTACGTCTCGGCCGCCCGAGCGGACAGCGCGCGCTTCATCGCGGCCTCCTCGGCGTCGCCCGTGGTCAGCCCGGCCTCAGGGTGCACGCCGGTGACGCCGAGGAGGCAGAGGTCGGCGGACACGTTCTGCGCCGCCTCGACCGCCGCGGCGCCGGAGGCGACCGCCGAGTGCTTGAAGACGCGCCCGCCGAGCAGGAAGACCTCGGCGCCGGGGTGGTCGAGGAGCGCAACGGCGACCGTCGGGCTGTGCGTGATCACGGTGCAGGCCAGGTCGGGCGCCAGGGCCCGCGCGACGGCGAGCGCGGTGGTGCCGCCGTCGAGGATCAGCGCGCCACCCGGTCGCACGAGCCCGGCGGCCACGGCGGCGACACGGCGCTTGCTGTCCGGGGCCACGGCCTGCCGGTCTGCGTACCCCACCACCGCCGGGGACACGGGCAGGGCGCCGCCGTAGACGCGTTGGCAGAGGCCCTCGGCGGCCAGGTCGCGGAGGTCGCGTCGCACGCTGTCCTCGGAGATCCCGAGGTCGGCCGCGACGTCCTTGGCCACGACCTTGCCCTCACGGGCCAGCAGGGCGAGCAGGTGGTCACGTCGTTCGGCAGCCAGCATTCCGGTTCTCTCCCGTTGTTGCACGTTTCTGCATGTATCGTAGCAGTCGTGAACGACAAGCCCCTGCTCATCCTGATCGCCGGCCCCTACCGCTCCGGGACGGGCGGTGACCCGCAGGCGATGGCCGACAATCTCGCTCGTCTCGAGGCCGCGGCCTGGCCCGTGTTCGAGGCCGGCCACCTGCCCGTGATCGGGGAGTGGATCGCCCTGCCGGTGCTGCGCTCGGCCGGCGCCGGACCCACGGATCCCCTGGCCGACCAGGTCCTGTACCCCGTGGCCGACCGCCTGCTCGCCCGCTGCGACGCCGTCCTGCGGCTGCCGGGCGACTCCACCGGGGCGGACCAGGACGTCGCGACGGCCCGCCTCCGCGGCCTGCCCGTCTACCACGACGTCGCCGAGATCCCGCGGCGCGTCCCTCAGGAGGCCGCGTGACGGGGCGTCCCGGCGTCGACGTCCCGGACGGCCGGGGGCGAACCGGCCTCGACCAGGCCGGGCGGGCCCTGGACCGCAACCCCGGTGTCGTGGTCCGCGACGTGGAGCTCACCTCCCAGGGCTGGCACGTGCTGCGCCGCACCACCTTCGACTACCGCCGACGCGACGGTCGCTGGGAGACGCAGCAGCGCGAGACCTACGACCGCGGCAACGGGGCGGTGGTGCTGCCCTACGACGTCGGCCGCCGCCGCGTGCTGCTCACCCGGCAGTTCCGCTACCCGGCCTACGTCAACGACCATCCCGACGGGATGCTCGTCGAGGCCGCCGCCGGGTTGCTCGACGCGGACGACCCGCTCACCGCCGTCCGGCGCGAGAGCCTGGAGGAGCTGGGGCTGCGCCTCGGCGACCTGACCGAGGTCTTCGACGCCTACATGAGCCCCGGCTCGGTGACCGAGCGCCTCCACTTCTTCGCCGGCCCCTACACCCCGGCCGACCGGACGGGCGCGGGCGGCGGGCTGGAGGCCGACGGCGAGGACATCGAGGTGCTCGAGCTGCCGTTCGCCGAGGCGCTCGCGATGACGCGGGACGGGCGCATCGTGGACGGCAAGACGATCATGCTGCTGCAGTGGGCGGCGCTGGACGGTCCGTTCGGGTCCGGTCGCTGACCCCGCCGTCCGGCGTGGTGAGGCATAGCCTGGGTCCGTCCCTCACGGAAGGAAGCACCATGTCCCGCGTCCTGATCATCGGTGGCCACGGCAAGATCGCGCTCCTGCTCGCCCCTCTGCTCGTGGAACGGGGTGACGTGGTCACCAGCGTGATCCGCAACCCCGACCACGCGGACGACGTCGCGGCGACCGGGGCCATCCCGCTGGTCGCCGACGTCGAGCACCTCGACACCGACGGCCTCGCCGACGTGGTGCAGGGGTACGACGCCGTCGTGTGGTCCGCGGGTGCCGGCGGCGGCAACCCGGAGCGGACCTACGCCGTCGACCGGGACGCCGCCGTGCGGTCGATCGACGCCGCCCGCTCCGAGGGCGTGCCGCGCTACGTCATGGTGTCCTACCTCGGCGCGCAGACCGACCACGGCGTGCCCGAGGACAGCTCCTTCTTCGCCTACGCCGAGGCCAAGGCCGCGGCCGACGAGCACCTGCGCGCCTCCGGCCTCGGGTACACGATCCTCCAGCCCGGCCCGCTCACGCTCGACCGGCCCACGGGCCTCATCGAGGTGGTGAACCCCGGCGACGGCCGCGTCTCGCGCGCCGACGTCGCGGCCGTGGCCGCCGCCGTGCTGGCGGACGAGAGCACCGTGGGGCGCACCATCCCGTTCGGCAACGGCGCGACCCCGATCACGGACGCCCTCGCCGGGCTCCCGGACGTGGGCGATCAGTCCGAGTGAGCACTTCCCGGCGGACCGGGCCGGGGCCCGGCCGCCGCACCTACGATCGGCGGATGTCTCAGCTCGCCGTCGGCGCCGTGCTCGGCGTCCTCCTGCTCACCGCCTGTCAGGCCGCGCCCGGTGCGAGCCACGACGAGGAACGGCCGGCGACGTCGGCCGCCGTCGCGGAGGTGACGCTCCCGCCCACCAGCGGCCGGTTCGACTACCAGCTCGGCGCGGCCTACGAGCCCGCGGGCGGGCTCGACGTCGTGGTGCGGGACGCCACCGCGGACCCGGCGCCGGACGCCTACAACGTCTGCTACGTCAACGGGTTCCAGACCCAGCCCGGCGAGGACGACCTCTGGCTCGACGGCAACGAGGACCTCCTGCTGCACGACGCCGCGGGGGAGTTGGTGGTCGACCCCGACTGGCCCGACGAGTACGTGCTCGACCCCGGTACCGAGGAGCGGCGTGAGCGCATCCTGGACATTCTCGGACCGGTGATCACGGGGTGCGCCGACGCCGGCTTCGACGCCGTCGAGATCGACAACCTCGACACGTGGACACGGTTCACCGAGCCGGAGACCGGCCTGATCGAGCAGGCCGACGCCCTCGCGCTCGCGGCGGAGTACATCGACGTGGCGCACGGGGCGGGTCTCGCCATCGGGCAGAAGAACGCCGCGGAGGCGACCACCGAGGGGCACGACCTCGGCTTCGACTTCGCCGTGACGGAGGAGTGCGCGGCCTACGACGAGTGCGGGTCGTACACCGGGGTGTACGGGCAGCACGTGCTCCAGATCGAGTACACGGACAACCTGCCGCAGGACTTCGACGTGGTCTGCGCGAGCGCGGACCGCGCACCGCTGACCATCCTGCGCGACCGCGACCTGGTGGGGCCGGACGACGGGGCGTACGCGTACGAGCAGTGCTGACCTGCGGGTGAGCGCGCCGGGCCACCGGGGACGGCCGTGGCCCGGCCGGTGCTTATCCTCGACGCATGACATCCCCTCTCGCGCTGCCGCCGGACCCCCGAGATGCCGGCTCGTCCGGGCGCAAGGGGTTGCTCACCGAGCACATCGCGCGGCAGCTCGAGCAGCAGATCCGGTCGGGCGAGCGGGCGGTGGGCACCAAGCTGCCCTCCGAGCGTGAGCTCGCGACGCAGTTCGGGGCGAGCCGGAACGTGATCCGGGAGGTGCTGCGCCGGCTGGAGGCGACCGGACTCATCGAGGTGGCCGCCGGTCGTGGGTCGTTCATCGCGGACCAGTCCTCCGGGCGTGCGCGCGGGTACGACGCGCTCTACCGCACGGAGCGGCCGACCGTGCGCCAGCTCATCGAGGCGCGGATCCCGCTCGAGGTCGAGATCGTGGGGCTGGCCACCGAGCGGGCCTCGGACGAGCAGGTCGAGGCCATGGCGGCCGCCGACGAGCGGATGCGGCGTGCGCGCGACGTGGTCGAGAAGGCGCGCGAGGACCTCGCGTTCCACGACGCGATCGCGGCGGCCTGCGGCAACCCCGTGCTGCGGATCATGCTGTCGTCGATCGGCGGCCTCATGTTCGAGATGATGCTGCGCTCCAACTCCGACCCGGGCATCGCCGAGCCGGGGGTGCCGCACCACCCGGAGATCCTTGCCGCGATCCAGGCACGTGACGTCGAGCAGGCCCGGCTGCGCATGCGCGAGCACCTGGCGCTCGGGCTGCGCACCTATGGTCCGGACCTCGACGTGGGCCTGGACCTGATGGCGTCGCGGCACATCGAGACCCTGCTGGGGCGGTAGGAGGCGCGGCGCCCCCGCAGCCCTTTCCGGCCCGGGCCACCGCCTTTGGACCCGCCGAAGACCCCGTGCTACCGTCCAACTGGTCCTACCAGTTGGACCACCAGTCATCCTTCCCCGTCGAGTGCGGGATGTTCGCCCTTCCGGAAGCGGATAGAGGGCGAATATCCCGCACTCGACGGGTTCACACATGGGGGTGTGGAGTACCTGTGCCATCGACCATCACGCCGCAGCGGGGCGGGCAGCTGAGCCGGCGGGCGTTCGGCGTGCTCGCCGCCGCGTCCGTCCTGGCGGCCTGCACGCGCGGCCCGCGGACGGCGAGCCCGGACGCCCCGTTGCGGGTGCTCGCGATCAACCACGTCTGGACGCAGGCGATCAGCCGGTACCTGCCCGAGCTCGAGGAGCAGATCGGCCGCAAGGTGTCGCTGCGGATGCTCACCGCCGACCAGCTCACCTCGAGCTTCAACGTCAAGCTCAACGCCTCGGCCACCGACATCGACGTCATGACGGTCCGGCCGCTGCAGGACCAGCTGATGTTCGCCCGCAACGGCTGGATCGCCGACCTCACCGACCGGGTCGAGGGCGACCGCGACTTCCGGTGGACCGACTTCCAGGACGCCCCGCGCGAGCGCTCGGTCACGCGGGGTGCGGCCGTCAGCGTCCCGGTCGTGACCGAGCGGCCCGCGCTCTACTACCGCAGGGACCTGCTGGAGGACTTCGGGGGAGCCCCCGCGACCCTCGACGACATGCTCGACATCGCCCTCGAGCTCGAACGGCGCAGCGAGGGCTTCTTCGGGTACGTCGGCCGTGGTCAGCGCAACGGTGCCGTCTCGCAGTGGTCGAGCTTCCTGTACTCCTTCGGGGGCGACTTCACGCACGACGGGCGGTCCGGGATCGGCACGCCCGAGGCGATCGCCGCGTACGAGTACTACGGGCGCCTGCTGCACGAGGCGGGCCCGCCCGGCGTCACGAACATGAGCCTGGAGCAGGCCATGCCGATCTTCGCGCAGGGCAAGGCTGCGATGTACATCGACGCCGACGCCATCTACAGCAACTTCCTGGACGAGAAGATCTCCACCGTCACCGACACCGTCGGGTTCGCGCCCTTCCCGGCCGGGCCGGCCGGGTCCGTCCCGCACAACATCCCGTCGTGGAGCCTCGCGATCAACGAGTTCTCGCTGCTGCGGGACGACGCGTGGGAGTTCCTCCGCTGGGCGGCCAGCCCGCAGATGGTCGCGCGGCTGCAGTCCGAGGGCATCCCCGGCGCCCGCCAGTCCGTCTGGGACGATCCGGCGACGCTGGCCTCCTTCCCGGCGGAGCTCGCCGAGACCATGCAGGTCAACGCGGCCAACGGCATCGGGCACGACCGTCCCGACGTCATGCAGGTGGGCCGTGCCCGCGACATCGTCGGCCGACCGCTCGTGTCCGGCATCGTCGGCGAGGACGTGCCGTCGGTCGCCGCAGACGCGGACGCCGAGTTCAACGACTTCCTCGTCCGTGACAACCGTCAGCGGGAGTTCTGATGACGACGACCACCGCGCGCCCCGCGACCGGCCGGCGCACCACGCCGTCCGACACGCCGATGGTGACCTTCGAGCAGGCCAACCGCCGCCTCAAGTGGGCCCTGCTGGCCCCGGCCCTCGGGTTCGTGGGCCTGATGATCGCGTTCCCGCTCGCGTTCACGATCAACCTCAGCCTGACCGACGCGTTCGGCGCCGTGAACGCGGGCAACACCTGGGTGGGCCTGCAGAACTTCGCCGACGCCCTGACCGACACGCGCCGGTTCTGGCCCGCCGTGGGCCGCACCGTCGTGTTCACGCTCGGCGCCGTCGTGCTGGAGACCGTGCTCGGGCTGGCCCTGGCGATGCTGATGCGCAAGGCGTTCCGCGGCATGGAGATCGTCCGCACCATCCTGATGGTGCCGCTGCTGGCGACCCCGGTCGCGATCGGCATCCTGTGGATGCTCATCCTCGACCCGACCAACGGCATCGCGAACCACCTGCTCGGGTTCGTCGGCATCCCGCCCCAGGAGTTCCTCGGGTCGGTGTCGCAGTCGCTGCCCACCCTCATGCTCATCGACGTGTGGCAGTGGACGCCCATGATGACCGTGCTGCTGCTCGCGGGCCTGACCACGCTGCCGGAGGAGCCGGAGGAGGCCGCCCGCGTCGACGGCGCCAACGCCTGGCAGCGGTTCGTGCACATCATCCTGCCGATGCTGCGCACCACGATCCTGACGGCCCTGGTGCTCCGCGGCGTCGACGCCCTGAAGACGTTCGACCTGATCTACGCGACCAAGGGGCCGGGCGGCGGCTCGGACTTCGAGGCCGAGACGCTGAACGTCTACGCCTACGGTCTCACCTTCGACTACCAGGAGTACGGCCTCGCCTCGGCCGTCCTGGTCCTGTTCACGCTGTTCATCGTCGCGATCGTGGTCGTGCTGCGGCGCCGGACCGAGAGGAGCGCCTCGTGAGCGCCGTGACCACCCCCGCCCCCGGCGGCGCGCCCGTGCGTGCCTCGCAGCGTGTCGTCGCCCGACGGCGGCGCGGCCCGCAGCGTGCGCTGGGCGCCCTGCGCGCCGTGCTGATCGTGATCGTGTGCGCCGTCATCGCACTGCCGATCGTGTGGATGATCGCGGCCGCCTTCAAGACGAACGTGCAGGTCACCGATCCCACGGTCGGCCTGGCCTTCTCGCCCACCTGGGACAACTTCCGGGGCGTCCTGGCCGACGGCGCCCTCGTGCAGTCACTGGGCAACTCGCTGCTCATCGGCGTCGTCTCGACGGCGCTCAGCATCGTCATCGCGGTACCCGCCGCCTGGGCCGTGGGCCGGTTCCGGATGCGCCGCACCGGCTCGGTCGTGCTCGTGGCCCGCATCATCCCGGCCATCTCGCTGCTCGTGCCCTGGTACTACATGTTCGCGCAGCTCGGCCTGGTGGGCAGCCACCTGGTGCTGATCCTGAGCCACATGTTCGTCTCGGTGCCGCTGATCCTGTGGATCATGATCGGTTTCTTCGAGGGGCTGCCGGTCGAGCTGGAGGACGCCGCCCGCACCGACGGGCTGTCCGCCTTCGGGGCGTTCCTGCGGATCGCGCTGCCGCTGGCGGCGCCGGGTACGGCGTCGGCGGCCGTGCTCGCGTTCATCTTCAGCTGGAACAACTTCATCTTCGCTCTCATCCTCGCCGACGAGCGGACCATGACCATGCCCGTGCTGCTGTTCAACTTCATGTCCTACGCCAGCACCGACTGGGGCGGGCTCATGGCCGCCGCCACCCTGATGACGGTCCCGGTGCTGCTGGCCGCCGTCTTCGGGCAGCGCTACCTCGTGGCGGGCCTGACCGCCGGCGCCACCAAGGGCTGACGCCCTCCCACGTCCCTCCGACAGCCACCGACGGAAGGTTCCCCATGAAGATCGTCGACGCGAAGGTCGTCGTCACCTCGCCCGGCCGCAACTTCGTCACGCTCCAGATCACCACGGACGACGGGGTGACCGGCCTGGGCGACGCCACCCTCAACGGCCGGGAGCTCGCCGTGGTCAGCTACCTGCGCGACCACGTCGTGCCGCTGCTGATCGGCCGCGACCCGCACCGCATCGAGGACACCTGGCAGTACCTCTACCGCGGCGCCTACTGGCGCCGGGGGCCGGTGACGATGGCCGCGATCGCCGCCGTCGACGTCGCGCTGTGGGACATCAAGGCCAAGGTGGCCGGCCTGCCCCTGTACCAGCTCCTGGGCGGTGCGAGCCGTGACCGGGTCCGCGCCTACGGGCACGCGAACGGCTCCAGCCTGCCCGAGATCTTCGACTCGGTCCGGGCCCTCCAGGAGCGCGGCTACCAGAGCATCCGCATCCAGAGCGGCGTGCCGGGCCTGAAGTCCGTCTACGGCGTGCACACCACGACGTCGGCCGACGGGTCCGCGCCGGACGTGCTCGCCCGCCCGGCCGTCGAGGACTGGGACACGGGCGCCTACCTGCGCTACGTCCCGCGGGTCTTCGAGGCCGTGCGCAGCGAGTTCGGCCCGGACCTGCCGCTGCTGCACGACGCACACCACCGGCTGTCCCCGATCGAGGCGGCCCGCCTCGGCAAGGACCTGGAGCCGTACGACCTGTTCTGGCTGGAGGACTGCACGCCCGCCGAGGACCAGGAGGCCCTGCGCCTGGTGCGGCAGCACACGACCACCCCGCTGGCGATCGGCGAGGTGTTCAACACCGTCTTCGACTACCAGACGCTGATCGACGAGCGCCTCATCGACTACGTGCGCTCCGCCGTGACGCACTTCGGCGGCGTCAGCCCCATGAAGAAGCTGTTCGACTACGCGGGCCAGCGCGGCATCAAGAGCGCGATCCACGGGCCGGAGGACATCTCGCCCGTGGGCATGGCCGCCGCGATCCACCTCGACCTGGCGATCCACAACTTCGGCATCCAGGAGTACTCCGGTCACACGGACCTGACCAACGAGGTCTTCCGGCACGCGTACACCTTCGAGGACGGGCACCTGCACCCGGGTGAGGCCCCCGGCATCGGCGTGGAGCTGGACGAGGAGCTCGCCGCCGCGCACCCGTACGTGCCCGGGTACCTGCCGGTCAACCGCCTTCAGGACGGGTCCGTCCACGACTGGTGACGGGGGTCACCCCCGGGCGTCCCATCCAGGATCCCGTCAGCACCGAACCTCCTGAGCGGCACCCTGCGAGTGCCGCTCAGGAGCACGTGCGTGGAGCGTGGGAGGGCGGTGGGGACCAGATGCCGGTCGCACTGTGCGAGCAGCCCGTGGTGTCGCCCATGTCGCCGGCCGGCCGCGAGCCGTTCGTGAGGCAGACTGGGGCGGTGGCCTCACCACCAGCCCGTACCTCGCCGCTCGACGCCGTCGACGCCCTGCTCGTGGCGTGCGCGGGCGGCGACCCGGAATCGTTCGCGCCCGTGTACGACGCGCTCGGCCCGGTGGCGTACGGTACGTCGCTCGGCGTGCTGCGCGACCCGGACCACGCGGCCGAGGTGACCCAGGAGGTGATGGTGGAGGTGTGGCAGACGGCCTCGCGGTTCGACGCCGCGCGCGGCTCGGCACGCACCTGGGTCGCCACGCTCGCCCGCCGGCGGGCGGTCGACCGGGTCCGCTCGGAGCAGGCGCACCGTGACCGCGACCAGCGGGACACCGACCTGCGGACCAACGAGACGGCCCGTGACGTGGTGGTCGAGGACGTCGAACGGCGCCTCGAGGGCTCGGCCGTGCGCCGCTGCATCGAGGGGCTCACCCCGACCCAGCGCGAGGCCGTCGTGGTCGCCTACTACGGCGGCCTGACCTACCGCGAGGTGGCCGAGCAGCTCGGCGCCGCACTGCCGACCGTGAAGAGCCGGATCCGCGACGGACTCGGCCGGCTCCGCGACTGCCTGGGGGTGGCCCGTGGCTGACGATCTCAGGGCGGACCGCCCGCACGCCGACGTCTGGGACCTGCTGCCCGGGTACGCCCTGGACGCCCTGGACGACGCCGAGCGCCGGGCCGTGGACCGGCTCCTCGCGTCCGATGCCGACGCACGTCGTGCGCTCGACGAGTACCGCGACGTCGTCGCGTCCTTCGCGGTCGAGGCGGAGCCGCCGGCCGCGCTGCGGGCGAGCGTGCTCGACCGGGTACGCAGCACGCCGCAGGTCCCGGGTCCGGACGTCGCCGACGTCGCGGAAACCGGCACCGCAGTGCCGGCTGCGACTCCGCCGGCCGCGACTCCGCCGGCTGCAGCCTCGCCGGCTGCGGAACCCTCGTCGGAGGGCGCGGGCGCCGTCGTCGACCTGGCGGACCGCCGCCGGCGTCGGCGCTGGGGCACCGTGGTGGCCGCGGTCGCGGCAGCGGCCGCGATCGCCGTGCCCACGACGATCGCGGTGCAGGTGTCCGCCGAGCGCGACCGGCTGCGCGAGCAGGCGCAGGCGGTCTCCGAGATGCTGGCCGACCCGGACAGCTCGATCCTGCGCGGCGCCGTCGAGGGCGGCGGCGAGGCGACCGTGCTGGTGGCCGACGACGACATGTTCTTCCAGGCCGAGGGCCTGCCCGAGCCCGGCCAGGGCCGGGCGTACCAGCTCTGGGTGGTGGCCGGCGACGGCAGCGTCTCCTCGGCCGGCGTGCTCGCGCTGCGGGACGGCACCGCGTCGTCGCTGGTGCGGGACTCCGACGGCGTCGGCATGGCGGTGTCGGTGGAACCCGCGGCGGGCTCCGAGCAGCCGACGACGACCCCGGTCGTCGTCCTGGGCACCTGACCGCCCCGGAGGGCTGGTCAGGCGGACCCAGGCAGCACGCAGGCGCGACACAGGACGAGAGCGGGGTCCCGATCCGAACCGGATCGGGACCCCGCTCTCGTCCTGGTGGACCGGATCACATCTCGGGCATCAGCACCGAGTCGACGAGGTACACGGTCGCGTTCTGGGTCATCACGCCGCCGCAGATCACGTTGGCGTCGTTCACGGTGAGCTCGTCACCGCTGCCGGCGACCTCGACGGTGCCGCCCTCGACGGTGGTCTGCTCGCCGACCACCTCGTCCGGGGTGAGCTGGCCGGGCACCACGTGGTAGGTGAGGATCTTCGTCAGCAGGTCGCTGTCGGTGGACAGGGTGTCCATGGTCCCGGCGTCGATCTTCGCGAAGGCGTCGTCGACCGGGGCGAACACGGTGAACTCGTCGCCGTTCAGCGTGTCGACGAGGTTCACGTCCGGGTTGACCTCACCGCTCACGGCCTTGACCAGGGTGCTCAGCAGCGGGTTGTTCGACGCCGCGACCGCCACCGGGTCGGCGGCCATGCCGGTGACCGAGCCCGGGCCGTCCGGCACCTGCTCGGCGTAGTCGGCGCAGCCCGGGCCCACGAGGTTCGCGGCCGGGTCGGCCATGCTGTCGTCCTCGGCCGGGGACTCCTCGGTCATCGAGTCGTCCGTGGGGCCGGTGGTCTCCTCGGACGCGGCGGTCTCCTCCGAGCCGGTGTCCCCGCCCGACGAGTCCATGCTGCAGGCCGACAGCCCGAGCACGGCCAGGGTGGCGATACCGGCGACGGCGTAGGACGTACGGGTTCGAGCGTTCATCGGTCTCTCCTCGGTGCGGCGTCACCCCGCGTCCTGCGGGGCGTCTTGACCGGGGTTCGGAGCCGTCGCCCGACCGGATGGGGGTGGATGCGAACGAGTTCGGCCGAGGGTCGTGCACCCTCCGCAGCCCGCGTCGCGGTCACGCGGCCGGGCGGACCAGGCGCACCGTCTGGAGCACGTGCACGCACAGCTCACCGGACTCGTCGGTGACGCGGACCTCGACCAGCACCTGGCGCCCGCTCGCGCGGACGGGGGTCGCCGTCGCGGTCGCCGGGCCCGCCACGGGGCGGAGGAAGTGCGTGGTGGAGTCCACGGTGGCCGGCAGGGTGCCGGGCTCGCCCTGGGCCGCGGCGCAGACCGCGGCGACGCCGTCCGCCAGACCCATGAGCGCCCCGCCGTGCAGGCCGCCGCCGACCGTCGACAGGCCGTGCTCGAACGGCAGCCGCCCGACGACCTCCTGCGGACCGATGGTGTCGAGCTCGACGCCGAGCGTCCTGACGAACGGCGCTGCCGCGTAGACCTCGTCGGCGGTCATGGTCATGCCGGCACCCTCTTCCGATATCTGTGGAGATCTCTCTCTAGAGACCGGACTCTAGTGACGGCCTGGAGTACCGTCAACGCATGCCCCGCCCGACCCACGACACCTCGGCGATCCTCGACGCGGCGGGCCGGATCCTCGGTGCGGGTGGCCCCGCGGCCGTCACCATGGCGGCGGTCGTCCGCGAGGCCGGCGTGCCGAGCGGGTCCCTCTACTACCGGTTCCCCGACCGGCCGGCCCTGCTGGCCACCCTGTGGAACCGCGCCGTCGAGAGCTACCACGGCGACGCCTACCCGCTGTTCGACGGCGATCCCGTCGACGCGGCGGCCGCGCTCGCGGCCTACACGGTGCGCTGGTGCCAGGCCGAGCCGGCGCACGCGCACGTGCTGCTCGCGGGCCGTGCGCGGTTCGAGGCCGACGCGTGGCCCGGGGCCGCGCGCGAGACGGAGGCGGCCGAGAGCGACCGCTGGAACGCGGCGATCCGCGGCCTGACCAGGCGGCTGCGGGCCCGGACCACGGTGTCGACCAGCGAGATCCTGCTGGTCGTGGTCGACCTGCCGTATGCCGCGGTGCGCCGGTACCTCGGCGGCGACCGGCCGATCCCGGCGGACCTGGCCGACGTGGTCTCGGGGATCGTGCGCAGGTCGTTCGACGACCCGGCGGGGTAGCCGGACCGGGGCGGCGGCTATCCGCGGGTGGGGAGCCTGCGCCCCTCGACGACCGCGAAGATCGCGCGCTCCAGCGCGTCGGCCACCTCGGACGGCTCGCCGAGGTAGCCGGCGAGCATCGCGCCGTCGCGGAGCATCATGAGCTCCTCGGCCCCCTGCTCGGCGCCGGGCACGCCCAGCTCGTCGAGCATCGCCGCGAACGTCCGGCGGTACCAGGCGCGGTGCTCGGCGACGACGGCGCGGACCGGGCTGCCAGGTTCCGCGTACTCGGCGGCCGCGTTGATGAACGAGCAGCCCCGGAAGCCCGGCTTGCAGGCCTCGGCGCCGATGCCCTGCGCGAACCGGCGGAACGCCTCCGCGGCGTCGGGTGCCGCGGCGCGCAGCCCGTCGAGGGCGGCACGCTCCCAGGCGCCCTGTCGCTCCAGGTAGGCCACCACGAGCAGGTCCTTGGTGCGGAAGTGGCGGTAGAACGTGACCTTCGTGATCCCCGCGCGCTCGATGATCTTGTCGGCGCTGACGGCGCGGATGCCGTGGGCGTAGAAGAGCTCCGTGGCCGCGTCGAGGATGCGGTCGCGGGTGGAGGGGGTGCTGCTGTTCATCCCGGTCGCTCCTGGGTGATGGTGCCGATGCCTGACCGACCAGTCTACAGCGTGGTGGAGTGACGTGTTCGTCTACCTCGCGGACGTCGTCCCGGGGTTCCCACCTGGTCGCCCCGTGGGGGAGAATGAAGCCCGTGGCCATCCGGAACGTCCGATTCGTCCCACACCACCGCCCTGCCTCCGTCACGGTCCTGCTCGCTGCCCTCCCCGTGGCGACAGCCCTCGCCCTCGCCGGGTGCACCGTGCCCACGGCCGAGGGCGTCGACGGCAGTACGGGGGAGAGTTTCCAGGTCAGGGAGCCGGAAGGGCACGCCCTCGTCCTCGATTCGTCGGACGCCGCGGAGCTCGCCCTCACCGCGAGCCAGGCGTTCTTCCACGCCTCCCCGGTGGCCGTCATCGCCCCGGCGGACGACACCGACGCCCGAGCGACCGCGGCGGCCACCGGCGCCGCCGTCACCGCACCGGTGCTGCTCACCGACGGCGGGGTCTCGGACACCAACCTCGTCGCCGAGCTCGACCGGCTCGGGGCCGGCACGGTCGTCGTCGTCGGTGACGAGGAGGCCGTCGCGGAGGTCGGCGCGGCCACCGGCAAGGCCGACGTCGTACGGTTCGACCCCGGTGCGCTGAGCGCCGCGGCCGAGGCGGCCGCCACCGGGGGCCGCGGAGGCGCCGACAAGCCGGAGACCGGCAAGGTGCAGCTCCCCACCGCCGACCGGCTCGACGCGTCGGACGTGGCCGGTCTGCGCGCCGAGATCCCCGACGTCGCCGACCCGCCGCTGCTCCAGGAGATCCTCGTCGCCGTGGACCCGCAGCCGGGGCACGAGGCGGCCATCGGCACGGCGCTCGCCGCCGGAGCGGTCCCGGTCGAGGTGCCGGGCGGAGACATCGCCACCAGCCCCGAGACGGTCGAGACCATCCGCGCGCTCAAGCCGCTCGGCGTGGTCGGGATCGGCGCCGGCTTCGGCACCGCGGACGACCTCGGCTGGCAGGTGGAGGTCGCCACGTCGGGCGCGACGCTGCCGGGCGGGGCGCTGCGGCTCTTCCCGGGCCGGTACGTGTCGACGTCGTACGTGGTGCCGGCCGGTCTCGCGGACCCGGGGGCCGACGCCGTGGCCGCCGCGGCCTCGGCTGCGGCACATGCGGCACCGTTCGACGCGGAACCGCTGGTCACCGTGGTTGCGAGCGTCCGCTCCGGCGTTCCGGGCGACGACGGCGACTACGTCGACGAGCGGCCGCTGGAGGACGTCACGGCCGCCGTCGGGGCGATCCGCGAGGCGGGACAGCTCGTGCTGCTCGACGTCGCGCCGGGCAACCAGCCGCTCGCCGCGCAGCTCGACGCCCTCGAACCGCTGCTGACCAGGCCGGGTGTCGGGGTGTCGGTGCACCCGGAGTTCCGCGTGGCGGGCAACGGCGCCGAGGACGGCTCGGTACCCGTCGCGGAGCTGCAGGCCGTGGTGGACCGGCTCGCGCAGCTCGCCACGGAGCGCGGACTGCCGCAGATCATGCTGGAGGTGCACCAGTCGACGGCCGCCTCCGTGGTGGACCGGTCGCTGCTCGACGTGCCGCCGCAGGTGGCGGTGGTGTTCACCGCCGCAGGTCCGGGTGAGGGTCAGGCCACGGCGGGCGGTGTCTGGGCCGACGTCGCGAACGAGCTCCCCGCGCACACCTACCTCGGCTGGTCCGCCCCCGACGCGCTGCCCGCCGACCCGGCGAGCATCATGCCGACCGAACCGCTCCTGGGCCTGGTCTCCGCCGGCTGAACCTGCGAAACTGCGGGCACCACCGGAGCGAAGGGGCCCTAACAATCGTGACCACCGTGAGCAGCGGCGCGGCAGTCGTCGCCGACGCCGTCATCCCCGCACCTGTCGAGACCGAACCGGGCGAGGGAGTGCTGGACCTCGCCACCGTCACCGTGGACGCGCCCGATGCCACCCTTGCCCGGCTGGCGGGCGAGCTGCTCGCTGCCGCCGGAGCCGTCGTGACCGGCACCGGCGCCCCGGTGGTCCTCCTGCTGGACCCGGCCGCCGGGCCCGAGGACGCGCAGAGCGCGGAGCGCTACACGCTGACCGTGACCCCGGGCGGCGTCACGGTCGCGGCTCCCGGGCGTGCCGGGCTGCTGCACGGCGTGCGGACACTGCGCCAGCTCGTCAACGCCCGCCGCGGGGAGACGGGCGGTCCGGTCGAGGTGGGCGCCGTCGTCGTGCGGGACGCACCGCGGTACCCGTGGCGCGGGCTGTCGCTCGACGTGGTGCGGCACTGGTTCGGGCCCGCCGACCTGCGTGCGGTCGTGGACCTCGTCGGCTCCTACAAGATGAACCGGCTGCACCTGCACCTCTCGGACGACCAGGGCTGGCGCCTGGAGATCCCGTCCCGGCCGGCGCTGACCGAGAAGTCGTCGCAGGGCGCCGTGTCGGGCGCGACGGGTGGGTTCCTCACCGCCGACGAGTACCGCGAGCTCCAGGAGTACGCGGCCGAGCGGGAGATCGTCATCGTCCCGGAGATCGACGTGCCGGGCCACGTCAACGCCGCGACGCACGCCTACGGCGAGCTCATGCCGTCGGGCGAGCCCACCGACGCCTACGACGGGATCGAGGTGGGCTTCTCCAAGCTGCACCTCGACCTGCCCGCCACCGAGCCGTTCCTGCGCGACGTGTTCACCGACGTCGCGCGCATGACCCTGGGGCCCTGGGTGCACTTCGGCGGCGACGAGGTGCTGGTGATGCAGCCCGAGGAGTTCGGCCGGTTCGTGGTGCTGTGCCAGGAGATCGTCACGGCGGCGGGCAAGACGCCGGTGGCCTGGCAGGAGGCCGCTGGCTCCGCACACGGTGACCAGGCGGCGGTCGCGGCGCTGGCGGCCTCCGGCGCCGCCCCCGCTCCGGGCGAGGCGCCCGGCGCCGACGGCCCCTCGCTCGTCGAGCCCGGCACCGTGCTGCAGTACTGGGACACCCGGCCGGACCCGGCACCCTTCGTGCGCGCCGCACAGGCGGGGGCGAGGTTCGTGATGTCCCCCGCGGACCGCGCCTACCTCGACATGAAGTACACGCCCGAGCACCCGCTGGGCCAGCAGTGGGCGGCCTTCGTCGAGCTGCACGACTCCTACGACTGGGACCCGGCGCGCCTCGTCGAGGGGCTGCCGGAGTCCGCGATCGAGGGCGTGTCGGCGGCCATCTGGACGGAGACGCTGGCCAGCCGCGCTGACCTCTTCTCGATGCTGCTGCCGCGGCTCGCCGCGGTGGCCGAGACCGCGTGGTCGCAGCCGGGTGCCAAGGACTGGGAGTCGTTCCGGGCCCGGGTCGCGGTCGAGGCGGCCACGTGGCGCCGCGACGGCGACGCCTACCACCCGACACCTCAGATCGACTGGTGACCCGGGCCGTCAGCGCGCAGGGCGGGCGGCCAGGGCCGCCGCGTAGAGGTCACGCTTCGGCACGCCCGCGGCGTCGGCCACCTCGGCGACGGCTGCCTTGAGGCGCTCGCCCGCGGCGACACGGGCCAGCACCTCGTCCACGACGTCCGCCACGCTCGCGCCCGTCGCGGGCGCCCCGCCGACCACCACGCAGATCTCGCCCCGGAGCTGCTCGGCCGCCGCGCGCTCCGTGAGGTCGGCGAGCGTGCCGCGCAGCACCTCCTCGTAGGTCTTGGTCAGCTCGCGCGCGACGGCGGCCGGCCGGGTGTCGCCGAACGCGGCCGCCATGGCGCCCAGCGTCTCCGCGATGCGGTGCGGCGCCTCGAAGAACACCATGGTGCGCGGCTCGGCGGCCAGCGCGGCGAGCGTCCGGGCGCGGTCGCCGGGCTTGCGCGGCAGGAAGCCCTCGAAGGTGAACCGGTCGGTCGGCAGGCCGGAGAGCGCCAGCGCCGTGAGCACGGCGCTCGGGCCGGGTGCGGCGGTGACGCGCAGCCCGCGCTCGATCGCGCGCTCCACGATGCGGTACCCGGGGTCGGAGACCGAGGGCATCCCGGCGTCCGTCACGACCACGACGGTGCCACCGCCGTCGACGACGTCGAGGAGCTCGTCCGCGCGGGCCGTCTCGTTGTGCTCGTGGTAGCTCGTGACCCTGCCCCGTACCTGGACACCCAGCCGGCCGGCGAGCCCGTGCAGGCGGCGGGTGTCCTCGGCGGCGACGACGTCGGCGTCCGCCAGGAGGCGGACCAGGCGGGGCGAGGCGTCCTCCGCGTTGCCGATCGGGGTGGCGGCCAGGACGAGGGAGCCGGCTTCGGGTACGGGGGACGGGTCGGTCATGAAGCACAGGGTGTCACGCTCTATGCTGGCCCGGTGTCTCAGCAGCCTGACGCCACAGGAGTGCACTTTCCGGGAGCGCAGCAGGCTCTGCCCGGGACGTTCGGGGCGCACGTGCGCCGTGCCGCGGTGAGCACCGGGTCGTTCCCCGTCGTCGACCGGCCGGCACCCGAGCCGCCCGTGCGCGACCGGCTCCTGCGGGACCTGCTCGGCGAGCGGCGCCTCGCACTGGGACGGACGGCGGCCGACCGGTTCTGGGGTCTGTTCGGCGCGCTCCTGGTCACGCTGCTCGCGGCCGCCGCGCGGCTGTGGGAGCTGGGCCGGCCGGGCAAGCTGGTGTTCGACGAGACGTACTACGTCAAGGAGGGCTGGTCCCTGGCCAGCCTCGGCTTCGAGGCCGCGTGGCCCGACGAGCCGAACCCCGCCTTCGAGGCGGGCGACGTGAGCTCGTACAAGACCGACGAGGCCGAGTACGTGGTGCACCCGCCCGTCGGCAAGTGGATGATCGCCCTCGGCATGCGCCTCATGGGCGGCGCCCAGGACCCGGTGGCCTGGCGCATCGCGAGCGCGGTGATCGGCGTGCTCGCGGTGTTCCTCATCGTGCGCATCGCGCGGCGACTGTTCTCCTCGACCCTGCTCGGCCTGGTCGCCGGCCTGCTGCTCGCCGTCGACGGCGAGGCGATCGTGCACTCGCGCACCGGGCTGCTCGACCAGTTCCTCATGTTCTGGGTGCTCGTCGGGTTCGGCTGCCTGGTGCTGGACCGCGAGTGGGCCAGACGCCGGCTGGCGGACCGGGTGGCGCAGATCGTCGAGGCCGGCGGCGTGATCGGGAAGTACGGGCCACGGCTCGGCGTCCGGTGGTGGCGGCTGGCCGCCGCCGTCTCTCTCGGGCTGGCGTGCGGCGTCAAGTGGTCGGGCCTGTACTTCGTCGCGGCGTTCGGCCTGCTCACGGTCATCTGGGACCTCACGGCGCGGCGCGCCGCCGGCATCGGGCGCTGGTGGGAGGACGCGCTGGTGGTCGACGTCGTCCCTGCCGTCGTGGTGCTGCTGCCCACGGTGGTCGCGGTGTACGTGGCGACCTGGTCGGCGTGGTTCGCGCACCCGATGTCGTACCTGCGCAACTGGGCCGAGGTGAACGGCGTCGCACCGCCGGGGTGGTGGCCCGACTGGGGCTGGGCACAGGGCGCCTGGGAGGCCGGCCGCTCCCTGTGGGAGTACCACCGCATGATGTGGGACTTCCACAACGGCCTGGAGTCGGACCACAACTACGCGTCGCACCCGCTGGGCTGGATCGTGCAGTGGCGGCCGACGTCGTTCTTCTGGGAGAAGTTCGCCCCCGGCCAGGGGTCGTGCCCGGACGACGCCGTCGGCGACTGCGCGACCGCGGTGACGTCGCTCGGCAACCCGCTGCTGTGGTGGCTCGGTGCGCTGGCGATCCCCGTGGTGCTGGTGCTCGTCGTCCGCTACCGCGACTGGCGCGGGGCAACGGCCCTGGTGGGGATCGCCGCCGGCTGGCTGCCGTGGTTCCTGTACTCCTGGCCGCTCGCGGACCGCACCATCTTCACGTTCTACTCGATCGTGTTCACGCCGTTCGTGATCCTGACGCTCGTGTACCTGCTGGCGGTGGGGCTGGAACGGACCCCGCGGCGCAGCGGGGACCGCCGCATCGTGAGCTGGCTGGCCGCCGTCCTGGTGGTGCTGATCGTGGGCGTGAGCGTGCTCTACTACCCGATCTGGACCGCGATGCCGGTGCCGTACGAGTACTGGCAGCGCCTGATGCTGCTCCCGAGCTGGATCTAGCGAGCCCGTCAGAGGGTCGCGCTGTCGCGGAGCTCCACGCCCGCGGCGGTGAGCTCCTGCTCGGCGGTCCGGCCCTGCTCCGGGGAGACGGGGATGGTCAGGTCGGTCAGCACGCGGGCGCGCAGGCCCGCGCGGCGCGCGTCGAGCGCGGTGTGCTTGACGCAGTGCGACTCGACCAGGCCGACCACGTCGACGTCGGTCACCTGTGCCTCGGCCAGGATGGTCGCGAGGCTGCGGCCGTGCTCGTCGGCGCCGTCGAAGCCCGAGTAGCCGTGCGAGTACTGGCCCTTCTTGAGCCGTGCGTCGGGGTGCAGCTCGGCGAGCGCCGGGTGCAGCTCCGCTCCGGGGGAGTTCGCGATGCCGTGCGGGGGCCAGGAGTCGACGAAGTCGGGGTGGTCGCTGAAGTGCTCGCCCGGGTCGATGTGCCAGTCCTGCGTGGTGAGCACCGTGGTGTACCGGTCGCGGTGCGCGGCGGCGTAGGTCGCGACGCGGTAGGCGATCTCGTTGGCCCCCTCGGTGGCGAGCTCGCCCCCCTCGCAGAACGTGGGCTGGACGTCGACGACGACGAGGGCCCGGCGGACGGGCTCGGACTCGGTCAGGCTCATGCTCCCCACTCTGCCACGCCGGCTGCGGGCCGAGCGGCCCCACCACAGCCACCGGCGTATTGCGCTGGGCGCGTGGCCCTAGGATTGGACGACAGTCTCGTCCCGCAGAATTGGAGCATCCAGCGATGGCTCGCCACCTTGTCACCAGTGCGCTTCCGTACATCAACGGCATCAAGCACCTGGGGAACATGGTCGGGTCGATGCTCCCGGCCGACGTGTACGCCCGCTACCTGCGCCAGCGAGGTCACGACGTGCTGTACATCTGCGCCACCGACGAGCACGGCACGCCCGCGGAGCTCGCCGCGGCCAAGGCGGGGCAGCCCGTCGCCGAGTTCTGCGCCGCGGCGCACGAGACCCAGAAGTCGATCTACGACGGGTTCGGGCTGACGTTCGACTACTTCGGTCGCAGCTCCTCGCCGCAGAACGCCGAGATCACGCAGCACTTCGCACGGCGCCTGCACGAGAACGGGTTCATCGAGGAGCGCGCCATCCGGCAGGTCTACTCGCCGGTCGACGGCCGGTTCCTGCCCGACCGCTACGTGGAGGGCACCTGCCCCCACTGCGGCTACGACAAGGCGCGCGGCGACCAGTGCGAGAACTGCACGCGCGTGCTGGACCCGACCGACCTGATCGACCCGCGCTCGGCGATCAGCGGTTCCACCGACCTCGAGGTGCGGGAGACCAAGCACCTGTTCCTGCTCCAGTCGAAGCTGCAGGGCGAGGTCGAGGCGTGGATCGACGAGAACAGCAAGGAGTGGCCGCTCCTGTCGACGTCGATCGCGCGCAAGTGGCTCGCCGAGGGGCTGCACGACCGCGCGATCACGCGTGACCTGGAGTGGGGCGTGCCGGTCCCGGCCGACACGTGGCCGGAGCTCGCGGCCGAGGGCAAGGTCTTCTACGTCTGGTTCGACGCCCCGATCGAGTACATCGGTGCCACCAAGGAGTGGGCGGACGCGGCGGCCGACGGTGAGACCCGGGACTGGAAGTCCTGGTGGTACGAGGCCGCAGACGTGCGCTACACGCAGTTCATGGCCAAGGACAACGTCCCGTTCCACACGGTGATGTTCCCCGCGACGCAGCTCGGCGTCCGCGAGCCGTGGAAGATGGTCGGCTTCGTCAAGGGCTTCAGCTGGCTCAACTACTACGGCGGCAAGTTCTCGACGTCGCAGCAGCGCGGTGTGTTCACGGACGCGGCCCTGGAGATCCTGCCGGCCGACTACTGGCGCTACTACCTCATCGCGAACGCCCCGGAGTCGGACGACTCGTCCTTCACCTGGGAGCAGTTCGCCGGCACGGTCAACAAGGACCTGGCGGACACGCTCGGCAACTTCGTGAACCGGGTGCTGACGTTCTCGGCCAAGCGGTTCGGCGAGACGGTGCCCGCGGGTGGCGAGCCGGGCGACGCGGAGGCGAAGCTCGGGGCCGAGGTCTCCCGCCTGCTGGCGGAGCTCGAGGAGCACATGGAGGCCCTGCAGTACCGCAAGGCCGCGAACGCGCTGCGCGCCCTGTGGGCGGCGGGCAACGCGTACCTGGTCGAGAAGGAGCCGTGGAAGCAGGTCAAGACCGACGAGGCCGCCGCCGCCGTCACCCTGCGCACCGCGATGAACCTCATCCGCCTGTACGCCGTGGTCTCCGAGCCGTTCATCCCGCAGAGCGCGGCCACGCTGCGCGGCGTCTTCGCGCTCGACGACGCGGCCACCTGGGTCACACCCGAGGAGGCGACGGCGCTCGACGTCGTGCCCGCCGGGACGGCCTTCACGGTGCCGCCGGTGCTGTTCGCCAAGATCAGCGACGAGGACCTGGAGGGGTATCGGGAGCGGTTCGGCGCCGGGCCGGTGGACTGACTCAGGCGATGGCGAAGCGCACGCGCGAGCGCGGTTTCCCGGCCGACCCGGAGCCGCTGCCCGTCCCGGTCGTGGACAACCACACCCACCTCGACCACATCGCGGCGGTGCTCCCGGACGAGGCGCCCGACGGCGAGCCGGCCGGCCAGGCCTGGCCGCCGTCGGTGGCCGACCACCTCGCCCGGGCGGCCGCCGCGGGCGTGGACCGGGTGGTCCAGGTGGGCTGCGACCTCCCGTCGGCCCGCTGGACGGTAGACCTCCTGACCCAGCCCTCCGCGTTGAGTGCTGGACTTTCGCCCTCCTGGCACACAGAAAAGGGCGAATACCCAGCACTCAGCGGGGTGGTGGGGGCCGTGGCCATCCACCCGAACGAGGCGACGCTGCACGCCGGGATCGACGAGGTCGGGCCGGACGGGCTCGTGCCTGAACGGCAGGAGCACCATGCGATCGGCCTGGACGACGCGATCGCCGAGATCGCGGAGCTCGCGAAGGGCAACGACCGGGTCCGGGCGATCGGTGAGACGGGCATGGACCTGTTCCGTACCGGACCACGCGGCGAGCAGGCGCAGCGGGACGCGTTCCGCGCGCACATCGCCCTGGCCAAGGAGCTGGGCCTGGCCCTGCAGATCCACGACCGGGACGCCCACGCCCAGGTCATCGAGGTCCTGCTGGCCGACGGCGCCCCCGAGCGCACCGTCTTCCACTGCTACAGCGGCGACGCCGAGATGGCCCGCGTCTGCGCGGAGCACGGCTGGTACCTGTCGTTCGCCGGGCCGGTCACGTTCAAGGCCAACGACCACCTGCGCGCGGCGCTGACCGTGGCGCCGCGCGAGCTGCTGCTGCTGGAGACCGACGCCCCGTACCTCACGCCGCACCCGTTCCGGGGCCGGCCGAACGCGCCCTTCGCCGCGGCCCACACGATGCGCGCCATGGCCGTTCACCTGGGCACGGACCTCGCGGCCCTGTGCGCCGACGTCGCGGCCAACTCCGAACGCGTCTACGGCACGTGGTGACCGTGGCGAGAAGAACGCGTTGAGTGTAGAAATGCGGCATTTCATTTCTTCCCCGTATGTCTTCTCGCGTGCAGTTCATTCCGTTACGGTCTGGTGCTCGTGGTGAGGTACGCACGGCCCTGGCTCGCGAGCAGGCCGGCCCGATGGGTGGTCCGTGGCGCCGTCGTCGGCACGCTGGTCGCCGTGAGCGGCGTCTACGCCGCCAACGCGGGCACCCTGACGATCGACTACAACGGCGTGGTCCGGACCGTGGGCGTCTACGGCGACACGGTCGGTGAGGCGCTCGCCTCGCAGCACATCGACCTGACCGCCGACGACGTGGTGCAGCCCGCCGCTGACGCCGCCGTCGGCCCGGGGAACACCGTCGTGGTCCGCACCAGCCGCGAGATCACCGTGGAGCTCGACGGCCAGACCATCACGCTGCGCACCACCGCGGGGACGGTCGGCGAGCTGCTCGCCGCCCTGGGCCCGCGCGGCGACGGCGCGCTCGCCACGGCCTCCCGCACCGCCCGGCTCGACCGCGACCCGGTGCGCTTCTCCACCGTCAAGAAGCTCAACATCGCCGTGGACGGCTCCGTGCTGGAGTTCCACACCACCCAGTCCACGGTGCGCGGCCTGTTCCAGGAGGCGGGCATCGCGCTGGCGGACGGCGACGTCACCTCCGTGCCGCTCGATGCTGCGGCGGTGGACGGCATGGTCGTGATGGTGAGCCGCGACGCGTCGTCGTCGAGCACGGTGACCGAGGTGCTGCCGTTCAAGACCGAGACGGTCGAGGACCCGAGCCTGCCCGAGGGCTACGAGTCGATCCGCACGGCGGGCGTGCCCGGCGAGGCCGAGGTGACGTACGCGGTGAAGACCGTGGGCGGCGCCGTCGTCGAGCGCACGGTGGTGGAGCGGAAGGTCGTGCGCAAGCCCGTCGACGAGGTGATCGCCGTGGGCACCATGGACGTGGCCACCGCGCCGGTGGACCCGGGCTCGGCCCGGGCGCTGGGCCAGGCGATGGCGGCCGAGCGCGGGTGGGGTGCGGACGAGTTCGCCTGCCTGGACCAGCTCTGGCAGAAGGAGAGCGGCTGGCGCTGGAACGCGGACAACCCGAGCAGCGAGGCCTACGGGATCGCGCAGGCCAACCCGGGGTCCAAGATGGCGACCGTCGGCAGCGACTGGCTGACGAACCCCGCCACACAGATCGAATGGGGCCTGGGCTACATCTCGGGCCGGTACGGCACGCCGTGCGCCGCCTGGGCCCATTCGGTGGAGATCGGTTGGTACTGAGCACGTTCTTCACCCCGAAATATTTGGGAGATTAAAGGACCTTCCGGGCTATTCGCGCGTGTCTATCCGCCATATGGCTTGCAATGGATAACAGCAGGGTTACGGTCACCTCGACCGCCGGATCGGCGGGCCGGACCCGTGTCCCAGCACGGGAGGCGCGTGCGCGTCGCACCGTCCCGGCCCTCGTGCCCGGACCGTCCGAGGACTGGACTCGCGTGGTATCTCCCCAGGGCAGCCCCAGCGACTCTCGCATCGATCCTGACGCCGACGGCGACCTCGAGCTGGCCGAGATCTTCCGGCCTCCGCCCCGCTCGTACGAGGTCTTCCCCGCGGCGATGTTCACCATGCCGGACACTGTGCCCGACACCGTGGCCGGCGCCGAGACCGGCGTCTCGGAGGTCATGGCGGGCATGCCGCCCGGCCATCCCTCCGGGCCCGTGCCGGTCGTGCCGGCGGGCGACGGTCCGCCCGGCAGCATCGGCGTCCTTCCCGTGCCGCCTCCGCCCCCGCCACCGCCGGAGCCGCCCCGGCGGAGGCGCAAGGCGGCGATGGTGACGGCCGCGGCCGTCGTGCTGGCCGGCGCGGGTGGCGCGGTCGCCTACGGCGAGGCCCACAAGACCGTCACGCTCGACGTGGACGGCGACGTGACCACCGTCGAGACCTTCCAGGGCGACGTGGCCGACCTCCTGGCCGACGAGGGCGTCGAGGTGTCCCGCCGGGACGAGGTGGCGCCCGGCATCGGCGCCGCGCTGAGCGACGGCAGCACCGTCGTGGTGCGTACCGCGCACCGGCTCACCCTCCGGGCGGACGGCGAACGCCGCACCGCCTGGGTGGCCGCGCTCGACGCCGACCAGGCCCTCGCCACGCTCTCCGCGCGCGAGGACGACGTGGTGCTCCTGCCCGCGGTGGCCGGCGGGAGCGCCACGCTCCCCATGCGGCTGCACGTGGACGGCCCGGTCACCCTGGTGGCCGGCGGCAAGGAGCAGCAGGTGGCCGACGGCGCCGTGATGCTCGATGCGCTGCTCGCCGCGCACGACGTGCGGGTGGACGGCGACGACCGGATCGTCGTCGAGCGCAGGCCCGCGGAGGGCTCGGAGGAGCCCGCGCTGACGGTGGTCGTGCAGCAGGTCCAGACGTCCATCGAGGAGACCGTCAGCGAGATCCCGTTCGAGACGGTGACGGCGACGGACCCCGGCCACTACGAGGACCTGGGCCCGTACCTCGCGCGCTCGGGTGCGGTGGGCGAACGAGTCACCTCGTGGGACATCACCCGCGTCGACGGCAAGGTCACGGGCCGGGAGAAGCTGTCCACGTGGGTGTCCCGGCCTCCCGTGGACAAGGTGATCATGTACGGCACCAAGGCGCGTCCGGCGCCGGAGCCGGAGAAGAAGGACAAGGGCAAGGAAGCCGGCAAGGACTCGAGCAAGGACGCGAGCAAGGACTCCGGCAACGACTCGCCGAAGGGTGAGGACGGGCCGAAGGGCAAGGACTCGCCGAAGGGCGACGACGAGCCGAAGGAGGAGGACAGACCCGAGCCGGACGCCACGGCCCCCGTGGACGAACCGGCGCAGGAGACACGGGCCCAGACGCTCTCGGCACCCGTGGGGGACGTCTGGACCAGCCTGGCCGCGTGCGAGTCGGGTGGTGATCCCACCACGAACACGGGCAACGGGTACTACGGGCTCTACCAGTTCTCGCAGGGCACCTGGGAGGCGATGGGCGGCTCGGGCCTGCCGTCGGACGCATCGGCGGCCGAGCAGACCATGCGCGCCCAGGCGCTCCAGCGGCAGTCCGGATGGGGGCAGTGGCCGGCGTGCTCCGCGGCCCTGGGCCTGTCCTGACCCACCCAGAACTTGGACGCTCGTCCTGGACGAGTGACCGAGACCACACTGTCAATCCACTCAGATATTTGGCCGAGCGATAACAAATCAGTTACGTTCGGTTGTCCTCGCTGGCGTGGGGGTGCGTCGTGGTGTAGCCCACGGCACCTCAGCGGTGGCAGGACGGCACTGGTCGCGGACCCCCTTCGCGGCGAGTGTGCGACCGCCGGATCGGCCGGTCGAGACCGCGACGGCTCGCGAGAGCCGCCCGGCCCCCAGGCCGGTTCGTGGTAGGGCTCCGCGCGTGCGGGCGCCCGTCTCGCCGCCCGTGCCCGGGACGTCCGACGACTGGACACGAGTGAACCCCCGTTTTGAGCAGCAGAGTTCTGGCTCCATCCCCAGCACCAACTCAGAGTCCGAGGCCGTAGCACCCCAGGCCACTACCGCCAAGCGTCGCCGTCGCTGGCCCCTCGTGGCCGGTCTCGCAGCCGTCGCGGTCGCCGCCTCCGGATCCGTCGCCTTCGCAGAGGCGCGCAAGACCGTCACGCTGGACGTCGACGGCACCACCAAGACCATCACCACCTACTCCGGCTCCGTCCAGGGCATGCTCGACTCACAGGGCATCCGCCTGGGTGAGCGCGACGTCGTGGCCCCGGGCACCGGCGCCGAGCTGTCCGACGGCGACCAGATCGTGGTCCGCTACGCCCGCCAGGTCACCATGACCGACGGCAAGGACCAGCGCGACGTCTGGGTCACCGTGACCGACGCGGGCGAGGCCCTGACCACCCTGGCCGAGCGTGGCGGCGACGTCGCGCTCGTGGCGTCCCGTTCGGGCGACCGTGCCTCGCTCCCGCTCCGCCTGAACGACGACGGTCCCGTCGCGGTCGTGGCGGACGGCCGGACCCAGGTGGTCGAGGACCACTCGCAGAGCGTCGACAGCGTGCTCGGTGGCCTCAAGATCGAGCTCGACAAGGACGACCTGGTGAACATCGCGCCGGTCGCCGCGCTCGAGAAGGACAAGACCATCGACGCCAAGGCGGCACGGTCCGCCGACGACGCCGGCGCCGACGTCGCCATCCAGGTGCAGCGTGTCGAGACCAAGCGGGTCACCCAGAAGTTCGACCTCGACTTCGACACGAAGACCGTCCAGGACGGCGACCGCTACGAGGACCTGGACGACGTGGTGCGGACGGCGGGCGAGAAGGGTGTGCGCACCCGGGTCGTCCAGCTCCGCACCGTCGACGGCGAGGTGGTCCAGCGCAAGGAGATCTCCGACGAGGTGACCCGGAAGCCGGTCGACCGGGTCGTCGTCGAGGGCACCAAGGAGCGCCCCGTCGTCGTCGAGGAGGAGGCCGTCGAGCCGGCCACCACGAGCGCCACGACGGAGTCCAGCACGTCCAGCACCCCGGTGCCGGCGGGCTCGGTCAAGGAGATCGGTCAGCAGATGGCCGCCGCCCGCGGCTGGACCGGCTCGGAGTGGACCTGCCTCGACCTCCTCTGGGAGCGCGAGTCCGGCTGGAACTACCAGGCGGCCAACCCGTCCTCGGGCGCCTACGGCATCCCGCAGGCGCTGCCCGGCTCCAAGATGGGCACGGCGGGCTCCGACTGGGCCACCAACCCGGCCACGCAGATCGAGTGGGGCCTGGGCTACATCGCGGACCGCTACGGCACGCCGTGCGGTGCGTGGGGCCACTCGGAGTCGGTGGGCTGGTACTGATCCCCTTCGGTTAGGCTCCCCTGCATGAACGAAACCTCAGGCGCCCTGCTCGGTCCCGCGGAGATCCGCGACCTGGCAGGGCGCTTGGGCGTCCGGCCCACCAAGACCCTGGGCCAGAACTTCCTGCACGACGGCGGCACCGTCCGCAAGATCGTGCGCACCGCCGAGCTGCGGCCGGGCGAGCGTGTGGTGGAGGTGGGGCCGGGCCTGGGGTCGCTGACCCTCGGCCTGGTGGAGGCCGGAGCCTCCGTGGTGGCCGTCGAGATCGACCCGGTGCTCGCGGGTCAGATCACCGCGACCGTCACGGCGCGGTTCCCGGACGCCGACTTCGAGGTGGTGCTCTCCGACGCGATGGACGTCACCAGCCTGCCCGGAGCGCCGCCGACGGCGCTCGTGGCGAACCTCCCGTACAACGTGGCCGTTCCGGTGCTGCTGACCATGCTCCAGCGGTTCGGCTCGCTGGAGCGCGTGCTCGTGATGGTCCAGGCCGAGGTGGCCGACCGCATCGCCGCCGTGCCCGGCAGCAAGATCTACGGCGTGCCGTCCGTCAAGGCCGCCTGGTACGCGTCGGCCCGTCGCGCCGGGACGATCGGGCGCAGCGTCTTCTGGCCCGCCCCCAACGTCGACTCCGCCCTCGTCCGGCTGGAACGCCGGGAGCCGCCGTCGACCACCGCGTCGCGCGAGAAGGTCTTCGCCGTCGTCGACGCCGCGTTCGCGCAGCGCCGCAAGACGCTGCGCGCCGCGCTCTCCGGGCTGTTCGGCTCGGCCGCGGCGGCCGAGGCGGCGCTGCGCGCCGCGGGCGTGGACCCGGGGGCGCGCGGTGAGACCCTCACGGTCGAGCAGTTCGCCGGGGTCGCGGAGCACCTGCCGGAGGGCGCGGTGCTGCGGGCACCCCGGACGTCCGGTGCCGGCGACGTGGAGGAGGCGCGGTGAGCGCCCGGCTCAGCGCGGCCCCGCCGCCCTCGGTCCGCGTGCGCGCGCCCGGGAAGGTCAACCTCGCGCTGCGCGTGGGGCCGGTCGGCGAGGACGGCTACCACCCGCTGGCCACCGTCTTCCAGGCCGTGTCCCTGTACGAGGAGGTCACGGCCACCCAGGTCCCGCCCGGTGCGGGCATCTCGCTGACGGTCTCCGGCCCGCAGTCCGAGGCCGTCCCGACCGACGAGACCAACCTCGCCTGGCGTGCCGCCGCCCTGCTGGCCGACCGGACCGGCCTGGCGGCCGACGTCGCGCTGCACCTCACCAAGGGCGTGCCCGTGGCGGGCGGCATGGCCGGCGGGTCCGCGGACGCCGCCGCGGCGCTCGTGGCCTGCGACGCGCTCTGGGACGCCGGCGTGCCGCGCACGGAGCTCGTCGAGATGGCCGCGGAGCTCGGGGCGGACGTGCCGTTCTCGCTGCTCGGGCACACCGCCGTCGGCACGGGGCGCGGGGACCTGCTGACCCCGGCGATGACGCGCGGCGAGTTCCACTGGTGCTTCGGCACGCAGCGGACGGGGCTGTCGACACCCAGCGTGTTCCGCCGGTTCGACGAGCTGGCCGGCCCGTCGACGGGCGTGGTCACACCCGAGGACGACACCGACATCATGCACGCGCTGCGCGCCGGCGACCCCGTGGCGCTGGGCAAGGCCCTGCACAACGACCTGGAGGCCCCGGCGCTCGACCTGCGCCCGGAGCTGGCCGAGGTGCTCGAGGTGGCCACCGAGGCCGGCGCACTGGGTGTGGTGGTGTCGGGGTCCGGCCCGACCGTGGCCGCACTCGGCCGGTCACGGCAGCACGCCCTCGCACTGGGCGCCGCGTGGACGGCGGCCGACGTCGTCGACTCGATCTGGTGCGCCACGGGGCCCGCCCCGGGCACGCAGGTCGTGACGTCGGTCGCGCGTCAGTAGGCGATCCCCGGCAGGCGACCGTCAGTAGGCGACCGTCAGTACGCGACCGTCAGTACGCGACCTGGGGCACGAAGACGTTCGTCAGGTCCGTGTGTGCCGTGATCCATCGGGCGCGGCGAGCCGGCACGTCCTCCTCCGTGGTCAGGACGCACTCGACCACGCGCTTGACGGTGCCCGTCATCGCGGCCAGCGCCAGCGCCGCGTTGAAGCCCCACTCCTCCAGCAGCACCTGGGCGCCGGCGCCCTGCGTGAGCTGCAGCGGCGTGCTGGCCCGGCGCGCGAAGGCGACCAGGGAGTCCTTGTGCGCCGCGGGGATGTCGCCCTCCACCAGGGCACAGGCGAGGTCCGGCAGGAGCCCGGCCGCCGCGACCGCCGCCGCGGCCACCGGCCCGGTACCGAGCACGGCCACCCGTGACGGGTCCACGCTGGTGACGGTCCGCAGCGCCTGGACGGCCCGGACCGCATCGGTGAACACGGCCCGATTGTACGGGTCGTCGAGGTCGTCGCCCGGCAGCTCGACGACGAGGTGCACGAACCCGCCCGACGCCGGCCACTCGCCGTCCCGCCCCGCGCCCGACCCGGCCGGCCGCAGCTCCACGACACCCGGCCGCGGAGCCCCGGCGCCGGCCGGGGTGAGGAGCCGGCCCGCCACGGGGCGGCCCTCGAAGCCGGCGAAGGTCACCGACTCCGCCACGAGACCCCGGGACCGGGTGGACGCGGGCGCCAGCACCGGCGCGACCTCGATGTCGCGGTGCACGGCGAGCGTCCGGGACCAGAACAGGTCGAAGCCCTCGGGCTCGTCGGTGGCAGGCGGGGCTGCCGGCGCCACCGTGACGGGCGGCAGGTCGTACTCGGGCACGGGAACACCTCCGGGGACGGTCGTGCGCTGGGAGCCTACCGCCAGGGTGTGACAGCCAGGTCTCGGTTCCGCCCCGGTTCGCGTCAGACCCGCTTGCCCAGCCACTCCAGCTTGCGGGGGAACCGGTAGTCGCCGCCCCCCTCGTGGTCGTTGTAGGGGTAGACGTCGATCTCCCGGTCCACGTCCGCCTGCCGGGCACCCCAGCCGTTGAACGCCGCGTACACCGTCGACGGCGGGCACGTCGCGTCCATGAGGGCCACCGAGAACAGGCCGGCGGCGTGCGCGCGGCGGGCGAACGAGACGCCGTCCAGGTAGGAGAACGTGCGCCACACCCGCTCCTCCACCTCCGGGCCCCGGTGCACGGAGAGGTACTTGGTGATCTCGCCGTACGGGAAGTTGTCCGTGATCGACACCGCGCGGCGGTAGTGGCACAGGAACGGGACGTCCGGCATGGCCGCCACCAGGTCGGGTACCAGCCCCGCGACCGCGATCGTGATGCCGCCGCCCTGGCTCCCGCCGCCCACGGCCACCCGCTCGGGATCGATCCCCGGGATCGTGCGCACGGCGTCGACCGCACGCACGCCGTCCGTGAAGACGCGGCGGTAGTAGTGCTCGTGCGGGTCCAGGATGCCGCGCGTCATGAAGCCCGGCGACGCGGGGGCCGAGCCCACCGGGTCCGGCGTGTCACCGCCCCCGCCCCACCCCGAACCCTGTCCGCGCGTGTCCATCACGAGATGGGCGTAGCCCGCGGCGGCCCACTCCAGGCGCTCGTGCGGCAGGCCGCGCCCGCCGCCGTACCCCAGGTACTCCACCACCACCGGCAGGTCGCCCTCCGCGTGCGCCGGCCGGGTCAGCCACGCCTTGACGGGGTGGCCGCCGAACCCGGGGAACGTCACGTCGTCGACCAGCACCTGCGTCAGGCCCGCGTCGACCCGCTCCACCACCGGTGCGCCGCCGAACGACCTGGCCTCCGCGAGGGTCCCCGACCAGAACTCGTCGAAGTCGCCCGGCTCGTCGAGCTCGGGGGCGTACCGCTCCAGGTCGGGCAGCGGCATGTCGAACTGGGCCACGTCTGTACTCCTCGGTGTCGTCGCGTCACGGGCCGCCGGGTCTCAGGTCACCGTCGACCGGGGCGAGCGTAGCGCGCGACTACCCTTGACTGGTGGCACATCTTCTCGGCGCAGACGGCATAGCGCTGACCATCGGCACCCGCACCCTTCTCCAGGGCGTCTCCCTCGGCCTCGACGACGGCGACCGCGTCGGCGTCGTCGGACCCAACGGGGCAGGCAAGTCGACCCTGCTCCGGATCCTCGCGGCCACGTCCCTGCCCGACGCCGGACGGGTCACCCGGGTGGGCGGCTCCACCCTGGGCATGCTCGACCAGCGCGACGACCTCGCCCCCGACGCGACGGTGCTCGACGTCGTGCACGGCGACGCGGCGACGCACGTGTGGGCGTCGGACGCGCGGGTGCGCGAGGTGCAGCAGGGCCTGCTCGCGGACCTCGCCTGGGAGGCCCCGGTCGCGAAGCTCTCGGGCGGGCAGCGCCGGCGGGTGGCGCTCGCGGCCCTGCTCGTGCAGGACCCGGACGTGCTCCTGCTCGACGAGCCCACCAACCACCTCGACGTGGAGGGTGTCGCCTGGCTGGCGGCCCACCTGCGCGAGCGGTACGGGCGTCCGGGCGCCAACGGTGCGCTCGTGGTCGTGACGCACGACCGCTGGTTCCTCGACGAGGTCTGCTCCCGGATGTGGGAGGTGCGCGGTGACGGCACGGGCGAGGTGGACGGGTACGAGGGCGGCTACGCCGCGTACATCCTGGCGCGGGCCGAACGCGGCCGGCAGGCCGCCGCGGCCGCCGAGAAGCGCGACAACCTCCTGCGCAAGGAGCTCGCGTGGCTGCGCCGCGGGGCACCCGCCCGCACCTCCAAGCCGAAGTTCCGGCTCGACGCCGCCGCGGCGCTCATCGCCGACGAGCCGCCGCCGCGCGACTCGATGGAGCTGACCCGCATGGCGACGCGCCGCCTGGGCAAGGACGTGCTCGACCTGGAGTCGGTCAGCGTGCGCGTGCCCGGCCCGGACGCCCCCGACGCCAAGGTGCTGTTCGACGACGTGACGTGGCGGCTCGGGCCCGGCGACCGGTACGGCGTCGTCGGCGTGAACGGTGCGGGCAAGACGACGCTGCTCGCGCTGCTGGCCGGGCGCCGCGAACCGGACTCCGGCCGCGTGAAGCGCGGCAAGACCATCCACGTGCGGGAGCTGTCGCAGGACGTCACCGAGCTGGACGAGGTGGGGCGGCTGACGGCCGTGGAGGTGATCGAGCAGGAGAAGGGCCGGGTCGTCGTGGACGGCAAGGAGCTCACCGCGGCGCAGCTCACGGAGCGGCTCGGGTTCACGCGCGAGCGCGCGTACACGCCCGTGCGGGACCTGTCCGGCGGCGAGCGGCGGCGGCTGCAGCTCCTGCGGCTGCTCGTCTCCGAGCCCAACGTGCTGCTGCTGGACGAGCCCACCAACGACCTCGACACCGACACCCTGGCCGCCGTCGAGGACCTGCTGGACGGCTGGCCGGGCACGCTGATCGTGGTGTCGCACGACCGGTACCTGCTGGAGCGGGTCGCCGACCGGCAGGTCGCGCTGCTCGGTGACGGGACGATCCGTGACCTGCCCGGGGGCGTCGAGGAGTACCTGCGGCTGCGGGCCGCGGCGCGGGCCGGGGGCACCGCCCCGTCCGCGACCGGCTCTGGTGCGGCGGCCCCGGGCGGCACGGCTCCGGGCGGCGGCACGACGTCGGGCGCCCCCGCGGGCGGGGAGGTCTCGCAGCGCGACATCCGCGCCGCCAAGAAGGAGGTCTCCCGCATCGAGCGGCGGCTTGCGAAGATTGCGGAGAAGGAGGCCGAGCTGCACGAGACGATCGCGCAGCAGGCCACGGACTACCAGGCCGTCGCCCGGCTCGACGCGGAGCTCCGCGACCTCGCGGACGAGCGCGACGAGCTCGAGTCGGCCTGGCTCGAAGCGGCGGAGGTGGCGGGATGACGGACAACGATCTGACACCGCTCGACGGGATCGACCGAGCACTCGTCGACGCACTGCGCAACGACGGCCGGACCACGCTCGCGGTGCTGTCCGAGATCTCGGGCCTGTCCCTGTCGGCGGTGCAGGTGCGGGTCCGCAAGCTGGAGGCGCGCGGCGTCATCACGGGCTACCGGGCGGTGGTGAACCCGGAGGCGGTCGGTCTGCCGCTGTCCGCGTTCGTGGAGATCACGCCCCTGGACCAGGCGCAGGAGGACGACGCGCCCGAGCGGCTGCGCGGCATGCCCGGGATCGAGTCCTGCTACTCCGTGGCCGGCAACGCGAACTACCTGCTCACGGTGCGGGTCGCCTCCCCCCGCGCGCTGGAGGAGCTGCTCGGGCGGATCCGCCGCACGGCCAAGGTCTCCACCCGCACCACCGTGGTGCTCCAGACGTACTTCGAGGGGCAGACGACGGAGCCCGGCGCCACGCGGTAGCCCTCAGCGCGGGCCGAGCGCCGGCTGGCCGAGGGTCAGGGTCCCGGCGTCGGCGTCCAGCTCGGCCACGACGCCGAGCGGCACGGTGACCGGGTCCGGTCCGTGGCCGAACCCGAGCTCGCCGAGGACCGGGATACCGAGGGGGCCGAGCAGGTCCAGGATCACCGGCTCCACCGGCTCGCAGTCCTGCCACGAGCCCAGCACGACGCCCAGCGCACCGTCGAACCAGCCCGCGCGCAGCAGGTGCGTGAGGAACGAGTCGATGCGGTAGGCCCGCTCGTCGACGTCCTCCAGCAGCACGATGCCGCCCGCCGCGGACGGCGGCGTGGTGCCGACCCCCACCGACGTGGTCAGCAGCGAGACGCAGCCGCCGGTCGTGACGCCGCGCGCCGTGCCGCCCACGAGGGTGCGGGCGCGGGGGCCGGTCAGCTTCTGGGCGCCGTCGGGCTCGAACAGCGTCTGCCGCAGGTGCTCGCGGGCGGACTCCGACGCGAGGAACGACGCGGTGCCCGGCATCGGGCCGTGCAACGACACGACGCCCAGGTGCAGGGCCACGGCCTGGTGCAGCACCGTGCAGTCGCTGTACCCGACGAGCACCTTGGGGTCGGTGGCGGCCAGGGCGTCCCAGTCCACCAGGTCGACCATCCGGGTCGCGCCGTAGCCGCCGCGCAGGGCGAGGACGGCGCGGACGTCGGGGTCGAGCCACGCCTCCTGGAAGTCCGCGGCGCGTGCGGCGTCGTCCCCGGCCAGGTACCCGTGGACCGGGTGCGTGTCCCGGACGTGCGGCATCACCTGCACGTCCAGGCCCCAGGCCCGCAGGTGGCCGACGCCGGCACCGAGCCGGTCGGCCGGCACCGGACCCGACGGGGCGACCACGGCGACGGTGTCGCCGGGCTGCAGCCGCGGCGGGCTCATCAGGGGCCGGAGCATGCGGCCGACACTACCTGCCTGTGAACGCTCGGAGGGGTTCTCTGGCCTTTCGCCCGCGACAGATTGGCCCCATGTGAAATCGACGCGCGCCGTCCGAGCCGCGCACCCTCGGGACCATGTCCGGTGCGTCGCTTCCGTCTTTTAAGGGCGGATTGTTACGCTCGCGCTGGCCCGAACTCCGGGCGAGCGGACGAAGGAGCGCCGAGGACATGCCCAGCACCCGGACCTGGCTGCAGGCGGGCGGCGGCACCGTGGTCGCGGCCCTGCTGGTGGCCGCCGTGGTGCAGGCGATGCACTCGAGCGCGATGTGGGTGTCCAACGACCCGGTCGGCGAGTGCGGCGCGACCGAGGGCGGCGCGGTGGTCGCGGCCCAGAACGTGCTGTGGGCAGGCACCGGGCTCGAGCCCGTGGACGGGTCGTGGGACGCGGAGTCGGAGGTGGCGGCCGAGGCGTTCCAGGCCTACAACGGCCTGCCCGTGACCGGCTGCGTCGACGAGAGCACCTGGGTCACCATGCGGGCGCTGCTGGTCTCCGTGTGCGACCCGGAGTTCGAGTGCCAGGGACCCGACCACCGTGTGCGGTACTGGGCGCCGGGCGGCGCCCGCGAGACCTACTTCGCGGAGAACGACTGCGACTGGGGCTCCTGGGTGCCGCAGGGCGTGGCCCTGAGCCCCGTCTCCTCGAAGACGGTGATCGCCCTCTCGCGCGACGCCGTGACCGAGATCGAGTGCGGGGGCTGACGTGGTCACCACGATCGAGGAGCCCAGGATCCGCCCGGAGTGGCTGCTCGGCGGGGCGGTGACGCTGCTCGGCGCGATCATCATCGTGGTGGTCACGCTCGTGCTGGGCGCGGGAGAGGAGGAGCCGGTCGTCGAGCCTGCCGACGCGACCGAGCTCACCGCCGGCACCTGCGCCGAGGACCTGCGCCAGCCGCACTGGGTGCCCGAGGACGTCCGGCGCGCCGTGGCCGAGTGCCCCGCCGACATCTCGGCACGAATCGGCCGGACGACGGCGGAGGACCACCTCGGTACCTGGATCACGTACCCGCTGGACGGCGACGAGAACGCGGAGACCCTGGACGGCGGGCCGGGCCCGGCCTGGCCCGAGGACGACGTCCGCGCCGGGGCCTACCACCCGGCGTCGGCCATCGTGTACGTGGCCTACCCGGGCTCCACGGAGCTCGCGGACGAGCTGTCCGGCGACACGGTGACGGTGGAGTGGGCGGAGCTGGCGGAGTCGAACCGGGACGCCCGGGTCACCCGCGTGGACAACAACGGCTTCGGCCCGGTGCGCGTGGAGTGGACCGACGACGCCGGTTCGTACCTGCTGCTCGCCACCCTCGGGCGGACTCCCGAGGGGAGCTCGGGACCGACGGTGGCGGAGCTGGTCCGCATCGCCGACAGCGTGGCCGCCGACGACGAGTGACGCGGTCGGACGTCCAGGCCACCGGGGTGACCTGAGCGTCCGACACGTGCGGCGCCGGCCGGCGCGGGAGTCTCAGAGGGTGGCCGCGAGGGCCTCGTCCAGGGCGCGGACGCCGGCCTCCAGGGCCTCCGCCGTGACCGTCAGGGCGGGGCGGAAGCGGACCGACCGCTCGCCGCAGCCCAGCAGCAGCACGTTCCGCTCGGTGACCGCGGCCAGCACCGCGTCACGGACCTCGCGGGACGGGAGCGTCAGCGCGCACATCAGGCCACGGCCGCGGACGTCGGTCACGCCGTCGTGCCGCGCGGCCAGCTCCGTGAGCGCGTCCTGGAGCTGCTTGCCCATGGTGCGGGCCCGGTCGACCAGGCCCTCGGCCTCGTAGGTCTCCAGGATGCGGCGGGAGCGCACCATGTCGGTCAGGTTGCCGCCCCAGGTGGAGTTGATGCGGGAGGAGACAGCGAACACGTTGTCCGGCACCTCGTCCACCCGGCCGCCGGCCATGACGCCGCAGACCTGCGTCTTCTTGCCGAACGCGACGACGTCGGGCGTGACGCCGAGCTGCTGGTACGCCCAGGGCGTGCCGGTGATCCCGGCGCCCGTCTGCACCTCGTCCAGGATGAACAGGGCGTCGAACTCCCGGCAGAGCGCCTGCATCCCCTGGAGGAACGAGGGGCGGAAGTGGTTGTCGCCGCCCTCGCCCTGGACGGGCTCCATGATGAAGGCCGCGATGTCGTGCGGGTTCGCCTCGAACGCCGCGCGGGCGGCGCCGAGCGCCTCCGCCTCCGCCGCGTCCATGTCCCGGCCCTCGGCGATGTACGGGGAGGGGATGCGCGGCCAGCCGAACTTGGGGAACCGGGCGACCTTGCCCGGTTCCGTGTTGGTGAGCGACATCGTGTACCCGGACCGGCCGTGGAACGCGTGCTCCAGGTGCATCACCTGGGTGCCCAGCTCGGGGGAGCGGCCGTTCGCCTCGTTGTGGCGGGACTTCCAGTCGAACGCGACCTTGAGCGCGTTCTCGACCGCCAGGGCGCCGCCGTCGATGAAGAACAGGTGCGGCAGCGCGGGGTCGCCGAGCACGCGTGCGAAGGTGTCGGCGAACCGGGCCATCTCGACGGTGTAGATGTCGGAGTTGGACGGCTTGTTGATCGCGGCGGTGGCGAGCTCCTCGCGGAACGCCGCGTCGTCGGCCAGGGCCGGGTGGTTCATGCCGAGCGGCGAGGAGGCGAAGAAGGTGAACAGGTCGAGCCACTCGCGACCGTCCCGCGCGTCGACGAGCGTGGAGCCCTGCGACCGGGTGAGGTCGAGGACGAGGTCGAAGCCGTCGACCAGGAGGTGCTCGCGGAGGGTGGGGAGCACTGCGGTGGGCTCAAGAGATGTCGTCATAGCGGCAAGGTAGGCAATGATCCTGCCAAGATTCAACGACTATGGAAAAGTTCCTGTTACGGTCGCGGGTGCCTCGGCCGCCTCGTGGCGACGAGCTCCGCCGTCGCCAGGGTCAGCGTCGAACCGAGCATGACCAGGAGCGCCGCCGTCCAGCCGCCCGACGCCGCGTGCACCGCGCCGATCACCGCGGGTGCCGTGGCAGCGACGGCGTAGCCGAACGCCTGGACGGCCGCCACCGTCCGGCGCGTCTGCGCCACCGTGCGGCACCGCTGCGCCACGAGCGTGAAGATCACCACGAAGTTCCCGCCCTGGGCGGCCCCCGCGAGGCTCACCCACACCAGCCACCACTCGGGCGCCAGCAGCAGGCCCACCGGGAGCGCGACCCACAGGAGGCCCATCGCGACCGCGGCCCACCGCATCGGGACGCGGGCGGCCAGCGCCAGCGGGACGAGCACGCTGCCCGCGATCGCGAGCCCCTGGAACGGCGCCGCGGCGTTGCCCGCCGTCGTCACCGAGAGGTCCAGCAGGTCGCCGAGCAGCTCGGGCAGCCAGCCCGTGACCGCGAAGTACGAGAACGACTGGCCGGCGAACGCCAGGGACAGCACCCAGGTGATCGGGCGCCGCAGCACACCTGCCCACGTCTCGTCCGGCCGCTCCGGGCCCGGCCCTGGTCCCGCCGTGCCCCGCGCAGGCGCTCGCCCCGTCGCCCCGCGGGTCGTGACCAGCCAGACCACGAGCGCCACCACCGCGACCGCCGTCCACGAGGCGACGGCGCCCTGCCAGCCCAGCAGCGCGGCGAACGGTGCGGTCAGCGACGTCGCGAAGACCGACCCGAGGTTCATCACCGACGAGTACAGGCCGGTCGCCAGCGCCGTCCTGGCCGGGAAGTCGCGCGCGATGATGACCGGCACCACCACGTTGCCCACCGTGATCGCGGCGCCCAGCAGGACCGTCCCGGCGAACGCCGCCACCACGCCGGCGGTGCCCGACCCCGCCGAGCGCACCAGGGTCCCCGCGATCACGCCCAGGAGCGCCACGGTCACCGCCGCATACGGCCCCACGCGAGCGATCAGGGCCGACGCCGCGGGCGCCACCACGCTGAAGCAGAGCGCCGGGATGCCGACGAGCAGGCCGGTCAGGGTCTGGTCCAGGCCGAGCCCGGTCGCGACGTCGGCCAGGACCGGTGGCAGGGACGTGATGGGAGTGCGCAGGTTCACGGCGAAGACGAGGACCGCGACGAGCAGCGCGGAGCCGCCGGCCGCAGCGCGGTTGGTGCTCATGATGCTGTCATTGTGCGGGACGGGGGTGGTTCGTCGCCTCGGGCGTCCATCTCCTCCGCACGCGGTGTGGCGTTCGTCATCGCCTTCTCCCCAGGAGCGCCGGCGGCTTTGCCGCTAGATTGGGCGACCGGTCACCAGGTTCGGAACAACTGAGGTATCGAATGAACCAGCGACAGGTCCTCCGGGGCGGGGGAGCACTTGTCGGAGCGCTCGTCCTCCCGGGGCTGCTCTCCGGGTGCGGTCTCGACATCGGCAAGTTCGACTACACGGAGCCGCAGTTCGTCGGCTCCTACGCGGCGGCCGGGTCCACGACGGTCGTCGCGCTCGGCGAGGACCGCACGTTCACGGCGACCGGCGTGCCGGACGCCGTGCTGGACAAGGCCGTGCGCGACGACACCCGCAGCCTGCCCTCCGAGATCGAGGGCACGTGGAAGTACGTCGCCAAGAACGCCGCCGACCATGTCGAGCTCACGGTCACCGACGCCGACGGCCTGCCGGTCAGGATGCGCGACCTGCCGCTGTACGTCGCGGACGCCGACGACCTCTTCTTCCTGCCCGACCAGCTCGGGCGCGAGAAGGTGGTCGTGAGCCGGAGCCGGTGAGGCGGCGGCTCAGTCGTCGAACTGCGCGGTCACGGTGCGCAGCAGGGCCGCGAGCTGCGGGCGCTCCGCCGGGGTCAGCGCGGTCAGCACCGTGGCCTCGATGTCGAGCAGGTCGCTCATGGCGGCGTCGACCCGGGCCAGGCCCTCGTCGGTGAGCTCGACCAGCACGCCGCGCCGGTCGTCGGGGGAGCGGTGCCGCTGCACGAACCCCCGCGACTCCAGCCGGTCGATCCGGTTGGTCATGGTGCCGCTGGTGACCAGCGTCTGCGTGACGAGGGTGCCCGGCGACAGGCGGTAGGGCTCGCCGGCGCGGCGCAGCGCCGAGAGCACGTCGAACTCCCACGTCTCCAGGCTGTGCCGGGCGAACGCCGTCCGGCGCGCGAGGTCGAGGTGCCGGGCCAGCCGCGAGACCCGGCTGAACACCGTGAGCGGCTCGAGGTCGAGGTCAGGGCGCACGTGGCGCCACGCGGCGACGATGCGGTCGACCTCGTCGGCGGGACCGGTGTGCTCCATGGCGAGAGGCTACCGGATGTCTCGATATCAAGAATCTCGACAGGCACGTCCGTGCCCGCGGTCCGTGATCAACCGTAGGCTCGGGCACCGTGGGAACAGACATCAGGGTGCACGAGGTGTACGCCGGCCGGGTGCTGCAGGGCGCGGGGGCGCGGCGGCTCGTGCCGGACGAGGTCGACCGGCTCGGCGCGCGGCGCGTGCTGGTGGTGGCGGCACCGTCGTCGGCCGAGGTGGCGCAGGAGACGGCCACGGCCCTGGGCGAGCGGTACGCCGCGACCTTCGGCCGCCCCGTCCAGCACACCCCGGTGGAGGTGACCGCCGAGGCGCTCGCCCTGGCCCGGGAGGTGCGCGCGGACGCGCTGGTCGCGATCGGCGGCGGGTCCGCCGTCGGGCTCTCGAAGGCGCTCGCGATCCGGACGGGCATGCCCCAGGTCGCCCTGCCCACCACGTACGCCGGGTCGGAGGCCACACCCGTGCTCGGGGAGACCGAGGACGGGGTCAAGACCACGCGCCGTGATCCCGCTCTCGCGCCCGGCACCGTCGTCTACGACCCGGAGCTCACGCTGTCGATGCCGCACGGGCTCACGCTGACCTCCGCCCTGAACGCGCTCGCGCACGCCGTCGAGGCGCTGTGGGACACGCGGGCGAGCGCGGCGACCCGCGCGTACGGGGTCGAGGCCGCGGACGGCATCCTGACCGCCCTGCCCGTGGTGCTCGACCACCCGTCCGACGTCGACGCGCGGGCCCGCCTCCAGGAGGCGGCCTGGCTCGCCGGCGCCTGCCTGGCGCAGGCCCGGATGGGGCTCCACCACCAGCTCGCGCACGTGCTCGGCGGCACCTACGGGCTGCCGCACGCGGAGCTGCACGCGCTGCTGCTGGCGCACGTCATGCGGTTCGACCTGGCGGCGGCGCCCGACGCGACGACACGGCTCACGCGCGTCGCCGGCGGCGACCCGGTCCGCGCGGTGGCGGCGCTCGCGGCACGCCACGACGGCCCGACGACGCTCGGCGCGCTCGGCCTGCCCCGCACGGTCCTGCGCGAGGTGGCCGAGCGGGTGGCGGCCGCCCCGTACCCGAACCCCCAGCCGGTGACGGCGGAGGCCGTGGAGGAGCTGCTGCTCGCGGCGTGGTGACGGTGGCTGTGCTCGCGTGCGAGCCGGGCCGGCGCACGCGACCGGCGCGGCTCGACCGGCGCGGCTCGGCCGGCGCGGCTAGACCGGCGCGGCTCGACCGGCGGACCAGGACGACGCGTCCCGATGCCCCCTCGCGCAGTCGTGACACTCTCGGTAGACAACGTCTACTACCGGCAACACACCCTCGCGGGGACACCTCACCCGGGAGCAGAGCCCGCCCGAGGCGCACGGCTCCTCGCTGAGCCGGCAGAAGAATGACCGGTTTGTGGCGCTGCGTGGCTCGATTCCGACCCCAATATCACAGGGTGAAACTTGGTGCGCATTAAAGGTGAATATCCAATTCCCGTTGCAGAGTCCGTCTCGCGTGCTTAGCGTATGGAACGCGAACACTGTTCCGCTCGCAGGTGATCATCCTGTGATTCCCGTTTTCTGGAAGGAATAGCACCATGACCGTCGTCGACATCATCGCGACCCTGCTCGACTCCCTCGGCATCACGGTGGCGCAGATCCGCGACCTGCTGGGCCTCTGAGCAGGTAGTATGCGGCTCGCCGCGCTCAGCGGCGGCGCAAGCACCATCCCCAGCTGAACGAACGCCTCCCACGCAATTCTGTGGGAGGCGTTCGTTCTATTGCGCGCACGCACACTTTGCTGCGTCGGCGCAAGAATGCGCGCACCGTTAGGCCGAACCGGTATCCTGCCGACATTTTGCCGCTTTTATTGACGCATCTTCAGTGCGGCACGCCAGGCACGGCCGGACAGCGCTTCCTCGGGAAACGTGTCGTTCGAGGTGCCCGATCAGCGCGACAGCTTGGTCAGCGCCGGCTTCTTCTCCATGTTGTGCAGCCCGTTCCACGCCAGGTTCACCAGGTGGGCCGCCACCTCGGACTTCTTGGGGCTGCGGGCGTCGAGCCAGTACTGGCCCGTGAGTGCGATCATCCCCACCAGCATCTGCGCGTAGAGCGGCGCCGCCTTGGTCTCCAGGCCGTTCGCGCGGAACTGGGGTTCGAGGATCGCCTCGACCTGCGTGGCGACGTCACCGATCAGGCTGGAGAACGTGCCGGTCGCCTGCGCCACGGGGGAGTCGCGCACCAGGATGCGGAAGCCGTCCTCGGAGGACTCGATGTAGTCCAGCAGGGCGAGCGCCGTGCGCTCCAGCAGCACCTTGGGGTGGCCGCCCGAGCCGAGGGCGACGGTCAGGGCCGTCGTGAGCGCCTGCACCTCGCGGTCGACCACCACGGCGTAGATGCCCTCCTTGCCGCCGAAGTGCTCGTACACGACCGGCTTGGACACCTCGGCGCGCACCGCGATCTCCTCCACGCTCGCGCCCTCGAAGCCCTTCTCGGCGAACAGCCCGCGACTGACGGCAAGGAGCTGCTCGCGGCGCTGACTGGCCGTCATGCGAGGTCGGTGGGTACGTCGGTTCTCGGCGGCCATGGGGTTCATTGTGCCTGACGGCACGTCGGCGGATCCGGTGGTGATCCGGTGGTACGGCATGGGGCACACCCGTGGACCTGGCAGACTGTTCACGGACGTGCGACGGTGGCACCCGCCCGCTTCGGGGCACGACGGAGCCTCGCGCGCGCCCGGTCCGCCTTGGTGTAATCGGCAGCACAGAGGTTTTTGGTGCCTTTAGTCCAGGTTCGAATCCTGGGGGCGGAGCCGTCCGGATCTGACGAACCCACCGATCGGAGCACCCGTGACCGAGACACCTCAGCCGGCAGCAGTGATCGTCCTCGCCGCCGGTCAGGGCACCCGCATGAAGTCCGCGTTGCCGAAGATCCTGCACCCCCTCGGCGGCAAGCCGATGGTGGGGCACGCTCTGGCCGCGGCTCGTGAGCTGGACCCGGGTCAGGTCGCCGTGGTGATCCGGCACGAGCGCGAGCTGGTCGCCGAGGCCGTGGGGCAGCTGGACCCCGCCGCGATCCTGGTGGACCAGGACGACGTGCCCGGTACGGGCCGCGCGGTGCAGTGCGCCCTGGCGGCGCTCGACGCCAAGGCCCAGGCAGCGGCCGCGGCGGCGGGGCTCGCCGACGGCGAGGTCGTGGGCGACGGCGTCGACGGCTCCGTGGTGGTCGTCGCGGGCGACGTGCCGCTGCTCGACGGCGCCACGCTCGGCCAGCTCCTGGCCGCCCACCACGCCGACGGCAACGCCGTCACGATCCTCACCACCGAGGTCGACGACGCGACGGGCTACGGCCGGATCGTCCGCGAGAAGGACACCGGCGACGTGCTGGAGATCGTGGAGCACAAGGACGCCACGGCGGACCAGCTCGAGATCCGCGAGATCAACTCCTCGGTCTACGTGTTCGACGCCGCCACGCTGCGCCGCGGCCTCGGCGGGCTGGACAGCAAGAACGCGCAGGGCGAGGTCTACCTGACCGACGTCGTCGCGTTCGCCCGCGCCGAGGGCCTGCACGTGCGGGCGCTGCTCGCCGACGACCCGATGCTGGTCGAGGGCGTCAACGACCGCGTCGCCCTGTCGGTGCTGGCACGCGAGATGAACCGCCGCGTCGTCGAGGAGTGGCAGCGCGCGGGCGTCACGGTCCAGGACCCGGCCACCACGTGGATCGACGTCGACGTCGAGCTCGCCCCCGACGTCACGCTCCTGCCGAACACGCAGCTCAAGGGCGCCACCGTGGTGGCGACCGGTGCCACGATCGGTCCGGACACCACGCTGACCGACGTCGAGGTCGGGGTCGGCGCGACGGTGGTCCGGACGCACGGCTCGCTCGCCGTGATCGGCGAGGGCGCGTCCGTCGGGCCCTTCGCCTACCTGCGGCCGGGCACGACCCTGGGTCGCAAGGGCAAGATCGGCACGTTCGTCGAGACCAAGAACGCCGAGATCGGTGAAGGCAGCAAGGTGCCGCACCTCTCCTACGTGGGCGACGCGACGATCGGCGAGCACAGCAACATCGGTGCGGCGTCCGTGACGGTCAACTACGACGGCGTCCACAAGCACCGCACGGTGATCGGCTCGCACGCCCGCACGGGCGCGGACAACATGTTCGTCGCGCCGGTGTCCGTGGGCGACGGCGCGTACACCGCCGCCGGGTCCGTGATCCGGCGCGACGTGCCCGCGGGTGCCCTCGGCGTCACCGCCGGGCAGCAGCGGAACATCGAGGGCTGGGTCGCTCGCCGCCGGCCCGGGACCCCCGCGGCGGACGCCGCCGCGGCGGCGTCCGGGACCACGCCCGGCCTCGGTGACCAGGCGCAGCGTCAGCTCGCCGAGCACAATGCAGCCGGGGCTCCCGTGGCCCCGCAGGCAGCGGCCGCTCAGGCCGAGGCCGACCAGGTCCCTGCAGGAGGGGCCGACAAGGAAGGAAAGACCCACTGATGTCCAGCACTGCCGCACCCGGCCCGAACCGTCACCCGCTCGTCCTCGCCGCCGGGCGGGCACACCCCGAGCTGGCCAAGAACGTCGCGAAGGAGCTGGGCATCGACCTGCTCGGCGTGTCGGCGTACGACTTCGCCAACAGCGAGACCTACGTGCGGTTCAGCGAGTCCGTGCGCGGTATGGACCTGTTCCTGCTGCAGTCGCACACGATGCCCGTCAACCAGTGGATCATGGAGCAGCTGCTCATGGTCGACGCCGCCAAGCGGGCCTCGGCGCACTCCGTGACCGTCGTGGCGCCGTTCTTCGGGTACGCGCGCCAGGACAAGAAGAGCCGCGGCCGCGAGCCGATCTCGGCCCGCCTCGTCGCCGACCTGTTCAAGACCGCGGGCGCCGACCGGCTCATGAGCGTCGACTTGCACACCGCGCAGATCCAGGGCTTCTTCGACGGCCCCGTGGACCACCTGTGGGCCATGCCGATCCTCGTCGACTACGTCCGCACGCGCGTGGACGTCGACAACGTCACCGTGGTCTCGCCGGACGCCGGCCGCATCCGCGTCGCCGAGATCTGGGCGTCCAAGCTGGGCGGCGGCCCGCTGGCCTTCGTGCACAAGACCCGCGACGTCACGCGCCCCAACCAGTCCGTGGCCAACCGCGTCGTCGGCGACGTCCAGGGCAAGGACTGCGTGCTCGTGGACGACCTCATCGACACAGGCGGCACCATCGCCGAGGCCGTCAAGGTGATCATGGCCGCGGGCGCCAAGTCCGTGACGGTCGCGGCCACGCACGGCGTGCTGTCCGGTCCCGCCGCCCAGCGGCTGACCGAGTGCGGGGCCCGCGAGGTCGTCGTCACCGACACCCTGCCGATCGAGGACGACCGCCGGTTCGAGACGCTCAAGGTGCTCTCCATCGCGCCGCTGCTGGCGTCCGCGATCAACGAGGTGCACTCCGACGGGTCCGTGACCTCGCTGTTCGACGGCAACTCCTGACCTGCGACGCCGGACGGGCACTTGACTGAGACGCGGTCGATGCAGGACCGTGTCTTGACATCTATGGGGGAGGGTCAGTGACCGTCACCGTCGTGGTCCCGACGTTCAACGAGGGGCCCAACGTCCGCGCGCTCACCGAGCGGCTCTGCGCCGCGTTCGGCGTGCTGCCCGACGACGGCCGCGACCACGGCGGCGTGCACGGACCCGAGGGCGGCCCGGCTCCCGTGGGGGCTCCCGACCTGGCGGAGATCCTCTTCGTCGACGACTCCACGGACGACACCCCCGACCGGATCCGCGAGGTCGCCGCGACGGCGCCCGTCCCGGTGCGGCTGCTGCACCGGGAGGAGGCGCAGGGCGGGCTGAGCGGCGCCGTCGTGGCCGGCCTGCGCACCGTGACCACGGAGTGGGCCGTCGTGATGGACGGCGACCTGCAGCACCCGCCGGAGCTCGTGCCCGCGCTGGTCATGCGCGGGCAGGAGGCCGGCCTCGACATCGTCGTGGCCTCCCGGTACACCGGCGACGGCGACGCCGGCGGTCTGGACGGCTGGTGGCGGCACGGCGTCTCGATCGCCTCCGCGCTGCTGGCGCGGTCCATGTTCCCGACGCGGCTGCGCAACGTGACCGACCCCCTGACGGGATTCTTCGCCGCTCGGGTGGACCGGCTGGACCTGGACGCGCTGCGCCCGCGCGGCTTCAAGATCCTGCTGGAGATCCTCGCCCGCAACCGGCTCGCCGTGGGCGAGGAGCCGTTCGTCTTCGGCGAGCGGTACGCCGGGCACTCCAAGGCCACGTTCAAGAACGGGCTGCGCTACCTGGAGCAGCTCGCGGCGCTGCGGTTCGGGCGGATGTCACGGTTCGCCATCATCGGCGGCTTCGGCGCCGTGCTCAACGTGCTCATCCTGTGGGGCCTCACCGCCCTGGGCGCGCACTACGTGGAGGCGGCGGTCATCTCCGCGGTCGTCACCATCGTGACCAACTTCCTGCTGCAGGAGCGCTTTGTGTTCCGCGACCTGCGCAACGAGGGGCGCGGCGCCTGGTCGCGGTTCGCCCACTCGTTCGCGTTCAACGGCACGGAGGCGGCCGTCCGCCTGCCGGTGCTCTGGTGGCTCGTCGAGGTCACGGGCCTGTGGCCGGTGCTCGTCCAGGCCCTGACGATCGTGGTGGCGTTCCTGCTCCGGTTCGTGTTCCACGTCCAGGTGGTCTACAAGCCCCGCCGTACGCAGCCGACGATCGGCGTCACACCGCCCGTCGGTGCGGAGCGGGCCGACGAGCGGGTACAGTAGTCAGGTTGCCTCGGCGAGGGACGCCTGACGGCCGCGACGGGACCTGATCCCGCAAGCACTCGGCCGGCGTCCGTGATCGACTGGGCGGCCGTCGGTGGCCCGGGCGGAGTACCCCTCCAGTACCTCGCCCCGCGTGCCAGCTCCGCGCCCGTCACGTGTCCCGCGCCGACGCAGCCGCCATCTTCGAGTTGCACACCAGACCTTTCAGGAGTGAGTTCCCATGGCCGAGATCAAGCTCGCCGCCGAGGCCCGTACCGAGTTCGGCAAGGGTGCGGCCCGCCGCATCCGCCGCGACAACAAGATCCCCGCCGTCCTGTACGGGCACGGCACCGACCCCGTGCACGTGACGCTGCCCGGCCACGAGTCGATGCTCGCGCTGCGCCAGACCAACGTGCTGCTCTCCATCGAGCTCGACGGCGCCAAGGGCCAGCTGGCCGTCGCCAAGGACATCCAGCGCGACCCGGTCCGCAACGTCATCGAGCACATCGACCTCCAGGTCGTGCGCGCGGGCGAGAAGATCACCGTCGACGTGACCGTCAACATCGTGGGCGAGTCGGCCCCGGGCACCATCCACCTGGTCGAGGCGCAGACCCTGTCGGTCGAGGCCGAGGCCACGCACCTGCCGGAGTCCGTCGACGTCTCCATCGAGGGCCTCGAGGCCGGTGCCCAGGTGCACGCGGGCGAGGTCACCCTGCCGTCCGGCGTCACGCTGCTCACCGACCCGGAGCACGCCGTCGTGCTGATCACCGAGCCGCGCGGCGAGGCCAGCGCGGACGAGGAGGAGTCGGCCGACTCCGCCGAGTCCGCCGCCGAGGCGCCCGCCGAGGGCTGAGCCCCTCCCGCCAGGCAGCACCAGCCCCGGCCGCGTGCCGGGACGTACCGGGCCGAGGTAGAACCTCCGGGCCTGCGCGCGAGATGATCGTGCGCGGCGCGGGTTCTGCCTCGGCCCGGCTCGTTCCCGCCGCGGCGCGCGTCGCCGCCGGGATGCCCCGGCTGCCGAGAACGTCCGTCGTCGTGAGAGGAAGATCCGCATGAGTGACCGGCCCTGGCTCGTCGTCGGCCTCGGGAACCCCGGACCGAAGTACGCCGGCAACCGGCACAACGTGGGCCAGATGGTGCTGGACCTGCTCGCCGAGCGCACCGGCGCCCGGTTCTCGAAGCACCCGCGGGCCCAGGCGGTCGTCGCCGAGGCGCGCCTCGGCGTGCTGCCGGGCGGTGCACCGGGACCGCGCGTGGTCCTCGCCAAGCCGACCACCTACATGAACACCTCGGGCGGCCCGGTCAGCGCGCTGGCCAAGTACTACGACGTGCCCGCCGAGCAGGTGGTGATGGTGCACGACGAGGTGGACATCCCGTTCGACACGATCAAGCTGAAGATCGGTGGCGGCGAGGGCGGGCACAACGGGCTGCGTGACACCACCAAGGCGCTCGGCACCAAGGACTACCACCGGGTGCGCGTCGGCGTCGGGCGCCCGCCGGGCCGCATGGACACGGCTGACTACGTGCTGCGCGACTTCTCCGGCACCGAGCGCAAGGACCTGCCGGTCCTGGTCGACGACGCCGCCGACGCCGTCGAGCTGCTGGTCACCGAGGGCCTGCTGACCGCCCAGGGCAAGTACCACACCGCCCGGGCCTGACCGGCTGCCGCAGATCGGCAGCTTGCCGCGAGGCCGGCAGCTTTGCCCGCGAGGTCGGGGGGGTGGGGGGGGGGGGGGGGGGGGCGCCGGGGGGGGGGGGGGGGGGGGGGGCCGCCGCCGGGGGGGGGGGGGGGGGGGGGGGCCCCGCCCCCCCCCCCCCCGCGCCCCCCCCCCCCCCCCCCCCCCCGGGGGGGGGGGGGGCCCCCGCCCCGCCCCCCCCCCCCCCCCCAACCCCCCCCCCCCCCCCGAACCCAGGGGTCTTGCGTGGGCAAGGGACCGAAGTCGGGCGGAGGGGCGGCACAGCCGGCGGCCAAGGCTTCGCCGGCTGCACCGCGGAAGGGGCCAGCGGCTATGGCTTCGCCGGCTGCACCGCGGAAGGGGCCAGCGGCTATGGCTTCGCCGGCTGCGCCACGGGAGAGGCCGCCACCTCGGTCCGCTCCACCAGCGACGCGACGGCGGCCGCCAGCGGCACGAGCACCAGGTTGCCCAGCAGCATCGTGCGCAGGAACGGCAGCCCGGCCACGTAGCTCGCGAGGAGTCCATCGAGCGTCTGCGGGTACAGCCCGTCCATCAGCCAGACCCCGAAGTTGGTCCACGCGAAGAACCACAGCGAGCCACCGACCCCCAGGCCGAGCGCGGCGGCATACCGGGCGGGACCGCGCAGGTGCCGTACGAAGATCGCGCCCACGCCGATCACCGCCCACGCGGACCAGGTGAACCACATGATCTGGGTGTTGCCGAGCACGGCGTCGCTCACGGCGACCACCGCGAAGGGCACCACGGCCGCCCACCGGTTGCGCAGCAGCAGCGCCCCGAGGAACGTCGCGGCAGTCGCGATCTCCAGGTTCGGGGGTGCGCCGAGCCCGGGCGCGACCAGGCGCCACACGACGGCGGCCGTCAGCACCAGGACGACGACGGCGGGACGCCACCAGCGACGGGCCAGCTCACGAAAGGTCAGGTCACGAGAGGCCAAGCCACCAGAGGCCAAGCCACCAGAACTAGGGCGCACCCCTGCACCCGGCTCGTCCCGACGCCGCGCGCCCCGGTCGCCCATCAGTACGTCTCGATCGTCCATGTGATCTCCTGACCGTCCTCGGTCTGGAGCGTGCCCGCCCCGACCTGTGCCGGGACACCGTCCACCGACAGCGACCAGAACTCCTTCTTCGAGTCGTCGGCCGCCCGGCCGCCGATGGCGGTGACGAACGCGTTCTCGCCCTCGCCCGTGAGCTCGGCCGACGGGTCCGCCTCCAGCAGCAGCTCCAGCGCGGTCGAGCCGGTGCGCCCCGGGTAGCTGAAGGTGTCCGCACCCGGCTTCTGCGACCCGGCGTCCGTCGCACCGCCCGATGCCGCGTCGGACGGCGCGTCCGACCGCTGGCTCATCGCCGGCGGAGCGGTGTCGGTCGCAGGCTCCGCCGTACCGTCACCGCACCCGGCGAGCAACCCGGCGCCCAGCCCCACGGCCAGGAGGACGGCGGACGCGGCGCGGGTCGCCCGGAACGGGCGGAAGGAAGTCGTGTTCACGCTCGCGAGTCTAGGTCGGCGTGCGCCTCGCGGCGGCGCCGTCCCAGCCCTCGGCCCGCTCCGGGCCGTGGCTCAGACGTCGATCCGGGACCTGTCCAGCTCTGCCGCACCGGCGATGAGGAACTCCTTGCGCGGCGCGACGTCGGTGCCCATCAGCAGCTCGAAGGCACGCTCCGCGGCCTCGGCGTGCTCCGCCGTGACCCGGCGCAGCGTGCGGTGGCGCGGGTCCATGGTGGTCTCCGCGAGCTGGTCGGCGTCCATCTCGCCCAGGCCCTTGTACCGCTGGATGTCGGGCTTGTAGCGGCGACCGGCCTTGTCGAGCTTCTTGAGCGTGGCACCCAGCTCCGCCTCGGAGTACGTGTAGATGTACTCGTTCTTGCGCCGGCCGTTGCCGATCACCTCGACCCGGTGCAGCGGCGGCACTGCGGCGAACACGCGGCCGGCCTCCACCATCGGCTTCATGTAGCGGTAGAAGAGCGTCAGCAGGAGGGTGCGGATGTGCGCGCCGTCCACGTCGGCGTCGGTCATCATGATGATCTTGCCGTAGCGCGCGGCCTCGATGTCGAAGGACCGGCCGGAGCCGGCGCCGAGCACCTGGATGATCGCCGCGCACTCGGCGTTGCGCAGCATGTCGCTGATCGACGCCTTCTGGACGTTCAGGATCTTGCCGCGGATCGGCAGCAGCGCCTGGAAGTCGCTGGACCGCGCGAGCTTCGCGGTGCCGAGGGCGCTGTCGCCCTCGACGATGAACAGCTCGGACCGGTCCACGTCGTTCGAGCGGCAGTCCGCGAGCTTGGCCGGCAGCGAGGAGGTCTCCAGCGCGTTCTTGCGGCGCGAGATCTCCTTCTGCTTGCGCGCGGTGATGCGCGCCCGCATCTCGGCGACGATCTTGTCCAGGAGCAGCGAGGCCTGCGTCTTCTCGTCCCGCTTGGTGGAGCTCAGGCGGGCCTGGATCTCCTTCTCGACCACGCGGGAGACGATCTGGCGCACCGGGCCGGTGCCCAGCACCTCCTTGGTCTGCCCCTCGAACTGCGGCTCCGCCAGACGCACCGTGACCACGGCCGTCAGGCCTGCGAGCACGTCGTCCTTCTCGATGCGCTCCGCGCCGTCCTTGGTGGAGACCTTGAGCTTGCGCGCGTTGGCCTCGACGTTCTTGCGGATCACCTTGAGCAGACCCTGCTCGAAGCCCGTCAGGTGCGTGCCGCCCTTGGGCGTCGAGATGATGTTGACGAAGGAGCGCACCTCGGTGTCGTACCCGGTACCCCACCGCAGCGCGATGTCCACCTCGCACTGGCGCTGCACCTCGCGCGGCGACATGTGGCCACGCTCGTCCAGCACCGGCACCGTCTCGGTGAAGCTGCCCGAGCCCTGCAGCACCCACGTGGCCGTGACCGGGGAGTCGGGCGCCAGGAACTCGACGAAGTCGGCGGCACCGCCGCTGTGCTGGAAGACCTCCTCGTGCGGCCCGGCCTCGCCCGGCGTACCCGGCAGGCCGCGCTCGTCGCGCACCGTGATCTCGAGGCCCGGCACCAGGAACGTGGTCTGCCGCACGCGCGTGACGAGCTCGTCGTAGCTGAAGACGGCGGACTTGGGGAAGATCTGCCGGTCGGCCCAGTAGCGCACGCGCGTGGCGGTGCGGCCGCGCGGCGCCTTGCCCACGACGGCCAGCTCCGAGCGCTCCACGAAGGGCTGGAAGGGCGAGTCGGGGCCGGGACCCGACGTCGGGTCGGTGTAGGTGCCGGGCTCCCCGCGGTGGAACGTCATGCGGTACGTCTTGCCGCCGCGGTCCACCTCGACGTCCAGCCGGGAGGACAGGGCGTTCACGACGGAGGCGCCGACGCCGTGCAGACCACCGGAGGCCTGGTACGAGCCCCCGCCGAACTTTCCGCCGGCGTGCAGCTTGGTGTAGACCACCTCGACGCCGCTCAGGCCGGTCTTGGGCTCGATGTCGACGGGGATGCCGCGGCCGTCGTCGGACACCGTCACGGACGTGTCGGCGTGCAGCACGATGCCGATCTTCGTCGCGTACCCGCCCAGGGCCTCGTCGACGGAGTTGTCGATGATCTCCCAGAGGCAGTGCATCAGGCCACGGGAGTCGGTGGTCCCGATGTACATGCCGGGACGCTTGCGGACCGCCTCGAGACCCTCGAGGACGGACAGGTGGCGAGCGGTGTACGACTCGGACGTTGCGGTCACGGCGACAGCGTAGACGAGGACACCGACAACCGGCGTCAGGCGCCCCGCACACCACCCGAACGGCTGTGTGACACCAAGATTCACCCGATGACGGAAATTACCCTTTCAGCGCAATTGGGGGCAGATGGACACCACGACTGTGAGCCACGCCGCTATGCTCGCAGCGAACCGCCCACCCGGGCCGGCATGAACCGTGCGAGCGAATGGTTGGATGGAGATGTGACGACCATGACGACCGAACCGCTCACCGCCCTCGACCGCTGCGACCGCTGCGGCGCGCAGGCCTACGTGCGCGTCGTTCTGCCCGTGGGCGAGCTGCTCTTCTGCGGCCACCACGCGCGCGCACACGCGTCCGCCTACGCGGACGTCGCCACCCATGTCCAGGACGAGACCGACCGGCTCCACGCGGAGCACGGCCAGGCCTGACGCCCAGGCCGGAAGCCCACCGGACGAGACACACCCAGACCACCGGACAGACCCCGGACCCAGACCCCGAACCGACGACCGGGGGGGGGGGGGGGGGGGGGGGGGGGCCCGCGCGCGCCCCCCGCCCCCCCCCCCCCCCCCCCCCCCCCCCCCGATCCTGGGGGCTGTGCGGTGCAAACGACCGATCTTGGGGGGGGCCGTGCGGTGCATACGACCGATCTCGGGGGGCTGTGCGGCGCGGGGGACCGATCTCGCGGGGTGCGCAGCGCAGCGGGACCAGACCCGGGCGGGCTGTGCCGTGCAGAGGGCCGATCTCGCGGGCCCTGCGGCGCAGGGGGACCGAACCCGGGCGGGTTGCGGTGGTGGACAGGCCGGGACCGGTGGATGCCAGACTGGCCGCATGGGAGTCGTCACCGACCGGCGGCGTGTGGTGCGCGTCCGCGAGGGTGTCCGTGTGGAGCGCCCGGACACGCTCGCCGTCGAGGAGCCGCTGATGGTGCGGCTGGTCGCCGCGGTGGCCCGGTCGCGCGCCCCGGCCGTGCCGGCCGCCCCGGCCGCCCCGGTCGTGCCGGCCGCCCCGGTCGCCCCGGTCGTGCCGGCCGAGGCAGCCGGACGCCGAGCCGGGGTGGTCGGTGCCGTGCGGCCGGTGGTGCCCGTGCGGCCGGTGGTGCCCGTGGGGCCGCGGCAGGTGGTGCCCGTGGGCGGGATGCCACCGGGGAGCGGGGCGGACGCCGAGACCCTGACCGTGACGATGCGGACCCCCGGTCACGACTTCGACCTGGTGGCCGGGTGGCTGGTCTCCGAGGGCGCGGTGGCCGCGCGGGAGGACATCGCGGCCATGCGGCTGTGCCCCGACGAGGACAACACGGTGGAGGTGGCTCTCGCGCGCGGCGTCGAACCTCCGCGGCCCCGGGCCTTCGCGACGACGAGCGCGTGCGGGGTCTGCGGGTCGGACACGGTGGTGGAGGTGCTCGCGGGACTGCGCTGGCCGGTCGCGGACGACTCCGTCACGGTGCGTCCTGAGGTGATCGCGGACCTGCCCGACCTCCTGCGCGAGCGCCAGCGCGCCTTCGACCGGACCGGCGGGCTGCACGCCGCGGGTCTGTTCACCGCGGACGGCGAGCCGCTGTACGTGCGGGAGGACGTGGGGCGGCACAACGCCGTCGACAAGGTGGTCGGCGCGGCGCTGCGCGACGGCGCCCTGCCCGCTGCCGGGACGGTGCTCCAGGTCAGCGGGCGGGCGTCGTTCGAGCTGGTGCAGAAGGCCGCGCGGGCCGGCATCCCGGTGCTGTCGGCGATCTCGGCGCCGTCCACGCTGGCGGTGGACCTGGCCGAGGAGGCCGGTGTGACGCTGCTGGGGTTCGTGCGCGGCGACTCGATGAACGTCTACACACGGGCGGACCGGCTGCGCTGAGGCGGTCCGGGGCGAACGTGAGCCGCAGGGCGTGAGGGCACGGCCGGGCCGTGGCTCACGGACCTCGACCCCGCCCGCACCGAGGTGTGCGACACGGGTGGCGTCGGGTCAGCGCGCGGCGGCCGGCAACGCGCCCTCGGCCTCCTCCGCCGCCGACGCGGTGTACACGACGACGCGCAGGTCGCCCGGGCCGAGGGTCAGCACGTCCAGGTCGAGATCGAGGTGGCCGTGGACCGGGCTCGGCACCCGGAGCCGGTCCGCGTGACCGCCCGGGCTGGGTGGAGCGTCCCAGAGCCGGACGAACTCAGGGCTTCGGTCGCGCAGGTCGGCGATCATCGACGACAGCTCGGCGTCGGCCGGGTAGCGGCGTGCCGCGTCACGCAGCTCGGCCACGACCGTGGCACGGAAGCCGGCCAGCTTCTCGGGCACCCGGAAGACCGACGGGCCGGTCTCCGTGAAAGCGCGCCAGACCACGTTCCGGTCGCGCCCCGGGGTGTCCGGCACCGTGCAGACGTCCGAGTGCCAGAGGTCGTTCGCGGCCAGCACCGTCCAGGTCGCGTCGCAGACGCAGACCGCCACCTCGGTCAGCCGGTCCAGCATCCGGCGCGCCGTCTCCGTGATCTCGCGCGGCACCCGGCCGTCCGCCTCGGGGGTGGCGGCGAACCCCGCCAGCGCACGCAGCCGGGTGTGCTCCGCCGGCGTGAGCCGCAGCGCCCGGGCGAGCGCGTCGACCACACCCGGCGAGGGCCGACGCCGGCCCTGCTCCAGCCGCTTGACGTGCTCCTCGGAGACGCCGACGAGGCCCGCGAGCTCGTCGCGGCGCAGGCCGGGCACGCGCCGGACGGCGGGCAACGACGCCGGCACCCCGACCTCGTCCGGGGTGACCCGGCGCCGCAGGCCCCGGAGGGCGGTTCCGAAGTCGTCGTCCGTGCGCACGACTCGATTCTGTCAGTCGCGGGCGAGCTGTGGTCCCCCCGCGACCGGGGCGTCGGCCGCGTCGACCGGCTCCATGTAGAAGCGCGACCGGCGGATCAGGCCGTCACGCACCGTGACGACGATGACGCCACGCAGGTCCTGCCCGGCAGCCTGGGTGTAGTGCCACTCGCCCCACACCTCGTCGCCCACCTCGACCGCGTTCGTCATCGCGATCACGATGTCCGGCGAGGTCGTGAAGATCATCTGCCAGTTCCGGCGCACCAGCTCCGGCCCCTGGAAGTCCCGGCCCGGGTGGGCCGGCCACTCGCTCACGAAGTCCGGACCGAAGCAGGCGGTCACCGCGTCGAGGTCACGGCTGTTCAGGGCGCCGATCAGGCGCTGCACCACGGGGTTGTTCATGCCGGACACGCTAGCCACGTGGTCGCGGCCCTACCTGGTCCAAGATGTACCACGCGCGGCCCGCGCCGCTCAGGCCCGGCCCGAGTGGCGGGCCAGGAACGCCGCCGCGACGTCCATGGCGCGCTCCGCCGTCGGGTCGGTGGCGTGGTGGTGCTGGAACACGTGCGCGCTGTCCGGGTACACCTCCAGCGTCACCTCGACGTCCGCGGCCGCGGCCCGGGCGGCGAGCTGCGTGCTGTCGTCGAGCAGCACCTCGGCGGTGCCCACCTGGAGCAGGAGCGGCGGCAGGCCGCGCAGGTCGGCGAGCACCGGGCTGGCCAGGGGGTTGCGGGCGGCGTCGGCGTCGGGCAGGTAGGTGGCCGCGTACCCGCGGATGTCGGCGGCGTCGAAGATCGGGTCGACGCTCTCCTTGCCGGTGAGGCTGGCGCCGGACAGCGTCAGGTCGAACCAGCCGGAGAAGGTGGCGACGGCGGCCGGCAGGGGAAGCCCGGCGTCGCGGGCGGCCAGCACGGTGGCCAGGGCGAGGCCGCCGCCCGCCGAGTCGCCCGCCAGGACGACACGCGCCGGGTCGGCGCCGGCCAGCAGGGCCCGATAGGCCGCCAGGCCGTCGTCGACGGCGGCGGGGAACGGGTGCTCGGGGGCGAGGCGGTAGTCGACCGACACGGCACGCAGCCCCGCCCGGGAGGTGAGTGCGGCGGCCAGCGGCACCCCCGTGCGCGCGTCGCCGACGACGTAGCCGCCGCCGTGCAGGTAGAGCAGTACGCCGGCGTCGTCGCCGGGCGTCAGGACGTCCAGCGCCGGGACGGTGCCGAGCGTGGTCTCGTTGACCCGGGTGCCGTCCGGCAGCGGCATCCGGCCGAACGACGTGTAGAAGGTGCGGAGCTCGGCGAGCGACGTCTGGTCCATGGTGTCCCCTCGTGCGTCAGAATAGATTCCATGGAAGCCAAACAAGATTCCGCGGAATCTATTCCGCGAGGCGCCGGGCTCGACGGCACGCAGCTGCTCGACGACCTCGTGCGGGTCGAGGTCCGGCTCTACACCCTGCTCGACGCGCGGCTGCGGGCCGCCCACGGCCACGGGCTCGGCCGGCTGGACCTGCTCCGCGCCGTCGACTCGGTGCCGCACTGCCGGGTCTCCGACGTGGTGCGGCGGCTCGGGATCACCGTGGGCGCGGCGAGCAAGGGCGTCGACCGGCAGGTCCGGGACGGCCTGGTGCGCCGGCACGCCAACCCCGAGGACGGCCGCTCCTCGTTCCTCGAGCTCACCCCCGCCGGGCGGCAGGTCCTCGACGAGGCGCTGCCCACGCTCGACCGCGAGGCCGCGCAGGTGCTGCGGGGCACCGGCGTGCCCGACGGCGACCTCGAGCACCTCGCGCACCTCCTCGCGGCGGTGCGTGGCGGCCTGGAGGCCGAGAGCGTGCGGTGAGCGGGACGGCGTCGGGCGCCGGGGTCAGGACGTGAAGAGGGGGACGACGCCTTTGATCGTCTCGAACAGGCCGTACGCCAGCGGCACGGTCACCACCAGCCACGTGACGACGAGTCGCGGCACCTGGTTCCCGACCTGCTGCGGAGGCTGCTCCGCCATGATCACACCTTCCCCTCGGCGAGCGCGCCGGCCGGGCCGGCGGGCTCGTGGAACCGCGCCGCGACAGGGCGCACCAGCGCGTTGGCCACGAACCCGACGGCCAGCACGCCCACCATGGTGAACAGCGCGGGCCGGTAGTCGGCGGCGACCAGCTCGCCCGGCGTGCCCTGCGCGTCGAGGAAACCGTTGATGATGAGCGGCCCGGCGATGCCCGCCGCGGACCACGCGGTCAGCAGCCGGCCGTGGATGGCACCCACCTGGAACGTGCCGAACAGGTCGCGCAGGTAGGCGGGCGCGGTGGCGAAGCCGCCGCCGTAGAACGAGATGATGACCGCGGCCACCAGCACGAAGATCACCGTGGAGAGGTTGCCCACCGTGGCCAGCAGCACGTAGAGGACCATGCCGACGCCCAGGTACATGACGTAGGTCGGCTTGCGGCCGATGAAGTCCGACGTCGACGACCAGACGAACCGGCCTGCCATGTTGAACAGCGACAGGAATGCCACGAAGCCCGCCGCCGTCGCCGGGGCGACCGTGGAGGTGGCGCCGTCGCGGAAGAAGTCCTGGATCATCGGCGCGGCCTGCTCCAGGATCCCGATGCCCGCCGTCACGTTGCAGAACAGCACCGTCCACAGGAACCAGAACTGCGGGGTCCTGATCGCGTTCGCCGCCGAGACGTTCGCCGTCGACACCATGGGCCTGGCCGCCACGGCGCTCGCGTCGAAACCCGCGGGCGTCCAGCCCGGCGCGGGGACCCGCACCGTGAACACGCCGAGCATCATCACCAGGAAGTACGCGATGCCCAGCGTCACGAACAGTGAGGTGACGGCGCCGCCGGAGGCCACGGACGTCGGGTCGGACGGGTCGTAGCCGCTGTCGTAGACCGCCATGAGCTGCCGGGACAGCGGGGAGGCCACCAGCGCGCCGCCGCCGAACCCCATGATCGCCATGCCCGTGGCCAGGCCCGGCCGGTCGGGGAACCACTTGATCAGCGTCGACACGGGCGAGATGTAGCCGATGCCCAGCCCGATGCCGCCGATCACGCCGTACCCGAGGTAGACCAGCCAGAGCTGCGACGTGGCGATGCCGAGCGCGCCGACGAGGAACCCCGACGCCCAGAAGCACGCCGACGTGAACATCGCCGCCCGCGGCCCGACCCGTTCCACCCAGGTACCCATCACCGCCGCCGAGAGCCCGAGCATGACGATGGCGATCGAGAAGATGACGCCGACCGCCGTCAGGCTCGTGTCGAAGTGGGCGACCAGTGCGTTCTTGTACACGCTGGTGGCATAGGCCTGGCCGATGCACAGGTGGATGGCGAGCGCCGCCGGCGGGATGAGCCACCGGCTGTAGCCGGGCCTGGCCACCGTGTGCTCGCGGTCGAGGAACGACAGCGCCACGGAGCACCTCCTCGTGCTGGGGTACCGCGGGAATGCGGTTTCACCCGTTGGGTGGTGCGCACGCTACTGGCGGCGGGTGCCCGGGTCAATGGTCCGGGCCGTGGCCGGTCGGGGTCAGTGCTGCGGGCTGCGCACGGCCGCCAGGAACAGGGGCAGACCGGTCTCCGTGTGGGCGATCCGGAGCAGGTAGGGCCGGTCGACCAGCATCCGCACGGCCTCCTCGGGCATCGCGCCGCTCGTCTCGACGCCCAGCTCGGTGACCGCGGCGGCGACCGTGCCCTCCTCGTCCAGGCGCAGGTACGCCTGCTGCATGGCCTGGCTCAGCCGCAGCGGCTCCGCGGTGGTGATCCCGGACAGGTCCGGCTCGCCGAACAGCCCGCCGAGGCCCGCCTCCTCCAGCGCGGGCGCCAGGTCCAGGACCGGCGGGCGGAGCTCCAGCGTGGGCATCGTGAGCTCGACGGACCGCGGCGACCCGCCGTCGAGCGCCCGGGTGAGGGCGTCCAGGGCGTCGGGCGTGATCTGTGCGGGGTCGGCCCCGGCGGGCGGCAGCAGCACGTCCGCGTGGAACGCCTCGGTGTAGGGCAGCCGCACGGCCGCCCAGCCGTCGCGTTCCGCGTAGGCCCAGGCCTCGGTGCCGTGCAGCATGCTGGTCGGTTGCGTCCCCGCCGGCCCCGTGAAGTCCACGTCGCGGGTCAGGTCCTCCTGGAACGGCGTCTCCCAGGGGGCCGCGAGCAGGACGGCGTTCTGCAGCACGAGCCGCAGCGCCGCGTCGGGCTCGATCGCCGACCTCTTGATCAGGCCACCGGTGTGCTCCCGCACCCACGCGTCCAGCACCGCCTTGCCGGCACCGCTGCCCAGGTCCGTGCGCTGGACACCCGCGTCGAAGGACGTCGCCAGCGCGTCCAGGTAGTCCTGCTCCACGGCCAGCCCGTCGTCGAGCACCGCCTGGTTCGCCAGGTGCAGCAGCGGCCGGTCGGGCAGCTCGTCGTCCTGCACGACGGCAGGGTCGCCGTCGTACCGGGTGAGCGCGCCCGCCAGGGCGTTGTAGGCGGTGGTGCGGTCCTCGCCTGCCGCACCCAGCGCCGCGTCGAGCGATGCCGTGGTCCGGCCGCGCGCGCCCTCGGCCAGCAGCGCCAGCGCGAACGACAGCGACGCCGGGGAGACCAGCGCGTTCTCCTCTGGCTCCTGGGTCGCGCGCAGGGCGAGCAGGCCCAGGTGCTCGGTGGCGGTCACGGCGTCGGCGCTCGCGGGCGCGTCGGCCAGGGCGACGACGGTGCGCGCGGCGTCGGAGCGCACGAGTCCCTCGTCGGCGGCGGGGCCGCACGCGGTCAGGGCGAGGACGGCGGCCAGGCCCGCCGCCGCGGCGCGGGCTGGGCGGTGCGGGACTGGGCGGTGCGCGGCGGGCTGACGCGTGGCGAGGTGGTGCGTAGATGGGCGGACAGGGCTGCTGGTCCTGGGGCGACGCTGCACTGCTTCCTCCTGGGGCCGGGGACCGGGCACGCGCACGGCCTCGCCCCGGTTATGTCCCGGCCGGCCCGGCGCTTGCGCCGCTCACGGGTCGGACGCACAGGTCAGCCAGGTGATCCGTGGGTCGGACACGGGCGGACGGATGCGACAGATGTCAGTGGTCCCGGGCACAATCTGTGCGGACCACCCGGCGTGTGCGACGCGACAAGTGAGGTAGGAAACGTTGGCAAGTATCAACCGGCGGATCGCCGAGGAGCTGGGCGTGCGGGAAGGGCAGGTGTCCGCCGCGGTCGACCTGCTCGACGGCGGCGCGACGGTGCCGTTCATCGCCCGCTACCGCAAGGAGGTCACGGGCACGCTCGACGACGCGCAGCTGCGCACGCTGGAGGAGCGGCTGCGGTACCTGCGCGAGCTGGAGGAGCGGCGGGCGGCGATCCTGGCCTCGGTCGAGGAGCAGGGCAAGCTCACGGACGAGCTGCGGGCGCAGATCATGTCGGCGGAGACCAAGTCGCGGCTGGAGGACATCTACCTCCCGTACAAGCCGAAGCGGCGTACCAAGGCGCAGATCGCGCGCGAGGCCGGCCTGGAGCCGCTCGCCGACGGCCTGCTCGGTGACCCGTCGCTGGACCCGCAGGAGGCCGCCGGGCCCTACGTCGACGCCGACAAGGGCGTGGCCGACGCCGCCGCGGCGCTCGACGGGGCCCGGGCGATCCTCGTGGAGCGCATGGGCGAGGACGCCGACCTGATCGGCACGCTGCGCGAGCGGCTGTGGCAGCGCGGGCGCATGCTCTCGGCCGTCCGCGACGGCGCGCAGGACAAGGGCGCCAAGTTCTCCGACTACTTCGAGTTCTCCGAGGCGCTGTCGAGCCTGCCCTCGCACCGCGTGCTCGCCCTGTTCCGGGGCGAGAAGGAGGACGTGCTGGACCTGACCATCGAGCCGGAGGAGGGCATCGAGCCCGGCGTGCCGACGTCGTACGAGGCGACCATCGCGCACCAGTTCGGCATCGCGAACCAGGGCCGTCCGGCCGACCGCTGGCTGACCGACACCGTCCGGTGGGCCTGGCGCACCAAGATCCTCGTGCACCTCGGTATCGACGTGCGGCTGCGGCTGCGCTCGGAGGCGGAGGACGAGGCGGTGCGCGTCTTCGCCGCCAACCTGCGCGACCTGCTGCTGGCCGCGCCGGCCGGCACGCGCGCCACGATGGGCCTCGACCCGGGGCTGCGCACGGGCGTCAAGGTCGCCGTCGTGGACGCGACCGGCAAGGTCGTGGAGCACGCGACGATCTACCCGCACGCACCCGCCAACCGGTGGGACGAGTCGCTGGCCGTGCTCGCCCGGCTGGCCACGAAGCACTCGGTCGACCTGGTGGCGATCGGCAACGGGACGGCGTCGCGCGAGACGGAGCGCCTGGCCGCCGACCTGATGAAGAAGGCGCCGGAGCTCGGCCTGACCAAGGCCGTCGTGTCGGAGGCGGGTGCGTCCGTGTACTCGGCGTCGGCGTATGCGAGCTCCGAGCTGCCGGACCTGGACGTGTCGATCCGCGGTGCCGTCTCCATCGCGCGCCGCCTGCAGGACCCGCTCGCGGAGCTCGTGAAGATCGACCCCAAGTCGATCGGCGTGGGCCAGTACCAGCACGACATCACCGAGACCAAGCTGTCGCGGTCGCTGGACGCCGTGGTCGAGGACTGCGTGAACGGCGTGGGCGTGGACCTCAACACGGCGTCGGTGCCGCTGCTGTCGCGGGTCTCGGGCATCACCTCGACGCTCGCGGAGAACATCGTCTCCTACCGGGACGCCAACGGCCCGTACGCGTCGCGGGCGGCGCTGAAGAACGTGCCGCGCCTGGGTCCCAAGGCGTTCGAGCAGTGCGCGGGCTTCCTCAAGGTCACCGGCGGCGACGAGCCGCTGGACGCGTCGTCGGTGCACCCCGAGGCGTACCCGCTGGCGCGGCGCATCGTGACGGCGTCGGGCGCGGACGTCCGGGCCCTCATCGGCAACGGCGCCGCCCTGCGGACGCTGAAGCCCACCCAGTTCGTGGACGAGACCTTCGGTCTGCCCACCGTGACCGACATCTTCGCCGAGCTGGAGAAGCCGGGCCGCGACCCGCGCCCGGCCTTCACCACGGCGTCTTTCGCCGACGGCGTCGAGACGCTGGGGGACCTGGTGCCGGGCATGGTGCTGGAGGGACAGGTCACCAACGTGGCGGCGTTCGGCGCGTTCGTGGACGTCGGGGTGCACCAGGACGGTCTGGTGCACGTCTCGGCGATGTCCAAGAACTTCGTCAGCGATCCGCGCGAGGTCGTGAAGTCCGGCGACATCGTCAAGGTGAAGGTCATGGACGTGGACCTGCAGCGCAAGCGCATCTCGCTCTCGCTGCGGCTGGACGACGAGGTCGGCGGCGGGTCGGGCACCGGGCGTTCCGGCGGGGCCGGCGGTCAGGGTGACGGTCGGCGCGGGGGCCGCCCGGGTGGCGAGGGCCGCGGCCGGGACGGTCAGGGCCGGGGCCGGGAGGGTCAGGGTCAGCGTGGCCAGGGTCAGCGCGGCCAGGGTGGCCGCGGCCGCCCCGCCCCCGCCGACACCGCGATGGCGGACGCCCTGCGCCGCGCGGGCCTGGCCTGACCCACCCGCCTGCCGGCGGTCGGGTGCCGAACGTGGGGTTGGTCGCGCTATGCGGCTCCATGAGCCGACCAGCCCTACGTGCGACGGCCCGGCCCGGCCCGGGCCAGCCCGGCCCGGGCCCGGCGCGGGCTGGGGTGGGGTGGTCTGTCGCGCGGACATCTGACGGATCCGTAAGGTCCTCGCGCCTGGCGTCCGGACCGGCGGCAGGACACCATGGCGCCATGAGTGTTTCTGAGGAGTCGTTCGACGTCGTCGTGATCGGCGGCGGGCCGGTGGGCGAGAACGCGGCCGACCGCGCCTCGCGCACGGGCCTGTCCGTCGCGCTGGTCGAGTCCGAGCTGGTGGGCGGCGAGTGCTCGTACTGGGCCTGCATGCCGTCCAAGGTGCTGCTGCGCGCGGGCGCCGTCCGTGCGCTAGCCCGGGACACGCCGGGTCTGAAGGATCCGGGTCCGCTGGACGCTGCGGCGGTCTTCGCCCGCCGCGACGAGATCACCAGCCACTGGGACGACGCCGGGCAGGTCTCGTGGGTCGAGAGCGCCGGCCTGACGCTGGTGCGTGGGCACGGCCGGCTGGCCGGCGAGCGGCTCGTCGAGGTGACGGCGCCCAAGGACAGCCCCGCCGCGGGCTTCGGGGAGGCCACCGACATCGGCGACGCGCCGGTCACCCGGCTCCTGCGGGCGCGGCACGCGGTGATCGTCGCGACGGGCAGCGTGCCCGTGCTGCCGGACGTGCCTGGCCTCGCCGAGGCCTCGCCCTGGTCGAGCCGTGAGGCGACGGCGGCCGACTCCGTGCCGGAGTCGCTCGTCGTGGTCGGCGGCGGTGTGGTGGGCGTCGAGATGGCGAACGCGTACGCGGACCTCGGTGCGCGGGTGACGCTGCTGGCCCGGGGCGGACTGCTGTCGAACGCCGAGCCGTTCGCCGGCGAGATGGTCGCGGACGCGCTGCGGGCGGCGGGCGTCGACGTCCGGCTGGGTGTCGAGCCCAGCGCGGTGCGGCGTCCGGACGTGGACGGTCCGGTGACCGTCACCCTGTCCGACGGCAGCGAGGTCACGGCGGCCGAGATCCTCGTGGCCACGGGCCGGGTCCCGCGCACGGTGGACCTGAGCCTGGACACGATCGGCCTGGACGACTCGGCGCTGGGTCGCGGCGGCGCGCTCGTCGTCGACGAGTCGATGCAGGTCACCGCGGTGTCCGAGGGCTGGTTGTACGCCTGCGGCGACGTGACGGGCCGAGCGCCGACCACGCACCAGGGCAAGTATCAGGCGCGGGTCGTCGGCGACGTGGTGGCCGCGCGCTTCGGCACGGAGACGGGCGACCGTGCCCCGACCAGCGGCGTGCCGGCCCCCGGCGTGGGGCAGGAGGCCGAGCCCTGGTCGCGGTACGCCGCGACCGCTGACCGGGCGGCGCGGGTCCAGGTGGTCTTCACGCAGCCGCAGGTCGGCTGGGTGGGCCCGACGGAGCGGGAGGCGCGGTCGGCGGGGATCCCCGTCGAGGCCGTGTCGTACGACCTGGCCTGGGTGGCGGGCGCCAGCGTGGAGTCGCCCGGGTACGCCGGCCGGGCCCAGGTGCTGGTCGACACGCAGCGCCGGGTCCTGGTCGGCGCCACCTTCGTGGGGCCCGACGCCGGCGAGATGCTGCACGCGGCGACCATCGCCGTCGTCGGGGAGGTGCCGCTGGACCGGCTGTGGCACGCCGTCCCGGCTTACCCGACGGTCAGCGAGGTCTGGCTCCGCTTCCTGGAGTCCTACGGCCTGTGAGCACGCGATGAGTGCTGGATATTCGCCCTTCTGATGCCCCAGACAGGGCGAATATCCAGCACTCAACGGGTCACTCGGAGGGGGTCAGGGAGCCGTCCGAGCTGAAGACCAGGCCGAGGGTGATCTCGCCCTGCTGGAGCGCCGTCTTGGTCAGCGGGCCACCCGCGTCGAGCGCGGTGAACTCCGCGAACTCCAGGCCGTAGGTCTCCTCCAGACCCGGCTGGCAGAACGGGCGCTCGGTGCACTCCGGCGGGCCGCCGAGCACCAGGCCGCCGCAGGTCTCGGCGAGCTCGCTGAGTGTGCTGACGCCGTGCTCGTCGGCGAAGGCCTTGGTCACGGCGAACGCGTTCTGGTCCTGCGCGGGGGAGGGCTCGCCGAACACGAGGCCGACCTCCTCGCCCAGTCCGGTGAGTCCCTCGACCGTCGCGTCGAGGTCGCTGCTGGCGACCGGCTCGGCGTCGGCGCCGTTGACGTTCTTGTTGATGAACTCGGTCAGCGTGCCCACGTACTCGGGGATCACCTGGACCTGCTTGCCGTCCTCCAGCGCCGGGAGGTAGGCCTCGCGGTTGCCGATGGTGGTCACCTCGGCCTCGTACCCGGCGGCGTTCAGCACCGTCGCGTAGATGGTGCCGAGCGTGGCGCTCTCCGCGAAGTCGGCGGCGCCGACCACGATCTTGCCGGAGCCGCTCTGCTCGGGGCTGTCCAGCCCGGCGTCGGCGACGAACTCCTCGGCGACCTCCTGGGAGGTGCGCCGGTCGACGTCGACGGCCTTGTTCAGGCCGATGAGGGTGTCGGTGTCGAGCGCCGCGGACACCGAGTCGAGCAGCGGCACCAGGGTGTCGTCGCCCTCGATCGCGGCCGCGTTGACGGCCGGGATGATGTTGTCGACGGTCTGGAGCTGCTGGTCGTCCTCCAGCACCACCAGCTCGTCGCCCGGGACCGCTTCGCAGGCGGCGAGGCTGCTGCCGCCGTCCGTCGGGGTGCTGCCACCCCCGCCCCCGGCGGAGCCCGGTTCGCCGCAGGCGGTCAGGAACGCGAGGGAGACGACGGCTGCCGCGGCGCCGAGAGCGCGGGGCACGGACAGAGATCTACGGGCGAGCTTCATCGAAAGTCTCCGAGTGTGTGTGGCGTACAACTGTTCTACGGCTTCGATCGGTCCCATTCGACCCCGGCTAGCGGTCGATGGCAAGGGATAAACCCGCTCGTGAGAATGTCGTTACATCCTCGGTCCCGGTCAGGCCGCCCCGGCGCGCAGCGGTGCGGGCGTGGCCAGCCGCTGCCCGACGGCGAGGACCCCGTCGATCAGCAGGCACAGCACCGCCACGAGCACGCCGCCGGCGAGCACCTCGCCGTACCGCTGGGTGCCCATGCCGAACGAGATGATCTTGCCCATCCCGCCGCCGCCCACGAGTGCCGCGAGCGGGATGGTCGCGACCACCTGCACGATGGTGGTGCGCAGCCCGGCGGCCACGAGCGTGGTGGCCAGCGGCAGCTCGACCTGCGTCAGGATGCGTGCGCCGCTCATGCCCATGCCGCGTGCGGCGTCCCGGGCGTCGGGGTCCGCGCCGCGCACGCCCTCGTAGGTGTTGACCAGCAGCACCGGGACGGCGAAGAACGCGGCGGCGATCACGGTCGCGGTGTTGCCGAACAGGCCCGTGGAGGCGAGCAGGAGGATGATGCCGAGGGTCGGCAGCGCGCGGGAGGCGTTGGTGAGCCAGACGACGAGGCCCGCCCCGCGACCGCTGTGCCCCAGCCAGGCACCGAGGGGGATCGAGAACGCGGCGGCGATCGCCACGGCGACGACGGTCATCAGCAGGTGCTCGCCGGCCAGGTCGAGGATGCCGCCGGGCTCTGTCCAGGTCAGGGGGTCGTTGAGCCAGACGAGGGCCTCGCCGACGACACCGGTGGGGGCGCTCATGCGGTCCTCCTGCGCAGCCACGGGGTCAGGGCCCGCCCGGCCGCCCATAGGGCGAGGTCGAGCACGAGGGCGAGCAGGATGGTCGCGAGCGTCGCGGTCATGATCTCGGCGCGGTAGAAGTTGTTCCGGAAGCCCTGGAACATGATCTGCCCCAGCCCGCCGTACCCGACGACGACGCCGACGGTCACGAGCGCGACGGACGACACCGTCGCGAGCCGCAGGCCGGCGATGATGCTGGGCAGTGCGCTGGGCATCGCCACCTGCACGAGCAGTCGCCCGGGTCCGTAGCCGAGGCCGCGGGCGGCGTCGACCACCGCGGGGTCCACGGTGGAGAGCCCGGCGACGGTGTTGCGCAGGATGACGAGCAGCGCGTAGACGACGAGGCCGATCAGCACGGGTGTGCGCCCGATGCCGAGCAGCGGCGCGAGGATGCCGAACAGCGCCAGCGAGGGGATCGTGTACAGGACGGCCGCGGTGCCGAGCACGGGCCCGGCCAGCCACCGGGTCCGGTAGACCAGCGCACCGAGCGGGATGGCGATGGCCGCGGAGATCGCGACCGCCTCGATCGTCACGCCGGCGTGCTCGACGGTGCGCTGCCAGAGCGCCGGAGCGTTGTCGACCACGTACGACCAGGAGAACCACGGGTTACCGGGCATGGCTAAGAACCTACCGTGCGAATCACCCGGTAGGTTCGAGGCATGGCTGCCCGCACAGTGATCGAGCTCGACACCGTCCGCAAGGCGTACGCGGACGGCACCGTCGCCGTCGAAGGACTGAGCCTCGCCGTGCGCGAGCACGAGGTGCTCGCCCTGGTCGGCCCGTCCGGCTGCGGCAAGTCGACCACGTTGCGCATGGTGAACCGTCTGGTGGAGCCGACGTCGGGGCGCATCCTGCTCGACGGCGAGGACGTCACCGACGCCGACCCGGTGCAGCTGCGCCGCCGCATCGGCTACGTGATCCAGAACGTCGGGCTGTTCCCGCACCGCACCGTCGAGGCGAACATCGCCACCGTGCCCGGGCTGCTGGGCTGGGACCGTCGCCGGACGCGGGCCCGGGTCGCGGAGCTGCTGGACCTCGTGGGGCTGCCCGCCGCCACCTACGCCAGGCGGTACCCGCACGAGCTCTCCGGCGGCGAGCGGCAGCGCATCGGGGTGGCGCGTGCGCTCGCCACCGACCCGCCCGTGCTGCTCATGGACGAGCCGTTCGGTGCCGTCGACCCCGAGTTCCGGCGGCACCTCCAGACGGAGTTCCAGCGGATCCAGCGGGAGACGGGCACGACGGTGATCCTCGTCACGCACGACATCGACGAGGCGGCGCGCCTCGGCGACCGCATCGCCGTCCTGTCCCGGGGCGGCCACCTCGAACAGGTCGCGAGCCCGCTCGCGGTGCTGGCGCACCCGGCCTCGGACCGCGTGCGGGACTTCATCGGGGACGGCTCGGCGTCGCGCATGCTGGCGCTGGCCCGCGTGCAGACCGCCGACCTGGAGGACGCGGACCGGATCGTGCAGCCCGCGCCCGACCCCGTGCGGTTGGGCGCCCGGCTGACCGACGCCTTCGAGGCGGTCGCGGCGCTGCCCGGTTCCGCCATGGGGCGGGTGCCGGTCGTGGGGGAGACGGGCGACGTCGTCGGCTCGCTGACCGCCGACGGGATCCTCGGCGCGCTGCGCCGTGCCGCGGACGCCGCGGCGTCGGACCCGGGTGTGCACGACGCCGCTGTGGCCGACGCCGCTTCCTGAGCCCGGGACCTGACGGGCGGCCCGGCGATAGTCTCGGGGCGTGACGAACGCACGCGTAGCCCTCGCGACCTGCTCCCAGCTTCCTGACCTCGACAAGGACGACGTCCCGCTCATCGCCGCACTGGGCGCGCGCGGCGTCACGGCCGAACCCGCCGTGTGGGACGACCCGGCCGTCGACTGGCAGGCGTACGACCTCGTGCTCGTCCGCTCCACGTGGGACTACTCGCCGCGCCACGACGAGTTCGTGGCCTGGGCGCGGTCCCTGCCGAAGGTGGCCAACTCCGCCGCCGTGATCGAGTGGAACACCGACAAGCGGTACCTGCGCGACCTGGAGGCCGCCGGGGTACCCGTCATCCCCACGATCTGGCTCGACCCCGCGCGGCACCTGTCCAAGCGCGCGGTGCACACCCGCATGCCGGCGTTCGGCGACTTCGTGGTCAAGCCCGTGGTCAGCGCCGGGGCCCAGAACACCGGCCGCTACCAGCCGGTGTCGGCCCAGTCGCGCGGCAAGGCCATCGCGCACGCCACCCGGCTGCTCGACGACGGCCGCTGGGTGATGATCCAGCCCTACGTCACCTCGGTCGACACGACGGGCGAGACCTGCCTCGTGTTCGTCGACGGCGAGCTCACGCACGCCGTCCGCAAGAACGCCCTGCTCACGGGACCCGCCGAGGACTCCGGCGAGCTGTACGCGCAGGAGGAGATGGCGGCGTTCGAGGCCACGCCGGCCCAGATCGAGGTGGCCCGCCGAGCGCTCGACGTCGCTCGGCAGGCCACGGGCGCCGAGCTCACCTATGCCCGGGTCGACCTCGTCTCGGGGGAGGACGACCTGCCCATGGTCATCGAGCTGGAGCTCACCGAGCCGTCGCTGTGGATGAAGTACGGCACGGGTGTCGAGGACAAGCTCGCGGACGCGGTGGTCCGGCTCCTGGGGTGAGCGGCTCCGGGTAGTGAGTCACCGCCCGGTCCTGGGTGAACCTGCCCCGCGGAGGTGGGTTGCGCTGAGTAGACAACGTCTACACGGAGCAACCCACCTCCGCGGGGCACCTTGCGTGGGGCCGGGTCGGCAGCGTCCGCGGGGCCACGTGCCGGGGTGAGGTGCGCAGTGCGGCCGGGCGTGCCGGGGTGAGGTGCGCAGCGTGGCCGGGCACCCCGGGCAGAAGAAGGCGCCCTCGCGGCAGAAGAAAAAGCGGCAGGTCCGGAGCATTTCTGCTCCGGACCTGCCGTCTCATGGGGTGAGCGACGGGACTTGAACCCGCGGCCCTCGCGACCACAACGCGATGCTCTACCAGCTGAGCTACGCCCACCATGTGCGCCGGTCCTGGACCGGGCGACCGTCGAAAAGCATACATGGTCGGAAGCCACGGACCGAACTCAAAACTACGGGGCGAGCTGCTTCGTGACGGAGGTCTCTGCGACGCGGGCCGCGGCGGCGCGTGCGGTGGCCGTGTCCGGGCCCGGCTGGGCCGGGAACAGGACCTCGCGGTAGTAGCGGAGCTCGTCGATCGACTCGAGGATGTCGGCCAGCGCGCGGTGCCCGCCGTCCTTCTTGGGGGAGGCGAAGTACACGCGCGGGTACCAGCGCCGGGAGAGCTCCTTGATCGACGAGACGTCGATGATCCGGTAGTGGAGGTACTCCACGAGCTCCGGCATGTGCAGGTCGAGGAACGACTTGTCCGTGCCCACCGAGTTGCCGGCCAGCGGCGCCTTGCCGGGCTCGGGCACCCACTGGCGGATGTAGGCCAGGATCTGCTCCTGCGCCTCCTGGAGCGTGAGCCCGCCGTCGAGCTCGTCGAGCAGGCCCGACGTCGTGTGCATGGTGCGCACGAAGTCGCCCATCTGGGCCAGGGCCTCGGCCGGGGGCTTGACCAGGACGTCGACACCGGTGCCGAGAACGTTGAGCTCGGAGTCCGTGACGATCGCCGCGACCTCGACGAGCGCGTCGACCCGGAGGTCCAGGCCCGTCATCTCGCAGTCGATCCAGACGATGCGCTCGTTGGGGTTGGGAAGGCTCACGCCCCCACCTTATTCGCTCCCGCGGAACGGCGGTGCCGCGGCTGCGATGCGGCGTCCGCGCGACGGGGCGCTCCGGGGTCCGGGTACGTGGGGTCACCGGCCCAGGACGCAGGATGGCCCTCCCGCGGGGCCGGAGAGGCCGGCCGAGGAAGGGCCAGGTGCGTCGACGGCGCCCGGGCTGCGGGCGGTGTCGAGGTCGGGGTCAGATCAGGCGGAAGCGCTTGTGACGCTTGCTGGTGCGGCGCTCGGGGCGCTCGCGCAGGGCGCGCTCCTGCGCGCCGGCGATCTCCGCGCGGCGGGCGACCTCGGCAACCTGTGCACGGCCGATGTAGTAGGCGGAATGGGCATCCATGACTGCGGTCCTTCCAGGGGTGGGGAGAGGTGACGGGCACAGCGGGCGTGCTCCGGCCGGGTCGCGGCCGATGCTCCTCATTGTTTCCGTCGTGTTACATCATCCCTGATGGCGGAAATACCGCGCAACCCGGACAGTGGTGATCTGCGGCACCTTTGCGCAGGTCAGCGGCTGCTCGGCGTCGTCCCGGGCGCAAAGAACGAAGCAGAGCGTGTGTCGGACACACGCTCTGCTTCGGGGATGTCGCCGGCGCCGGACGTCGGAGGTGCTCCGACGGGCGCCCTGCGGATCATGCGGACCGCACGCGCAGGGCGGCTGCCGGTGCGCGGGTGTCGATCCGGTGTGCGGCACGGGCCTGGGCCCTGCGTCGCTTCTGCTCCTCACGGAGCCTGCGGTTGCGCCGATGCTCCTCGGCGTCCTGGAGGCGCTCCCGGTGAAGGGTCTGCGCCAGGTCGTACTCGGTGTGCACGTGAGTGCCTTTCGTGACGCTGGATGCCGGTGTCCCGGCATGAGGTCTGGCCGGACCTCGTCCACCGCCCGGTACGGACCGGACGGACGCCACCGCGGTGTGCCCTGAGCCTCCCAGCGCGGGTGGGTGGGACGCACGTCTTTTTCCAGGCCGCGTCGGGGGCAGCATCGCTAAAGATTCCTTGCGCAAGGAACCTTTAGCGTTCTAGCCTCTCGGCATGCCCCTGCAGAAGCAGCCCAGGACCCCGGGCTTCACGAGACCCACGTCGCCCGACGACGTGGTGATCTCGCAGACCGAGGCCATCAAGGCCATGACACACCCCCTGCGGCTGCGGCTCCTGGGACTGTTCGACCCGGGGACCGAGCTCACCGCCACGCAGTGCGCCGAACGAACCGGGGAGTCGGTGGCGAGCTGTTCGTTCCACCTGCGCCAGCTCGAGAAGTACGGGCACGTCGAGCGGGCTGAACCGCGCGGCAAGGAGCGGCCGTGGCGTGCGGTGATGCGTGGGTACAGCGTGCGCCCTGACCACACCGATCCGGAGTCGTGGCCTGCGGCGCAGGCGTTCGGCAGCATGTTCGTCGCCGAGCAGTTCGCCGCCCTCCAGCGCTGGCTCGCCGACGCCGGCCGCGACGACCCGGCGTGGGTGTACGCCACCACTCAGACCCATCAGGAGTACTGGGTGACCCGCGACGAGCTCGACGACCTGTCCCGGCGGCTGGAGGAGCTCACCGCACCGTTCCGCGGACGCGCGGAGGATCCGGGCAGGCGTCCGCCCGGGGTGCGCCGGGCGCATCTGTTCGGCGCCGTCTGGTCCGAGATCCCCGACCCGGAGGACGAGGACACGTGACCACCACCGAACCCGCCGCCCCCGGCGATGAAGCCGCAGCGGGCGCCGTCGTGCCGGTGGATCCCGCACGGCACCTGCGGACGCCGCTCTTCCGCACGCTCGTGGTGGGCTGGACGCTGGCGAACGTCGCGGACTCCCTGCTCACACTCCTCATGGCGGTCTGGGTCGCGGACCTGACCGGCAGCGCGGCGCTGGGCGGGATGACCTTCGCGCTGCTGGGCCTGCCCGCGCTCGCCTCGCCGTTCCTGGGCCATCTGGCCGACCGGGTGTCCCGCCGGCGCATGCTCGTGCTCGCCTACGTGACGGGTGCGCTCGGCCTGGTGCCCCTGTTCTGGGTGACGCGGCCCGACCAGGTCTGGGTCGTGTTCGCGTCCACGCTCGTGTACTCCGCGGTGGCGTACGTGACGGGCGCCTGCCAGTCGGGCATCCTCAAGGATCTGCTGCCCGACGAGGCGCTCGGGCACGCGAACGGGCGCCTCTCGATGATCGACCAGGTGCTCCGCGTCGCCCTGCCGGTGCTCGGTGCTGCGGTCTACGCCCTCGTGGGCGTGGTGCCCCTGGTCGCCGTGGCGATCGCCGGGTTCGTCGGGGCGGCACTGGTGTTCCTGCTCGTGCGGATCACGGAGTCCCGGTACGGCGACGAGCCGGGCGAGGCCTACCTCGCGGCGATCACCGCCGGCTTCCGGCACCTGTTCAGGACCCAGCCGCTGGGCGCCATGACCTGGAACGCGGTGATCGTCTTCGCGTCCGTCGGCCTCGTGAACGCCGTCGTCTTCGCCGTGCTCGACGGGCTGGGGCTGCCTGCGGCCTGGCTCGGCCCGGTCACGGTGCTGCAGGGTGTGTGCGGTTTCGTGGCCGGTGCGCTCACGCCGCGGTTGATGCTCCGGCTGGGGCGGCCCCGTGTCTACGCCCTGGGCATCCTTGCCTCGGGCGTGGCGCTGGTGCCGCTCATGTTCGGCTCGGTGGTGCTCGCCGTCGCCGGCCAGGCTCTGCTCGGGTTCGGCGTGACGGCGGCTGTGATCGCGTGGGTCACCGAGCGTCAGGTCCGTACGCCTGACCGGCTCCAGGGTCGGGTCGCGGCGGCCGGCCACCTGCTCAACAACCTGCCCGGCACTGCGGTGACGGCGCTCGGCGCGGGGCTGCTCGCGGTCGTGGACTACCGGCTGCTGGTGCTGGCGAACGCGATCGTGGTGATCGCCGCGGGGATGGCGGCGCTGCGGCTTCGCGAGGCTGGCTCTGCGCCGGATTCGGGCGGGGCGCCGGATCAGGAGGGGACGCGGGGCACGCGCGCCGACCGGGTGGGGTGACGGTCCGAAAGGTGCGCTTCTACCCAGTCATCAGGCCCAGCACTCGGGTGGATTCTGGGCGCAATGACTGGGTAGAAGCGCACTTCTGGGGTGCGGCGGCGGTCAGCCGGTCGGTGGGGCCGCGTGCTCGCCGTCCGACCCGCTTCTCGCCGTCCGACCCGCGTTCCCGCCCGGACCCGCGAGTTCGCCCCGGACCCGCGTTCTCGCAGCCGGACCGGCGGGTTCGCCGTCAGACCTCGCCAGGGAGTGCCTTGCGGATCACCAGGCGGGTCCAGGCGCCGATGTACACGCGGTCGCCCTCCTCGATCTCCTGGCGCACGCCCTGCGTCAGCGGGGTGTCCGGCAGGGGCTCGCCCGCCGCGGCGACGAACGTGCCGTTCGACGAGCCGAGGTCCTCGACCCACCACCGTTGCCCGTCCGTGGTGAGCTGGCAGTGCCGCCGGGAGACCCCGGGGTCGCTGCCGCAGTCGACGTCCGGCCGGATGTTGCGCGACTGCGACGGCCGGCCCACCAGGAGGCTGCGCTGCCGCAGGGTGACCAGGCCGGGCAGCCCCGCCGACGGCAGCGGGTCCTCGGGACGCTCGTGCGCGTACCAGTCGGGGTCGACCCAGATCTCCGCGACCCAGGCCGTGTCGCCCGGCACGGGCGGAGCGGTGAGCCCACCCGGGCTGCCCGACGGCGCGGCCGTCCCGGCCGGCGGCGTGGCCCCCGGTCGCCCGGCCTGCGTGTCCGGCGCACCCGCCGCGGTCCCGGCCGGCGTACCTCCCGACGGCGCGCCCGCGGCCCCAGCGCCCCGAGGACCGTCGTGGCCCGGTCCGGGCGCCCCGGCCGACCCAGCTTCCGCCGACCCGGCTCCCGCCGACCCGGCTCCCGCCGCCCCGCCAGGAGCCGACGCGCTCGACCCGCCAAGATCCAGCCCCGACACCGGCGGAGGCGGCGGTGCCGTGGTGCCGGTCGTGAAGTCGTACCCGCAGTTCTCGCAGAACAGGGAGCCCGCGGGGGAGACCTCGCCGCAGTTCGGGCAGGTCACGGGCTCGCCCTCCGGGGCGGCCGGGGCCGGGGACGCCGCGGGCGTGCCGGACGAGGCGGTGCCGGCGGCCGGGATCGGCGTGCCGCACACGTCGCAGTAGTCCGTGGCCTGGCTGACGTGGCCCTCCGGGCAGGTCACGGTCATGCGCGCCGGACCCGGGTCGTCTTGGTGGACGCGGTGTCGAGTGCCATCTCGTCGAGCTTCGCGGTGTTCTGCCTGAGCCGCACGGTGCCCTCCTCCTCGTTCTCCACGTCCACGATCTTGCGCAGGCGGGAGGTGGCCTCGTCGTTGCCGGTCTCGGCGGCGAGCTGCACGGCGCGGCCGAGCTTGACGGTCGCGGTGGCCTCGTCGCCCGCGGCCTTGGCCGCCAGGCCCTCCTGGATGGCCGAGGCGAGCTCCGCCTGGCCGGTGTAGTGCGCCACCTCAGGGCTGATCCGGGCGGTCAGCGTGGAGTCGTCCGACCACTTGGCCTTGACCAGGCCGGAGGCCACCACCTCGTCGTCGACCGCCACCTGGACGCGGGCCGCGAGCTGTTCCGAGCCCACGGGCTTGGCCGGCACCCGGACCGCCACGTGGTACTCCCGGGTCTCGTCGGCCCATGCACCCGTCGGGTACGCGCTGGTCAGCGGGTTCACCTCGGTGCGGCGGCCGCCGAGGTCGTCCACCTCGGGGGCCACCTGCCGGACGAACAGGACCTGCGACCCCTGCGGCGCCCACACGCGCAGGTCCACGGCGGCGACGCCGCGGGCCATCGACTTGCGGACGAGGGCCGCGAAGTCGTCCGCGATGTCCTCCGGCCGCGCGATGAGGTCCACGGTGCCGAGCAGCGCCGTCGAGATCTTGCGCAGCTCCTCGACCACCCACCGGTCCCCGACGCCGCGGGCGTCGCACTGGAAGTGCCCGGTGACGTTCGCGATCACCTGGTCCAGGTGCATGGACGGCTCGGACTCGTTCTTGCCGTCGGTCAGCAGGATCAGGTGCTTCTGGGCCACGGGCGCGGTGGCGAACAGCTCGTCGGCCAGCCGCAGCCAGGTCGAGATCGCGGTGCCGCCGCTGGCCGACATGGTCGCGATGGCGCGCTTGGCCTCGGCCCGCGCGCCCGGCTCCATGGCCACCATGGGCACCCGCGCGTTCGGGTACGGGAAGACGCGGGTGGCCACGTGCGAGCCGCCGATGATCGCGAACAGCGTGCCGTCCGGGATCTGGTCCACGGCCACGGCGGCCGCGTGCTTCGCGGCCTCCATGTTGCGGCCCTGCATCGACCCGGAGGTGTCGACGGCGACGATCTCGGCGACGCCGCCCGCTGCGGACGGCACGCCGATGCCCGCGGCACCGGCGGTGGCCCCCGCGCCGGTGCAGGTCACGGACACCACGGCGTGCACGTCGGTGGAGCCGTCGGACAGGAACTCGTTCTGGAAGACCTCGGCGGAGAACTGGGCCACGGTGGCTCCTCTCGGGTAACGGCAGGCTATCGCTGCCCGGTGACAGTGGGGGAGACGCGGGCGAGCGCCGCGGTGATGTTGTCGCGCCCGCCCTGCGCGTTGGCCCAGCGGACCAGGGCGGCGGCCGTGGACCGGGGGTCGTCGGAGGTGGCGTACCGTCGCACCAGCTCGCCCATCTCGTGCGCGCCGGAGCAGTAGTTCCACAGCCCGTCCGAGCACACCAGGAGCCAGCCGGGGCCGGCCGGCACGGTGGCCGCGCAGCGGGCGTCGGTGTCCGGCGCGTCGGGGCCGAGCCACCGGGTGATGGCGTGCGCCTGGGGCGACGTCTCGGCCTGGCCGCGTGGCACGCCGGCCGCGATCATCTCCTGCGCCCAGGAGTCGTCCACGCTGAGCTGCTCCGCCGGGCCGGCGTCGGGCAGCCAGTACACCCGGGAGTCGCCCAGCCACCCGGCCACGATCAGGTCGCCGTCCACGACGGCGGCCACGAAGGTGCACGACGGCGGGTCGTCCGCCACGTCCTTCCCCTTGGTCGCGGCGAGCTGCTCGGCGGCGCCGCGGACGGCCTGCCCGGCGGCGCGCGACGCGGCCACCATGGCGTCGGTCCAGCCCGTGATGCGCCGGCTCGTCGCCCCCTGCACCGTGCTCGGCCCCTGCGGCCCGTACGCCACGAGCACGTCCCGGGCGGCGCGGCTGGCGGCGAGCGAGGCGACGTCGGAGTCGGGCGCGCTGGAGACGCCGTCGCAGACCACGAGGGCCGCGAAGGAACCTCCGGCGGCCAGCGCCATCGCGTCCTCGTTGCGGGAGTGGCGCACCCCGCGGTCGCAGACGCCGGCCACCCAGCCGGCGGGACGCTCCTCGAAGTGGTCGCGCTCGGACTGCCCGGGGGCGCCGCAGTCCGCGCAGTACCCGTCCGGGGCGATGGTGCCGCCGCAGGCGGCGCACGAGCGGTGCGCGGACGCCTCCCCGGTGGCCGGGTCGAGGTCCAGCACCGTGGGCGCCAGCTCCAGGGTGACCTCCGAGGGCGCCGCGGGGTCCGGGCCGGGAGCACCCAGCGGGGTGCCGCAGTTCTCGCAGAACCGGGCGCCGTGCGCCGCGTTCTCCCCGCAGCGGGGGCATCGGACGATGCTGCTCTCGTCGGCACTCATGTGTGGGTAGTTCTCCTTGCGTTCGTCAGGGCGCACACCCCGCGACTGTCTCTCGGTGGCCACCGGCCCGGCGGACCGGTCAGCGCAACGTCCACCGCCGTACGGAGTTTGCCCGGTCGACGAGCGCCACGCGCTCCGAGCGGTCGTCCGTCAGGCGGGCCAGGTCGCGCAGGGCGAGCTCCAGCCGGTCCCGCAGTGCCGGCTCGGTGGCCTCGGCGCCGGCGACGTGCACGCCCGGGTCGGGTCCACCGCGGGTGACCAGGCCGAGCGCGCCGGCCAGCGCGTCGACGGTGACCTCCGCCTTCGGCCGGTCCGGCACGTGCGCTCCGTCCAGCCCCGCCACGGCGTCGGACAGGTCGGTCAGGGAGCGGCGGGCGGAGACCAGCAGGCGGGCTCGCTGCAGGCGGGCGTCGGGGAAGGAGCCGCGCGTGGGGCCGACCAGGTCGAGGGCGCCGAGTGCGCCGTCGAGCGCCCCGGCACCGGACCGGACACGGGCAAGGCCGAACGCCGCGGCGCCGGTGTAGTTGGAGTCCGCGCGGGCGATGGTCGTGTAGAGCTGCTCGGCGACGCCGGGCTCGCCGGAGACCTCGCAGGCGGTGGCGAGCGCGAGCTTCGGCGCGGGCTCGCCGGGCACCTGCCCGTACACGGCGTTGAACGACGCGCGGGCGGAGGCCGGGTCGCCCGCCGAGAGGTGGCCGAGCCCTTCCATCCAGGCGGCCCGCCACTCCCACGGGTCCTCCTGGAGGATCTGCGCCACGGTGGCCCGCAGGCGGGCACCGTCGCCGATCTCGATGGCGGCGCGCGCCAGGGCGAGACGCACCTCCACGGTGGCCTCGGGCGCGCCGCCCAGGGCCACGATGCGCTCGGCGGGATCGGCCACGTTCACGCCGGCCAGCCAGGACGCCATGGGGTCGCCGGAGTCGACCTTCAGCAGCGGGAGCTGGTGCCAGCCCAGGGCGGCGTCGGCGCCGTCGAGCGGCGGCACGCCGAACAGGAGGGACTCGGCCGACGTCGTGGCCGTGTACCCCGGGCCCTTGTCGGTCGCGACGACCTCGCGGAGCACCCCGAGGAGCTGCACCCGGGCCTCGTCGACCGTGGCGAAGCGGTCGGCCGGCGCGGGCGCGCAGGCCTTGGCGAGCCACCGGTAGAACGAGTCGTACCGCTGGAACACGGGCGTCTCGGCCACCGGCGGGAAGGACGCCTGGTACACCGTGGTGTTGCCGCGGAAGTCGAGCACGAGGGACGCGAGCGTGCGACCGAGCGTGAAGATGTCGGACGCGACGGACGGCCCGATCTCCGGCACCTCCGGCGCCTGGTAGCCGACGGTGCCGTAGATGGCGGACGTCATGTCGTCGGCCCGGCGGACGCCGCCCATGTCGATCAGCTTGACGCCGTCGCCCTGGGCGATGATGTTGTCCGGCTTGAAGTCGCAGTACAGCAGGTCGTGGTCGTGCAGGTAGCTGAAGGCGGGCAGCACCTCGAGGATGTAGGCGATGGCCTGGTCCACGGGCAGCGGCCGGGCCTGCCCGCCGCTCTGGTCGCGGCGCTCCTTGAGCACGTCCTTGAGCGACTTGCCGCCCACGAACTCCATGACGGTGTAGCCGAGGCCCTCGTGCAGCACGAAGTTGAAGATCTCGACGATCAGCGGGTGCTCCACCTCGGCGAGGAACTGGCGCTCCGCGACCGCGGCCTCGTAGGCCTCCTTGTCGCCCGAGTTGAGCAGGCCCTTGAGCACCACCCAGCGGCCGCTGACGTTCCGGTCGCGCGCCAGGTAGATCCAGCCGAGGCCGCCGTGGGCGAGGCAGCCGACCACCTCGTACTGGCCGCCCACCAGGTCGCCGGCCTTGAGCGCGGGCGCGAAGTCGTACCGCGCGCCGCAGTGCCCGCAGAACCCGGCGATGCGGCCGGGCACGCCCTCCCGCGAGCGGCCCACCGGCTGCCCGCACGTGGGGCAGTACCGCTTGCTCTCCGCGAGCTCCGGCGTGGCCATGACGGCCTGCAGCGGGTCGGCCACCGGGGTGTGCGGCACGGTGGTCAGGCCCGCGCCGAGGCGGTGGCCGCGCAGCCGGGTCGACCCCGTGCCGATCCGCCGGGTCTGGTAGGAGCCGGGCGCCACGCGCGCCGAACCGAGCGCGGTGGACGCGAGGCGGGACGAGCTGGTGCGGCCGGTGGCCGGCTGCGCCATCTCCCCGGGCGGGCCGCTCGTGGCCGGCGGCGCGGCGGCGGACGCGCCCCAGGACGCCGCGACCGCGGCGAGCGCGCCCCCGGTGGGGTTGCCGCCGGCGGGCGCCCCGCACACGTCGCAGTAGCCGTCCTGGATGGTGCCGGGGCAGCCCGGCTCCGCGCAGGCCTGTGTGGTCATCGGTGTCCCTCCGGGAGATCGCGCACGAGCGTCTCGAGCTGCTCGGTGAAGTGCCGGGCCAGGACCAGGTCGCAGGGCGTGGCGTCCAGCGCCTCGCGCACCTCGTCCTCGCCGGCCTTGACGGTGGACGACGCCGCCCGCCCGTTGCCCTGGGCCTTCGTCATCAGGTTCTTGACGCGGTAGCGCAGCTCGGCACGCTCCCGCAAGGGTGCCGTGTAGGCGTCCTCGGCACGCTCCATGGCCCGCTCGACGGCGCCGAGCCGCTGGACGTAGGTCGTCAGCCGGTCGGGCTCGTCCGGTACGTCCCCGAGCCGGGTGACGTCCGGGACCGCGAGCCGGGGCGGGTCGACGATCTCGCGGCGGCAGCGCTCCGCGACCTGGTGCAGCACGGGTGCCCGCTCGGCCAGGGCGGTGCGCAGCGCCACGGCGCGCTCCCGGTCCCGCGCCAGCGACCGGCTCCGGGCCGTCGCCACGATGAGGTCGCGCTCGGCGCGTGCGACGTCGTCCTCCAGCGCGCCGAGCGGGCCCGTGACGTCCCCGCCGCGCGCGGCGTCGGCCTTGAGGCGGGCCAGCCGGTCGCGGAGGCGGGCGACGGCGGCGTCGTCCTCCGTGTCGGCCGTCCCGCGTGCCGCGTCCTCCGCGCGGACGATGCCCGCGGCCAGCGCCCGGAACCGTGCCGTGACGTCGGCGGCGTGCGGGTCGAAGGACAGGCGGGTGGCGAGCTGGTCGGCCTGCGCGTCGCACAGGCGCGCGGCGTCGACCAGGGAGAGCAGCGACGTGGCGGGGTCGCCGCCCAGGCGCCCCCAGATGAGCTGCGACATGCGCTCGCGTGCCACGGCGTCGGCCCGGCCCGAGTCCCAGACGGCGACCAGCTCGTCGGTGCGCGTGCGGACGGCCTGCCAGAGCGTCAGCGCGAGGACGACGTCGGCCGTGACGCCGTCGGTCCCCGACTGCCGAGCCGTCGTGTCGAGCCGGTCCAGGTCGGCACGGCGCGTGTCGAGCCACGACCGGAGGTCCGTCAGGTAGGTCAGGAGCGCGGCGGGCTCCGCCGCCACGCCGAGGGCGCCGGGCGGCGCGGGAGCACGCTGGGTCCGGCTCACGGCGTCCGTCCGTAGACCGGCTGCGGCGCGGCCGGGGCGGGGCCCAGGGCGTCGCCGAGCCAGCGGTCGTAGGACTTCGCCCACTGCCCGCCGGAGACCATGTCCTCCAGCACGCCGTTGACGAACCGCACCATGTCCGGCTGGTCGGCGGGGATGCCCACGCCGTACGGCTCGTCGCTCACCGCGTCGCCGACCACCTTGGCGTACGGGTCCTGCGCGGCGAAGCCGGCCAGGACGGTGTCGTCGCCCGTGATGGCGTCCACGGCGCCCTGCTGGAACAGCACCAGGCAGGTCGTGTGGGTCGCGGCGGGCACCGCCTCGACGCCCTCCCAGGCCTGCAGCCGCTCCAGCGTGGTGGTGCCGTCGGGCGCGCAGACACGCTGCCCGTCGAGGTCGTCGACCCCGGTGACCTGCGAGGTGGACGGCACCAGCAGCTTCTGGCCCGCGTGGTAGTACTCGGCGGAGAACGCGATGTTCTCCCAGCGCTCGCAGTTGATGGTGAACGCGCGCACCACGATGTCGACCTCGTGCTCGGCCAGGACGGTCTCGCGGTCGCCCGACGTGATCACGCGGAACCGGACCTTGCCGGGGTCGCCCAGGATCGCCGCGGCCACCTGGCGGGCCACGTCGATGTCGAAGCCCTCGATCGTGCCCGAGAACGGGTTGCGCGACCCCATGAGCAGCGTGTCGGCCGAGACGCCGACGACGAGCGTGCCGCGTTCCCGGATGGCCGCCATGGTCGAGCCGGGCGTCACCTGCGGGCTGCCGCCCGGTGCCGCCGACGCCACGGCGGGCAGCCCGTCGGCGCACTCCGCCGGCGCGGCCGTGGTGTCCGACGCCGCCGGACCCTGCGCCTGCGGTGCTGATTCCTGGGCCGAGCCCTGCACCGACTCCTGCGTCGTCGCGCCGACCCCCGCGGCGCCCGTGAGCAGGTGCGTGGCCGGCTCGGGGGCGCAGGCCGCCGTCGTGCCGACGAGGGCCAGCGCGACCAGGGCGGTCAGGAGCAGTCGGCGGGCGGCGCGGGTTCTCATCGGTACTCCTTCAGACGGACGTTCATCCCGGCGGCCGCGGCGACGGCGCCCGCGACCCCGAGCACGAGGGCGACCCAGGCCGCGACCTGGGCGGTGGTCGCCGCGGAGCCGAGCCGGTCGACGGCGGCCGTGCTCGTCGCCTCGACGTCCGCGTGCGCCGCGTCGGTGAACGCCGTGAAGGCGGCACCCGCCGAGTCGTCGGCCGTGGAGGTCGCGGCAGCGACGGCGCCGTCCCAGTCGTTGCCGTCGTCCAGCGCGCGGATCTCGGCGTGCCGGGTGTCCCACTCCTCCAGGAGGGCCAGCGGGTCGGACCCGGTGTCCGTGGCCTCGGCCGCGCTGGTCAGCAGGTTCTTCGCCTCGGCCAGCGACTCCTGGTAGGACTCCTCGAAGTCCGCGCCGGAGCCCCGCTTGATCAGCGTGAACGACTCCATCGACTTGGCGTCGGTGGCCAGCGCGAGCGCCTGCGACGTCGCGACGGTCGCCGCGTACGGGCCGCCGGCGACGGAGCGGGCCACGCCGTTGCCGCCCAGCACGGCGGCCGCCGCCACGATCCCGCCCACCAGGAGGGCGACGCTCGCCGCGGCCAGTCCGGTGTTCAGCACGCGGTGCGTGCGCCGGGCCAGCCAGAGCTGCACGGCGGCCAGTGCCACGAGGGCGAGCAGCACGAACAGCAGCAGCGCTTGGGCCAGCGACACCGATCCCATGTCGTCGTCGACCCGTTCGGACGTCGAGACGGCCACGCCGTCCAGCGTGGGCAGCACCTCGTCGCGCAGCGCGGCCGAGGCCTGGTCCAGGTACGCCGCACCGACGGGGAAGCCCTGGCGGTTGTTGGCCCGGGCCGACTCGACGAGGCCCGCGTACCGCTGCACCGAGTCGGACACCGTGGCGAGGTCCGCGGCCTCGCCCTCGCCGCGGGCCGTGGCGGCCAGCGCCGGGACGGCCTCGGCGGCCTCGGACAGGCTGGCCTCGTACCGGGCACGCGCCTCGGCCGGCTCCAGCCCGCCCACCAGGAACGCGTTCGTCGCGGTCGCGTCCGCGGACACGAGGTCGTTGCGCAGCTCCTGGGTGCCGACGAGCTGGGCGGCGTCGCGCTGCGCGTCGTGCAGGGCGGCCGACTGGCCGGTGCCCGCGAGGAACCCGGTGACCGCGAGCAGCAGGCAGGCGGCGACGGCGATGGTCGTGGCCAGCGCGAGCCGGCCCGGCGTGGTCGCCAGGCCCGCCGAGAAGCGGCCGCCGGGGGTGGCTGCCGGGGCGTCCGCCGGCCGTGCCACCTGCGCGGGGCTCGTCGTCAGGGGCGCGGTCACGTGGTGGCCCCTGTGCCAGTTCCGGGGTCTGTCCCGATGTCCACGACATCCTCCAGGTCTTCCGGGACCAGCGTGCGCAGCTGGTCCAGCGTCGGTCGGTCAACGTCTCGCAGGCGCCAGGCGTGCCGGGCGATCGCGGAGTCCAGCACGTTGCGGGCCCACCGCCCGTTGCCGAACCCCTCGCCGCGCACCTGCTCGGCCGCGAGCCGGTCGAACCGCTCCAGCGTGGCCGGTCGCGGCGCGAAGTCGGATCCCCGGGCCATGCTCTCGAAGATCTGCCGGAGCTCGGCGCCGGAGTAGTCGTCGAACGTGATGGTCCGGGAGAACCGGCTCTCCAGGCCCGGGTTGGTGGCCACGAACCGGGCCATCGGGCCCGGGTAGCCCGCCACGATCACCACGAGGTCGTCGCGGTGGTCCTCCATGTCCTTGACCAGGGTGTCGACCGCCTCGCGGCCGTACTGGTCCTCGGCCAGGGCGTAGGCCTCGTCGATGAACAGCACGCCGCCCAGGGCGCGCTGCACCACCGCCGTCGTCTTCTCGGCCGTCTGGCCCAGGTAGCCCGCCACCAGCTCGGACCGGTCCACCTCCACCAGGTGGCCCTTGTCCAGCAGACCGAGCGCGCGGTAGATCCCGGCCACCAGCCGGCCCACCGTCGTCTTGCCCGTGCCTGGGTTGCCCACGAACACCAGGTGCCGGGTCAGCGTGGGGGAGGTGAGCCCGGCCTCGGCGCGCAGGCGCTCGATGCGCAGCAGCTCGGTCTGGCGGTGGATCTCGTCCTTGACGCGGTCCAGGCCGATGAGCTCGTCGAGCTCGGCGAGGAGCTCCTCCAGGGTCCTGGCGGGAGGTTCCGGGGATGCGTCCGGGGCCGGTCCGGGGGCGGTGGCCTCGGCCGGGGCGGCCGGGCCCGCGCCGGGCCGGCCGGAGCCTGCCGACGGGTCGGGCGCGGGCCGGCGGGAGCCGGTGGGCTGCGCGGAGCCGGTCGGCAGCCCGGTGGGCAGGGCTCCGGAGGGCAGGGTGCCGGGCGGAACGGCGCCCCGGTCGCGGCCCGACACGGCACCGCGGTGCACCGCCTTGGTGCCCTCCGCGGCGGCGATGGCGCTGATGCTGGGGTCGCCCAGGGCTGCCGCGGCGTCGACGACGGCGGCCAGCGCCTCCGCGTACGGCAGGGCGTGGGGCGAGCCACCGGCGACGAGGCCGGCGAGCAGGTCGGTGGGGGCGGAGCGCCAGCGGCGGGCGCTCACGGCGGCGTCGAAGAACGGTTGCAGGCCGCCTGCGGCCGGGCGTGCGGTCGCCGTCAGCCAGTCGGCCGGGGCGCCGGGGGACGACTCGGCGACGGCGGCGGCCAGGCGCTCGCCCTCGGCGCGCGCGGCGGAGCCGCCCAGACCGGCCGCCGAGCCCGCCGCGGCGAGGGCGTCGAGGGCTGCGCCGAGGGCGGTGGCGGTCACGGAGCCTCCAGGGGAGCGGGCCCCGTCGTCGGGCCGCCGGACGAAGCCGGTCCGGGCGGGGCGCCCGGACCGGCACCGGGCAGCGTGAGGCCCGACGAGGTGCCGAACTTCTCCTCCAGGAAGCGACCGTGCGCGACGAGGGCGACGGCGTCCGCGCGGGACACGGCGTCGGAGATCTTCTCGATCGTGGCGCCCAGCAGGTCGAGCTGGTCGCACAGGATCATGAGCGACGTCTTGCCACGGTCCACGACGCGGCGGTCGGCGAAGTCCCGCGGCAGGCGCAGGTAGGCGTCGACGGCCTCGGGCAGGTAGCTCGTCGCGGTCGCGACCACGGTGTGCGCCTGCTGCGAGCCCGCGCCGAGCCGGTCCAGGCGGGGCACCATCTCGTGCACCGTCTCGGCGACCCGCTGCACCCGGGCGGTCACGGCGGCCGGCGCGTTCCCGGAGGCGCGAGCGAGCACGGCGTCGACCGACGTCACGATCTGCTCGCTCGTGGGCGGGGCCGGGATCGCGAGGGGCTCTTCCTCGGCGGTGCGGCCCCCGCCGAAGATCCGCTGCCACCAGCCCATACCTGCCTCCGAGCGTGCCGTCACAGGGTGTTGAGGTCGAGAGAGCCGCTCGCCACGCCGTCGGTGTTGGTGCGGCGCGCCCGCTCGACGTACTCGGACGCCTTGGCCGTCTCGGTCTGCAGCACGCCGATCGTCTGGGACATCGAGTCGAGCGCCCGGGTCTTGAAGTCGCTGATGGAGTCCATCGTGGCGTAGATGTTCGCGAACGCGGCCTGGAGCTGCTCGATGCCGACGGTCGAGCTGGCGGCCTGCTCCTGGATGGTCGCCGACTGGTCGGCGAGCATCTTGGACGTCGAGGCGATCATGTTCGACGTCGTCGTGTTCAAGGCGCCGATCTGGTCCAGCACGAGCTTCTGGTTGGCCAGCGCCTGCGCCACGATGACGGCCGTGCGCAGCGCGGAGACCGTCGTGGTGGTGGCGCGGTCCACGCCCTTGGTGAGCTCGATGTTGTTCTTGATGATGATGTCGATCGCGAGATAGCCCTGGATCGACACCGCGAGCTGGGTGAGCAGGTCCTGGTGCTTCTGGCGCACGTAGAACAGCACGTCCTCGGACAGCGCCTTGGCGCGCTCGGGCTCGGCGACCTGCAGCTCGGCGATCTTCGCGGAGAGCTGCGCGTCAAGGCGCTCGGCCACGTAGATGTACTGGTTGAGCCGCGTCATGGTGTCCCAGAGGTTCTGCTTCTCCAGGTTGAGGGCGGCGTTGTCCTTGCGGAGCTCGTCCTGGCCGTTGTAGAGGGCCTGGATGATGGCGTTGAGCTGGCCCTGGGCGGACTCGTAGCGGCGGAAGTAGTCCTGCAGCCTGTCGCCGAACGGGATGATGCCGAGGATCTTGCGCCCGACGCTCGCCTCCGACGGGTCCAGGTCCTCGACGGTGCGGCGCAGCTCCAGCAGGGTCTGGCCCACCTTGGAGCCGTCGGCGAGGCCGCCCTCCTTGAGTGCCCGGACGGGCGTGGCCAGCAGGCGGTTGCTGGAGTCGGCGGCCTGGCGGATGTCCTGGTCGCCCATGGTGCGCACGTCGTCGGCCTTGGCGGCGAACTCGGGGCTGCGGGTGTCGGTGCCCAGCAGACCGTCCAGGTAGGTGGCCACCTTCGCGTCGAGCGCGGGGGCCACCGCGGGGTCCACCTTGGGCGCCATCGCGGGCGCCTGCGTCGCGGCGACGGGCTGGACCGGGTCGGGCGCGCTGAGCACGAGGGGCTCCGCGGGGGCGGGCGGTTGAAGCGGCGTCGGCTCGGTCATCGGTGCTCCTTGCGATAGGGCGTCCGAACCCGGCGAGTATATGCGTGGGGTGGCTCCCGCCGGGAGGAAAACGCCTGGGTGCGGGGTGAGAACGTGGGGGCGGCGGGCGGAGTTCCCGGCGGCCCCAGCTGGCCCGGTGCACGGTCCGGGTCAGGAGGCTGTGGTGCGTCCCACATCGCCCGCCTGCACGGAATAGGCCCGCCACGAGGGCCGGTTGGGGGACCATGAACGGAGTCGTTCGGACACCCTCCAGACAGGACGTACACGAAGCCATGCCCTCGCGCCGGTTCCTCCGCCCGCAGGCCGCCGCCGTCGTCGCGGCCGCCGCACTCTTCCTCGCCGCCTGCACCCCCGGGGGCGGGACGTCGCCCGGCCAGGAGTCGGCGGAACCGGTCAGCGGCGGCACCCTGACCTACGCCTCCGGCGACGCCGAGCCGTCGTGCCTCGACCCGCACGTGGGCGGCAACTACCCGCAGGCCCTGATCGCCACCCAGTACCTGGAGTCGCTCGTCTCGCTGGACGAGGACGGCGAGGTCATCCCCTGGCTCGCCACGGAGTGGAGCGAGAGCGACGACGGCATGGCGTGGGAGTTCCGGCTGCGTGACGACGTGACCTTCACGGACGGCACCCCGTTCGACGCCGAGGCCGTCGCCGCGAACATCGCGCACGTGCAGGACCCGGCCACGGCGTCGTCGACCGGCTACCTCGCGCTCGCGAAGATCGAGGAGGTCGTGCCCGTCGAGGAGCACCTGGTCCGCCTGGAGCTGAGCGCGCCCGACAGCGCGCTGCTGGAGTCGCTGTCGCAGGTGTGGGTGGCCATGGAGTCGCCCAAGGCCCTGGAGCGCAGCCAGGAGGAGAACTGCGCCGCGCCCGTGGGCACCGGCCCGTTCGTCGTCGACCAGTGGGAGCGGCAGGAGTCGGTGACGCTGGTGCGCAACGACGACTACGTGTCGCCGCCCGCCGACGTCGAGGTGCCCGAGGGCACCGGCCTGCCGTACCTGGACTCGATCGTGTGGCGGTTCATCCCCGACTCCGCGAGCCGGTACGCCGCGCTCCAGTCGGGCGAGGTGCAGGTCATCGACAACGCACAGCCCGACACCATCGTCTCGGCGGCCGACGACCCGGCGATCGAGGAGCTGGACGCCCCGCGCCCCGGTGCGTCCAACCGCATCGAGCTCAACTCCGGCAAGGCCCCGTTCGACGACGAGCGTGTGCGGGAGGCGTTCATCCGGTCGGTCGACGTCGAGGCGGGCGTCGAGAGCCTGTTCTTCGGCACCGCGCAGCGGTCGTACTCGCCGCTGTCCAGCGTGGAGCCGCTCGGCCTGAGCCTGCCCGACCTGTTCGCCGTCGACACCGACGCGGCGACCGACCTCCTGGACGACGCCGGCTGGAGCGAGCGCGACGCCGACGGCTACCGCGTCAAGGACGGCGAGCGCCTCACGCTCGACTTCCCGGTGAGCACCAACCAGTCGATCCCGGCCGAGCAGTCCCTGTTCGAGCAGATCCAGGCGGACGCGAAGACCGCGGGCTTCGAGGTGCGGCTGCACCCGCTGGACCTGTCCAGCTGGTACGGCGCCCTGGCCGAGAACGACTACGACCTGGTGAGCGCCCCGTACACCAAGGTGGGGCCGGACGTGCTACGCATCCTGTACCACTCCGACTCGATCACGCCGGCGCCGAGCGGCTACTTCGCCAACCTCGCGCAGGTGGACGACCCGGGGCTGGACGACCTGCTCACCCGTGCCGCGGCCACGAGCCGCGACGACGAGCGGGCCAGCCTCTACGAGCAGGCGCAGCGGACCATCCTCGAGGGCTACTACATCCTGCCGCTGTACGACCAGCAGAACCACTTCCTGTACTCGTCGTCCGTGCACGGTCTGCGTGCGATGCCCACCGTGTCGACGCCGACCTTCGCCGGGGCCTGGCTGACGTCTTGACGCTCCCCGTCCCCACCACCGGGGCTCGCAGGCGGCCGGTGCCGGGCACCCGGCGCTGGCTGCTGCTGCGCGCGGGCGGGGTCGTGTTCGTGCTCTGGGCGGCCGCGACCGTCACGTTCTTCGCGCTGCGCCTGGTGCCCGGGGACCCGGCCGAGGCGATCCTCGGCGGCCCCGGGTCCCAGGCCGGGCCGGAGGCCCTGGAGCAGGTGCGCCGGGAGTACGGCCTCGACCAGCCGCTCGTGGTGCAGTACCTCACCTACCTCGGGCGGCTGCTGGCCGGCGACCTCGGCCAGTCGTACTCGCTGCACAAGCCCGTGGCGACGGCGATCGGCGAGCAGCTCGGCGCCACCCTGACGCTCGCGCTGTGCTCGCTGGTGCTGGCCTGGGTGCTCGCGTGCGGGCTGGCGGCCTGGAGCGTGCGGGGCGGCCGGGTCGCGTGGGCGATCGGTTCGGGCCTGGAGCTCGTCGCGGCGGCCGTGCCGCACTTCTGGCTCGCGACGGTGCTGATCCTGTTCTTCAGCACCACGCTGGGCATCCTGCCGCCGGTCAGCGTGCCGGGGCCGCTCGGCGTCGTGCTGCCCGCGCTGACCATGGCGATCCCGCTCGCCGGGTTCCTGGGCCAGGTGATGCGTGAGTCGCTGCTGACCGCGATGGAGTCCCCGTTCGTGACCACGGCGCGGGCCCGTGGTGAGAGCGAGGCACGGATCTTCTGGCGGCACACGCTGCGGCACGCGGCGATCCCCGCCGTCGGGCTGTCCGGGTGGGCGTTCGGGTCCCTGATCAGCGGGGCGGTGGTGGTCGAGTCCGTGTTCGCGCGGCAGGGCCTGGGCCGCAGCCTGCTGTCGGCGGTCCAGCTCCGCGACGTGACGCTGGTGACCGGGATCGTGCTCGTGGTGGCGCTCGCGTACACGGTGATGACGCTGGTCACCGACCTTGCCGACCGGGTGATCGACCCGCGTACGCGGGTGGTGGCGCAGTGAGTGCGCCGGGGCGTGGCGTCTTCCGGCCGACCGTCGCCGAGGCGTCGGCCGCGCTGGTGCTGGTGCTGCTGCTCGTCGCCGCTCTCTGGCCCGGCCTGCTGGCGCCGGGCGACCCGCTCGCCGTCTCCCGCACCGAGGCGTTCCAGCCGCCGTCGCTCACGCACCTGTTCGGCACGGACGAGTCCGGCCGCGACATCTACACCCGCGTGGTCCACGGCGCGGCGGAGTCGCTGCGGATCGGGGTGCTGGCCACGGCGATCGGCATCGGCCTCGCGACCGTGCTCGGCCTCGTCGCGGGCCTCGGGCCGCGCTGGCTCGACTTCGGCACCACCCGGGTGGTCGAGGTGCTGTTCGCGTTCCCCGGACTGCTGCTCGCGCTGCTGTTCATCGTGGTCACGGGACCGGGCGTGCTGAGCTCGACCATCGCCGTCGGCCTGGCCACGGCGCCCGGCTACGCGCGGATCATCAGGTCCCAGGTGCGGCGGACGGCGTCCGCCGAGTTCGTCGAGGCCGCCCGGGTGCTGGGCCGGGGCCGGCTCTGGATCGTCGCCCGGCACATCCTGCCGAACGTGACCGCGGCACTGTTCGTGCTCGCGACGCTCGGGCTCGGGCAGGCCGTCATCTGGGTGTCCTCGCTGAGCTACCTCGGCCTGGGTGCGGTGCCGCCCGCCGCCGAGTGGGGCGCGATGCTGGCGGCCGGGCGCACGTACATCGCCAACTTCTGGTGGATGACGTTCTTCCCCGGGCTCGCGATCGTCGCCAGCGCGGCGGCTGCGACCGTGCTGGGCCGGGGCATCCAGAAGCGGAACAGGAGCGCGGGATGAGCGGGACGGTGCCGGGCGGGGCCGGGTCGAACGGGGCCGGGCCAGGCCAGATTGGGCCGGGCCAGGTCGGGCCGGGCCAGGTCGGGCCTGGCGACGCGGGGCCGGGCCACGCAGCCCCGGTGCTGCGCATCCGTGACCTGGTGGTCACCTTCCCCGCCGGGCGCGGCGGCGGCGCTCCGCGGCGTGTCGTCGACGGCGTCAGCTTCGACGTCGCGGCGGGCGAGTGCGTGGCCGTCGTCGGCGAGTCGGGTTCGGGCAAGAGCGTGACGGCGCGGAGCGTCGTCGGTCTCGCGGGTGACGGCGCGCGGGTGACCGCCGCGGAGCTGAGCGTCGCGGGCCAGGACGTGCGCTCGTCGTCCGTGCGGGCCCTGCGGCGCCTGCGCGGCGGCACCGTGGGGCTCATCGCGCAGGACGCGCTCGTCTCGCTCGACCCGCTGCGACCCGTCGGCCGCGAGATCGGTGACACGCTCGCCCTGCACACCCGGCTCGACGCGGCCGCACGGCGGGCACGCACCGTCGAGCTGCTGCGCCGCGTCGGGCTGGACGACCCCGAGCTGCGCGCCCGTCAGCGCCCCGGACAGCTCTCCGGTGGTCAGCGGCAGCGCGCCCTCATCGCCGCGGGCATCGCGGGCGAGCCCGCCCTGGTCATCGCGGACGAACCCACCACCGCGCTCGACCAGCCCGTCCAGGCCGGCGTGCTGCGCCTCCTGGGCCGGCTGCGCGACGAGGGCACCGCCGTGCTGCTCATCAGCCACGACCTGTCCGTCGTCCGGGGCATCGCCGACCGGGTGCTGGTGATGACCGACGGCACCGTGGTCGAGGAGGGCACGCCCGCGGAGGTGTTCGAGCGCCCCCGGCACCCGTACACCCGCGCGCTGGTCGCGGCGGTCCCGACCGACCGCCCCCGCGGCACGCGCCTCTCGGCGCCGGCTGCCGCTACCGCGCGGGACCGCCGACCCGCGGCTGGCGCCGGTGCCGATACCGCGGCAGTCGAACGCGGGGTTGGTGGCGGTACGGCTGCCCGGAACGCAACCAACCCCGCGCTCGACCGTGCGGCGGTCGGTGGGCTCGCGGGCGTTGCGGCGGCCGGGGAGGGTCAGCGCGCGGGGGCCGGGCTCATGGAGGCGCGGGGAGTGTCGCGGGTGTTCCACGTCGGCGGGCGGGAGATCGTGGCCGCCGACGACGTCTCGCTCACCCTGCGGTCCGGTCGCACCCTCGGGCTGGTGGGCGAGTCGGGCTCCGGCAAGTCGACCACCGCGCGCATCCTGCTCGGCCTGGAGCAGCCCGACGCCGGAGACGTCACCCTGCTCGGCGAACCCTGGAGCCCGCTCCCCGAGGCGCGACGGCGGCCCCGTCGTCCGCTCGTCGGCGCGGTCTTCCAGGATGCCCTGAGTTCCTTCGACCCGCGCTGGACCGTCGGCACCGTGCTCGCCGACGCCGTGACCCGCGGCCGGTCGCACCGGCCCGGCCGCGTGCAGGCCGAGATCGCGGACCTCCTGGACACCGTGGGCCTCGGCCCGGACATGGCCGCGCGCCGTCCCCTGCACCTGTCGGGCGGACAGCGCCAGCGCGTGTCCATCGCACGGGCGCTCGCGGCGGACCCGCGCGTGCTGATCCTCGACGAACCGGTTTCCGCGCTCGACGTCTCCGTGCAGGCCCAGGTGCTCGACCTGCTGGACCGGCTCCAGCGCGAGCGCGGACTGGCCTACCTGCTCATCACGCACGACCTCGGTGTGGCGCTGCACATGAGCGACGAGCTCGCCGTCATGCAGCAGGGGCGGATCGTCGAGTCGGGCCCGGCGGCGGCCGTGCTGGACGCGCCGCGCCACCCGTACGCGCGGCGCCTGCGGGACGCCGTCCGGCTGTAGGAGGCGGCAGGGGGCCGCCTGTGGTGCTGCCCGCGTGACCTGCCGATGACTTTCCGGTGGCGGGTCGGTCAACGTGACTGGAGTCGGCCCGCACGGGCCGCCGGACACGGAGGACTGGCATGCCGCGTTACCTGATCTCGTTCGACGACGGAGCGATGACGTTCCCCGAGGAGGACCTGCCGGCCGTGGCCGAGGCCTCGCACGCGGTGGTACGGGCGGCCAAGGACGCCGGCGTATGGATCTTCGGCGCGGGGCTGGAGCGGCAGCAGGCGAGCATCGTGGCCACCGACGGCACGGTGTCCGACGGCCCCTTCCCGGAGACGAAGGCAGTGATCGGCGGGTTCTCGGTCATCGAGGTGCCCACGCGTGCGGAGGCGCTGGAGTGGGCCGCCCGCATCGCCGAGGGCTGCCGGTGTGCCCAGGAGGTCCGGGAGCTCATGTACGACCCGGAGTCCTGACGGCCTGGCCCTGAGGTGTCAGCCGGCGAGCGAGCGCACCGTCTCGATCGTGTCCGCCTCCGCCGCGGACTTGTCGTCGCGGTAGCGCAGCACCCGTGCGAAGCGCAGGGCGAGGCCGCCGGGGTAGCGGGTCGAGCGCTGCAGGCCGTCGAACGCGATCTCGACGACCTGCTCCGGCCGGACCGTGACCACCCACCCGTCGTCGGAGACCTCCAGCTCCCGGAAGCGCTCCGTCTGCCACCTCAGGGTCTCGTCGGTCATGCCCTTGAACGTCTTGCCCAGCATCACGAACCCACCCTCCGGGTCCCGCGCCCCCAGGTGGATGTTGGACAGCCAGCCCTGCCGGCGCCCCGACCCGCGCTCGACAGCCAGCACCACGAGGTCGAGGGTCTGTCGGGGCTTGACCTTGACCCAGCCCGCGCCCCGGCGTCCGGCGGCGTAGGGGGCGTCGAGGGTCTTGACCACCACGCCCTCCTGCCCCTCGCGGAGTGCACCCGCGAAGAACTCGCCGGCCGCCTCCACGTCGGAGGTCACCAGGCGACGCACGGTGTGCGGGGCGGCGACCTCGTCGAGCACCGCAAGGCGCTCGCGCAGCGGGGCGTCCACCAGGTCGCGCCCGCCCGAGTGCAGCACGTCGAAGAAGAACGGCGTGAGCTCCAGCCGGGACGCCAGGTCGGCCTCCGCGGTCTCGTGGGTCGCGGAGCGGGCCGCCGTCTCCTGGAACGGGCGCGGCACGCCGTCCGCGCCGACGGCGAGCGCCTCGCCGTCGAGCACCAGGCGGTCGGCCGGCAGGGCGCGGACCACGCTGACGATCTCGGGGACGCGTTCGGTGATGTCGTCCAGCGAACGGGTCACCACGAGCACGTCGTCGCCGCGCTTGTGCGCCTGGATGCGGATGCCGTCGAGCTTGACGTCCACGCACAGCTCGGCGGCTCCCGGGGACGCCCCGAGCTTCTCGAAGGCCGCGGCGATGTCCGGTGCCGACTGGGCGAGCATGGGTCGCACCGGCCGCCCGACCTCCAGTGTGAAGGACGCCAGCGCGGCGCCAGGGTCGTCGGCGAGCAGGGCGGCGCTCGCCACCGGTCCGGTGGCGCCGCGCATCATGACGGCGCGGCGCACGGCGTCGGCCGGGACCCCGGCGGCCTCGGCAACGGCGTCGACCACCACCGAGTCGAGTGCGCCCTGTCGCAGCTCGCCCGCGACCAGGCCGCGCAGGAACGACTGCTCGCGCTCGGTCGCGGCGCCGAAGAGTGCCGTGGCCGCGGTCGCGCGTGCCTGGGCGGAGCCGGGTCCCTCCAGCTCGGCCATCTCGGCGAACGCCGCGTCGACGGCGCGCACCGTGAGGGTCGCCTCGGCCGACGGCGGCGGGAGGGCGCGCAGCGCGGCCCAGCCCAGGCCGGTGCGGCGCTGGCGCAGGGAGCCCGCGAGGTAGGCGACGACGATCTCGACGTCGGCGGCGACGTCAGTCGCGTCCGGTCCGGGTGCGCCCTCCGCGCCGGCCGCCGTGCGGCGCAGCAGGTCGGCGATGGCCGCACGCTTGGCCAGGCGGGAGCGGGTGGCGGCGACGGCGTCCGACGTGGCGGCGACCTCGGCGAGCAGCATGCTCCATCGTGACGCACCTCGAACCGGCCCGCCCTGGGGGCGGGTCACCGTGCCGCTCCCGGCCCGGGCCGGACGGCACCGGGCCTCAGCCGTGCGGCCATGCCGCCACCGCCTTCTCGATGGCCCGGCGGCTCCGCGCCGGGACGCCGGGTACGAGCTCGACCGGCTCCTCGCCCCGCTTCGGTGCGCGTCGCCAGGTGCCCACCAGACGCCCGTCCAGCAGGACCGCCGGGCGGAAGATCCCGTTGGTGAACGGGACGACGGTGCGCATGGCCTCGGCGTCGGCGACCAGCTCGCGGTCCTGGTAGCCCAGCACGATCTCGTCGAACCCGGGCACCAGCACGACACCGGGCCCCGCGGGGAGGTCGTCCGTCGCGCCGAGCACGCCCTGTCCGGCGAGCATGGGCCGGCCGTCCACCGTGACCTCGACGAGTGCGTCCGGCTGTTCCTTGCGAAGGGCCGCCACCGCGGCGCGCACCGGCACCTTGGGCAGGCCGAGCCACCACGCGAGGTCCTCGGGCGTGGCCGGTCCGCGGCTGGTGACGTAGGACAGCGCGATGCGTCGCAGGACGGCGTCGGGCTCCTCCGGGGTGGTGGGCGGGGGAGTTGCGACCATGAGCTGCTGCGCGCCGGCGAACGGGCCCCAGTGCAGCACGCCCTGCAGCGCCAGCGCGACGATCAGGTGGTAGCCGCGCTGGCCCTCGACGGGTACGCCGGCCGCTCGCCAGAGGTCGAGCAGGGCGGCGCGCGAGACTCCCGGCCCCGCGGCGGAGAGCGCCTCGCGGGCCACCGATCGCGCGCGCGACACGACGGCGTCGTCCAGGCCCTCGGCGGCCTGGGTGCGCGCGCCCGCCCGTGCCATGCGTTCGGCCGTCAGCGAGACGAGGGCGGCCAGGTCGCCCGGTGTCGTGGCGAAGAGGGTGCCGCGCTGGGTCCAGCCACGCACGAGCTCGCCCGCGTCGAACCTCGCGCGCACGTCCTCGACCGTGGTGCCGGGCGCCGACCGGACGGCGATCGCCCGCAGCACGGCCGGCAGGTCCTGGCCCTGGAGGGCGACCATCCGGCGCACGACGTCGACCGGTGAGCGGTCCGCGCCGTCGTCCCCGCCCGGGGTGAGACCCTGCGCGTGCAGGCGCAGCCGGCGCGCGGCCGGGGCGGGGATCATGAGCGGTCCGGAGGTCATGCGGGAAGGCTACGGGCAGCCTCTGACGCCGGCCGGGCGTACTACCGGCCCGGGACGGCGGACGGGTGGGAGCCCGGGGCCGCCGTCAGGAACTCGCGGACCAGCCGGGTGAGCTCCTCGGGCTGGTCGTAGGGCACGATGTGCCCGGCGTCCGCGACCGTGACCAGGCGTGAGCCGGGTGCTGCCGCGGCCGCCGCGGACAGTTCGGCGGCCCCGACGAGCGGGTCCTGGTCGCCCCGGACCCAGAGGGTCGGGACGGTCAGCCGGTGCAGGCCGGGCAGGAGGTCGAGCCGCATCGAGAACGGGCCGTAGGCGCGGACCTGCCAGTCGTCCAGGGCGGGTTCCCCGTGCCGGTCCTTCGCCCGGGCCTCCTCGACGGCCAGGTGGACGATGCTCTCGAGGTCACGGGTGTCCTCGCCGGCCGTGAGGCTCGTGACCATGGACCTGCGGACCACCTCGGGACGGCGGGCGAGGTACCGGGTGGTCAGTCGCAGTGCTCCTGGCGTGCGCAGGAACAGCCAGGTGAGGAGCTGGGCGCGGCGGCGGGCACCGATCCCGCCGGGGCCGACGGCGATCAGGGAGCTGACCCGCTCCGGCCGGTCCAGGGCGTATCCCGCGGCGACGCCGCCGCCCATCGACAGCCCCACGATCGCGACCCGGGGGAGGTCGAGCTCGTCGAGCAGGTCGTCGAGGAAGCGGCGGAAGAACGCGTCGTCGAGCACGCCGCGCCACGGGCGGCTGCCGCCGTGTCGGGGCAGGTCCACGAGATGCACGCGGTGGTCGGCCGCCAGCGCCGGGGCGACGTCCCGCCACACACCGCGTGCGGTGTCCAGCATGGCGCCGTGCAGCAGGAGCACGGGCGGCCCCACGTCGCCCGCCCGGTACAGCCGGACGGGGCCGCCGGAGACGGACAGGTCGGTGGGCGAGGCGAAGAGGTCGGTCATCAGGGCTCCTTCAGCAGGTCGAGCTGGGTGTCGAGGTGCGCGAGCAGGTCGAGCTGGGCCGCGCGGGCGGCCTCCGGATCGACCGGACCGTCGGTGGCCAGGCCCCGGCCGACCAGCCCGGCGAACAGCTCGACCGTGGCCGACAGGTCCTCGGCCCGGGTGGCTCCGAGCACGCCGGGCGCGTGGGCCAGGCCCAGGGTGAACACGCCGAGCACCCGGACGACCGTGCCGGCGGGGACCGCCGGGTCGAGCACGCCGGCGCGCTGGAGGGCGGTGACGTAGTCGGCGAGCCAGTCCATCCGCTGCGTGTAGCGGTCGTCGGCGACGTCGCGGACGTGCCGGCCCAGCACCGCCTCGTCGCCCAGGTAGAGGGCGCGCATCAACGGGTCGCCCAGCAGCGCGTCCACCGCGAACCGGTACACCGCGGGCAGGTCCACGAGGCCGGGCGCGGCGAGCACCCGCGCGTGCACCTCGGCCGTGAGGTCCCGGGTCGAACGGGTCAGGACCGCCGAGAGGATCGCCGCCTTGTCGGGGAACTCCAGGTAGACGGCGCCCTTGCCGATGCCCGCGCGAGCGGCGACGTCCGCGACGGTGACGTCGGCCCAGCCCGTGGCCAGGATCAGGTCGCGCGCCGCCGTGAGGATGCGTCCACGCCGGTCGGGAACACGGGGACGGGGCATGGGCACCTCGTAGTGACTGGATCTTAGGTTCTGGTCACTACGACGGTACCACTCGCTCGTGCCGGCTAGCGGGCCGCTGCTCCACGGGTCAGGGACCGGTACAGCTCGGGTCGGCGGTCGGCGAGCAGGTCGTTGCGCGCCCCGATGCGCTTGTCCCGGGACCGGTCCGGGTCGACGACGGCGGTCACCAGCTCCGCCGTCTGTCCGTGCGCGAGGATCCACCCGTCTGCTCCGATGACGGCGCTGCCGCCCGTCCACTCGACGCCGCGCTCGGTGCCGACCCGGTCGGCGATCACGACGGGCAGTCGCGAGGCCCGGGCGGCGGCCATCGCCAGCACGGTCTCCGGCGGGTGCTCGCCCGCGGGACGGGGCACCAGCGGCCAGTTCACGGGCAGCGCCAGGAGGTCGGCCCCGGCCAGCGCCAGTCCGCGGGGAACCTCGGGGAACTCGGCGTCGTAGCAGACGGCCACCCCGATCCGGCCGACGGGTGTGTCCACCACGGGCGGCGGCCGGTCCCCGGGCGCGAAGAAGTCCGCCTCGTCGCCCCACAGGTGCGTCTTGCGGTAGACGGCGAGCACCCCGCCGTGCCCGACGACGGCCGCGCTGGAGTACAGCCGGTCGGCCGCACGCTCGGCGAAGCCGACCACCAGCACGCCGTCGGGCGGGAGCGCCGCGGCCAGCGCGCGCAGGCGCGGGTCGTCGGCGGTGATCGCGCTGTCCCGGCACTCGTCGCGCGAGCCGAAGACGTAGCCGCTCGTGGCCAGCTCCGGCAGCACGACCACCCGGGCGCCGTCCGCCACCGCCGCGCGCGTGACGTCCGCGATCCGCGCGAGGTTCCCGCCGACGTCGCCCAGCCGGACGTCCACGGGGCCGGTGGCGACGGCCACCGGCCCCGCGGACCGCGGCAGACCGACCGTCACAGGCGGACGGGCGCCGCGGGTCCGGCCAGCACCTGCGCGAGCACGTCGAACTCGTTGAACAGGGACCAGTCCTCGACGATGCGGCCGCCCTGGACGTAGAGCTGCGAGATGCCCCAGAGGAACACCCGGCGGCCGGTCGGGGCGCCGTACAGCCCGAGACCGCGGTGCGTCCCGGCCGCCGACCAGCGCACCGACACGCTGTAGCCCTCCTGGTCGTTGCCCATCCAGTAGACCTCGTCGACCGTCAGCCCCAGGTCGGGGAAGGTCGCGAGCAGGTTGCGCGCCATGCCCTTGACCACGCTCCGGCCGCGGCCCTCCCGGTTGGAGGTCCCGTGCCAGCGCACGTTCTGCGCGTACGCACGGTCCACGGCGCTGAAGTCGCGCCGGTTGTGGAGGTCGTGGAACAGCGCCCGCACGGAGTGCTCGACGTCGAACGAGTCGCCCCCGGGCAGCTCGTAGCGGCGCGGGTGCCGGCCGGCCAGCAGCCGGTCGATCTCGCTCTGCTGGTGGTCGTCCAGCGTGAGCGGGTATGACGCCGCGTACTCTCGCGCGGCCTGCGGCACGTCGATGCCGAGCTGGAGCAGGCGGGCCGCCGTGTTGTAGAGCACCCACTCCTCGTAGAAGAGGTTCTCCCGCGAGACACAGTTCGCGATGACCCAGATCCGCACCGGCTTGTGCGTCGGCGTCGGCGCGTACCGCCACGGTCCCGTCTGGTGGCCCACGTTGATGGCGCGGTGCGAGGTCACGAAGCCCTGGTCCTCGTCGCCCGCCCAGATCACGTCGTCGGCGTAGTGGCGGGAGTCCGGGAACGCGTTCAGCGTGGCGATCGTGCCCTCGACCACGCCCTCGACCCCGAACTTCCAGCCCCGGTCGTCGTGCAGGCGCACTCCCGGTGCGTACGTGTCGTAGATGTAGCCGACGTCCTGGTCCTCCCAGATCCGGTCGGTCACGCGCACGCAGTAGTCGACGATGTCGGTGTACTGCTCCTCGTAGCCGCGCATCGGCTGGCGCCGTCCGTCCTGCGGCTTGGGCTGCCCCGTGCCCGGCGTGATGGCGATGCTGAAGTCGCGCGGCATCGTCCGCGGCGGCGGTACGGCGGAGCCGCCGGGCGCCGTCGGGCCGGGTGCCGCACTGCTCCACACCGGCGCCGACTCCTGGACGAAGGTCGGCACCGGATCGGGCAGGCGCTCCCCGGCGGGGCGGGCGTACTGGTCGTCCGGGGCGTCGTCGGTCAGGGTCATGCGCTCGCCTCCACGGTGGTCTCGAGCCGGTCGAGTCTCATTGTCGCCGTCGCGCTGTGCGCGGCCATGCCCTCCGAGTCGGAGATCACCTGGACCGCGTGCGCCAGGGCCGGCGTCGCCTCCTTCGCGATCCGCTGGTACGTGAGCGGCTTGACGAACCGCGACGCCGACAGCCCGGCGCTGTGCTTGGCCCCGCCGGCCGTCGGGAGCACGTGGTTGGTCCCCGCCATGCCCTTGTCGGAGTACGCCACCGTGCTCCACGGGCCGATGAACACCGAGCCGTAGTTGCGCAGCCGCGCGTGGTACCAGTCGTCGTCCGCGGTGATGAGCTCCAGGTGCTCCGGGGCGAGGTCGTCCATCAGCGCGACGGCCGTCTCCCGGCTGTCCGCGACCGTGATGCTGCCGTAGTCGCGCCACGCCGGACCGGCGATCGCGCTGGTCGCGAGTGTCCGCAGCTGGCGCTCCACGGCGCTCTCGACCGCCGCCGCGAGCTCCGGGGAGGTGGTGACGAGCGCGGCCGGGGAGTTCGGTCCGTGCTCGGCCTGGCCCAGCAGGTCGGCCGCCACGATCTCGGGGTCCGCGCTCTCGTCCGCGATGACCGCGACCTCGCTCGGCCCCGCGAGCAGGTCGATCGCCGTCCGCCCGAAGAGCTGACGCTTCGCCTCGGCGACGAACGCGTTCCCGGCGCCCACCAGCATGTCCACGGGCAGCTCACCCAGCAGGCCGAACGCCATCGCCGCCAGCGCCTGGACCCCGCCGACCACGAAGAACCGGTCCACGCCGCTGACGTACGCCGTGTACAGCACGGCCTGGTTGGCGCCGCCGTCCGGCTGCGGCGGGCTGCAGGCGACGACCGTGTCCACGCCCGCCGCCTTCGCCACGCCGACCGTCATGAACGCGCTCGCCGTGAGCGGGAACCGGCCCGCCGGCAGGTAGGCGCCAACCCGGGAGACCGGCACGTACTTCACGCCGGTGACCAGGCCCGGGACCGGCTCCGTCTCGAAGTCGACCAGCCGGTCACGCTGGGCGCGGGCGAAGGCCTGCGTGCGCTCGGCCCCCAGGTCGATCGCGTCGCGCAGGTCGGCCGGGATCCGGTCGGCGCTCGCGGCGATCGCCGCGGCGTCGAGCTCGAAGTCACCGCCCTCCCAGCGGTCCAGGGTCCGGGCGTACTCGCGCACGGCGTCCAGCCCGCGCTGCTCGATGTCGAGCAGCATGCGGGTGACCGTCTCCGCGATGGCCGGGTCCTGCTGGGCCGCCGGAGCCGCGACGCCGGGGGCCTTGGTGATCGTGTAGCGGTGCTCGAGCGAGGCGAGCACGGCGTCGGTGTAGAGCATGGGCGTGAATCTACGAACGGCGCCGCGTCAAGGACAACGGCCAGGTTTCTTGTGCGACCTATAGGTTGACCTTGTGGAATCCGCGTTCTCCCTCGCCCAGCTGCGTGCCTTCGCCGTCGCGGCCGACACGGGCTCGTTCACCGCCGCGGCCCAGGAGCTGAAGATCAGCCAGCCCGCGGCGTCGGAGCTGGTGCGCCGGGTGGAGGCCGCCTACCGCCTGCCGCTGTTCGTGCGGGCCGGACGGCGGCTGCGCCTGACGCCCGCCGGCGACGAGCTGCTCGTCTGGGCGCGCCACATCCTGGCCGCCGTCGACGGCGCCGACCAGGCCCTGCGCGAGCTCCGGGGCCTGGAGCGCGGGCGGGCGTCGTTCGGCGTGCTCAAGAACGCGTCGTACTACCTGCTCTCCGACCTCGCCGAGCGGTTCCACCGCGAGCACCCGGGAGTCCAGGTGCGGCTGGTGGGGCAGAACTCCGCCGAGGTGGCCGACGCCGTACGCAGCGGCGAGCTCGAGGCCGGCCTGGCCGTGCTGCCCGTGTCGCTGGAGGGCATCTCGGCGACCCGCCTCCTCGACGACGAGGTGGTGTGGGTCAGCGCCGACCCCGCCCGCACCGCCCGTCCGGTGACCATGCAGGACGTGGCGCGCATCCCGCTCGTGCTGTACGACGCGCACTACGCCTGGCGCGACCCGACGCGGAGCCAGCTCGCCGACCGCGCGGCCGACGCCGGCGTCGACCTCGACGTCGTCATCGAGGTCGAGACCGTCGAGGCCGCGCTGGAGCTGGTGGCCCGGGGCGTGGGCGACACGATGGTCTCGCGCGCGGTGGCGTCGTCGGACACGATGCCCCCGGGGCTGGGCACCGTGGGGTTCGCGCAGCCGATGTACGACACCATCGCGCTGCTGACCCGGGACGACACGGTGCTGTCCCCGGGGACGCGGCGGCTCGTGGACATGGCGACGGAGATGATGTTCCACCGCCGGGCCTGACGAGGGCGCGCGCCGCCGCCGGCACGAGGGCGCGCGCCGCCACCGGCACGACGGCACGCGGGCCGCCGGCACGACGGCGCGCGGCCGTGACGACTACGCGGGCTGTCCGGCGGCTGCCGGCTGCTCGGCGGGCGTCCGGGTCCGGCGCCGGCCTGCCTCGATCTGGGCGAGCACCGCGAGCTCGTCGAAGACGCGGTACTCCCGCCGCACCCGGCCGCCCTCCAGCTCGTACTGCGAGACGCCCATCACCTCGACCGCCTCGCCGCCCGCCGGCCCGTACAGCGGCATGCCGCCGTAGGTGCCGGCGAGCCGCCACAGCACCGAGGCGCGCGTGCCGCGGTCGGGGGAGGCGTGCACGGCGATGTCCCGCACCTCGACGCGCGCGTCGGGGAACGGCGCGAGGAACCCGAGCAGGTCGGCCCGTACGCCGTCCTGCCGTGTGACCGTGCGGTTGCGGGAGGTGTGCAGGATCGTGTCGCGCGCGTAGAAGTCGGCGACGAGGTCGAACCGGCGGCGCTCGATCATGTCCCGCCAGAGCGCCAGCACGTGCGTCGCCTCGGCGGCGTGGGCGGCCGGCCGCCGCCCGCTGTCGCCCTCGGACGTCGGGTCGTCCGGCGCCGGGCGGCCGAACAGCCCTGCCTCGCCGAGCCCGGTGAGATCGGCGGGCTGCCCCACGGCGATCGCGGCGGGATCGTGGCCGAGCCCCTCCGCGACGGCCCACTCGTCGCGCACCACCCACTCCTCGGTGACCATCGCGTCCTGCACCAGGCAGACGGGCAGGTTCCGGGAGACGGCGGGGACGCCGCGGGGCGGGCCGTAGCTCCACGGACCGTCCTGTCCGCCGGTGTGCAGCACGCGGTGGTGGCTCACGAACGACGACGGGCCGCGCTCCTCCCAGATCACGTCCTCGCCCACGCCGATGCGGTGCACGAACGCCGCCTTCTTGGCCAGCGAGCCACGCACCACGGGCTCCACGCCCACGCCGACGCCGGTGGCCGTGCGCACCACGATGTCGGGGGCGTACATGCCGGGGATGTCGCCGATCGCACCGTCGGCCCAGATGCGGTCGGTCCAGTCGAGGATGTACTCCTCGACCGTCGGGTAGGGGGCGTAGGCGCGCGGGTCAAGGCTCTCGGTGGGCACAACGGTCTCCTCGTCTCGGGGTGGTGTCCGAACCGATGTATACGGTTGCACGAGGGCGTGTCGCAACCAGCTGTTGATTTCACACGCCAGAAACAAGGCTGTTGCACACGGTTGTGCGGAACTGGGTATACGTATAACTTGCACCATCACCGCGAGACCTGTTCCACCAGCACCCCCGCATCTCGACCTCGAAGGAGCTTCTCCATGGCCCTCTCCCATGGCAGGACCCGCCGCCGCGCCCGCATCGCGAGCGTCGGCGCCCTGGCAGCCACGGCGCTCGCCCTCGCGGGCTGCGGCGCCGGCGCCGACATCGGCGGCGCGGGCATCGCCTGCGACATCGACCAGCCCGACAGTCCCACCACCGTGAACGTGCTCTCGTACACGAGCCCGTCGTCCGACCCGTTCGCCGACGCGATCGTGAACGGGTGCACCGGGGAGAACCTCACCGTGGAGGCTCCGGAGACCGACTTCGCCGGCCAGGACCAGCGCGCCGTGCAGTCCATGTCCAGCTCCCGGCCCAGCTACGACATCGTCGAGGTCTACGGGACGGTCTACCCGTTGTACTCGGACCGCGGCTGGATCACGCCGCTCGACGACTACGTGGCCGACCAGGGTGACGAGCTCGGGCTCGACGACATCGACCCGGCGCTCCTGGAGTCGCTGTCCTACGACGGGCAGCAGATGGCGCTGCCCACCTTCTGGGGCACCGTCGTCTTCGTCTACCGCGCGGACATCTTCGAGGACCTCGGGCTCGAGGTGCCCACCACCTTCGAGGAGATGTTCGACGCCGCCGAGACGATCACGCAGGAAACCGGGATGGAGCACCCGCTCGCGCTCCCGATCGCCTCGGCCGGCGACGTCTCCAGCGTCTACAACCAGATCCTGGGCTCGCTCGGCGGCCAGTGGTTCGACGGCGACCAGCCGGTGCCGACGCTCGACTCGCCCGAGTCGGTCGAGGCGCTCGACACGCTGCGCACCACCTACGAGAACATGAGCCCGCAGTCCACGTCGTGGGCGTCTCCGGAGGTGATCTCGCAGCTCCAGACCGGCCAGGCCGCGATGTCCTTCCTGTTCGCCGGCCGCGTCTCGGCGCTGCTCGACGAGGAGCAGACGGAGCACGCCGGCTCGTTCGGGTTCGACGTGCCCCCGGCCGTGCAGGAGGGCGGCACGCCGGCGACGAGCCTGTCGGTCGACGGCCTCGCGATCGCCGAGAACTCCGAGGTGGACAAGGACCTGCTGTTCGACCTGATCGGCGTCGCCACCGGCCCCGAGGCGGCCGCGGAGGCCGCGGGCGCGACCATCCCCGCCCGGACCACCGAGGCGCAGGCGGCGGACCTGCCGTTCGAGCCGGCCGCCCGTGCGGTGCTGGAGGGCGAGCGCCCCAACGCGCTGCCGCTGGTCCCGTGGATGTCCGACGTGTTCGCGGTCGCCGCGCCCGTGCTGAACGAGGTGGTCAGCGGCGACCTGAGCAGCGAGGAGGGCGCCGCCCAGCTGCAGCAGGCCGCCGAGAAGGCGATCGACGACGCGGGCTACGGCTCCTGACCAGCCCCACCAGCCCGGCCGGTGCGACCGGCCGGGCCGGCGGGGCGGGCCCGCGACGGCCCGCCCCGCCCCACCACCGACCTCGAAAGGAGCGGCTGTGCGACTGAGACAGTTCGCCCTCTTCTCCGGCCCCGCCATCGTGCTGATGGCCGGCCTGCTCATCGTCCCGCTGGTCATGACCGTCGTCTGGAGCTTCCAGAACGTGCCCATCGGCCAGCCCGGCACGTTCAACGGGCTCGACAACTACCGCGAGCTCTTCTCCAGCCCCCGGTTCGGCGACGCGGCGCTGTTCACCGTCGTCTTCACGCTGGTCCTCACCACGGTGAAGGTGATCGTCGGCTACGGCATCGCGCTGCTGCTGAACCGGGTCCGGCGCGGCCGCATGGTGATCCTCGCGCTGCTCATGGCCACGTACGTGGTGCCCACCGTCGTGGGCGCCATGAACTTCTCGTGGCTGTTCAACGACATCTTCGGCGGCGTCGTCAACCAGATCCTGGGCGTCTTCGGCGTGAGCGTGAACTGGCTGACCGAGACCGGTCCCGCCCGGCTCCTGGTGGGCCTGCACGCGCTGTGGCACGAGACGCCGTTCGTGATCCTCGTGCTGCTGGCCGGGCTGCAGACCCTGCCGCAGGAGCCGCTCGAGGCCGCGCAGATCGACGGCGCCAACTGGTGGCAGAAGCAGCGCTACATGATCATCCCGCTGCTGCGCCCGCTGTTCTCCTTCGTCATCCTCATCACGATCATGGACAGCCTCAAGATCTTCGACTCGATCCAGATCATCACGCCCGCGTCCACCAGCATCGGCACCGAGTCGCTGATGACGTTCGTGTACCAGGTCGCGCTCTCGGAGTCCTACCGGCTGGGCGTGGCCAGCGCCGTCAACGTGCTCACCATCCTCATCACGATCGTCCTGCTCGTCCCGTTCCTGCGCCAGACCTGGAAGGAGTCCCGAGCAGCATGACCAGCACCGAGATCAACGCAGAGACCAGCCCGGCGACCGGCCCGGCAACTCCCACGGCGTCCGGCCCGGCCGGGCGCGCCGTCAGCACCGCCCACCTCGTGGCGGCCCGGCGGGCCGCCCGCAAGAAGCACGACCAGCGCGAACGCCTGATCTCGGCCGGGGCGACCTCGGCGCTCGTCGTGATCGTCGTGGTGGCGCTCAGCCCGTTCCTCTGGGCGCTCCTGACCTCCGTCAAGCCGTTCCGTGCCGCCTTCACCAACCCGCCGACCTGGGTCTTCACCCCGGAGCTCAGCTCGTTCTCCGACCTGTGGCGCGGCACGATCTTCGCGTTCGTGCTCGGCAACACCCTGCTCATCGCCGTCGTGACGGTGCTCGTCGCCCTGGCGATCGGCGCCCCCGCCGCGTACGCCTTTGCGCGGTACTCGGGCATCGTCGGACCGATCCTGCTGCTCCTGGCGGTGGTGCTGCGCACCATCCCGCGGTTCGCCGTGGTGCTGCCGTTCTACGAGATCTCCCAGGCGCTGGGCATCTTCGACACCCGCTTCGCCCTCATCGCCGCGCTGGTGGCGCTGAACATGCCGTTCACGCTGCTGCTCCTCATCGGGTTCTTCCGGGACATCCCGGTCGAGCTCGACGAGGCAGCGATGATCGACGGGTGCAGCCGGTTCACGGCCTTCACGCGCGTTATCCTGCCCGTCATGGGTCCGGGCCTGGTCACCGCCGGTGTCTTCACCTTTCTCATCGCGTTCCAGGAGTACCTCGTGGCGCTGACGCTCACCCGTACGGACGCGATCACCATCCCGGTGTTCCTCGCGGCGCAGAAGGGCGCGGACGACGTGTCGACCTACCAGACGCTCGCCGCCGCGAGCGTGCTGCTGGTGATCCCCGTGATCCTCATCGCCGTCTTCGCCCGCAAGTACCTGGTCGCCGGCCTCGGTGGCGGTGCGGTCAAGGGATGAGCCAGCGGATCACGAGCCACGACGTCGCCCGGGCGGCGCAGGTCTCGCAGGCGACGGTGTCCCGCGCGCTGCGCGGCGACCCCAAGATCAGCGAGAGCACCGTGCGGCGGGTGCGGGAGGCGGCCGACCGGCTCGGCTACGTGCCGAGCAACCTCGGCCGCAGCCTCAGCCGCAAGGCGACGGGCAACATCGCCGTCGTCGCCGAGCTCGGCAACCTCACCTACCCCGACACGTTGCCGGCCATGCACGACGAGCTCGACCGGCACGGCTACCGCCTGCTGCTCGTCTCGGAGACGCCCGACAAGGAGCTGGACCACTCGCTCCTGTTCGACGGGTCGGTGGACGGCGTGATCCTCACGACCAGCCGCCTGGACTCCCCGCTCCCCGCGCGGCTGCAGGAACGGCGCGTCCCCTTCGTCTTCCTCAACCGCGTGACCCGCGGCGTCGAGGCGGACACGGTGGTGGCCGACAACGCGGGCGGCGGCCGGCTGGCGGCCCGCCTGCTGCTCGGCGACGGGCACACACGCGTGGCGATGCTCGCCGGCCCGAGCGACATGAGCAGCGCCTCCGCGCGCGAGCGCGCGTTCACGGCGGAGCTGCGCGAGGCCGGGATCGACGCGAAGGACCGCCCGGTCATCCGCAGCGGGCTCACCCACGACGCCGGTCACCGGGGCTGGGGCCAGCTCATGGGCCTCAGGCAGCGTCCGACGGCGGTCTTCTGCACCACCGACGCCGTGGCCGTGGGCCTGCTCAACGCCTGGCACGAGCAGGGCGACGGCCCCCGCCCGGCCGTCGTGGGCTTCGACAACAGCCCCGTCGCGAGCTGGCCGACGTTCGACCTGACCACCATCGACACGCACCTGTCGCAGATGGCCCGCACGGCGAGCTCCGTGCTCGTGGAGCGGCTGACGGCACTGCACGCCGGGCAGGACCCGGCGGCACGCCGCGTCGTCGTCCCGACGGAGCTCGTCGTGCGGCGTTCCCATGTCGTCGCCTGACCCAGGAGCCCACGACGACGGCAGGACCAGGAGCAGGCGGCGCGACCTGCTGCTGCTGTGCTCCGTCGTCGTGCTGCTCATGTCCGCCGTGTCGGTGGCCAACCTGTCCGTCCCGGTGCTGGCGGTCAGCGACCTCGCACCGGACACTTCCCAGCAGACGTGGTTCGTCGACGCCTTCGTCATCGCGTTCGCGTGCCTGCTGCTGCCCGCCGAGATGCTGGGGGCGCGGTTCGGCGAGGAGCGTGTGCTGCTGCTCGGCCTCGTCCTGTTCGCCCTGGCGAGCCTGCTCGCGCTCGTGGCGTCGGACATGACGCTGCTGATCGCGTCCCGGGCCGTGGCCGGCGTCGGCGCAGGCATGGCGCTGCCCCAGTCGCTCTCGGTGCTGCTGCACCGGTCGGCCAGGGCGGGACACCCGCGCATCGTGGCCACCTGGACGGCGTCGACGAGCGTGGCCGGCATGGTCGGCAACGGTCTGGGCGGCCTGCTGGTCTCCTTCGGCGGATGGCGCAGCGCGTTCGCCGTGACCCTGCCGCTGACCGTGCTCACCGTGGTGCTCGTCGCGGCGGTGGTGGGCGTGCGGCGTCGGCCCGACCGCTCCGCGGTGCTCGACCTGCCGGGAACCGCGTACTTCGTCGTCGGTGCCATGGCCGCCCTGGTGACCCTGATCGAGGCGCCCAACCTCCTGGACCAGCCGTGGCTGCTCGCGGTCCCGGCCGTCGTCGCCGTCGTCGCGGCCGTCGCGTTCTGGCGCACCGAGCGGCACCGCACGCAGCCCCTGCTGCACTTCGCCGTCTTCCGGTACCCCGCCGTGCGGGCCGCCGCACTGGGCATCGTGGTCACGTTCGCGAGCCTCTTCGTGCTCTTCTCCCTCAACGCGCACCTGGTGCAGACGGTGCGCGGGATGACGCCGGCCGTGGCCGGGCTCGCGCTCGTGCCGGTCTCCGTGGCGATGTTCCTCGTCACCTACCTCAGCGTCCCCCTCGTGCGCCGGCTCGGCCTGAACCGCGTCGTCCTGGGTGGCCTGACGCTGTCCGCGGTGGGTTTCGTGCTGCTCGCCACCGGGCTCGAGGGTTCCTTCGCCGGCTACGAGGCGGCGCTCGTCGTGGTCGGCGTCGGCGCCGGCCTGTGCTCCTCACCCCTGTCCACGCGGCTGACCATGGCCTACGCGCAGGGCGGGGCGTCCGGCCGTGCCGGTGCCGGCGTCAACAGCACCCTGCGGGAGCTCGCCTCGGCGGCCGGTGTCGGCGCCGCCGGCGTGGCGCTCGCCGTCGCGGCCCCCGTGTCGCCGACGGCGCCGGCATCCGCGCAGGCCGTCCTGGACGCGGCATCGGCGCTCTTCCTCGGCGTCGCCGCGCTGCTGCTGGTCTGCGGCGCCGTGCTGCTGGTGAGCTCCCGCCCGGGACGGCGGCCGGCCGGCTGAGCCGCGGGCACCGGTGACGTCGTTCCAGGGTGTGCCGTGCGTTTTGTCCCGTCAGACTGCTGGACGGGTCTTTCATTGCTTGGTGTGCCGCACGCCTCTTTGGCATGGTCAAGACCCGCTCGGCCTAGGCTAAACTCGGCTCGCTTGCCTCCGTAGCTCAGCTGGATAGAGCGGGTCACTTCTAATGACTAGGTCGCGGGTTCGAATCCTGCCGGGGGCACTGGTCCGCTGTCGTCGGGCGTCGGGTGCTCATGCCGACAGCCTGCACAAATACGCTGTTTGTGCGTATCTACCAGCCGCTACGGCTTGGCAGAACGATCTTGACCTATCAGGATGAAGCCGTGACTCCAGGAACACGCTCCGCAGTGCTCGGTCGTCGGGGTGGTGTGGACCCGAACGTTGCGGAGCAGCTCGGCTTCACGGTGCACGACGTCGTGCAGGACCTGCGCCGCGACGTCGCCTCGGCGACGCTGCCCCTGCCCATCGACGGTGCCGACGAGGCCGAGGCGTCCCGCGAGCGTCTGCTGGCGCAGCTCGACGAGCACCTGCTGCCGCGCCTGGCCGAGCTGTCCAGCCCCGCCGTCGTCGTGCTCGCGGGGTCGACAGGGGCCGGCAAGTCCACCCTCTTCAACAGCCTGCTGCGCGAGGAGGTGTCCGAGGCGGGTGTACTGCGGCCCACGACCCGCGAGCCCGTGGTGGGGGTGCACCCGCGCGACGTCGACACGCTCACGCCCGGGCCCGTGACGGAGCTCGCCCGGCTGGTCAAGCACGAGGGCGTACCGCGCGGGACCGCGCTCATGGACGCGCCCGACCTCGACTCCTTCCTCTCGGAGAACCGGTCCACGGCGCACCAGCTCCTGGAGGCGGCCGACCTCTGGCTGTTCGTCACGACGGCCGCCCGCTACGGGGACGCGCTGCCGTGGCAGGCGCTGGACCGCGCGCGGGAGCGCGGTGCGAGCGTCGCGATGGTGCTCAACCGGGTGCCGAAGGAGAACCTGGCGACCATCCGCGGTGACCTCAACACGCGGATGAAGGAGCGCGGCATGAAGGACGTGCCGCTGTTCATCGTGCCCGACGTCGGGCCGCACGAGGGACTGCTCGACCACAAGCTGGTGGAGCCGATCCAGCGCTGGCTCGGCCTGATGGCCGGTCCGGAGCGGTCGCGCACCATCATCCTGCGCACGCTCAAGGGTGCCCTGGGTGCCCTGCCGGAGTGGGTCACGGGCCTGGCCACCGCGGTGGAGCAGCAGGGCACCGCCGCCTTCGACCTGCGCAACGCCGTGGAGTCGGTGGTGCCCGACGCCCAGCTCTCCGCCCGGACCGCCGTCCTGTCGGGGGCCGCGGGCGAGGGCACCGTCGCGGCCCGCTTCGCGGAGCTGGCCAGCATGCACAACATCGCGCGGGTCACGGTGCGGGACGGCGTCGCCCGGACCACCAAGCGGGCCGGCAAGGCCCGCGAGGCCGCGCTGGAGCAGCTGCGCGAGGAGATCGAGGCCACCGCGGCCCGTGCGTTCGTGGCCGCCGGCGTCCGCACCGAGGAGAGCCTGCGGGCCACCCTCGCGGGACCTGGTGCCCCGCCGGCCGGCGAGCTGCTCCTCCCGTCCGGCTCCGGCCGCGCCGACGCGCGGCTCGCCCGGGGCGAGGAGGCCGCGGCCGGCTGGACGCGGCTCGCGGACGACCTCGTGGGCGGGCTGGACGCCGCGGCCGCCGAGAGCGCCGAACCCGACGCCGGGGCGCGGGTCACCGGTGCGCGCAAGGCGTTCGGCGACCGCGGTCTGGCCACGCTGCTGCTCGGGACGGCACTCGGCAACGAGGACTGTGCCCGGCTGGTCGACCGCGTGCTCGGCGAGGTCACCGTCGACCAGATCGAGCGGCTCCAGGACGAACTTGCCGACAAGGTGGCCCTAGCGGTTGCGGAAGAGGCCCGTTCTGTCCAGAGTGCCCTTGACGTCCCCGCCTTAGCCGATGACGCGGCCGCTCCGCTCCGCGTGCGGCTGGCCGAGCTCAGGAGGCTGACATGACGAGCCAGGATGCGACGCTCAGCGCGCGCACCGAAGACCTCGGCCGCGCGCTGCAGATCGCGGGATCGCGGCTCGACGACACGGTCTTCGGCAAGGTCGCGAGCTCCGTGGCCGGGGTGCGCGAACGGCTCGCCCTCGGCGTGGACCACACCGTCGTGGCGCTGGCGGGCGGCACCGGGTCGGGCAAGTCCAGCACGTTCAACAAGATCTCCCGGCTCACCTTCGCCGACGTCGGCGTCAAGCGGCCCACCACCGCCAAGGTCACCGCGTGCTCGTGGAGCGACGACGCCACGGCCCTGCTCGACTGGCTCGGGGTGGAGCGCGAACGCCGCATCACGCGGTCGGGCGAGCTGGACGCGGCCGACGAGGCGGGCCTGGCCGGGCTGGTGCTGCTGGACCTGCCCGACCACGACTCGGTGGCCCCGGGCCACCGCGACGTCGTGGACAAGGTGCTGCCGCTGGTGGACCTGCTCGTGTGGGTCGTGGACCCGCAGAAGTACGCGGACGATGCACTGCACACGGGGTACCTGCGCGACTCCTCGGGCATGCAGGCGTCCACGGTCGTGGTGCTCAACCAGATCGACACCGTGCCCATGGGACAGCGCGACAACCTGGTCAACGACGTCAAGCGCCTGCTGCGTGACGACGGGCTGGACGAGGTACCCGTGGTCGCGGCGTCGACCAAGACGGACATCGGCATCGCGGACCTGCGCGGGCTGCTGGAGCAGACCGTGGCGCGCCGGTCGGTCTCGGCCGGCCGCGCGGCCGGGGAGCTGGACGCCGCGGCGGCGCTGCTGCTCGGGCAGACCCCGGCCGAGGTGCCGTGGCACATCGACACGGTGCTCGAGCGCGAGGTGGACGCCCTGTCCCGGGCGGCTGGCCTGGAGTCGGTCGCGGCCCAGGTGGGCGCCGCCGTGCGCAACGGCTACGGCTCGCCGGAGTTCCGGGCGCCCGACGCGGACGCGACGGCCCTGTCGCGCTCCCGCTGGCTCATCGGCTCGGGGGAGGCCCTCAAGCCCGGCTGGCAGCGCTCGCTCGCCGCGAGCGTGGCGAGCGCCCAGGACCTCGCGAGCGCGGTGTCGACGGCGCTCCAGGGCATCACCCTGGACACCCGCGGCCCGACGACGCAGCGCCTGACCCGGCGCCTCGCGCTCGGGTCCGTGCTGGTCGCGGTGCTGCTCGGGATCGCGACGGTGCTGGCGTCGACGGGCTTCCTGCCGGTGGGGGAGACCACGACGACGGTGCTCGGGGTGCTGGCCGTGGCGGCGGCCGTGGCCGCGCTGGTGGTGTTCCTCGTGGCGATGCAGATCCGTCGCGCCCTGGCGGCACGGCGGGAGCAGGGGGTCATCGCGTCGGGCCGCGCCGCGCTGGAACGCGTGCTGCGGCAGACGCTCGGCGAGCCCACCCAGAAGCTGCTCGACGAGCACCGTGCGGTGCGCGAGCTCGCACAGAGTGCGCGCGACGAGGGTCCCTCCGCACCGCTGCGACTGGCTCAGAGCGCGACCACAGGCGGCCGTCCGGGGGCTTCGTCCCCAGGGACCGTCCGGCTGACCGACCTGGGTCCCGTGCGCGCCTGATGCTGGGTACGGACCGGCCGCTGGGGCCGGTCCGGGACACCCAGGAGGACCCCATGAAGGACGTCATGGTGACCGTGTCGGGCTTCGTCGGCAACAACCCGGCGCTGCACGTGAACCCGGTCAAGGAGCGGGAGTGGACCTCGTTCCGCGTGGCCAGCACCCGCCGCTACGTGAACGAGGACGGGGACTGGACCGACGGCAAGACCCTGTGGTTCACGGTCAAGGCGTGGCGGGCGGCCGCGGCGAGCGTGGCCCGCTCGGTGCACAAGGGCGACCCGGTGGTCGTCACCGGACGGCTCGAGGTCGACGAGTGGACCGGCCCGGAGGGTCAGGAGCGCATGTCGCTCGTGATCGTCGCGTCGGCGATCGGTCTGGACGCCACCCGCGGCAAGGTCGAGTTCACGCGCGAGGTGCACCACGTGCCCGCCGGTGAGGCGGACCCGTTCGCGGTCCAGGCACCGGCGCCGGCCGGCGGCGGCGTCCCCGACGACGCCCGGGAGCTGGAGGGAGAGGGCGGGGCGCCCGCGCCGGGCTCAGGTGCCACGGCGAGCGCCGACGGCGAGGGGCAGCGGGAGCTGGTGAACGCGTAGGCTTGGGGCAGCCGTGCTCCGCGGCCGGCGGGTGCTGGGATGTCCGAGCGCACGCCCCGGCACCCGCTCCGCGTGAGCGCACCCGTCCCGAGCACGTTTCTCATGTACCTACCCGAACGGTGGAACACAGGCAGTGGCTGAGTACATCTACTCCATGTATAAGGCGCGTAAGGCGCACGGTGACAAGGTCATCCTCGATGACGTGTCGCTGAACTTCCTGCCCGGCGCGAAGATCGGCGTCGTCGGCCCGAACGGTGCCGGTAAGTCGACGATCCTCAAGATCATGGCGGGTCTGGACACGCCGTCCAACGGTGAGGCGCGCCTGTCGCCCGGCTACACCGTGGGCATCCTGCAGCAGGAGCCGCCGCTGAACGAGGAGAAGACGGTCCTCGGGAACGTCCAGGAGGCGGTCGGCGACATCCTCGCCAAGAAGCAGCGGTTCGACGAGATCTCCGCGCTCATGGCCGAGCCCGATGCCGACTTCGACGCGCTGCTGGCCGAGATGGGCACGCTGCAGGAGGAGATCGACGCGGCCGACGCGTGGGACCTCGACTCCCAGCTCGAGCAGGCGATGGACGCCCTGCGCTGCCCGCCGCCGGACGCCGACGTGTCGGTGCTCTCCGGTGGTGAGCGCCGTCGCGTGGCGCTGTGCAAGCTGCTCCTGGAGAAGCCCGACCTGCTGCTCCTGGACGAGCCGACCAACCACCTGGACGCCGAGTCGGTGCTCTGGCTCGAGCAGCACCTCGCCTCCTACCCGGGCGCCGTGCTCGCCGTGACGCACGACCGGTACTTCCTCGACCACGTCGCGGAGTGGATCTGCGAGGTCGACCGCGGCCGGCTCTACCCGTACGAGGGCAACTACTCGACCTACCTCGAGAAGAAGCAGGCCCGCCTGGAGGTCCAGGGCAAGAAGGACGCCAAGCTCGCCAAGCGCCTCAAGGACGAGCTGGACTGGGTGCGGTCCAACGCCAAGGGCCGGCAGACCAAGTCGAAGGCCCGTCTGGCCCGGTACGAGGAGATGGCGGCCGAGGCGGAGCGCACCAGGAAGCTCGACTTCGAGGAGATCCAGATCCCCGCGGGCCCGCGCATGGGTTCGCTGGTGCTGGAGGCCACCGACCTCAAGAAGGGCTTCGACGACCGCGTGCTGATCGACGGCCTGTCGTTCACGCTGCCGCGCAACGGCATCGTCGGCGTCATCGGCCCGAACGGTGTCGGTAAGACCACCCTGTTCAAGACGATCGTCGGCCTGGAGCCGCTCGACGGCGGCGAGCTGAAGGTCGGCGAGACCGTCTCGATCTCGTACGTCGACCAGTCGCGTGGTGGCATCGACCCGAAGAAGACGCTGTGGGAGGTCGTCTCGGACGGCCTCGACTTCATCAAGGTCGGCAACGTCGAGATCCCGTCGCGGGCGTACGTGGCCTCCTTCGGGTTCAAGGGCCCGGACCAGCAGAAGCCCGCGGGCGTGCTGTCCGGTGGTGAGCGCAACCGCCTCAACCTGGCGCTGACGCTCAAGCAGGGCGGCAACCTGCTGCTCCTGGACGAGCCGACCAACGACCTCGACGTCGAGACCCTCGGCTCGCTGGAGAACGCCCTGCTGGAGTTCCCCGGCTGCGCCGTCGTGGTCTCCCACGACCGGTGGTTCCTCGACCGGGTGGCCACGCACATCCTGGCCTACGAGGGCACCGAGGAGAACCCGGCGAACTGGTACTGGTTCGAGGGCAACTTCGAGGCCTACGAGGCCAACAAGGTCGAGCGCCTCGGTGCCGACGCGGCGCGCCCGCACCGGGTCACGTACCGCAAGCTGACCCGCGACTGAGTCGTCCCGGACCGCCGCACCGGAGCGCCCGTCCTGGCGTCTCTCCTACAACGTCGGAGAGGTGTCGGGGCGGGCGCTCTAGCGTGCAGATTCATCCCGGCAAAATGGATGATTACGACATATTATCCTTGCCGGACCGTGACATCTCCGACAAGATGCCGCAGTGAACCCCATGCGACGGTCGGGTTGGAACGACCTTCCACCTGCGTTGAGATCGCGGATCAACCACCTGCTCGGTGCGCGCGTGATCGCGGCGAGCGTCCCCGGCGACTCGGGGATCCTGCCGGGTGCGCAGATCCAGGTGCAGACCAGTCAGGGGAACGCGTTCATCAAGGCGCTCGGCACCGAGAACGCCGGGCACCTGGACCTGCTGCGGCAGGAGATCACCCTCAGTCCGCTGCTGCCCGCGGGCGCGCACCGGCCCGAGCTGCTCTGGTCGATCGACGAGGAGCTGCCCGGCCTGGGCGTCTGGGTGGCCGTCGGGTACCGGATGCGCTCCACGGTGCGGCCGATCGACCTGTCCTGGCCCGAGGGGGACGTCGAGGCGCTCGTCCGGGCGGTGCGCTCGATCGGCGAGATCGACGCGCCCGACGACCCGATGTTCGTGCCGGAGGAGAAGACGTTCCCGGTGGGTGCGTGGGAGGCACTGGCGGACCGGCGACCGGCCGGGCTGGCCAGGCACTCGCCCTGGCTGGCCGGCCGGCTCGAGGGTCTCGCGGAGATCGCCTCGCACGCCCCGGAGGCGATCGCCGGCACGAGCCTGCAGCACGGCAACCTGCGGGTGCAGAACGTGCTGCTGCCGATGGCGCGGGACGAGGCTCCCCTGATCACCGACTGGGTCCGCGGCGGCGCGGGGGCCCCGTTCCTCGACCTGGTCTCGATGCTCCTGCACGTGCGGGTGGGCGGTGGGCCGCCGCCCGAGGCCACCCTGCGCCGGTACGGGCTGCCGCCCGGTATCGACCCGGACGCCGTGACCTGCTGGATCGCCGTGCTGGCCGGGCACTACGTGCGGTCGTCGATGGAACCGCCGCCCCCGGACCGGCCGCAGCTGCGCTCCGCCGAGCACCTGCTCGCCCTGGCCGCCGTGGCCTGGCTGCAGACCCGTCTCGGGTTCTGAGCCGCCGCCCGGGCCACGACGGCGTCTCGCATGCGGTTTGTGGTTTGCGGGTGAAAGCCGAGTTGGGCACACTCCGGCCATGAGCGCAGTCCGGCGACCGGCCTGGTCCGATCTTCCCCCATCTGTCCGTTCCCGCGTGAGCGAGACCATGGGCGGACGGGTGATCGGTTCAGCCCCGCTGACCGGCACGGAGGCGTCCGGCGAGCTCGAGGTGCTGCAGACGGCCACCGGCCGGTCGATCGTCCGGGCCGTCGGCCCGGAGGCCCCGCTGACGCAGGACCGCCTGGCCGCCGAGGCCGCGTCGCTGGCCATGCTGCCGGACGACCTGCCGACCCTGGCGCGCGAGTGGTTCGTCGACGAGGTGCTTCCCGGGGCGGGCCGCTGGGTCGTGGTCGGCTACCGGAACGAGCCCGTCCGCCCGCCGCACGACCCCTGGGACGAGGCCGACCTCGCCGCCGCCGTCGAGCTCGCGATCCAGATCGGCACGACGGAGGCGCCGCCGGGACTGCCCGACGCGCTCGACGTGATCGACGTCGACGCGTGGGCCACCCTCGCCGACACGCGGCCCGCCGGGCTGGCGGCCTTCACCCCCTGGCTGGCCGACAAGGTCGAGCACCTCGCCGACATCGCCCGCTACGCCGGCGAGGCGATGTCGGGCAAGAACCTGGTGCACGGCGCGCTGCGCCGCGAGTCGATCATGATCACCGACCACGGCTGGGACGCCACCAGCGCCCACGCGGTCGACTGGTTCACGCCGTCCCACGGTGCGCCGTTCCTCGACGTCGTGCTCCTGCTGCCGTACCTGCGGGTCGACGGCGCCCCGCCGCCGGAGGTGGTCCTGGACCGGCACCCGCTGGCCGACGTCGATCCCGAGGCCCTGACCTGCGCCGTGACCGCGACGGCGGGGGCGCTCGTGCTGGAGTCGATGCGGCCGCCGGAGCCGGGCATGCCGCACGGCCGGGCCGTGCAGCGCGAGGTGGCGCACGCCGCGCTGGAGTGGCTGCGCACCCGCCTCGGCAACTGAGCCACGCCGTACGCCCGCGCCTGACCTGGGTCTCTGCGGCAGACTGTGCGCCATGACCGATCAGCCCGACGCCGCTGCGCCCGGCGCCCCGGACCAGGAGTCCGGGGCGGACCACGGACCTGGCCCGGACCCGGCGCCGACGTCGGTCCCGGGGGCCGGCTCCGGGGCGTCCGGCTGGACCCGGGCGGCCGACCGGTACCGTGCCCCGGGCCCGGAAGCGCCCGGCCTGGCCGCGCCCGTCCCGGACGCATCTGGTCCGGACGCATCTGGTCCGGACGCATCTGGTCCGGACGCATCTGGTCCGGACGCATCTGGTCCGGACGCATCTCGCCCCGACGCACCCGGCCCGACACCGCCCACCCCGGAGGGCGACGGTCTCACGGCCGCGCTGGAGGTGCTCCGTGCCCGCCTCGGTGCGCTGCGCCTGCCGCTGGAGACCTCCGGCGCCGCCACGGCCCGCACCGAGCTGCGGCGTGCGACGGACCAGCTCGACGACTACCTGCTGCCGCGCCTGCGCGCGCAGAAGGCTCCGTTGCTCGTCGTGGTCGGCGGCTCCACGGGTGCGGGCAAGTCGACCCTCGTGAACTCGATCCTGGGTGAGCAGGTGACCCAGCCCGGCGTGCTGCGGCCCACCACGAAGGCCCCCGTGCTGGTGCACCACCCGCTGGACGCGCGCTGGTTCTCCACCGACCGGGTGCTGCCCGGCCTGGCCCGGGTCACGGGGAGCGCCCCGGAACCCGGCCGGACGCTCCGGCTGGTGGCCAGCGACGCGCTGCCCAAGGGCCTGGCCCTGCTGGACGCCCCCGACATCGACTCCGTCGACGCGGCGAACCGCGAGCTCGCCGCGCAGCTCCTCGGGGCGGCGGACCTGTGGCTGTTCGTCACCACGTCGGCCCGGTACGCGGACGCTGTGCCCTGGGAGCTGCTGCAGCAGGCCTCGGCCCGCAAGGCCCAGGTGGCGATGGTGCTGGACCGGGTGGACCCGGGCGCCGAGGCCACGGCCGGCGACCTGCGCGACATGATGGCGGAGCAGGGGCTGGCCGACAGCCCGCTGTTCGTGGTGCCCGAGGCCGGACTGACTGACGGGCTCCTGCCCGAGGAGAGCGTGGGCGAGGTGTCCCGCTGGCTCACCGGCCTGGGTGGGGACGCGGACGCACGCCGTCGCGTCATCTCCGCCACCCGCGACGGCGTGGTCGACTCCCTCGTGGGGCGCGTCGGCGAGCTGGCCGACGCCGCGGACGAGCAGCGCACCGCCGATGCCCGGCTGCGCCACGTCGTGGACCGCGCGTACGCGGACGCGGTGTCCCAGGTGACGGCGGCGACGTCGGACGGGGCGCTGCTGCGCGGCGAGGTGCTGGCGCGCTGGCAGGACTTCGTGGGCACCGGTGAGTTCTTCCGCGCGGTCGAGGAGGGCATCGGCCGGTTCCGGGACGCGGTGGCCGGGTTCTTCCGCGGCAAGCCCAAGCAGGCACCGCAGGTCGAGCAGGCGATCGCGCACGGCCTGGAGTCCGTGGTGCTGGATGCCGCGGAGGAGGCCGCCGAACGGTCGTACCAGGCGTGGCGGGGCGACGCCGCGGGTGCCGCCCTGCTGGAGGGTCTGGAGCTGTCCCGGACGCCGTCCGCGCTGCGTGCCGAGGTGGGCGAGCAGATCCGCGCCTGGCAGGGGGACGTGCTGGGGCTCGTGCGCGAGCAGGGCGAGTCCAAGCGGGGCCGGGCGCGCGCGCTGTCGTTCGGCGTGAACGGCCTCGGCGTGGCACTGATGATCTTCGTGTTCGCCTCCACGGGCGGGCTCACGGGTATCGAGGTCGGTATCGCCGGCGGTTCCGCCGTGCTCGCCCAGCGCCTGCTGGAGGCCGTGTTCGGCGAGGACGCCGTCCGGGGGCTGGCCGTGCAGGCGCGCGACCGGTTGCGCGAGCGCATCGAGGCCGTGATGGCCGGGCAGGCGGCGCGGTACACGGCACAGCTCGACGCGCTGGGCTCGGCGGAGTCGACCGGTGCGGGGCTGCGCTCGGCGGCGGAGGCCGTGGCCGCGGCGGCGGCCGCGGAACGGCGTGCCCGGGCGCTGGACGCCGGGCCCGCGGCCCCGTCGGTGCCGGACCTCGCCGAGAGCCGTGGTCTGCGTGGCGTCGACGCGCGCCCGCCAGGCGACGGGCTCGCACCGGGCCGCTCCGACGCGCCCGGGGAACCCTCCCGGAAGGGCTTCTGGCGGCGGCTGTTCGGGGAGGGCGACCGGTGAGCCGGCTCGACCTCGCGGGGCGTACGGCCGCCCTCGACGACGCGGTCGACGCCGCGGACGGGCGCATCGACGACGCGCTGCTCGACGAGGCGCGCGCCGTCGTGACCCGCGCCCGGGAGCGGGGCGGGCTGTCCGCGGAGCACACCGTGGTGGCCCTGGCGGGGGCGACGGGCTCGGGCAAGTCGTCGGTGCTGAACGCCGTGGCGGGAGTGGATGTCGCCCAGCCCGGCGTGCGCCGTCCGACCACGTCGCACGCCATGGCCGCGGTCTGGGGCGAGGGCGCCGACCCGCTCCTGGACTGGCTGGAGGTCGGCCGCCGGCACCAGATGGGCCCGGCCGAGGGCGGCGGTGCGACCGGCCTGGTGCTGCTGGACCTGCCCGACCACGACTCGGTGGTGACCGAGCACCGCGTGCGCGCCGAGCGGCTGGTGGCGCGCGCCGACCTGCTCGTCTGGGTCGTCGACCCGCAGAAGTACGCGGACGCGGCCCTGCACGACGGCTTCCTGCGCCCGCTCGCGGGTCGCGCGGAGGTGGTGGTCGTGGCACTCAACCAGGCCGACCGGCTGACCCCGCAGGAGACGTCGGCGATGGTCGCCGACCTGAAGCGGCTCGTGTCCCAGGACGGCCTGGACGGGGCCCGGGTGCTCGCGGTGTCCGCCCGGACCGGGCAGGGCATGGACGACCTGCGCGGCCTGCTCGCCAAGGCCGCGGCGCGGCGCGAGGCCGCGACGGCCCGGCTGGCGGCGGACGAGCGGGCGGTGGCCCGCCGGATCGTCGGCGAGTGCGGTACGCCCCCGCCGTCGCGGCAGGGCAGCCAGGCCCGGGGCGACCTCGTCGCGGCCCTGGAGGCGGCGGCCGGGGTGCCGACGGTGGTCGACGCCGTCCGGGTGTCCGCGAGCCGGGACGCGCGTGCCGCGACCGGCTGGCCGCTGACCCGCTGGATCGGCCGGCTGCGGAAGGACCCGCTGCGGCGGCTCGGGCTGCGGTCGGCCGACCGCGAGCACCGGGCGCCGTCGGGCCGGGAGGACCTCGTGCGCACGTCGCTGCCGACCGCACAGCCGGCGGTGCGCTCGGCCGCGGCGTCGGCGGTGCGGCGCTACGTCGAGGAGGTGACTCGCGGCGCCGCGGACCCGTGGGTCCTGGCCGCACGGTCGCGCGGGCAGGCGGGCATCGACCAGCTGCCCGACGCGCTCGACCAGGCGGTGGCCGCCACGCGCGTCGAGGCGTCGCGGCGCCCGCTGTGGTGGTCGGTGGTCAACGTGCTGCAGTGGGCGCTGCTGACCGTGCTGGCCGCGGGCCTGCTGTGGCTGCTGGTGCTGTTCGGGTTCTCCTACCTGCAGCTCCCGGCGCCGCCGACGCCCGTGTTCACGCTGCCCACCTGGTCGGGCGACGGCGGCGTGGTCTTCCCCGGGGCGCCCGAGCCCGGCGAGGGTCTCGACGTCGACCCGTTCCGGATCCCGTGGCCCACCCTCATGGTGCTCGGCGGGCTGGCGCTGGGTGTGCTGCTGGCCCTGGTCTGCCGCCTGTTCGCGGCCCTGGGCGCGCGGCGGCGGGCGATGGTGGCCCGCCGGCGCCTGCGGCAGTCGGTGGGCGGCGTGGCGGACCGTCTGGTGCGGACGCCGGTGGGCGAGGAGCTGGACCGGCTCGCGCGGTGCCGTACCGCGGCGACGGTCGCGGCGAGCTGAACCGGGCCGTCCGCAGGCGGGGGAAGATGGGGGCATGACACGCCTGCACGTCCCCGTCACGCTGCGCTGGTCCGACCTGGACGCCTACGCGCACGTCAACAACGTCGCCATGTTCCGCCTGCTGGAAGACGCCCGGATCACCGCCTTCTGGCAGCACCCCGAGGCGCCGGAGGGCGAGGCCTGGCCGACGGCGGTGGTGCCCACCGGGCCCGGCGCGGACTCCCACACCCTGGTGGCCGGCCAGCGCATCGAGTACCTGCGCCCGCTGCTGTTCACCCGTACGCCGGTCCGCGTCGAGATGTGGCTCGGCCGCATCGGCGGGGCCAGCGCCGAGGTCTGCTACGAGGTGCACGACGGCGCGGCGAGCATGCCCCGGACCGGCCCCACCTCGGGCGGGGCACCGTACGCCCGCGCCACCACCACGCTCGTCTTCGTCGACGCCGCCACCAACCACCCGCGGCGGCTGACGGAGGCGGAGCGCCTGGCTTGGAAGGAGTTCGAGGAGGACCCGATCACGTTCCGCCACCGCGGCTGACCGTGTCGCACGCCGTAGGTCACCCGGGTGACCTACGGCGTCCGGCATACGGCCGAGTGGCCCTCAGGGTGTCCGAATTGGTAGTTTCATCCGCCTTGGTTCGGACACGGAGGAATGGTGGAACTGCCCCCGCACTACGTCGACCCGGTCACGCTGCACGAGGTGCTCGACGACGTCCCGGCCGCCCGGGCGTACCTCGCCGACCTCGCGGCCGGAGCAGCGAGCGACGAGCCCACGGTGCTCGCCGTCCGGGTGCCGCTGCTGCGGGTGCTCGCCCCCGAGGCCGACGACCCGGACGCCCAGCTCGCCGAGGCGGAACGCCTGGGCTGGCTCGCCGTCGGCCTGGCCGGCGGCCCCGCCGACGACGCGGCCGCCGCGCACGCGCCCGCCCACGAGGTGCCGCTGGGCGCCGTGGCGCCCCTGCTGCGGCTGGCCCACGTGCTGCAGTGGCGCCACCGGTTCTCGGAGGCGGACCTGCTGTTCGGCCTGGCCCTGGAGGCCACGCGCTACCACGGGGAGCACGCCGCGAGCGTCGAGCACGCGCGCCGCCTCGAGTGCCGCACCCTGTACCACTGGGGTCGCTGCCGGTACGAGCAGGCGCTGGAGGTGCACGTGGAGCAGGCCCGCCCCTACCTCGGCGAGGCACTGGCCCTGTTCGTCCGCGCCCTCGAGCTCCGGGTCGACGTCGCCGCGTCCCCCGAGGAGGTCGCCACCGTGCGGCAGGCGATCCAGGCCGCCCGGGACCGCCTGGCCGAGCTCGGCGCCTGAGACCGGCCGGGGCTGTCCGGGATCGGCGGGACCCGCCGGGGGCAGGTCTCAGGCCGGCAGGCGGATCATGCCCTCCTGGCCCGCGGTGGCGACCAGGGCGCCGTCCTGCGTGTAGACCGCGGCGGTGCCCAGGGCGCGGCCGCCCTGGGCGGTGGGGGAGGTCTGCACGAACAGCATCCACTCGTCCACCTGGACATCGCGGTGCCACCACATGCCGTGGTCGAGGCTGGCCATGGGCACCGAGGCGCCGACCTCCTGCCAGGACTTCCCGGCGGCGCGCAACGCCGGTTCGAGCATGAGCTGGTCGCACGCGAACGCCAGCAGGGCGCGGTGCATGGACTGCTCCTTGATGCCCAGCGGCCGGCGCGTGCGCATCCAGACCATCTGGGTGGCGGGCGGCCGCCCGCCCTCGGCCACCGCGACGTCCGGGTGCAGGTACAGCGAGCCGCCCACGTGCCGCAGCTCGAAGGCCGAGTCCGCCCAGAACTGGGCCCGGACGTCGGCGCCCGGGGGCAGCACGGCGAGCTCGTCGAACGCCGAGCCGACCTCCTCGGGCGGGGGCACGTCGCGCGGCATCGGCATGGCGTGCTCGTAGCCGGGCTGGTCCTCCTGGAAGGAGGCGATCATCGACAGGATCGGCTTGCCGAACTGGATGGCGTGCGTGCGCCGCGCGCTGAACGAGCGGCCGTCACGCAGCCGCTCCACCGCGAAGTCGATCGGCTCCTCGACGCGGCCCTCGCGCAGGAAGTAGCCGTGCAGCGAGTGGATCAGCCGGCCCTCGGGCACCGTGCGGTCCGCCGCCAGGATGGCCTGCGCGAGCACCTGCCCGCCGTACGCGCGGTTGGCCGGGCCGGGCACGCTGGTGCCCCGCAGCACGTCCTCCTCGCCGCGAGGGCCCCAGCCCTCCAGGTGGCGCAGCTCCAGCACCTGGAGCAGGCGGTCGAGCGCGTCGGGCTCACGGTCCGGCGAGGGGCCGCCGCTGGTCGGGTCGGGGGTGGCGTCCACGGAGGGCGTCTCCTTCAGTGCTGTGGTCTGACTGCTCAGTCTTCGAACGTGTTGATCATGCTGAACGCGGCGCGCTCCAGGTAGTCCCAGAGCTGGGACTCGTGGATCGGCGCGAGGTCCAGCGTGTCCACGGCCGCGCGCATGTGGGCGAGCCAGCGGTCGCGCGCGTCCGGGTTCACCTTGAACGGCGCGTGCCGCATCCGCAGCCGCGGGTGCCCGCGCTGCTGGGAGTACGTGGTGGGACCGCCCCAGTACTGCTCCAGGAACAGCGTGAGCCGCTCCCTGGCCGGGCCCAGGTCCTCCTCGGGGTACATGGGGCGCAGCACCGGGTCGTCCGCGACGCCGTCGTAGAACGCGTCGACCAGGCGCACGAACGTGTCGTGGCCACCGACCGCGTCGTAGAAGGATTCCTCTGTCACGTCCGTCATCCTGCCACCCGCCGGTGACAGGTCCATGACGGCCCCGTGAAACGGGGTCTCGTGTGAGCAACTCGACACCAGCGGGGGCGTAAGGCTTGCCTGCCCCGATAGGCTGGTCACAGACCTGCAGCGACGCACGGTGGGAGTTGAGACATGTCCAAGGCTGACCAGATCCTCGCGGCCCTCGGGGGGACCGCGAACGTCGTCGAGCTGGAGCCCTGCATCACCAGGCTCCGGGTAGAGGTGAGCGATCCCGCCCTCGTGGACGAGCCGGGGTTGAAGTCGTCCGGCGCCTTCGGCGTGGTCCGGTCCGGCCGGGTGGTGCAGGTGATCGTCGGTCCGGAGGCGGACAACCTCGCGGCGGAGCTCGACACGCTCCGCGTCTGAGGGCCGCGACCGCGAGGCGAACGGCCTGTGAAGGTCGCGCGGGAGTCGCTCGTACCTCGCAGGACGTGTCCTGCGTGAGGTGCTGATCCGAGTAGGTTGGGGGCCGTGTTCGAGTCTCTTGCTGCCTCCCTCTTCGACGGTGCCGAGGACTTCTGGTCCTGGTTCCTGGACAAGCCGCTGACGATCATCCTGATCCTGCTCTTCGGCACCATCGCGATCGGCGTGCTGCGGCGCGTCGTCACCGCGCTGGCCGAGGGCATCGCCAACGGCCAGAAGCCGCGCGTCGTGGAGCGGCGCACCCCGGACCCCGTGGGCACGACCACGGGCGGTGCACCCGCGCCCGGGCAGAAGCGCCGGAACAAGAACGTGCTGATGTCGCCGCAGGCCCTGGCCGACGCGCTGGTCGCGGCGAACCCGCGCGCCGCCGAGCGGCGGGCCCAGCGAGCGCGGACGGTCGGCTCGGTGCTGAACTCGACGATCAACATCGTGGTGGGCACCATCATGGTGCTCTGGATCCTGCAGGTGCTGAAGGTCGACATCGCACCGCTGCTCGCCACCGCCGGGGTGGCGGGCGTGGCCATCGGCTTCGGCGCGCAGACGCTCGTCAAGGACTTCATCTCGGGCATCTTCCTGCTCATCGAGGACCAGTTCGGCGTGGGCGACAACGTCGACCTCGGCGCCGGTGTCATCGGCACCGTCGAGGCCATGGGCCTGCGCCTCACCCAGGTGCGCGCCTTCGACGGCACGCTCTGGTACGTCCGCAACGGCGAGATCCTGCGCGCGGGCAACCGCACCCAGGAGTGGAGCCGGGCCGTGGCCGAGGTGCAGGTGCCGCTCGGCACCGACGTCGACGCCGTCCGTGCCGCGCTGGGCCGGGCCGCCGACCGGGTGAAGGAAGACCCCGAGCTGGCCGACAGCCTCCTGGAGACCCCGTCGGTGCGCGGTGTCGACGCCGTCGACGGGGCGGGGCTGACCTTCACGCTGCACGCCCAGGTGCGCCCCGCGCAGCAGTGGGCCGTCGCCCGGTCGCTGCGTGTGGCGGCTCACGCGGAGCTGCTGAACGCGGGGATCGTGGCCCGCTCCGCTCCCGTGTCCCTCGACGGGAACGTCACGGGAGACACCCCCGGGGTGAGCTGAGGATCGACCTGTCAATTCGCCGGACACGCCCGCGTTACGCCCGGTGGGCGCCGGTTGATGGCAGGATCTTTCCTTGTGACCGACGAACCGATGAACGAGCCCGCCCCGGAGGGCTCCACCGTGCCGCCGGAGCTCGCCGAGCTGGCGGCCGCACACGGCGTCCAGTGCGAGTACACGGACCATGACGGGCGCGTCCAGCAGGTCAGCGCCTCGACGATCGTCGCCGTGCTGGAGGCGCTCGACGTCCCCGCGTCGACGCCCGCCGCCGTCGTCGCGAGCCTGGAGCGCAGCCGCGACGACGAGTGGCGCAGCATGCTGCCCCCGGCCGTCGTGCTGCGTGAGGGCACCGAGGTGACGGTACCGGTGCACGTGCCCGACGGCGCCGAGGCGACCGTATGGGTCGAGCTGGAGCTGTCGGAGACGCCGGTCATGCCCGCCAGCGCCACGCCCTGGCGGGTGGCAGCCCCGCAGCAGGGCACGGCGACCGGCTCCTTCGCGACCGTCAAGGGCGCGAAGATCCCGCTGCGCCAGGCGGACGTCTACACGGAGCCGCGCACGGTCGACAGCCGCAAGGTGGGCCGGGCGACGTTCGTGGTCCCCGGCGACCTGCCGCTCGGCTGGCACACCCTGCACGCCGAGTCCGGCGGGCAGACGGCGCAGGCCCAGCTCGTCGTGACGCCGCAGCGCCTGGAACTGCGCAAGAAGGTCGCCCGCAAGCAGGCCTGGGGCTTCATGGTCCAGCTCTACTCGGTGCGTTCCCGGGACTCCTGGGGCATGGGCGACCTCGCCGACCTGGGCGACCTCGCGTGGCAGACGGCGCACAACGGCGGCGCCGACTTCGTGGGCGTCAACCCGCTGCACGCCACCGAGCCCGTCACACCGATCACCCCGAGCCCGTACCTGCCGACCTCGCGCCGGTTCATGTCGCCGCTGTACATCCGCGTCGAGGACATCCGCGAGACGGCGTACCTCTCGGCCGCGGACCGCTCGCTCGTCGAGTGGGCCGCCGAGCCCGTGCGCGAGCTGTCCGAGGACGCCGGCCCCATCGACCGGGACGCCGTCTGGGAGGCCAAGAAGGCCGCCCTGGAGGTCGTGTACACGGCCCCCCGCTCCGCGGCCCGGCAGACGGCGTTCGACGAGTACGTGCTGGCCCAGGGCAAGGGCCTCATCGACTTCGCGACCTGGTGCGCCATCACGGAGCATCTGGACGGCCGGGACTGGCCGCCGGAGCTCGCCGACCCCGGCGCGCCGGGCGTCACCACGCTGCGCAACGCCCGCTCCGACCGCGTGCAGTTCTACTGCTGGCTGCAGTGGGTCGCGGACGAGCAGCTTCGCGCCGCGCACCGCGCCGGCACCGACGCCGGGATGCGGCTGGGCGTGCTCAAGGACCTCGCCGTCGGGTCCTCGCCGGACGGCGCCGACGCCTGGGCCGACGCCGCCGTCCTGGCCCGGGGCGTGTCCGTGGGCGCCCCGCCGGACATGTACAACCAGCAGGGCCAGAACTGGTCCCCGCGGCCGTGGCACCCGCGGGCGCTCGCGAGGGCCGGCTACGCGCCCTACCGCGACCTGCTGCGCACCGCGCTGCGGCACTGCGGCGCGCTGCGCATCGACCACGTGCTCGGCCTGTTCCGGCTGTGGTGGATCCCGGGCGGGGCACGTGCCTCGGCGGGGACGTACGTGACCTACGACCACGAGGCGCTGGTCGGCATCCTCTGCCTGGAGGCGCACCGCGCCGGGGTGGCGATCGTCGGGGAGGATCTCGGCACGTTCGAGCCGTGGATCCGCGACTACCTCGCCGAGCGCGGCATCCTGGGCACGTCGGTGCTGCTGTTCGAGCGGGACGCCGCCGGGGCGCCGCTCGCGCCGGAGGACTACCGCAGCGCCGCGCTGGCCACCGTGACGACCCACGACCTGCCGCCCACCGCGGGGTACCTCGCGGGCGAGCACGTGGACCTGCGCGAGCGGCTCGGCCTGCTCACCGAGGAGGCGACGGTGCTGCGGGGGCGGGCGCGCGCCGAGCGCGAGTCCCTGGTCGAGGCGCTGTCCCGGCGCGGGCTGACGACGTTCGACCCCTCCGAGCGGGAGCTCGTCGAGGGCCTGCACCGCTACCTGCGCGACACGCCGTCCGCGCTGGTCGGTGTCTACCTCACGGACGCCGTGGGGGAGCGTCGCGCCCAGAACCAGCCGGGCACGGACACGGAGTACCCGAACTGGAAGGTTCCGCTGGCGGACTCGGCGGGCGCCGTCGTGCTGCTGGAGGACCTGTTCAGCAACGCGCGCCTGCGCTCCCTGGTCTCGGTCCTCAACGAGGAGTAGCTGAGTGCTGGATGTTCGCCCTCTCCCGTGTGCCGGGAGGGCGAACATCCAGCACTCAACGGCTGGGCGGGGTGGGTCAGGCCTGGCCGATGCCTGCCCGGGCGATCGTGAAGCCCGTCTGGGTCGAGTCCGAGACGCAGGTCATGCCCGTCTCGGCGCTGCTGCACGTGAAACCGTGCGCCTTCTTGGACTGTCCGTACTTGAGGATCGCCGTGTTACCCGGCGCCTCTTTGGGCTGGTCCTTCTTGCCCACGCACGGCTGGGTCACGTTGCCGCTCGGGTCGACCTTCGCCACGTAGCCGGACGCGCCGCCGCACGAGGCGTCGGGAGCAGGCTTCTGGTCGAGCTGCGCGATGCCGCACGTGGCGGCGTCCGCGGAGATCGTGCACATGATGTTGAGCGACGGCGCGGCGAACGTCTCGACGCCGGCACCGCCGCCGGTCTCCAGGCCACCGTCGGCGGACGGCTCGGCCGACTGCTCCGCGGTGGTGGACGCCCCGCCGGACGGGTCCTCGTCGGACGAGCTGAACAGGCTGACGGCGAACACGATCGCGGCGACCACGAGCACCACGTCCAGGGCGATGAAGGCGATCCAGCCCGGGCTGAGCCGACGGCGCTCCTTCTGCTGCTCCGGGGCGGGCGCGTAGCCGCCCTGGTGCGCATATACCGGCTGACCGTACTGGTCGTAGCCCTGCGGCGGCGGGTAGCCCTGCGGCGGGTACTGGCCGCCCTGCGAGGCCTGCTGCGCGTACTGCTGCTGGGCGTACCCCTGCGACGCCTGCTGGGCGTAGGCCTGGGGCTGCTGCGCGTAGGCCTGCGGGTACTGCTGCTGGGCCTGGGCGGGGTAGTACTGCTGCGTCATCCCGGCGTCCGCCCCGCCGTTGTGCACGGACTGGACCACGGGGGCGCCCGGGGCGGCGGGGGCCGGGGTCACGGCCTGGGAGAACTGGTTCGCGGGCGAGATGGCCGGCGGCATGCGGTTCGACGCGGAGACGCGCTGGACCGGCCCCTGCTGGGCAGGGGTGGGCGCGGTGGGCGGGTGCTCCTGGTGGGACGGCGCACCCGGCTCCTCGTCGGGACCCTCGCCGGGCGGCGGGGGCGGCGGCGGCACGGTGCCGGACATCGGGTAACTCCCTCAGGTCAAATCGGTCGGTCTGGGCGACCGCGGTCGATCGTACACAAACGCGTTACTCGCTGTTACTCCTGCGTGGCATGATCGACGGGTCGTCGCAGGTAGTTCACAGACCGGACGACACACCAACCGAAAAGGCGCGTCTTTCGGACGCGCGGGGCGCCGACCGGCGCCCACGAGAAGACAGACGTGGAGGGCCTGTGCCCGGAGAGAACCTGACCCGCGCCGAGGCGGTCGAGCGCGCCGGCGTCGTAGCGGTCGAGTCGTACGAGATCGCGCTGGACCTGACCACCGGTCCCGAGACCTTCGCGTCCGCCACGACTGTGCGCTTCACCGCGACCGAGGGTGCGTCCACCTTCGTCGACCTGGTCGCGCCGGCGGTGCGGTCCGTGGTGCTGAACGGCCGCGAGCTGGACCCGGCGGTCGTGTTCGCGGACTCCCGCATCGCGCTGGACGGGCTGGCGGCCGACAACGAGCTCGTGGTGGTGGCCGACTGCGGCTACACCAACACGGGCGAGGGCCTGCACCGCTTCGTGGACCCCGTGGACGGCGAGGTGTACCTCTACACCCAGTTCGAGGTGCCCGACGCGCGCCGCGTGTTCGCCTGCTTCGAGCAGCCCGACCTCAAGGCCACGTTCCAGTTCACCGTGACCGCGCCCGCCGCGTGGGAGGTCGTGAGCAACGAGCCGACGCCGGAGCCGGTCGCTGCGGGCCCCGACAGCGACGTCGCCACCTGGACGTTCGAGCCCACCGGCCGCATCTCCACCTACATCACGGCGCTCGTGGCGGGCCCGTACGCAGTGGTCCGCTCGTCGCTGACGTCGTCGGACGGCCGTGAGATCCCGCTGGGCGCGTTCTGCCGCAAGTCGCTGTCGGAGCACTTCGACGCCGAGTACATCTTCGAGAAGACGCGCCAGGGCTTCGAGTTCTACGAGTCCACGTTCGGCGTGCCGTACCCGTTCACCAAGTACGACCAGCTCTTCGTGCCCGAGTACAACATGGGCGCCATGGAGAACGCGGGCTGCGTCACGTTCACGGAGTCGTACGTGTTCCGCTCGAAGGTGACCGACGCCGTGCGCGAGCGCCGCGTGGTGACGATCCTGCACGAGCTGGCGCACATGTGGTTCGGCGACCTGGTCACCATGAAGTGGTGGAACGACCTCTGGCTGAACGAGTCGTTCGCCGAGTACGCCTCCACGCTCGCCACCGCCGAGGCCACGGAGTTCGAGGCGGCCTGGACCACGTTCTCCGCGATGGAGAAGTCGTGGGCGTACAAGCAGGACCAGCTCCCCTCCACGCACCCGATCGTCGCCGAGATCAAGGACCTGGAGGACGTCCAGGTCAACTTCGACGGCATCACGTACGCCAAGGGCGCCTCGGTGCTCAAGCAGCTCGTGGCCTGGGTGGGCCGGGACGCGTTCATCGCGGGCGTGTCCGCCTACTTCGGCAAGCACGCGTGGGGCAACACCGAGCTGCCCGACCTGCTCACCGAGCTCGAGGCCACCAGCGGTCGTGACCTCAAGGCCTGGTCCAAGCTCTGGCTCGAGACGGCCGGCGTCAACACGCTGCGCCCGGTCATCGAGACGGACAGCCACGGCCGCATCATGTCGTTCGTCGTGGAGCAGACGGCGCCCGCCGAGTGGCCCACCCTCCGCCCGCACCGTCTCGGCATCGGCTTCTACAGCCTGTCCGACGCCGGCGAGCTGGTGCGCACCCGCTTCGTCGAGGTCGACGTCGACGGGCCGCGCACGGACGTGAAGGAGCTCGTCGAGCTCGACCGCCCGGCGCTGGTGCTGCTCAACGACGAGGACCTCGCGTACGCGAAGATCCGCCTCGACGCCGACTCGCTGGGTGTCGCGCTGGACCACCTGGCCGACATCGCCGACCCGCTGGCGCGCTCCCTGGTGTGGGGCTCGGTCTGGGACGCGGTGCGCGACGGCGAGGTCCCGGCCTCCCGGTACGTGCGCCTCGTGCTCGGGGGCATCGCCCGCGAGACCGAGTCGACCACGCTGCGCACCACGCTCAACCAGATGGTGCTGGCGGCCAAGCAGTACGTGGCGCCGTCGGCGCGTTCGGCCACCATCGCCGTGGTGGGCGACACGCTCTGGTCCCTGGTGGGCGACGCCGCGGCCGGCTCGGACACGCAGTTCCAGCTCGTGAAGTTCTTCGCGCACGTGGCTTCGACCCCGGCGCACGTGGCCACGCTGTCCGGGCTGCTGGACGGCTCCGTGACGCTCGACGGCCTGACCCTCGACACCGACCTGCGCTGGGAGCTCCTGGAGGGCCTGGTGCTCAACGGAGCCGCGGGCGACCAGGAGATCGACGACATGCTCGCGGCCGACAACACCGCGACGGGCCGCCAGGCGGCCGCCCGCACGCGCGCGGCCAAGCCGACGGTCGAGGGCAAGCTGGCCGCGCTGTCCTCGGTGGTGGACGCCGCCGACGTGCCGAACGCCATCATCCGGAACACCGGGCTCGGCTTCGTGCACGTCAACGACCCGGCCACGCTGGCCGACGTCGTGCGGCCGTACCTGGACGCCGTGCTGAAGGTGTGGGACGAGCGCAGCTACCACATCGCCGAGGAGATCATCGAGGGCTTCTACCCGGCACCGCTGGCGTCGGCGGAGCTCCGCGACGCGACGGCGGCCTGGCTCGAGACCAACGCGGACGCCGCCCCGGCGCTGCGCCGCCTGGTCGTGGAGGCCCTGGCGGGCACGGAACGCGCGCTGACGGCCCAGGCTGCGGACGCCTGACCCGGCGCACGGCCGCGACGGACCTTCTGCTCGGTGAGCGAGCGCCCCTCCGGGAAGGTGGTCTCGCGCAGGTGGGTTGCTCCAGGTAGACAATGTCTACTCGGAGCAACCCACCTGTGCGAGGCACCCGCTCACTCGGCCGACCGCGTTCCTGCGGCGTCGGTCACCAGATGCGGACGCGGTCCTCCGGAGCCAGGTAGAGGGCGTCGCCCGGGGTCACGTCGTACGTCGCGTAGAACTCGTCGACGTTGCGCACCACGCCGTTGCAGCGGAACTCGTTGGGGGAGTGCGGGTCCGTCGCGAGGCGGCGGAGCACCTCCTCGTCGCGGCCCTTGGACTGCCAGACCTGCGCCCAGCCGAGGAAGATCCGCTCCAGGGCGGACAGCCCGTCCACGACCGGGGCCTCGTCCAGCGGCTTGCCGAGCGCGATCCGGTAGGCCTTGATCGCGATCGAGAGCCCGCCGAGGTCGCCGATGTTCTCACCGATCGTCAGGCTGCCGTTGACGTGCGCGTCGACCGCGCCCTCCGCACCCTCCGCGTCGTCCTGCCCGGCGGCGGACGCCGCGAGCTGAGCGGGCCGGAACTGGTCGTACTGGGCGATGAGCGCGCTCGTGCGCTTCTCGAACTCGGTGCGGTCGGTGTCCGTCCACCAGTCCTCCAGGCGGCCGTCGCCGTCGTACTTGGAGCCCTGGTCGTCGAACCCGTGGCCGATCTCGTGCCCGATGACACCGCCGATGCCGCCGAAGTTCACCGCGTCGTCGGCGTCGGGGTCGAAGAACGGCGGCTGCAGGATCGCCGCCGGGAACACGATCTCGTTCATGCCCGGGTTGTAGTAGGCGTTGACCGTCTGCGGCGTCATGAACCACTCGTCACGGTCCAGCGGCCGGCCGATCTTGGCGAGCTCGTAGTCCTGGTCGAACGCGTTGGACCGGCGCACGTTGCCCACGAGGTCGGCCGCGTCCACCTCGAGGCCCGAGTAGTCGCGCCACTTCACGGGGTAGCCCACCTTGGGCGTGAACTTCTCCAGCTTGGCCAGGGCCTTCGCCTTGGTCTCGTCGGTCATCCAGTCGAGGCCCTCGATGGACTCGCGGTAGGCGGCCACCAGGGCCTCCACCAGGCGGTCCATCCGCGCCTTGTGCGACGGCGGGAAGTGCCGCGCCACGTACTCCTCGCCCACGACCTCGCCGAGCGCACCCTCCACGAGGGCCACGCCACGCTTCCAGCGCTCGCGCACCTCCTGCGCGCCCGTGAGCGTGCGGCCGTAGAAGTCGAAGTTGGCCTCGACGATCTCGTCGGTGAGGTACGGGGCGCGGGCGCTGATCACGTGGTACGTCATCCAGAGCTGCCAGTCGAGCGTCGACATCTCCTGCCACAGGGCGGCGAACCCGGTCGCGTAGCTCGGCTCCCGCACCACGAGGTGGTCGAACGCGCCCGCCGGGACGCCCATCGCGTCGGCCCAGGCCGCCCAGTCGAAACCGGGGGCCGAGGCGGCGAGGTCGGCGAGCGTCGTCGGGTTGTAGGTGAGGGTCGCGTCGCGGTCGCGCACCACGTCCCAGTGGTGGGCGGCGAGCCGCTTCTCCAGGTCGACGACCCGCGCCGCGGCGTCGTCGGGCGTGATGCCCCACGTCTGCTCGACGTCGCCGAACCGGAGCATCCGGGCCACGTGCGGCAGGTACTTCGCGCGGATCGGGGCGTACTGCTCCTCGCGGTAGTACGCCTCGTCGGGCAGGCCGAGGCCGGACTGCCGCAGGTAGACGACGTACTTCTCGGGGTCGGTGGCGTCGTTGTCGACCCAGAAGCGCACGCCCGCCGTGCCACCCGTGCGCTGGAGCGTGCCGAGCGCCGTGGTCAGGGCGGCGGTGTCACGCGCCGCCCGGATCAGGGCGAGGTCCTCGTCCAGCGGCGTGGTGCCGAGCTCGGCGATGCGGCCGGTGTCCATGAAGCTCGCGTACAGGTCCCCGATCAGGGAACCGGCGGGAGCGTCCTGGATGATCTCCCGGACGTGCACCTCCGCCTGGTCGTAGAGGGCCCGGAACGCGCCGTCCATGGCGCGGTCGGCGGGGATCTCGTGCGAGTCGATCCACCGCCCGTTGACGTGGCGGTACAGGTCGTCCTGCGGTCGGGTGTCGGGGTCGAGCGCGTCGAGGTCGATGCCCGACGTGAGGCCCGTGGCGTCGGTGGTCATTGCGCCAGCGTACGCAACACCCACGCCCGGGATGGGGGAAGATAGGCGCATGCGCCTGCACATCGCCGCCGACCACGCCGGGTACGACCTCAAGCAGCACCTGGTGCAGCACCTCACCACCGCCGGCCACGAGGTGGTCGACCACGGGGCACACGAGCTCGACCCCCAGGACGACTACCCCTCCTTCTGCATCTCGGCCGGTGAGGCCGTCGTCGCCGAGCCGGGTTCGCTCGGCATCGTGATCGGCGGTTCGGGCAACGGGGAGCAGATCGCGGCCAACAAGGTCACCGGTGTCCGGGCGGTGCTCGCCTGGTCGTTGGAGACCGCGAAGCTGGGCCGGCAGCACAACGACGCGAACGTGATCGCCGTGGGCGGCCGCATGCACACCGTGGAGGAGGCGACGTCGTTCGTCGAGGCCTTCGTGGCCGAGCCGTTCAGCGGCGACGCGCGGCACCAGCGCCGCATCGACCAGCTCGCCGACTACGAGAGCAAGCGTGCCTGAGGGACACACCGTCCACCGCCTCGCGCGGACGTTCACGTCGCTGTTCGCCGGGCAGGTCCTGCACGTGAGCAGTCCGCAGGGCCGGTTCGCCGACGGCGCAGCCGTGCTCGACGGTCGTCGCCTGGTGGCGAGCGAGGCCTGGGGCAAGCAGCTCTTCCTGGGCTTCGTGCCCGCCGGCGCGCCGGACGTCCAGGTCACCGGGGTGGCTCCGGGGCCCGACACGGTGTGGCTGCGCACGCATCTCGGGCTGTACGGCGCGTGGACGTTCGCCGGTGCCCCGGACGCGCCGGAGGTGGCGCACGCGATCGGCGCTCCCCGGCGCCGCATCGGCGAACGGGACTCGCTCCCGGCCGCCGGCAGCTCGGACCCGCAGGCCGCCGGGGCGCTCCGCCCGTCGGACACGTGGGCGGTGCCCGAGCCGCGGGGACAGGTGCGCGTGCGCCTGCTCGGCTGGCACGCCGTCGCCGACCTCACGGGCCCGACGGCGTGCGAGGTGATCACCGCCGAGGAGAAGCGGGCGGTCGAGGCACGGCTGGGCCCGGACCCGATCCGGGACGACGGCGACGCCGAGGCCTTCGTCGCCGCCGTGGGCCGGTCCCGGGTGACGATCGGCCAGCAGCTCATGGACCAGGCGGTGGTCGCCGGCGTGGGCAACATCTACCGCGCCGAGGCGCTGTTCCGCGCCGGTGTCGACCCGCTGCGCCCCGGCCGCGACGTCCCCGCGGCGTCGGTCCGGGCCATCTGGGACGACCTGGTGGTGCTCATGCGTGACGGCGCCGACCACGGCGCCATCGTCACCACACGGCCGGAGGACCGGGGGCTCCCGGAACCCTCCGACGGCGGACGACCCGCCCGGACCCGCCAGAACACCGACGGGGCACCCGGCGCGGTCCCCTCCGACCAGGCGTTCTACGTCTACCACCGCGACGGCCTGCCCTGCCGGGTCTGCGGGTCGCCGGTGCTGGTCAAGGAGCTGGCGGGGCGCAACCTGTTCTGGTGCGGCACCTGTCAGACCTGACCTGGCGCCACCTCGTCGAGCACCCGGGCGAGGTGGCGTGCGGGGGCCTCGCCCCAGTCGTCCCACTCGGCGTCGGACGCCTCGTCGAGAGCGTCCCACCAGGACGACGACCGGTTGACCGCGTGGGTCACCGCGGCCGCCCGCAGCATCTCGTCGAGCGCGCCGTCGTCGGTCGGCACGTCCCACTCCGCCAGGTACGCGGCCTGGAGGGTCGCCCACGGCACCCGGCCGCCGTGCTCCACCACTGCGCGCGGCACCATGAGGGCCTCGAGCGGGTGGGCCCACTGGGCGTCGCCGAAGTCGAAGACGCGGAGCGTCCCGTCGACCGCGAAGACGTTGCCGGGGTGCAGGTCGCCGTGCTGCAGCGTCGTCGGGAACGGACCCGCGGCCAGAGTATGGGCGGCCCGTTCCACGATAGGTCGTGCATCGTGCAGGTCCTTCGCGACCTCGTCCGCGAGCCGGGCGGGGTGGCCGGGCGGGAGGGTGGTGAGGCGGTCCAGCATCGCGTCGAACCGGTCCACCGTGCCCTGTGGCGAGCGGTCAGGCAGGCCGGTGTCCCGCATCTCGTCGCCGCGATCCGCGACGGCCCGCTGGAGCCGGGCCCAGGTCCGCAGCACCGAGGCCCAGTCGTCCGGGCGGGGTTCGTGCGTGTCGGCGAGGGTGGTGCCGCGGTCGGCGGTGAGCATCCAGCCCCGCTCCTGCACGACGGCGACCGGCGCGTCCACCTCCTGTGGCACCACGCGTGCCAGGAGCGACAGGAGCCCGGGCTCGAACCGCATGGCCGCGCAGCCCGCCTTGAACCAGAGCCGGCCGCCGGTGGTCTCCACGACGAGCTGTGTCGACCACGGCCGGACGCGCGGCTGCGCGACCGACGTGACCTCGTACCCCAGCCCCGCCACCATGTCGGTCAGCCATGCGCGGGCCTCGGCGTGCCAGACCTCACCGGTGACCACGGTGGAGAACGCAGGCATCAGAAGACCCACGACGAACCCGGGGCGACCGGCCAGCCGAAGGCCGCGCTCGCCCGCGCCAGCACGCCCGGCCTCTGCCCGGGGCGCGGGTGCACGGTGACCAGCCCGGCAGCGGCCAGCGTCGCGAGCGACGTGCCGCCCAGGTAGGCGGCACCGAGCTCCCGCACGTCCAGCGACAGCTCGGGCGTCTCGAACTCCGGGTCCACGCGCTCCACCGACGCCGGGCCGAACGCCTCCGCCCGCAGCCGGTACACCCCGGCGTTCGCGGGCAGGCGGGCGTCGGTGACGGCGAGCGTGACGTCGACGTCGGCGGCGTACCGTCGTCCCGCCAGGGCTGCCGGGACGTCGACCAGCCGGACCCACAGGTTGTCCGGCGTGCGCGGAGCAGCCGCCCGCAGGTTGACCAGGAGCTGTGTCACCACGTCGTCGACCGGCAGCACGAACGGGCTCACCTCGTTCGTCAGGTCGAGGTCGAGCAGAGCACCCCACAGGGCACGGGCCGACGCCGCGTCGAGGGCCACCACCTCGCCGGTGCTGACCTGACCGCGCGGGCCGGTGGGCTCCCAGGTGAGGGTGCGGCGGAACGTCACGTAGCCGCGCGGCTCGTCGTCGAGCTCGACGACCATGATGCGACGGGACTCCCGGCCACCGCGGTGCACGGGGGCGTCGTCCCAGAGGACAGCCTGCAGCTCCTCGGTCTCGCGCGTGACCCAGCCGGGCCGGTTGAGCCCTGGTTCGCCCGCGGGTGCGGCGCCCGCCGCGCGGTGCAGACGGTCGACGAGCGCACCGTGCCGCTCGCGGGACGCCACCTCGACCCGGACCGTGTGCCGCTCCGCACCGGGCACGTCACGCAGGGCGGCCCCGCGCGGGATGTCGAGGCGGAGGTCGTCGGCCGCGTGGCCGTAGCCGAACCGGCCGTAGATCGGGGCCTCGGCGGCGAACAGGGCGCTGACCGCCTCGCCGCGTTCGGCGCAGCGCGCCAGGTGCAGGTCGATCATCGCGGTCAGCAGGCCACGGCGCCGGTGCTGCGGATGCACGCCCACCCAGGTGAGGCCTGCCGTGGGCAGCTCCGCACCGGGTACGGGGAACTGCGCGAACGGGTACGACGCGTGCATCGCGACGAGGCCGTCGCTTCCCTCCGCCTCGATCGCGACGGCCCGCTCCCAGGTCAGCGGGGACGGTGCCGCGTCGATGTCGTCGTGGGCGTGGCCCGTCGGGAAGGCCCAGGTGTCCAGCTCGGTCACGAGCCGCTGGTCGTCGGGGGTCAGCGTGCGCCAGCGGTACCCCGCGGGCAGGGCGGTCCGGGGAAGTGCCATGACCCGATCGTCGCACCCGCGGGCAAGCGGAAATCCGGCCGGACGGTGTCGGTGTGCGCGTCTACGATCGCCTCCGTGACCGCATCCCAGCTCACCGACGTCGAGGAGTACGCCGCCGCGGTGCTCGACGTCGTCCGCCGCATCCCGTCCGGCCGCGCGATGACCTACGGGCTGATCGCCGAGATCGTCGGCGAGCGGCTCGGCCGGGGCGGTCCGCGCCAGGTCGGCAGCGTCATGGCCGGTTCGGGGGACCGGTACGCGCACCTGGTGCCGGACGGTCCCGAGGAGGACGACGGCGACCGTGTGCCCTGGTGGCGGGTCGTCAACGCCGCGGGCTCGCCGCCGCAGCACCACCTGACCGACGCGCTGGACGCGCTCCGGGCGGAGGGCTGCCCGCTGTCCAAGGACGGCCGCCGCGTGAACCTCCGGCGAGCGGTCTGGTTCCCCGAGGACGACGCGCCGGCGGGCGAGGGCGCCTCGTAGGCCTGGCGGCGCGGCCGGGCCTGGCGACGTCGCCGTGCGGCGCGGTGCCCGGCACCCGCTGGGCGTGGGACACCCGCAGTTCACACCCGGGCGCCGCGCCGTTCATGGCCGCGGGCTAGCGTGCCGAGCCGAACGTGTCCGCTCGATCGCCGTCGGAGGTACCACCATGCATCGCTCCCTCGCAGGTGCAGCAGGGCTCGTCAGCGCGCTGGCCCTCACGGCGGGGCTGGTGGGCCCGGGGCTCACCGCCGCCGGCGCGCCCACACCGCCGTCGTCCGCTCCGCCGTCGTCCGCTCCGGCGGTGCCCACGGAGCGTGCCGCCGGGCCCACCCGGCCCGCCGCGACCCTCCTCTACTTCCACGACGCGCACGAGATCGGCCCGGTGCTGACCGGGGGCCAGGACCGCGGCGGCGTCGCCCGTCTGGCCACGGCCGTGCGCACGGTCGAGGAGCGGAACCGGGCCACGGCCGTCGTCTTCGGGGGAGACCTGGCCGGGGGCACGCTGTTCGGCGGCCTCTACCAGGGCGTACCCATGGTGGAGGCGCTCAACGAGGTGGGCGTGGACCTGGCGAACTTCGGCCAGCACGACTTCGACTTCGGCGTGGACCACGCGCGCGACCTGGTCGCGGCGTCCGACTTCCCCTGGATCACGTCCAACCTGACGACCACCGACGGCACCCCCTTCGTGGAGCACGGCACGTGGGCGGTGCAGCGGGTGGGCGCCGTCCGTGTCGGCTTCATCGGGCTCACCGACGCCATCGAGACGACGACGGCCGCCGCCGATCTCGTGGAGAGGGACCCGGTCGAGGCCGCCCGGGCCGCCGTCGCCGACCTGCGGGCGCACGCCCGGGCCGACGTGATCGCGGCGGTCACGCAGTACCCGATGGACGAGAACCGCGAGCTGGTGCGGGCCGTGCCCGCGCTGGACGCCGTGTTCGGCGAGGAGATGGCCGAGTACGACTCGGTGATCGAGTACGAGGGCGACGTGCCGCTCATGGCGTCCGAGGGCAACATCGGGTCGCTCGTGCGGCTCGACATCAGGCGGGAACACGGCACGGACCGCCGGCCGGGCTACCAGGTGCGGCCGTCGGTGATCGAGGTGGACCACACGGTCACACCGGACCCCGCGCTGCGCGAGGTCGAGGAGCGGTACGCGGCCGAGATGGACGAGCGGCTCTCGGAGGTCCTGGCGGAGGTCCGTACCCCGCTCCTGGACCCCGAGCAGAAGAGCCGGTCGCAGGAGACGGCGCTCGGTGACTTCGTCGCGGACGGGTTCCGCGCGCAGCACGGCGCGGACATCGGCTGGGTCAACGGCGGCGGCCTGCGCGCCGAGGCACCGGGCCCGGACTTCACGCTGCGGGACGCGTACTCGATCGCGCCGTTCGCCAACCGGGTCATGCACGTGCGGGTCACGGGGGCGGGCCTGCTGCGCTCGCTGGAGGACGCGGTGTCCCGGGTGCAGGACGCGGGCGGCGGCTTCCCGCAGGTCTCCGGCATGGCGTACGCGTACTCCCCGAGCGCACCGGCAGGCTCCCGGGTGAGCGACGTCCGGGTGGGCGGCGCCCCGCTGGACGAGACGGCCACCTACACGGTCGCGGCGACCAACTACGTGGTCGGCGGCGGTGACGGCGTCACGGGCTTCGCAGACGCCGAGATCCTGGTCCCTCTCGCGGACGCCCCGGTGGACGCGGAGACGATCGCCGCCCACGCGCGCACCCTGAGCACGATCGACATCGAGCCGGAAGGCCGCATCACCGTGCTCCCGTAGCCGTTGAGTGCTGCATATCCGCCCTTCTGGCACACGGAAGAGGGCGAATATCCAGCACTCGACGATCAGGCTTTCGAGGGGGCGAGGCGGGCCAGGACCGTGCCTGCCGTCGAGCGGGCGCGGCCCGCGAGCGAGCGGTCCTGGGCGGCGGCCAGCAGGGCCAGCATCGAGGCCGGGTCGCCCTGCACGAGCAGGGTCGTGATCGCGGTCGACTCCCATGTCGGCAGCTCGCGGCGGATCTTGTCGATCGGCCCGACCAGCGCGATCTCCTCCACGAGCTGCGTCGGCACGGCCGCGGCGGCCTCCTCCTTGCGCCCGGCCAGGTACAGCTCCTGCACCTTGTCCAGCGGCTCGGCGTACCCGAGCCGGTCGAGCGACTGCTTGTGGAAGTTCGCCTCCTTGGCGCCCATGCCGCCCGCGTACAGGGCGATGTGGGGGCGGATGACGTCGGCGGCCGCCTCGACGTCGTCCCGCACCACGACCGGCACCGTGGCACAGACCTCGAACCGGTCCGACGGCGAACGTTCGGCCGAGCGGGCGTCGAAGCCCTCCGCGAGCAGCGCCCGGAACTCGGCGTCCATGCGGGGTGCGTAGAAGCCGGCCATCCAGCCGTCGGCGATCTCGGCGGCCAGGGCCACGTTCTTGGGGCCCTGGGCGGCCAGCACGATCGGGATCTCGGGCCGGAACGGGTGGACGGTGGGCTTGAGTGCCTTGCCCAGCCCGGTCGCGCCCGGTGCCTCGGCGGACAGCGGAAGCTGGTAGAACGCGCCGTCGTGCGTCACGGGTGCCTCGCGCCGCATGACCTGCCGCACGATGTCGACGTACTCCCGCGTGCGGGCCAGCGGCCGCTTGTAGGGCTGCCCGTACCAGCCCTCGACGACCTGCGGACCGGAGGCGCCGAGCCCGAGCACGAACCGGCCCTTGGACAGGTGGTCCATCGTGAGCGCCTGCATGGCGGTGGCCGTCGGCGTCCGGGCCGAGAGCTGGGCGATGCCCGTGCCCAGCCGCACGTTCCGGGTGCGCGCGCCCCACCAGGCCAGCGGCGAGAAGGCGTCGGACCCGTAGGCCTCAGCGGTCCAGACGGAGTCGAGGCCGAGCTTGTCGGCGGCCACGATGAACTGCTGAATACCCTTCGGGGGCCTGCGGGACCAGTAACCGGTCTGGAATCCGATGCGCATGGGGTTCACCTCGTCGTGGGAACGGCTTACCCGGGACGGCGCGTCCCAGGTACTGCCCACACCCTACCGGTCCCGCACGCCCGTGGTTACGGTGGTCGGGTGACCACCTACGACGACGTCGCCCGGCTCGCCCTCGCGCTGCCCGAGACCGTCGAGGGACTGAGCTACCGCCACCGCGTCTGGTCCGTCGGGCGCAAGGCGTTCGCGTGGGAACGCCCCTTCAGCCAGGCCGACCTCAGGCGGTTCGGCGACGACCCCGTACCCGAGGGGCCGATCCTCGGTGTGCGGGTCGAGGACCTGGGCGAGAAGGAGGCGATCCTCGGCGAGGAGCGGCCGGGCTTCTTCACGATCCAGCACTTCGACGGCTTCGCGGGCCTGCTGATCCAGCTCGACCTCGTCGGCGAGGCCGCGCTGCGCGAGGCCCTGGTCGACGCATGGCTCGCGACGGCCCCGCCGGCGCTCGCGGAACGCCACGCCGAGCGGCTGCGCTGACGGGGTCGACGCGGCCGGGTCGACGCGGTCGGGTCGACCCGGCCGGGCGCCTAGCGGCCGTCGTCCGGGCCGGTGCCCCGCTCCGCCCGTGCCCGCTCCGCCATCGTGTTCAGCAGCGCGGCCGCCTGGGCGGCGCCGTCCACCGTGACGACGAACCCGCGCCCGGCGGTCCGGTCCACCTGCAGGGCCTCGCCGCGGCGCAGCACCACCCCGGTGCGACCCGAGCCGTCGAGCGCGACGCGCCAGCCCCAGCCGCCGTAGTCGCGCATCGGGCTGACGGTCGTCGCCGAGGCGAGCACGACCTCGTTCGCCGGGATCCGGGTACGTGGCCAGCCGAGGGTCGAGCGCACGGTCAGGCCTGCGCCGTCGACCCGCACGGTGAACGAGAGCATCGCCAGCACGAGCAGGGTGAGCAGCAGCGGCACCACCAGCATCGCCCAGAGCTGCGTCAGCACGGCGGCGGCCGTGGCGGCCAGGGCGATGCCGATCTCGACCGCCAGGGCGCCCCTGGGTGTCGTGGCCCGGCCGATCCAGGCGGCGCGTTCACCGGGGCCGAGGGGCGTCCGCGCGGCCCCGCCGTCGACCGGTCCGGTTGCCGGGGCGGGCGGGTCGCCCGGCACGAGCATCGCCGCGATCACGGCGAGCACGGTGGGCCCGAGCGCCGCGGCTGCGACGAGCCAGCCCGGGCTCCATGCCTCCGCCGCGTCGGACAGACCACGCTGCACCCACAGGCTGCCCACCAGGATGGTGCCGATGAACCCGCCGATCCACACGTTCATCGCCGCGGACAGGCGCCGGGTGCTCTCGCCTCGTCCCCAGAAGACCCCCATCGCCGAGAACAGGGCCACGCACACCGCGCCCGCCGCGACGAGCACCCCGACGAAGCTGCCGACCGGCATGAAGCCGTCCGGCCCGTCGCCGGACGACCAGTGGGTCGCGACCGGGTCGGGGAGGCTGTCCCGCCAGGACAGGGCCAGGCCCGCCGCCACGCCGAGCAGGGACAGCCCGCACAGCGCGCTGATCGCGACCTGGCCGCGTCGGCTGTGCCCGAACCGCTGGTGCAGCAGGATTCCGGTGGTCATCTCATCGCCTCCTTGACGAGGGTGGCCGTGGCATCGGGGGAGAGGTGCGCCGCCCGGGCGGCGCGGATCAGCTCGGCCATGGCGCGCTCGACCGCCGACAGGTCGGCCTGCGCGCGACCTGTCACGACGGCACCCCGGCCGCGGCGCAGGTCGATCAGGCCCTCGTCACGCAGCACCTGGTAGGCCTTCAGGACCGTGTGCACGTTGATGTCGAGCGCCTGCGCGAGCTCACGTGCCGCCGGGAGGCGCTCGCCGTGCACGAGGTCTCCCTTGGCGACACCGACCCGCACCTGGGCGACGAGCTGCTCGAAGAGCGGCTCGTCGCTCGCGGGATCGATGCGGAACATCATGGGGGATACTCTACTTGATCTACGGCAACTAGAACAAGGGCCGAGAACAAGAGGGCCGGCGACAGCCGGCCCTCCACCCGGTGCGACCCGGGCTCAGATGATGTACTCGATCAGCTCCGACGGGTCCTCGTTGCGCGACCGCTCCGCGACCGGCGCCTCCGGCACCCGGATCCGGGCGGGGATCCCGACGGCGACCGCGCCCGCGGGCACGTCCTTCACCACGACCGCGTTGGCGCCGATCTGCGCGTCGTCCCCGACCCAGACCGGGCCCAGCACCTTGGCGCCGGCGCCCACGGTCACGCGGTCACCGAGGGTCGGGTGGCGCTTGCCCCGGTTGAGCGACCGGCCGCCCAGCGTCACGCCGTGGTACAGCATGACGTCGTCGCCCACGACCGTGGTCTCGCCGATGACGACGCCCATGCCGTGGTCGATGAACAGCCGGCGGCCGATCCGTGCGGCGGGATGGATCTCCACGCCGGTGAGCGCCCGCGCGAGCTGCGAGAGCAGCCGCGCGGGCAGGCGGAGCGCCGGTGCCTGCCACAGCCGGTGCGCCGCCCGGTGCGCCCAGAGGGCGTGCACGCCGGGGTAGGCGAGGGCCACCTCCAGGCGGGACCGGGCGGCCGGGTCGTGGGCGCGCGCGGCGTCCAGGTCCTCGGCGAGAACCTGGAACAGCCCGCGTGCCCCCGTCATCAGTCGACCAGACCCTCGAACAGCGGGGTGGACAGGTAGCGCTCGCCGAAGTCGGGGACGATGACGACGATCGTCTTGCCCGCGTTCTCCGGACGCTTCGCGACCTCCAGCGCCGCGGACAGCGCGGCGCCCGACGAGATGCCGACCAGCAGGCCCTCCTCCTGGGCAGCCCGGCGGGCGAACTCGATGGCCGTGCCGACGTTCACGTCGATGACCTCGTCGTACACCGTGGTGTCGAGGATCTCGGGCACGAAGTTGGCGCCGATGCCCTGGATCTTGTGCGGGCCCGGGGCGCCTCCGTTCAGGATCGGCGACTCCTCGGGCTCGACCGCGACGACCTTGACCTCGGGCTTCTTCTCCTTGAGCACCTGGCCGACGCCGGTGATGGTGCCGCCGGTACCGATGCCGGACACCACGATGTCGACAGCGCCGTCGGTGTCCGCCCAGATCTCCTCGGCGGTGGTCTCGCGGTGGATCTTCGGGTTGGCCTCGTTGGCGAACTGGCGGGCCAGCACGGCGCCGGGGCGCTCCTGCGCAATCTTCTCGGCCGCCGCCACGGCGCCCTTCATGCCCTCCGAGCCCGGCGTGAGCACCAGCTCGGCGCCGTACGCCCGCAGCAGCGCGCGGCGCTCCTTGGACATGGTCTCCGGCATGGCCAGGACCACCTTGTAGCCGCGGGCCGCGCCCACCCAGGCCAGGGCGATGCCCGTGTTGCCCGAGGTGCCCTCGACGATGGTGCCGCCCTCCTTGAGCTCGCCCGAGGCCTCGGCCGCGTCGATGATCGAGACGCCGATGCGGTCCTTCACCGAGTTGGCCGGGTTGTAGAACTCGAGCTTGGCGAGAACCGTCGCCTCGAGGCCGTCGGTGAGGCGGTTGAGCTTGACGAGGGGCGTGCTGCCGATGAGCTTGGTCGCGTCGTCGTAGATGCGGGCCATTGTTCTTCCTTCGCTGTGTGGCGGGTGGGGCTGGCTTGGGATCGTGCGCCGTCGGCGTCCGGGTCGTGCAGGTGCGTGCCTCGGGGCCGGCGTGGTGCGTCTGGAGCGGGGTGCGGGGCCGGAGCGTCACGCGCGGGACCGGGTCCGCGGCCGAACAGGCCGGGGACGGTCGCGCGGACGCTCTACAGACAGCCTCGGGGGCAGCGGCCGGTCTCGCACGCCCGGCCGGCGGCCGGGGCGACGGTGGGGGCGGCGGTGGGGAGTGCGGAGCGCACGGTGCTCAAGACGTCCTCCCTGCGTGTGGCGGCCCGCTGGCCGCTCGGCTGCATGATCCATGGCGGGCGCCGGGCTCGCCTGAAGCAGGTTACGTGGGCCAGGACTCTGAGACAAGATCTGTCTCAGGTATCGATCATCTCGATATTTCACGCCGCGGCGTAGCCTCGGTCCCGGCGATGCCTCGCACGGCGCGGACGGCGTCGGGAGAGGGAGGTGCGGGTGAGCCGGCCCAGGGTCCGTGAGGCGTCCGCCGTCGACGACGGCGTGGTGCTCGACCTCATGACCGAGTACATGACGGAGGCGCTCGCCGGGTTCGAGCGGGCGTACGGCTTCGCGATGGGCCGCGGTGCGGAGCACTCCGCCGACGCCCTGGAGAAGTTCCGCCGGCCGTCGGGCCTCCTCCTGCTGGCCGAGGTCGACGACGTGCCCGCCGGGGTCGCGGCGCTGCGCGTGCAGGACGACGGCGCGACCGAGATCAAGCGGATGTACGTGCGCCCCGCCCAGCGCGGTACCGGGCTGGGCTCGGAGCTGCTCGACCGGCTGCTGGAGCTGTCCCGGGACGACCTGCACGCGCCCGTGGTCCGGCTGGACAGCAACCGGTTCATGCGCGAGGCCCACCGGCTCTACGAGTCGCGCGGCTTCGTCGAGCGCCCGCCCTACGCCGGGTCGGAGATCCCGGCGGAGCTCCAGCACCTCTGGCGGTTCTACGAGCTGGTGCTCGGGCCGACGTCGTAGGTGCGCGCCACCCTCCCGGGCGAGGGAGGGATCGCCGGTGCCTGGCTGGCCCGCCGGGGGTCTGCCTATGGTCGTACCGACCGAGCGCCCGCCCACGGGTGCCCGCGACCGAGCACACGGAGGTCTCTCATGGCTGTGATCGATCTGCCCGCCGTCGTCCAGGAGTTCGTCGACGCCACCAATGCCGGCGACACCGAGCGGTTCGTCGCGACGTTCACGGACGACGCGTACCTCAATGACTGGGGCCGCGAGTTCCATGGACCGGACGGCGTCCGGAGCTGGAACGAGACCGACAACATCGGCATGAAGAGTCAGTTCGAGCCCGTCGCGGTGGAACCCGGGGCGGAGCCCGGGGACTACACCGTCACGATCACCGTGCAGAGCAACCGGTTCAACGGGACGGGGCCGTTCAAGTTCACGCTGCGCGACGGGAAGATCGCGAGCCTGGTCCTGAGCTGACGCACCCGGAGCGGCTCACCACATCGCCACCTCTGCCGCGAGCTCCAGCCCGTGCTCGGTGGCCCGCGCCGACGAGATCGCCAGCTGGTTCCCGTCCTCCGGGAAAGCGACACCCTCGACGAGCCGGTCGAGCTCGGCGCTGCCGAGCTGCTCGGCGACGGCGGCCACGGGCAGGCTGAGCCCGGCGAACCGGACGGTGTCCGCGCGGACCACCGCCTGACCGCCCTCGGCGGACACGTCGAGCAGGAGGTCCACGGTCCGTGTGGTGCCCGAGATCGGCAGCGGCACCTGCGCCACCAGCGCCCCGGACTCGGCCGCGACCCGGAGCTCCGGCAGCTCGGTGGCCGACCGTGCCATGTCCGTGAGGGCCTCGGGCGCGACGTCGACCAGCAGGGTGGCCTGCCCGGTCGCGACCTGCCAGAGGGCGGGGGTGTCGTCCCGCGTCACCGTGACACCCTCCGGCAGGTCGGCGGTCGAGGCCGCGATCCGGTCGTCGATCGTGGCGCGCAGCGCCAGCTCGCCCACGACGCCGAGCACCGCCAGCACGCCCACCACCGAGACGGTGACGATGATCCAGCGACGGTGGGGACGGGCGGGCGCGCTCTGTGTCATGGCCCCTATTCGACCCCATCGATCCGTCGGACACATGACGAATCGCGGGTCATCCCGTGACGGCTCATCGCGCGGACCGGTTGCCGGACCGTCGTGGGGACGGGCGACGGGAGGTCAGGGCGTAGGCCGCCACCCAGGCCGGAGCGCCGAGATCCCGCGGCAGCGCACCCGGCGCGACGCGGTGCTGCCGGGCCCAGTGCCGCACCTCCTCGCGGCCGAGCCCCTGCCGGACGAGGATCTCGTGCACGCCGCGGCCGGGCCCGTTGAACACGGCCGCGGCGAACCGCTGGTAGTCGCGCTGCCGGGAGGGCGGCAGCAGGGGGTCGGTGCGGCGGTCGAGCACGAGCAGGCCGGCGTCCACGCCCGGCCGGGGACGGAACGCGCCGGCGGGGACACGCTGGTCGAGCCGGGGTGCGAACCACGGCCACCACTGGACGGTCAGGAGCGTGGCGCCGCCCACGGCGGCGCGCTTGCGGGCCACCTCCCACTGCGTGATCAGCACGGCGCGCTGCCAGCCGGTCAGGGTGAACAGGCGCCGGAGCACCGGGGTGGTCAGGTGGAACGGCACGTTGCAGACGAGGTCGTAGGGCTCCGACGGCGGGGCGTGCCGCAGGATGTCGTCCCGCGTCACGGTGACGTTGCCGGGCACGACCCGGGCCAGGCGCGCGGCCGAGCGCGGGTCGATCTCGACCGCCTCGACCGGGCGGCCCAGCCGGGCCAGGGGCAGCGTCATCGCGCCGCGGCCGGCGGCCCACTCGACGACCGGCCGGTCCGCGTCGGGGACGAGGTCGACCACGCGGTCGATGACCCGCGTGTCGATCAGCAGGTTCTGGCCGAGCTCGTGGGCCCCGCCGACCGGCCCCGTCGGCACGGTCGGCACGGCGGGCCCCGCCGGCCCGGTGGGTTCCGCGGTCCGCGGGGGCTCCGGCGGCCGGGCGGCCCGCGGTGCACCGTGGTCGGGAGTACCGCGGTGGGGTGCCCCGCGGGAGGTCGTCCGGGCAGTGGGACGGAAAGGACGCTTGCGCGACATGGTGTGCTCCTGGATTCGTCGGCTGACAGGAATCCGGGCAGCACAGGACGCGCCGCCCGGCGGATGCCGGCGGCGCGGAGCACGCGCTGGGTGTGGTGTGCGTTCCGCGCCGCTAGCGGGCGGAACGCTGCCTGATCATGGCGTTCATATCGGGGCCGACCCTAGGAGCAGGGCCGGTCCGGGTGCCAGGTTTTTTCCGTCCGGGTGGCCGCCCCGGGGGCCGTCACCCGCCGACGACCCGGTGCTCCCAGGCCCAGGCCGCGATCTCCACGCGGTTGCGCAGCCCGAGCTTGGCCTGGATCGCGGCGACGTGGCCCTTGACCGTGCTGAGGGAGATGAACATCTCCGCGCCGATCTCCAGGTTGGTGCGCCCCCGCGCGATGGCGCGCGCCACCTCGGTCTCGCGGTCCGAGAGCGGCCGGGCGGACGGACTGCCGCCCGGCGTCCCGCGCCTGACGGCGACGCCGCCGTCCGCCGCGGTCAGGTGCCGCAGCAGCCGCACGGTGACCGACGGCGAGACCAGTGCGTCGCCGGCGTGCGCGGCCCGGACCGCCTCGACCAGGAGCGCGGGCCCGGCGTCCTTGAGGACGAACCCCACCGCACCGCCGCGCAGCGCACCGTAGACGTACTCGTCGACGTCGAACGTGGTGACCACGACCACCCGGAGCGGGTCGGCGACGTCCGGGCCGGCCAGGGTGCGGGTCACCTCGATGCCGTCCAGCAGCGGCATCCGGATGTCGACGAGGCAGACGTCCGGGCGCAGGTCGCGGGCCAGCGCGACGGCCGCGACGCCGTCGGCGGCCTCGGCCACCACCTCGATGTCCGGCTGGTCCTCGAGGATGAGCCGCAGGCCGCCGCGGACCATCGGCTGGTCGTCGGCGAGGAGCACCCGGATCGTCACGGCTCCTCCTGACCGGTCGCCCGGACCGGACGCGCCGGTCGTGGTCCGGTCGGCAGGGTGGCCACCACGGACCAGCCGCCGTCCGGGCGGGGGCCGGCCGCCAGCGTGCCGTCGAGCGCCTCGACACGCTCCCGCATGCCGACGAGCCCGTACCCCTGACCGGTCCCGGGTCGGTGCCCCCGGTCGGGGTCGGCGCGGCCCCGGGCAGGGGCGTCGTCGGACACCTCGACCCGGACGCCGTCCGCCACCCGCTCCACGGTGACGCTCACCGCACGGGCGTGCGGGGCGTGCCGGGTGACGTTCGTGAGCGACTCCTGCACCACCCGGTAGACGGTCGTGGTGACCTCGGGCGGCCAGCCCGTCGCGTCGTCGGGCAGTCGCAGGTCCACGCGTGGGCCGCGGGTCTCGAACCGGTCGACCAGCACGGTGAGCTCCTCGGGACCAGGTGCCACGGGTGACGCGTCGTCCGCGTCACGCAGCAGCCCGACGACGCGGCGCAGCGAGGTGAGGGCCTCCGCCCCGGCGGACTCGATGCCCGCGACGGCGTCGGCCACCGGCTGGGCCGGTGAGCCCGGCGGCGTGCCGCCCCGGGCGAGCAGGAGCTGTGCGGCCTGGGCCTGGACCACGATGCCGGTGATGTGGTGGGCGACGACGTCGTGCAGCTCGCGCGCCACGGCCAGCCGCTCGTCCCGGCGGACCCGGTCGACCGCCGCCTCCCGCCGGGCCACCAGCAGCCGGCCCAGCAGGCCCGCCGCGAGGGCGCAGAGCCAGGCCGCGGTGACCACCGTCGGCACCACCGACACGTCGGACGTGAACGGCGCCGCGGCGAGCCACGACCCCACCACGACGACGAGCCCACCGCCGGCCACCGTGGTCGCCTGCCCGGCCGGCAGCACGCGCACGGCCGAGGCGACCAGCACGGCCAGGGCGAACGCCGTCGCAGGCGAGGGTTCCCCGGGCAGCCCGGCGAGCCGTGCCACGACGACCGCCACGGCCGCCACGCCGAGCCCCGCCAGTGCGGTGCCGAAGCGGTGCCGGCGGCGCAGCAGGGCCAGGGCGCCCACCACGGTGCCGGTGCACAGACCGAGCAGCCAGGAGGAGCCGCCCCAGCTCGCGGCCAGCGCGGTGGCGGTGAGCAGGAGCGTGCCGGCCAGGACGAGCCCGAGCGCGACGTCGCCGGAGAGCTGGGCCGCGGCCGCGCCGCGTCCGGTGATGTGCACGTCGCTCAGGCTACGAGGGTCGACGGCGCGCGTCGCGCGTCCGCCTCGCCGGCCACCCGCAGCGGCGGGCGGCGCAGCCAGGTTGCCCATCGCCACGCCCACTCCAGGGGCCCGTACCGGAAGTGGCGCAGCCACAGCGCCGAGCACAGCCACTGCGCGGTGAGCACCGCCCCGGCGATGCCGAGCACCGTGGCCGAGGACCAGCGCCCCGGCTCCCCGTCGACGTGCGCCACCACGAGCACCAGCACGGTGGCGCTGAGGTAGTTGGTCAGCGCCATCCGGCCCAGGGGCGCGAACGCGGCCCGCAGCACCGGGCGCGCCGGGGTGCGCAGCAGCACCAGCACGAGGCAGACGTACACGCCGGCGACCAGCAGCCCGGCCACCGGGAAGGCGATGCGGAAGCCCGTGGTGTCGACCTCTCCCGTCCGTTCGAAGGACGCCTGCGCGGCGAGCACGGGCACGGCGGCGGCCGCCAGGAGCAGGGCCAGGAGCGCGGGCACGCGGGTGGAGTCCTCGATCCGCCGCGTGACGCCGTAGCGGGTCAGGGCCGAGCCCAGCAGGAACAGGCCGGGCACCAGGGCGTACTGCCCGCCGAGCAGCCCGATCGCCGCCACCAGGCAGACGGCGGCCAGACCCGCGACGGCCCATCGTGGCAGCCACGTCGACGGCAGCAGGACGAGCAGCCCCACCACCGCGTAGACGGTCAGGATGTCGCCCGGCCAGAGCAGGAGGAGGTGCGCGAGCCCGAGCGCGAGGAGCACGAGCAGCCGGCGCAGCAGCACGAGCCGCGGCCGGCCGGCCCGGGCGGCCGCGGACTCCACCAGGAGCGAGAAGCCGATGCCGAACAGCAGGGAGAAGATCGGGAAGAAGCGCTGGTCCACCAGCAGGTGCAGCCAGTCCGTGCCCCCGGACCCGGGTGCGCTCAGGGCGGAGGTCACCGGCGCCTCGGACGCGACCGTGGCGCTGATCGGGATCACGTTGGCGACGAGGATCCCGCACAGCGCCACGCCGCGGACGACGTCGAGCGCGACGAGGCGGGACCGGGCAGGGGGCGGTGCTGACGAGTCGAGAGGCATGTCCTCATGCTGGGGCGGCGCGTCGCCGGCCGGTACCGGCCGGAAGTACCGTTCCTCGCCCGGCGTCGTGCCCACGACGCGGTGCCCGTGCCCGTGCCCGTGCCCGTGCCCGTGCCCGTGCCTGTGTCCGTGTCCGGGCACCGCCGTCGCCGGACGGTAGACTGGTCGGTCGTGACCGTCCTGACCTCTGACGCCCGGCCGGTCGCGGCCGAGGCGGCCCGGCGCCGCAGCATCGCCGTCATCTCGCACCCCGACGCCGGTAAGTCGACCCTGACCGAGGCGCTGGCGCTGCACGCCCACGCCATCGAGGAGGCCGGGGCGGTGCACGGCAAGGGCAACCGTGCCGGCGTGGTGTCGGACTGGCTGGAGATGGAGCAGAAGCGCGGCATCTCGATCACGTCCGCGGCGCTCCAGTTCGCGTACGGCGACGTGGTGATCAACCTCCTGGACACGCCCGGCCACGCCGACTTCTCCGAGGACACCTACCGCGTCCTGACCGCCGTGGACGCCGCCGTCATGCTGCTCGACTCCGCCAAGGGCCTGGAGCCGCAGACGCTCAAGCTGTTCGAGGTCTGCCGTCGGCGCGGCGTGCCGGTCATCACGTTCGTCAACAAGTGGGACCGGCCCGGCCGCGAGGCGCTGGAGCTGTGCGACGAGCTGGAGGAGCGCATCAACCTGCGCCCCACGCCGCTGACCTGGCCGGTCGGCGAGGCCGGTCGGTTCCTCGGCCTGCTGGACCGGGCCTCCGGCGAGGTCCGCACGTACCGCCGGGCGCCGGGCGGCGCGTCGATCGCGGAGGAGAGCGTGCTCAGCCCGCAGGCCGCCGCCGAGACGCTGGGCGACGACCACACCGAGGCCGTCGAGAGCGTGCAGCTCCTCGACCCGGTGGACCGCGCCTCGTTCCTCGCCGGCACCACGTCGCCGATGCTGTTCGGCGCGGCGCTGGCCAACATCGGCGTGCGCCAGCTCCTGGACGCCGTGGTCGAGCTGGCGCCCGCACCCGGCGCACGGGCCGACGTCGACGGCGCGGCCCGTGCGGTGGACCAGCCGTTCAGCGGGTTCGTGTTCAAGATGCAGGCCGGCATGGACCCGAACCACCGTGACCACGTCGCGTTCATCCGCGTGTGCTCGGGGCGGTTCGAGCGCGGCATGGTCGTCACGCACGAGCGCACCGGACGGCCGTTCGCGACCAAGTACGCCCTGTCGGTGTTCGGCCGCGAGCGCTCGACGGTCGAGGACGCCTATCCGGGCGACGTGGTGGGCCTGGTCAACGCGAGCACGCTCGCCGTGGGCGACACGGTGTTCGACTCCGCGGGACCGAAGGTCGCCTTCCCGCCGATGCCGGTGTTCGCGCCCGAGCACTTCGCGGCCGCGCGCGTGGCCGACCCGGGCCGCTCCAAGCAGTTCCGCAAGGGCATCGCGCAGCTGGAGCAGGAGGGCGTGGTCCAGGTGCTCGTGTCCGAGGTGCGCGGTGACGGCAACCCGATCCTCGCCGCCGTGGGGCCGCTGCAGTTCGAGGTGGCGACCTTCCGCATGGAGCACGAGTTCTCGGCGCCGATCCGGATGGAGACGCTCGGGCTCTCGCTCGCCCGCGAGGTCGCGCCCGCCGACCTCGACACCGTGGCCGCCTACCCGGGCGTCGAGGTGGTGCGGCGCGGCGACGGCACGCCGCTGGTGCTGCTGCGCGACATCTGGCACGCGCGGGCGTTCGAGCGCGCGCACCCGGGCGTGCCGCTGATCCCGCTGGTCGCCAGCGGGGTCTGACGCTCCCGGGGTGGCCTTCGGGATCACGGAGACCGCAGGGGCTACGGTCTGGGCATGACGTCGCCCAGCTCGTCAGCGGCCGCTGAATCCGGACAGTCCGGCCCTGGAGGGTCCGAGCCCGGACAGGCCGGCTCTGCCGGGCCCGACTCCGGACGACCCGAGACGGACCAATCCGGACCGCCTCCTGGCGCCCCCGACTCGCCGCGTCCGCCACGGTGGCTGCCGCGCGCGCTGTTCATGGCCGTGGCCGCGGTGTTCCTCGGCATCTTCACGTGGAACGCCATGGGGGCCCTGGAGGGCCTCTTCGTCAACGTGCTGATCGCCGTCTTCATCGCGCTCGCCCTGGAGCCCGGCACGGTCTGGCTGGTGCGGCGCGGATGGCGCCGCGGTCTGGCGGCCGCGACCACGCTCATCGGGTCGCTCGTGGTCGTGATCGTGCTGCTGACGCTGTTCGGCAACCTGTTCGTGCAGCAGCTCGTCGCCCTGGCGCAGTCCGTGCCCCGCCTCTACACGGGCCTGCGGGCGTTCGTCTCCGACCGGTTCGACATCGTCGTCCCCGACTCCGACAACCTGCTGCGGCAGGCCCTGGACGAGTTCGGCGACGACGTCGCGTCCGGGGCGCTGCTCGTGGGCACCACGCTCGTCGGCGGGCTGCTGGCGACCCTGACCATCCTGCTCGTCGCGTACTACCTGCTGGCCGCGGGGCCGAGGTTCCGGGCCGCGGTCTGCGGGTGGCTGACGCCCGCGCGGCAGCAGGAGATGCTGCACCTGTGGGAGGTCACGCAGGGCAAGGTGTCCGACTACATCGGCTCCCGCGTGGTGCTGGCCGCCGTGTCCACGGTGGTCACGTTCGTCTTCCTCGCGATCCTGCAGACGCCGTACGCGGTGCCGCTCGCCGTCTTCGTGGGTGTGGTGTCGCAGTTCGTGCCGACCATCGGTGCCTATCTCGGTGGCGCGCTGCCCACGATGGTGGCGCTGACCGCGCAGGGGTGGCCGCAGGCGGTGGGCGTGCTCGCGTTCGTCATCGCCTACCAGCAGTTCGAGAACCTGTACCTGGCCCCGAAGGTGTCGGCGCGGGCGCTGGAGATGAACGCCGCGGTGAGCCTCCTGGTGGTGCTCGCGTTCGGCGCGGTCTTCGGGGTGCTCGGCGCGTTCCTGGCCCTGCCCGTGGCCGCGACGATCCAGGCGGTCGCGACCACGTACTTCCGGCGGCACGAGCTGGTGGAGTCGCACATGCTCCGGGACCCGGACTCGGTGAGCTGACCCCGGCTCCCGGGCCTACGGGTGGCTCGCCGTGACCTCGATGACCTCGTCGAGCCGGTCCAGGGCCGCCTGCAGGTCGTCGAGCTTGCGTTGGATGCGGTCACGCTCGGCGCGCAGCATGGCGCGCTGCTCGGCGTCGGTGTGCCCGGACTCCATGCACGGCAGCAGGTCCGCGATGTTCCGGCTGGTCAGGCCGGCGGCGTACATCTGCTGGAAGAAGCGCACGTACGTCACGCTGCTCGACCGGTAGAGACGCTGGCCGGACGGGCTGCGCTCCGGGGTGAGGAGGCCCTGCTGCTCGTAGTAGCGCACCGCGCGCACCGAGACACCTGCGCCGCGGGCGACCTCGCCGATGCGGATCAGCGGCTCGGCCGCAGTCTCTGTGACCGTCATGACACTCCTCGGTTCGATGCTTGACCCTGACGTCAACGTCAGGTTTTAGCGTACCCGGCATGGACATCGAGAACTCAGTAGCACTCGTCACCGGCGCCAACCGCGGGCTCGGCCGTGCCTTCGCCCAGCGCCTCCTCGACCGGGGTGCCCGCAAGGTCTACGCGACGGCCCGCCGTCCCGAGACGATCGATCTGCCCGGCGTGGAGGCGCTCGCCCTCGACGTCACCGACCCGGCAGCCGTGCGGGACGTCGCCCGGGCGGCGTCCGACGTCACCCTGCTCGTCAACAACGCGGGCATCACGACCGGCGCCGACCTGGTCACCGGCTCGCTCGACGCCGTACGTCACGAGCTGGAGACCAACCTGTTCGGCAGCCTCGCGACGATCCGGGAGCTCGCACCGGCGCTCGCGGCCAACGGCGGGGGAGCCATCGTCAACGTGCTGTCGGCCATGTCATGGTTCGGTGTCAAGGGAGCGAACGCGTACCACCTCTCCAAGGCCGCCGGGTGGGCCATGACGAACGGCGTGCGCCTGGAGCTCGCCGAGCAGGGCACCCTGGTGACGGCCGTGCACCTGGGCCTTGCCGACACCGACATGTCCGCGGGCTGGGCGGTCGACAAGATCTCGCCGACCGCCCTGGCCGACGCCGCACTTGACGGTGTCGAGGCCGGTTCCACCGAGGTGCTGGCCGACCAGTGGAGCCGGGACATCAAGTCCTGGGTCCAGCTCCTGCCGGAGGAACGGGACGCGCAGGTCGTCCGCGGCCTGGCGGCGATGACCGGCGCCTGAGAGGCCGGGCGGGCGGCGGGCCCGCGCGAGGAGTCCGGTGTCCCGGGAGTCCAGGACCAAGGTCCCGGGACACCGCGCCCGCCCGCTCGTAGCGTGGTGGGAGCGGGGCTCTCCCGGCACGGGACGCCCACGGCGCGGGAGGTACGGCCATGATGTGGAACTGGGGTGGGTACGGCTGGATCGCCGGCCTGATCATGATGGCGTCCATGGTGCTGTTCTGGGGCGCCGTCGTCGTGGGCCTGGTGTTCCTCGTGCGGGGCTCCGTGAACCAGCGTCCGCACGACGACCGGGCGGACGCCGAGCAGCTCCTCGCCGGACGCTTCGCGGGCGGGGAGATCGACGAGAACGAGTACCGGGCCCGGCTCGCGGTGCTGCGGTCGGCGCGGTACCAGCACTGAGGCGCCCTGCTCGTCGCGCGGCGTGCGCCGGTGCTGCGCCCGGTCGTCCGGGCTCAGACGGACGCCGGCTTGCGGGCCGCGAGACGTTCCACGGTCCCGCGGGAGAACCGGTCGTGCCGTTCGACCTCCAGCCCGGCGGCCTGCACGTGCACGAGCGGGCGCCGTCGGAAGTGCTCGTTCTCGGCGGGCACGGTGTAGAGCTCGGCCAGGGCCTGGAGCACGCGGATCGGCGCGGAGGTGCTCACCACGTGGTCGGCCAGCAGGAGCAGGCCGCCCGGCCGTAGCACACGCACCATCTCGTCGACGGCGCCGCGATCGTCGGGCACGGAGCACAGGCCGAACGTGCACACGACCGTGTCGAACGAGGCGTCGGCGAACTCCAGCCGCTGGGCGTCGCCCACCGACAGGTCCACGTCCCGGCCCAGCTCGTCCGCCCGCCGGCGCGCCAGCTCCAGCATGGCCGGGCTCAGGTCCATGCCCGCCAGGGTGGCGGAGGCGGGGTACAGCCCGAGGTTCAGCCCCGTCCCGACGGCGACCTCCAGAACCCGGCCCGTGGCCTGCCCGCACACCCAGGCCCGGGTGTCGCCGAGCAGCCGGTCGGCGCGGCTCATCCTCGCGTCGTAGCCCGCCGCCTGCCGGTCCCAGTGCCTGCGCAGCCGGTCCGGTCGCGATGCTCTCGCCATGGTGCCCCGATCACAGGTCGACGACGTGGATGCCGCCACCGTAACGGCGGACGACGGACGGCGCCGTCATCCCGGGGGCGCGCGGACACCGGACGGCGAGAGGCGGAGTCACGGGTGGCGCCCCGCGTGCTATACATCAGATGTTTCCGGCGAGGACGCCAGAGAGGAGCACCGGTGCCGCACGACGTCGTAGACGCGCACCATCACCTGTGGGTGCGGTCGCGCACCCCGCAGGACTGGATCGACCCCGGCACGATGGCGGCCATCGACGCCGACTTCACCCCAGCGGACCTGCCGGCGGCGGAGCATGGCATGAGTGCCACCGTCGTGGTCCAGTCCGCGAGCCGGTGGGCCGAGACCGACGAGCTGCTCGCCATCGCGGCCTCCGGCGAGGGACGTGCCGCGCGGATCGCGGGCGTGGTGGGCTGGGCCGACCTGTCCGACCCGGCGGTCGGCGACCGGGTCGCCGCGCTGCGCGCCGGGCCCGGCGGGGGCGCGCTCGTCGGTGTCCGCACGCAGGTGCAGGCCGAGCAGGATCCCGGCTACCTGGACCGCGACGACGTGCGCCGCGGCATCGCCGCGGTCTGCGGGCCCGGCACCGGCAGCCCCGGTCTCGTGTTCGACCTGGTGCTGCGCCAGGACCAGGTCGCGGCGGCCGCCCGGCTCGCGGACGCCCTGCCCGACGTCGCGTTCACGCTCGACCACCTCGGCAAGCCCCGGCTCGACCGCACCAGCGACCTCGTGGAGTGGAAGCGGGACCTGACGGCGCTCGCCGCCCGCCCGAACGTGACGGCCAAGGTGTCGGGCCTGGTCACGGAAGCCCGCTGGGACGACTGGCAGATCGGCGACCTGCGGCCCGCCGTCGACCACGCGCTGGAGACGTTCGGGCCGGATCGGCTCATGTTCGGCTCCGACTGGCCGGTGTGCCTGCTCGCCGGCGGTTACGACGCGTGGCTGGAGGCCGCCCGCGCCCTGCTCGGCGGGCTGGGCCCGCACGACGCCGAGGCCGTGTGGGGTGGCACGGCGCGTCGCGTCTACCGGCTGGGAGGTGGCCCCGCATGACCACGACCGAGGTGCGCGCCACCGGCGTGCGGCTGACAGGGCTGGGCCTGGGTGCCGCACCCGCGGGCAACCTCTACCAGGCCGTCACGGACGAGGAGGCGCACGCGACCTTCGAGGCGGCGTGGGACGCCGGCATCCGGTACTTCGACACCGCGCCGCACTACGGGCTCGGGCTGTCCGAACGCCGCCTCGGGGCCTACCTGCGCACCCGGCCCCGGGACGAGCTCGTCGTGTCCACCAAGGTGGGGCGCCTGCTCGTGCCGACGCCGGAGACCGCGGACCGCCGCGACCCCGACATGTTCGACGTGCCGGCCACCGCCCGCCGGGTGTGGGACTTCTCCCGCGACGGCGTGCTCCGGTCGCTCGAGTCGAGCCTGGAGCGCACGGGGCTGGACCGGATCGACGTCGTCTACCTGCACGACCCGGACGACCACTGGGAGCAGGCGGCGCACGAGGCGCTGCCCGCGCTCGCGGAGCTGCGGGACCAGGGCGTGATCGGCGCGATCGGTGCCGGGATGAACCAGTCGGCGATGCTCGCCCGGTTCGTGCGCGAGACCGACGTCGACGTCGTCATGTGCGCCGGGCGGTTCACGCTCCTGGAGCAGCCCGCGCTGACCGACCTGCTGCCCGCGGCCGTCGAGCGCGGCGTGGCCGTGGTGGCGGCCGCCGTCTACAACTCGGGCATCCTCGCGCGCGACGAGCCACCGGAGAGCGCGACCTACGACTACGGCCCCGCGTCCGCCGACCTGCTCGACCGTGCCCGGCGGATCGCCGCCGTCTGCGCGGAGCACGGCGTCACGCTGCCCCAGGCGGCGCTCGCCTACGTGCGCACCCACCCGGCGGTGGTCTCCGCCGTCGTCGGGCTGGCGACGCCCGAGCAGGCGCGGCAGACCGAGGAGCGCGCGTCCGCGCACGTGCCGGCCGGGTTGTGGCGGGCGCTCGCGGACGCCGGGCTCCTCGCCGAGGCGGCGGTGCCGCGCGCCTGGCCGTCCACCGGGAGGGACTGACGGGTCAGGCGTCCTCGTCGAGGTTCTCCGGCTTCGGGAGCCAGTCCTCGACGCCCAGGAGGTGGCTCGCCATCCGGATCCGGGCCGCCTCGGGATCACGCGCGGCGAGCGCGCGCCAGATGGCCTCGTGCTCGCCGTGCGTGCGCGCCGCGATGCCCTCGGCGTGCAGCACGCGCCACAGGCGTGCGCGCACCGTGCGGCCCGCGAACGACTCGACGAGCGCCTCCAGCACTGGGTTGCCGGAGTGCGCCGCGATCAGGCGGTGGAACGCGATGTCCACCTCGATGAACCGGTCGTGGTCCAGCTCGGCGCCGTCCGCCACCCCGGCCACCTGGTCCAGGACCGCCCGCGCCTCGGCGAGGGCCTCGTCGGTCATCCGGGTCGCGGCCAGGCCGGCGGCCTCCGTCTCCAGCAGGCGGCGCACGCTGTGGAAGGCGGGCAGGGCGTCGTCGTCCTGGAGGTCCAGGACGAGGGCCATGGGGGAGAGCAGGCGGCCCGGGTCGAGGCTGGTCACGTAGGTGCCGTCGCCCTGCCGCGTGTGCAGCACGCCGAGGATCGACAGCGCCCGCACCCCCTCCCGGAGGGAGCCGCGGGAGACCTGGAGCTCGTCGGCCAGGTCCTTCTCGACCGGCAGGCGGTCGCCGGGACGCAGCCTGCCGTCGAGGATCATCCTGCGGATGCCGTCGACGACCTCGTCAGTGCGGGACATGATCCGCAGTATCGCGTACCCAGTACGTCCCGTGCGGGAACCGGAACCGGTCCAGGGACTCCTCGTGCATCTGGGTGGAGTAGCCCGGCCGCGACGGCAGCACGTACGCGGTGCCCGCACCCCGGTCGGCGACGACGCACGGGTCGGTGAAGTGCTCGTGCAGGTGGTCCACGTACTCGGTCACGCGGCCGGTCAGGTCGCCGCCGATGGCCACGTAGTCCAGCACGGAGACGTGCTGCACCATCTCGCACAGCCCGACGCCGCCCGCGTGCGGGCACACCGGCACGCCGAACTTCGCCGCGAGCAGCAGCACGGCGACGATCTCGTTGATGCTGGCCAGCCGCCCGGTGTCGAGCTGGCAGTAGTCGATCGCCCCGGCCTGCATGAGCTGCTTGAACATCACCCGGTTGTGGCAGTGCTCGCCGGTGGCCACGCCGATGGGCGCGACGGCGCGGCGCACCGCGGCGTGCCCCAGGATGTCGTCGGGCGAGGTGGGCTCCTCGATCCACAGCGGGTCGAAGGGCGCCAGGGCCGTCATCCACTCGATGGCCTGCGGCACGTCCCACACCTGGTTGGCGTCGATCATAAGGTTGCGGTCGGGGCCCAGCACCTCGCGCGCGATGGTCAGCCGGCGCACGTCCTCGGCCAGGTTCGCGCCGACCTTGAGCTTGACGTGCTGGTACCCGGCGTCGACGGCCTCCTGGCACAGGCGGCGCAGCTTGTCGTCGCTGTAGCCGAGCCAGCCGGCCGACGTCGTGTACACGGGGTAGCCGGTGCGCTCCAGGTGGTCCAGGCGCTCCTGCCGGGTGCTCGCGCGCTCCCGCAGGATCGTCAGTGCCTCGTCACGGGTCAGGGCGTCCGAGAGGTAGCGCAGGTCGGCGACGTCGACCAGCTCCTCCGGCGTCATGTCCACGAGCAGGCGCCACAGCGGCTTGCCCGCGCGGCGCGCCACCAGGTCCCAGGCCGCGTTGAGCACCGCGGCCAGCGACAGGTGCACCACGCCCTTCTCCGGTCCGAGCCAGCGGAGCTGGCTGTCGGCGGTCAGGTCGCGGTAGACGGCGCCCATGTCCGCGGCGAGCGCGTCGACGTCCCGCCCCACGAGGCCCGCGGCCTGCTGCCGGGCCGCCTCAGCCACGATGTCGTTGCCCCGGCCGATGGTGAACGTCAGCCCGTACCCGCCCAGCGGGGCGCCGTCGGCGTCCCGGGCGTCGGTCTCCAGCACGACGTAGGCCGCCGAGTAGTCGGCGTCCTTGTTCATCGCGTCGGATCCGTCGGCCGTGGCCGACGTCGGGAACCTGACGTCCTCGACGCGGACTCCGGTGATCGTGGCCATGCCTGCCCCTTCGCAAACATCAGATGAAATGCCAGCAATCTACGGATCGCAGCGCGCAGGGTCAAGCCAGCGAAGGTGGAATGTGGGAATTGATTCGACCTATCGGGTGCGTCAGCGAGGAACACCGGGTTCGCGTGCGAGCCAGCCGAGCAGCCGCTCCGTGAACCACCCGGGGCGCTGGAGGGGCAGGCCGTGCCCGGCACCGGGCACGATCTCCAGCTCGGCGGAGGGGAGCGCCTGGTGCAGCGCCTGCATGCCCCGCACGAGCGCGCGCGGCTCCCGGTCGCCCGCCAGCAGCAGCGCCGGCCCGGGGTAGTCGGACCAGGCCGCGGGGATGCGGAACGCCCCGTTGGCCGAGAGCAGCGCCACCAGGTCCGCGGTGGACACGGACCGCACGGTGCGCAGGTAGTCGTCGAACAGGTCGTCCGGCACGAACATCGACCGGGCCTGCAGCCGCGCGAACCAGCGGTGCCCGCCGAGCGGCGCCGTGAGCCGGACCAGCCCGAGGCTCGGGCCGGTGAGCGGCATCGGCTCGGTGAGCGCGCTGACGACGACCACGCGCGACACGAGGCCGGGATGCCTCGCTGCCAGCGAGACCGCGAGCTGCGCGCCGAACGAGAACCCGACCACCGTGATCTCCCGACCGTCGGCGACCGGCCGCAGCAGGCCGGCGAGCGCGGCCACGGCGTCGTCCGCGGAGGTGAACGGGACGTCCGCGCCGTGGTCGTGACCCGGCAGGTCGGGCGTGATCACCAGGTACCGGTCGCGGAGAGCGGCGACCTGGTCGCGCCACATCCAGGCGCCCACGCCCCCGCCGTGCACGAGGAGGACGACGGGTGCGTCGTGCGGGCCCGTCCGGGTCGACCAGAGCGCCGTCACGTGCCGCCTCCGCGGGTTCGTCGGATGATTCCCGCGTCGAGCCTAGTGCAGCACGCGGGCCGGGCCGGTGCCGCTCAGACCAGCACCTCGCCGTCGCGGGCGACGACCCGGCCGGCCGCCACGACGAGCGCCCGGCGCGGGGCGCGGACCACGGCGTCGGGCACGTTCTCGGCGTCGACGAGCACGACGTCGGCGGGTGCGCCGGCGACGAGGTCGTGGGCGGTGCGGCCCACGAAGCGGGCGGCGTCCGACGAGGCGATCCGGGCCGCGGTGGTCAGGTCGGCGTCGTACCTGAAGCCCGACAGCCGCGCGAGCTGCGTGGTCAGCGCGAGCAGGTCGCCCGTGCCGTACGGCGACCACAGGTCACGGATCCCGTCCGTGCCCAGGCCGACGGCCACCCCGGCGGCGCGCAGCGCGTGCAGCGGCAGGGGCGCGGCGCCGATCGGGGCGACCGTGGTCATCGTGATCCCGGCCTCGCCCATCGCGGAGACCAGGTCGGCCTGGCATGCCGCGGCAAGCTGTCCGACGGCGAAGCCGTGCGCCACGTTGACCTTTCCCTGCAGGCCGGTGCGCAGGGTGCGGTCGATCATCAGCTCGATCTGGAACGCACCCAGCTCGCCCCCGTCGTGCAGGTGCACGTCGATGCCCACGCCGTGCCGTTCCGCGATCGCGAACAGGCCGTCGAGCTGGCCCACCGGGTCGCGGTCGATCGAGGCCGGGTCCAGGCCGCCGATGTGCTCGGCGCCCGCGGCCGCCGCCTCGTCGAGCAGGTCCAGCACGCCCGGGCGGCGCAGCACGCCGTCCTGCGGGAACGCGACGATCTCGGCGTGCACCGCGCCGCCCAGTGCCGCCACGGCCTCGCGCACCACCTCGATGCCGCGCAGGCCGACGCCCAGGTCGACGTCCACGTGCGTGCGGACGGCGGTGGTGCCCGTGCGGACCGACTCCCGCAGCACGGCGAGCGTCACGTCCACGCCGGGGATGCCGAGCTCGTCACGGTGCGCGCGCTCGTGCGCGATCCGGCCCTGCGTGCCCGGCTCGCCGCCGTAGCTCACCCACGGCTTGCCCCACCACGACTTGTCGACGTGCGCGTGCGCGTTGACGAGGCCGGGGAGGGCGAGCAGGCCGTGGCCGTCGACGACGTGCGCGGGGTCGGTGCCCGCCTCGGGGGCGCCGGCCGGGTCGTGCGGGACGACGGCGGTGATCACGCCGTCGGCGACGTGCAGGTCGGACCGGGCGCCGCCCCAGGGGCGGACGTCGCGCAGGATGGTGACGGGGGAGGTGCTCATGGGGTTCCTTCCGAGGTCGATGGCGAGGTTGAGGTCGAGGTCGAGGGCGGTGGCGATGGCGATGTTGATGGCGCGGGCAGCGTGACCGGGACGATCGCCTGCGGGCGTCCCGGGACCTCGACCTCGTACGACTCGTGGGTACCGTCGAGGGCGGCCGCGAGCGGCAGCACGGTCAGCCCGTCCCAGGCGCCGTCCTGGGTGTAGCCGCCGGCCAGCACGCCGGAGGCAGCGTCGCCGTCCTGCCAGACGGCCACCGTCTCGTGGCGGCGGTCCGTGCGCAGCACGACCGAGCGGCCGTCGGGGGCGACGACCTCGATGCTCGCGCCGCTCGCCGCGTTGCCGAACGGTCCGTTCCCGGCGATGACGAGCGTGCCGTCGTCGGCGCGGGCCACGCCGTGCTGGTGGGTGTCCGCCTGGAGGGCGGTGGTCGTGACCCGGCCCGAGGCGGGGTCGACGCGGGCCAGCGCCCGGCCCTGGTACGGCAGGAGCAGGTCGCCGTCCGGGGTGAGCGCCGCGTAGTGGGGCTTCTCGAACGACGCGAGCCCGCCCTCGGTGCCGAACGGCGCCACCTCGACCGAGCGCGTCGCGGACGTCGCGGTGTCCACCACGGTGACGGTGAACCCGTCGTGGTCGATCGTGTAGACCTCGCTGCCGTCGTCGCTGATCAGCACGTCGAACGGCCGTCGTCCCACCGGCGTCGAGCGCTCGACCGTGCCGCTGTCCACGTCGATCGTCTCCAGGAACGCCGCGTCCCCGGTGCTGACGGCGACGTACACGGTCTTGCCGTCGGCGGAGACCGCCAGGCCGAGCCCGCCCGGACGGTACTCGCCCCAGCCACGCGGTCGGGACGATGCCGGTAGGCGAGCAGGTGGGTCCGTTCGTGCGTCGCGAGGTCGACGACGGCGACACCCTCCGCCGTCGACACGAACGCGCGCCCGGACCCGGGGTGCACCGCGACGTCCCACGGCGCGGCGCCGACGGTGATCTCGTCGACGACGGCGGAACCGTCCCGGTCGCGCGGGTCGACGAGGGCGATCGAGTCGCCGTCGGCCTGGGTGGCCAGCAGGAGGTGCTGCTCGGGGGTGGGCGTCGTGGCGTCGGTGGCGGATGCGGGCTCGCAGGGGGTGCCGGCGGAGTCGGAGGTCTTGTCCTGGGCGTCGGTCGAGGGGGCGGCGTCCGTGGTGGCGGTCGGGGGGCCGGGCATGGTGTCGGGCATGGTGTCGCAGCGGGGTGTGGCCTGCTGGGTTCCGGGCCCGTCGACAGGGGTGTTCGCCGGGTCGGCGCCGGGGGAGGTCGTGGCGCACCCCGCCAGGAGGGCGCCGGCCAGTGCCCACGCCGTGACCATCGCGTGGCGGGTGGACCGCCGGGCTGCTCGGGGGTGCGCGGCCCGCGGCCCGGTGGTTCGGGCACGCACCGGAGGTGTGGCACGGCGGGTGGGGGTGGCGGGCATCCCAAAATGGTATCCCATTTGCTTGCCTTGCTGAACGGGCGGCCGGTGGTAGGCGTGGCGCCCCGGGTGGGTGGCCGGTGGCGGGTGTGGCGCCTCGGTCGCCCCGGGTGGGTGGCGGTGGCGGGCGCGGTGCCTCGGTCGCTGGTGACCGGACGCGGCGGTGGCGTCCGGCACCGGTACGGCGGTGCGCGGGTGGCAGGATGGCGGGCATGAGCGGGGGAGGAGTGGCGGCCGGGGCGGGGGAGTTCGAGCCCGAGTCGGTGCGGGTCGCGCAGGTGGTCCGGGAGCAGATCGTCGACGGGACGCGCGCGCCCGGCAGTCGGCTCGTCGAGCGTGACCTCGCCGCCGAGCTGGGTGTGAGCCGGATCCCCGTGCGGGACGCCCTGCGTGCGCTCGCCGCGGAGGGACTCGTGACGCCGCGTCCGCGGAGCTGGGCGGTGGTGCGGGAGTTCAGCGACGCCGACGTCGCGCACCTGCAGGAGGTGCGTGAGGCCACCGACCCGCTGCACTTCCGGCTGGCCGCCCTGCGGCGCACGCCCGAGCAGCTCGCCGCGCTGACCGAGGCCTGGCAGCGGGAGTCTGCCGCGGCCGGCCGGGGGGACGCCGTGGCGGCCCGGCGTGCCGGGGCGGACTTCCACGAGGCGGTGGTGCGCGCCGCGGGCAACCCGGTGCTCGCCGAGCTGCACGCCGTCACCGCGAGCCGGGTGCGGTGGCTGCTGGCCCAGCACACCGACCTCACGCGCATGGCGGACGAGCACCGGGCGCTCCTGGACGCCGTCCGCGACGGCGACGCCGAGGCGGCTGCCCGGCTCGCCGGAGAGCACCTGCGCACGAGCCGCGCGGAGGCGGCCGGGCGGGGTGGGTGAGCGGGGTGGCTGGGCGGGCTGGCTGGGCGGGCTGGTGAGCGGAGTGGCTGGGTGGCGCGGGTGAGCGGCGTGGGAACGCGGGGCGGCGGCCCGGTGGCCCGTGTCCGCCTCGGGATTGCTCGATCGGTGCGTGTACGGCCGCCGAGTCGGCCGGATCGGCGCGTGGCGTCGCAAAGTCACGCTCTACCCAGTCATCAGGCCCAGAACTAGCGTGGATTTTGGGCTTGATGACTGGGTAGAGCGTGACTTTCGGGCCTGACCCCGCCCGCGTCGTCCCCGCCCGCGTCGTCCCCGCTCGGCCCGCGCCGACCCGGTTCCGGTCCGCATCGACCCGGTCCGCATCGACCCGGTCCGCGTCGTCCCCGCCCCGCCCGACCCGGCCCGGTCCCGCCCGGCCCCGACCCGCCCGACCCGACTCGGTCCCGGTCCGCACCGACCCCGCGCGCCCCGGGCCGGCCCGGCGCGAGCCCGGTCCGCACCGGCTCAGAGTGTTCGCGGCGTGCTCTCCCGGACCACCAGCGCGTGCGGGGCCGTGACCTCGACCGCCGGCGTGTCCGGGTCCTCGATGCGAGCGGCGATCCGCCCCACCGCCTGCCGGGCGATGAACGGTGTGTCGAGCGAGACCGTGGACAGGCTCGGATGTGTGTACTTGCCCTCCTCGATGTCGTCGATGCCGATCACGGCGACGTCGTCGGGCACGCTGCGGCCGGCGTCGAACACGGCGCGCATCGCGCCCATGGCGAGCAGGTCGGAGTAGCAGAAGATGGCGTCGGGCGGTTCGGGGAGGGTGAGCAGCGCGGTGGCGGCGTCGTACCCGTCGGCCCGGCGGTAGTGCGCCGCGGGGCGCAGCAGCGCGCGGTCCGGTGCGATACCGGCCTCGGCCAGCGCCCGTTCGTAGCCCAGCGTGCGCTGCCGCGGGGTGGTGTAGTCCTCGTCCGGCTGGACGCCGATCGCGGCGATGCGGGTGCGGCCGGTCGCGATCAGGTGGGCCGTCGCGTCGTGGGCTGCCTGCACGTTGTCGATGGCCACGTGGTCGTAGCGACCGTCGAAGTCGTGCTCCCCCAGCAGTACGAGGGGCATCGACCGGCTGGGTTCCATCTGGGCCAGCTCGCCGGGTGTGACCAGGGGGCTGAACAGGACGCCGTCGAACAGCATGGTGCGGTCGGCGCCCGTGAGCAGCTCGCGCTCGCGCTCGTGGTCGTGACCCGTCTGGTCCACCATGACGCGGTAGCCCAGCGCCGCGGCGGCATCGATCACCTCGCGGGCGAGCTCCGCGAAGTAGGGGACGTCGATCTCGGGGACCACGAGCGCCAGCACGCCGGTGCGGCCCGTGCGCAGGGTGCGGGCTACCGGGTTGGGCCGGTAGTCCAGTTCCTCGATGGCGGCCTGCACGCGCTGCCGGGTGCGTTCGCTCACGTGCGTGTACCCGGCGACGACGTTCGACACCGTCCGCACCGAGACCTGGGCTTTCTCTGCCACGTCGCGCAGTGTGATCGGCACCGCGGTCCCCTTTCGTCCTGGTGGTCCAAGGATAGGCCTTGCAACGTGTGCAAAGCAGCAGTAGTTTGCACACGTTGAAAACGACGCGGGGCCCCACGCACCGCGCAGGCACGAGGGAGTGCTCATGCACCCGAACCGCAAGACCCCCAGGGCGGTGGGCCGCCGCACCGCCGCAGCCCACCCCGTCCGTACCCGGCGCGGCGCCGCCACGGCCGCCGGCGCCGTCGCCCTCGGGCTCGCGCTCGCCGCGTGCGGCCCGTCCATCACCAGCGGCGACGCCGACGCCGCCGGCACGGCACCGGCGGCCGACCGCCTCCAGGCCCCCGGTGAGGAGTCACCCCAGGGCGAGATCACCATCTGGGACCGCTCCGGCGACCTGTTCGCCGTGTTCGAGGCCGTGATCGACGACTTCAACGAGGTGTACCCGGACATCACCGTGCACCACGAGGCCGTCGACATCGACGCCAAGCTCCAGAACACGCTGATCACCGGCGCCGACGTACCCGACGGAGTGTTCCTCGACGACGCCAAGGTGGCCGGATTCTCCGACCACCTCTGGGACCTCACCGACGTGCTGGCGCCCTACTCCGACGACATCGCGCCCCAGAAGATCGACGTCAACTCGGCCGGCGGCGCCATCTACGGCGTGCCGTTCGACCTCGACCCCGGCCTGCTCTTCTACAACGAGAAGGCGCTGACCGACGCCGGGATCGACGCCACCGAGATCGAGACCTACGACGACCTGCTGGCGGCGGCCCGCGAGTACCAGGAGGCAGTGCCCGGGTCGAAGCCGATCCATCTGGAGCAGAGCCCGTTCCTGGGCCAGCTCCAGCTCGAGATGTACGCGAGCCAGCTCGGCACGGCGCTGGCCGACGAGAACGGCGAGCTACGGATCGACTCCGACGAGTACCGGCAGGTGCTCGGCTGGCTCGACACCGTCAACCAGGAGGGCCTCGGCACACGGGCGGAGTACCTGTCGCCCACGGACGTCGGCGCCCTGGAGTCCGGCGACCAGGTGTTCTACCCCTGGGCGATCTGGTTCAGCTTCGCCCCCGAGCAGCAGCTCACGAAGACCAGCGGCGACTGGCGCGCCATGCCGCTGCCCGCGTGGGAGGACGGCGGGGCGCGCTCCGGTGCCATGGGCGGATCGTCGTTCGTGCTGCCGAAGGACGGCGAGAACTCGGACCTGGCCTGGCTGTTCTACGAGTTCCTCATGTTCCACGAGGACGGCTACAGCGCCGTCTGGGGCGAGAACGACACCTACCCGAACGGCCTGGCGACGTCGATCCCGGCGTACGCCCCGGCGGCCGACCCCGCGAAGCCGCTGTTCGGCCCCGTCGAAGGACTCGGCGGGCAGGATCTGTGGACCACCGCGGTCGAGGCCGGCGCGCAGATCCCCGGCGGGGCACCCGCGCCCACCTGGTGGACCGGCGCCGTCGACTACCTCGGCACCAACATCCAGCGGATGTACGACGGCGACATGACCCCCGACGAGGTCATCGAGCAGTCCACCGCGGACATCCAGACGAACCTCGTCGACCGGCAGTGAGCACGCTCGTCGCTCCCGGGCGCAGCCAGGGCCGGCCGCTGCTGCGGCCCTGGCTGCCCCGCAAGATCGCGCCGTACGTCTTCGTCCTTCCCTTCGTCGCCGTCTTCGTCGCCTTCAGCGTCTACCCGATGCTGTTCACGCTGCGTCTGAGCTTCACCGACTGGCGCGGCTCGGGTGCGGCGACGTGGGTCGGCTGGGACAACTACGCCTACCTGCTCGGCAACGACATGTTCTGGGGCTCGCTCGGCAGCTCGGCGGTGCTCTGGCTGATGATCGTGCCGGTACAGGTGGTGCTCGGACTGCTGGTCGCGGTGCTGCTGAACAACGCGAAGGTCCGGATGCGCTCCTTCTACCGGATCGCGTTCCTCGTGCCGTTCGTGACGCCGCTCGTGGCCGTCGCCCAGATCTGGGTGGTGGTCTTCGACCAGGAGTTCGGGGCGGTCAACGGGCTGCTCAACCTGTTCGGCCTGCCCGACGTCGGCTGGCTCACCACCAGCGAGTGGGCCAAGCCCACCCTTGCGCTGCTGTTCCTGTGGAAGACCACGGGCTTCATCGTGATCATCCTGCTCTCCGGCCTGCAGTCGATCGACGCGAGCGTCTACGAGGCCGCCTCGATCGACGGCGCCTCCCGCACGCGCCGGCTCTGGAGCATCACCGTGCCGCTCGTGCGGCGCACCCTGATGTTCTCCGTGGTGCTCCAGACGCTGGCCGTGTTCCAGATGTTCGCCGAACCGTTCGTCGTGACCGACGGCGGGCCGTACAACTCGACGACCACCGCGGGCCTGCACCTGTACGAGCACATCACCCGCGGCGACCTCGGCACCGGAGCGGCCAACTCGTTCCTGCTGGTGATCGTCGTGATGGGCCTCTCGCTGCTGTTCGTCCGGTTCCTGCGGACGGAGGACTGACATGACCACCACGCACGCCCCCGGCCCGGCCGGGACCCGGCCGGCCCGGACCCGCGCGACGGCGCCCCGCCCACCCCGGACGAGCCCTCGCGGGCTGCCCGGCGCCGTCGGCTCCCAGGCCTTCCTGCTGCTGCTCGCCCTGGCCTTCCTGGCCCCGGTCGCCTGGGCGCTGGTCTCGGCGTTCAAGCCGGCCACGCAGATCATCAGCGACCCCCTGGGCCTCGACCTGACGGGGCTCACCCTGGACAACTACCGCCGGATGTTCGCTGACGTGCCGATCGGCCAGGGCTTCCTCAACACGGCCGTCGTGCTGGTCACCAAGGGCGCCATCACGCTGTTCTGCGCGCCCCTGGCCGCCTACGCGTTCGCCAAGTACCGGTTCCCCGGACGCGACCTGCTGTTCGGCACCGTGCTCATCACGCTCATGCTGCCCACCATCGTGCTGATCATCCCGCTGCTGCTGGAGATGAAGGCCCTGGGCTGGGTGAACACCTACCAGGCCCTGATCCTGCCGGGCGCGGTCGACGCCTTCGCCATCTTCTGGATGCGGCAGGTGATCGCCGACGTCCCGGACGAGCTGCTCGACGCCGCCCGCGTCGACGGCGCGGGCGAGCTCGGCATCTTCACCCGGATCGTGCTGCCCGTGATCCGGCCCGCGCTGGCGGGCCTGGCGGTGCTCACCGTCATGAACATCTACAACGACTTCGTCTGGCCCGTGGTGGCCGCGAGCTCGGAGCGGATGGCCACCCTGCAGGTGGTCCTCTCCACCCTCGCGCAGAACATCACCGGCAACCGCGTCGGCGCCGACTACGCCACCGTGACCGGCGAGCTGCTGGCCGCCGCGTCGATCGCCCTCGTCCCCCTCCTCGTCGTCTTCATCGCGCTCCAGCGGCACTTCATCAACGGCATCCTCGCCGGAAGCGTCAAGGGCTGACCGCGCACTCCAGAAAGGCACACCCCACATGACCTCGGCTCCTCCGCGGCCCGACGCCGTCCGCGCCGCGCTCTCCGCCGCTCCGCAGGCAGCGCCCGCATACCCCCGCCCCGACCTCGACCGGTCCCACCGCTGGACCAGCCTGGACGGCGTGTGGGAGCTCGACGTGCCCGGCGGCGCGGCACCGAGCACCGTGCCGATCACCGTCCCGTTCGCCTGGGAGACAGTGGCGTCCGGTGTCGGCCGTACATGGCTGGAGCACGCGACCTACCGGCGCCGCATCGCGGTCCCTGCCGAGTGGGCCGGGGCACGCACCGTGCTCTGCTTCGGCGCCGTGCACCATCACGCCGTCGTACGGGTCGACGGTGCGGTCCTGGCCGAGCACGTGGGCGGCTCGACGCCGTTCGAGGTCGACCTCGACGGTGTGCTGGCCCCCGGTGCCGAGGGCGTCCTGGAGGTGGAGGTGCACGCGCCCGCCGACAAGCGCGCCATCCCGCACGGCAAGCAGCGTTCCATCCCGCGCGACGACTACGACGGTGTCTCGTTCACCCCGACCTCCGGCATCTGGCAGCCTGTCTGGCTGGAGGCGCGCGGTCGCACCTACGCGGCGCGGGTCACGGTGCGAGGCGAGTCGCTGACCGGGTTCGACGTGACGGTCGACGTCGCGGGGGACGCCCCGGCGGGTGCGCTGGTCACGGTCGAGGTTGCCGCACGCGCCGGCTCCGACCCGGGCGCAGGTCCCGGCGCGGGCCGGGCCGCGGGCACCACGACGGGCGCCGCCGAGAGCATCGAGCTCGTCGCCGACGGCACCGGGACGGCGTCGGGCCGGGTCGAGATCGCGGAGCCCCGGCTCTGGAGCCCGGCCGGTCCGCACCTCTACGTCCTGACGGTGACGACGGTGTCCGCGGCCGGCGGCGAGCCCGACCGGGTCGCCGTCACCGGCGGGCTGCGGCGCATCGAGCGGCGCGGCGAGCACCTGTACCTCAACGACGAGCGGATCTACCTGCGCGGTGTGCTCGACCAGGGCTACTGGCCGGAGTCCGGTCTCACCGCCCCCGACGTCGGCACCCTGGTCGCCGACCTGGAGCACGCCCGCGACCTCGGCTACAACCTGGTCCGCAAGCACATCAAGCTGGAGGACCCGCGCTGGCTGCACCACGCCGACCGCACGGGCATGCTCGTCTGGGCCGAGCCGCCCGCGCCCAGCCGGTTCGGCACCGAGGCGGCGCAGGCCTTCGAGGCGCAGATCGCGCCCATGGTGGAACGGGACGGCAACCACCCGAGCATCGTCGTCTGGGGTCTGTACAACGAGGAATGGGGCCTCGACTGGGACATCCCCGGCAGCCCCGACCGGGCCGACGCCGCGCTGCGGGCCTACGAGACGCTCCATGCCCTGGACAACACCCGCCCGATCGTCGAGAACTCCGGCTGGGCCCACGTCCGCACCGACCTCGTGGACTGGCACTACTACGACGAGGACCCGGCGGCCTGGGCCGCGAACGTCGCGGCGCTCGCGGCGGGCACCCGCGACGACTTCCCCGTGCGGCTGGCCCCGGACTTCCTCGCGAAGAAGTCCCTGTACGGGTCGGCGGACCACCCGCGGTCGGGTCTGCCGATCCTGAACAGCGAGTACGGGGCCGGGTTCACCAGCCTCGAACGGGCCTGGCACCTGCGCTGGCAGACCCAGGAGCTGCGCCGGCACGACCGGTTCGCCGGGTACGTGTACACCGAGCTGACCGACGTCGAGCACGAGATGGCCGGCCTGCTCGACGTCGACCGCCGGCCCAAGGACCGCGGTGGCCTGGACCCGCGCGACGTCAACGCCGAGACGGTGCTCGTCGTCGACCTGGTGCCTGTCCACGCGGGAGCCGATCTCGCCGTCCCGGAGGCCGACCTCGTTCTCGGCGTGCACGTGTCGCACCACGGACCCGGAGTGGTGCGCGGGCAGGTCCGCGCGGCGTGGGTCCCCGCGGGCACGCCGTTCGGCGAGGGCGGCGTCGGCGAGCCGCTCGGCACGGGATCCGAGACCGTCGAGGCCAAGCCGTTCGAGCTCAGCCCCGCCGTCACGGTCACCGTGCCGCCGCCCGGGCCGGTGACCGCCGCCCGTCTCCACCTCTGGCTCGTGGACGACGGCGGCGCCGTGCGGGCGCGGACGTTCGTCGACGCGGCCCCGATCGAGGAACCCAACCGGCGCGGCCTGCGCTGGGACGGCTGACGGGCGGTCGGCGCCGGAGCGGCGGCCGGGCCCCGGACGACTGGCACGGCCGCTGTCGGCGCGATCAGCCGCCGTCGCTGTTCGCCGCCTGCGAGGCCGGGCTCGGCCGGACGTCCAGGGTCTGCCCGATCTGCCGGACGGCGCGCTCGAGCAGGTCGTCCTGGTCGGTGTCCCACATGACAGCCTTCTGTGTCAGCACCCCGTCGAGCGTCAGTGCCGCGAGGCCGTGCCCGAGTGCCCAGAGCGTGATGCCGAGGGCGTGCGGGTCGCGCACGCCGAGCCGGTCGACGAGGTCGGTCAGGACCTTGAGTGCGGCATCGCCCGCCTCCTGCACCGCCGGGTGCTTCTCCGGCTCGGACAGCTCCGGGCGGAACATGACCTGGAAGTGGGCGGGCCGGCGCCGGGCGAACGCGACGTAGGCGGCCACGGCGCGTCCGACGTCGTCGGGCCCCGCCGCGGCCGTGGAGGGGCCGACGGCGACCGCGAGCTCCTGCGTGAGCAGCTCGAAGCCGCGGGCCGAGATGGCGGACAGCAGCGCCGCCCGGTCGGGGAAGTGGTGGTAGGGCGCGCCCGGGCTGACCCCGGCCTCGCGTGCGACGCGCCGCAGGCTCACCGCGCCGATCCCCTCGGCCTCGATGAGCCGCACGCACGCGTCGACCAGCTCCTCGCGGAGCGAACCGTGGTGGTACGTCTCCCGCTTGCGTGACCCGTTGACTGTCATGCCGGCAATCTATACGGTGCTCATAATCTGAACACCGCTTAGACTGGAGATGCGATGTCGAGGGTTCTTGTCACCGGCGCCACGGGATACATCGCCGGCCACACGATCGAGGAGCTGCTCACGGCCGGTCACGAGGTGCGCGGCACGGTGCGCTCCCTGCGGGATCCCGAGCGGGTGGCGCACCTGCGCCGGCTCGCGGAGTCCGCCGGCGGCCGGCTGGAGCTGGTCGAGGCGGACCTGTCCGCCGACGCCGGGTGGGACGACGCCGTGGCCGGGCAGGACTACGTGCTGCACACCGCCTCGCCCTTCCCGTCCGTGCCGCCGCGCGACGAGGCCGAGCTGGTGCGGCCCGCCGTCGACGGCACGCTGCGGGTGCTGGGGGCGAGCGCGCGGGCCGGGGTGCGGCGGGTCGTCATGACGTCGTCGCTCGCCGCCGTGAGTGCCGCGGGCGGGCGCGACGACCGGCGGTACACCGAGGAGGACTGGACGGACCTGGACAAGGCCGCGCCCTACGCCCGGAGCAAGACGCTGGCCGAGCGTGCCGCCTGGGACTTCGTGGCGGACCACCCCGACCTCGAGCTGGTGACCGTTCAGCCGGGGCTCGTGCTCGGCCCGGTGCAGCACGCGGCGGCCCGGACCTCCGTCTCGCTGGTGCGGCGGCTGCTGGCCCGCGAGATCCCGGCCGTGCCGCAGCTCGGGTTCGCGCCGGTCGACGTGCGTGACGTCGCCCGGGCGCACCGGCTGGCCATGGAGCTGCCGGCCGCGGCGGGCAACCGGTACATCTGCGCGGGCGACAACCTGTGGTTCGGCGACATCGCGCGGATCCTGGCCGACGAGTTCGGGCCCCAGGGGTATCGCGTCCCGACCCGGCGCATGCCGGTGTGGGCGCTGTGGGTGATCGGGCGGTTCGACCGCGAGGTGCGGCTCGGCCTCGACTTCGTCGGCAAGGCCGAGCAGGTCAGCGCCGAGAAGGCGCGGCGTGAGCTCGGCTGGGAGATGCGGCCGGTGCGGGAGACCGTCGTCGACACCGGCCGCAGCCTCGTGGGGCTCGGGGTGGTGCGGGCGCGGTGATCCGGCGCGGGGGGCAGGCCCCCCGCGCCGGGCTCACGCGGTGGCGTCGACCAGGTCGGTGTCGTTCGCCGGTGCCGGTCCCGGCGGGGGCACCGGGCGCCGAGGCCCGAGCACCAGCACCGCGACGAACAGCACGGTCATGACGGCGACACCGGCCCACATGGCGCCCTGCCAGCCCTCGACGAACGCCTCCCGCGCGGCGCGGACCAGCTCCTGCGCCGCCGGTCCGGCGTCGTCCGCCGCGCCGAGCGCGTTCGCGACGCCTTGACGGGCGGCGTCGGCGGCCTCCGGTGGGACGCCGTCGAGCCGGGACTCGACGGCGCCGCGGTAGCCCGCGGTCAGCACTGCGCCGAGAAGGGCGACGCCGAGGGCCGTGCCGAGCTCGCGGGTGACGTCGTTGAGCGCGGACGCGACGCCCTGCCGTTCCTGGGGGAGCGTGCTGGTGATGGCCTCGGTGGAGGGCGTCATCGACAGCCCCATCCCGACGCCCATCGCGAGCATGCCCGGCAGGACGGACGGGTAGCCGCCGTCGACCGAGACGAGGAGGGCCATGAGCGCGAGCCCGGCGCCGGCCAGGAGGGTGCCCGTCGCCATGGTCGCGCGGGGGCCGACGCGTACGGACAGCCGCGGGGCCAGTGCGGAGGCGAGCATCATCAGCACGGCCATCGGCATGAACGCCAGCGTGGACAGCAGTCCTGACCAGCCCAGCACGGCCTGGAAGAACGGGAACAGGACCACGAAGATGCCCGCCTGCACCCCGAAGACCACCAGCAGCGTGACCGAGCCGGCGGCCAGCGGCCGCCTGCCGAAGAGCCGCACGTCGAGCAGCGCGGCGTCCCGGCGGCGTGCCTCCAGGATCACGAAGCCGACGGCGGCGGCGACCCCGGTGGCCAGCGCGGCGAGGGTCGGCGGGGCGGTCCAGCCGCGCTCGGGCCCCTCCTGGAGCGCGAACACGAGGCCGAAGACGGCGACCACGGACGTGAGCGCCCCGGCGGTGTCGAACGGGTGCCGGGTGGTCTCGCGCGAGTCGGGCACCGAGCGCAGCGTCATGACCAGCGCGGCGAGCGCGAGCGTGACCGGCAGCGCGAACAGCCAGCGCCAGCTCACGAGGTCGACGAGGACCGCCGAGAGGAACATGCCGAGGATGCCACCGCCGCCGGCGACACCGGTCCACACACCGATCGCCTGCCCGCGCTCCTCCTCGGGGAAGGTCGAGGTGATGACGGCGAGCGTGACGGGCATGATCATCGCGGCGCCGACCCCGCTCAGCAGGCGGGCAGCCACCATGACCTCGGCCGACGGCGCGAACGCCGCGACCACGCCCGCGAGGCCGAACACCACCAGCCCGGCCACGAGCACGGGCTTGCGGCCCAGCCGGTCGCCGGCCGCCCCGAGGGGCAGCAGGAGCGCGGCAAGGGTGAGCGTGTAGGCGTTGATCATCCACAGCACCGTGCCCTGGGAGACCCCGAAGGTGACCGCGAGGTCGGGTTGGGCGACGTTGAGCCCCGACACCGACGCGATGACGGCCATGAGCGCCGTGCAGACGGTGACGAGGACGGCGCGACGCCGGCGCGCGTCCGGCCCGGTCACGCGAGGGCCGCCTCGGTGTCGGCCGTGACCAGGTCGGCGTTGATGTGCGCGCCGGCCATGGCTCCGGCCGCCGCCGATGCCCCCACCTGGGCGGACGGGTCGCCGACGTTGCCGGCAACCCACACGCCCGGCACCTCGGTGGTGCCGGCCGGGCCGGTGACGACGTGGCGTCCCATGCCGTTCGGCAGGTCCTGCACCGGCAGCCCGAGGCCTTCCAGACCCTCGGTCCGCGGCAGCATCGTGGTCGCGACGGCGAGCACGCGCCGGGCGACGACCTGCCCGTCGGCGAGGCGCACCCCGGCGATGCCGCCGCCGTCGTCCGCCACCACCTCCTCGACGGCGGGCTCGACCACACGGATGCCGCGCGCGACCAGGCGCGCCCGGGCGTCGTCGTCGAGCCCGGTGCCCCGCGCGAAGTACACCAGGTCGTCGGTGAGCTGCCGGAACAGCAGTGCCTGGTGCACGGACGCGGGACCGGCCGCGATGATGCCGATCGGCTCGTCGCGCACCTCCCAGCCGTGGCAGTACGGGCAGTGCACCACGCCGTGGCCCCAGTGCCGGGCCAGGCCGGGGACGTCGGGCAGGACGTCCCGCAGGCCGGTGGCGACCAGGAGGCGGCGGGCGTGCAGGGTGTCGCCGTCGGCGAGGTCGACGGTGAAGCGGAGGTCGCCGCCGTCGGCCGGCGTGGCCTTGACGACCTCCCCGGTCCGCACCGTGCCGCCGTAGCGACGCACCTCCGCGCGGCCCCGTTCCAGCAGCTCCGCCGGGGGAGTGCCGTCCAGGGCGAGCAGCCCGTGCACGCCGTCGGCGGGGGCGTTGCGCGGCGTGCCGCTGTCGACGACGACCACCGAGCGGCGGGAGCGGGCCAGCATCAGCGCGCCGTTCAGTCCGGCGGCGCCGCCGCCGATCACCACGACGTCGACCGTGTCGGCCGGCGCGGCGCCGGTCGCCGGGGTGGTAGGAGTGCCAGGCATGTCTGTCCTCTCTGTCGCGGCCCCCGGGTCGGGGCCGGACGGTGACGAACGTAGCCCGGCCTTGCGGCAAAGACATACACTCTTGCGTATGGCGCAAGAAGATGGCGAGCTGGACAGCCTCGTACGCAAGCGCATCCGGGCGCTCCGGGTGGCGCAGGGCTGGTCGCTGGAAGACCTTGCCACCCGAGCCCGGGTCAGCCAGTCCACGCTCAGCCGCATCGAGAACGGCCGGCAGCGCCTCGCCCTGGACCAGCTCGTCACCCTGGCGCGCGCCCTCGACACGTCGCTGGACCAGCTCGTCGAGACGGCCACGGACGACGTGGTCATCAACCCTGCCATCGACGTCGCGCACGGCTGGAAGCGCTGGCCCATCAGGGCGGAGCCCGGGATGAGCGTCGTCCGGCAGCGCCTGACCGACCCCGCGCCGGACAACCCGTCGCGCCTGCGCGCCCACCCCGGCCGCGAGTGGCTCGTCGTCATCTCGGGCACGGTGACCCTGCTCCTGGGCAACCGGCGGTTCCGCCTCGAGACCGACCAGGCCGCCGAGTTCCCCACCATGCTCCCGCACGCCGTCGGCGCGGAGGGCGGGCCGAGCGAGGTGATCGGCATCTTCGACCGGGACGCGCGGCGGGGGCACCAGCGGGGTGAGAGTGCCGGAGACCAGACGGCACGGCCCGGCACTCGCCGGTAGGACGGCCGGGCGACCGGCGCCGTTCACACCCGGGCCACGCCTGGTTCGCCTGACCGTCCCTCGCGGTTCAGCCGCGCCCACGACGCTGCCCGCAGACCCGTGGGCGCACCTTCCACGGGCGTGAGGCACCAGGAGAACCTTCATGACCGAGACAGGTACGAGCCGGCGCGGGTTCCTCCGCGGAGCGGGAGTGGCGTCGGCGGGCATCGTCGGGTCGCTCGCGGCGTCGGCCGCCCCGGCCGAGGCGGCCGGCACGGCGAGCGCCCCGGGCGCCCGGGGCCGGGAGAAGAAGCGCGGCTACCACTGGCTGGCGGGCGACCACCACCTGCACACCCTGTACAGCAACGACGCCATGTTCCGGGTCGACGACCAGGCCCGCCGCGCCCTGGCCGGCGGGCTGGACTGGATCGTGCTGACCGACCACGGCAACGCGCCCTACCGCGACCACGGCCTCGACCGCGCCCACGCGGACGTCACCGCCGCCCAGCGGAGGTACGCCGACGACCTCCTCGTGTTCTGGGGCCTGGAGTGGAACATCCCCGGCGGCGAGCACACCACGTTCATGCTCGCCCCCGGTGCCGACGACCGCGAGGTCATGCGCCGGCTGGTGTCGCAGTACGACGCCACCGTCGTCGGCGCCCGCGACGGCACCCCCGAGAACGAGGCGCTCGCGGGCGAGGCGCTGCGCTTCCTGGCCGAAGCCGTCCGGCGGCGCCGGGTCCGCGACGCGCTCGTGCTGCCCAACCACCCCGCGCGCAAGGGCATCGACTCGCCCCACGAGCTGCGCGACTGGCAGGACGCCGCCCCCGGCATCGTGATCGGCTTCGAGGGGTCGCCGGGACACCAGGCGGCCGGCCTGCCGGCCCCCGGCATGGCCCGCGGTCGTGGTCTCTACGACGGCGGCGCCGGCACCTGGTCGCACCCGGACTACCCCGAGGAGTCCTACCGCACGTGGGGCGGGTTCGACTGGATGACGGCGACCGTGGGCGGGGTGTGGGACAGCCTGCTGGCCGAGGGCCGCCGGTGGTGGATCACCACCACCTCCGACGGGCACCAGGGCTGCGGCGACTGGGTGAAGAACCCGGTGGACCCGCTCGACCAGACCGGGTACGACACCATCCCCTACAACGAGGCGGGTGACACGTTCGCGAGCACGGGCCAGTACCCGCCGCCGGTGAACGCGGGCCGGCCCGTCACCGAGTACAGCGCCCTGCCCCCGGGGCACTACAACAAGACATGGGTGGGCGCCGAGGACCGCAGCTACACCGGCGTCATGGAGGCGATGCGCGCCGGGCGCATGTGGGTCTGCTTCGGTGACCTCGTCGCGGGCCTCGACGTGCAGGTCCGGCCCCGGGGCAGGACGCGCTCCGGCGTCACGCTCGGTGACACGCTGTCCGTCCGGCGCGGGAGCGAGGTCGAGGTCGTGGTCACGATCGACCTGGCCGACCAGGTCAACGCCGCGGGCCTGCTGCCCGAGCTCGCCCGCGTGGACCTGATCCTCGGCGCGGTGACCGGGCCCGTCGCCGACCGCGACACGATCGTGGCCCCCGACACCCGCGTCGTGCAGTCCTGGGACACGACCGGCCGTGCGGGGACGATCGAGCTCGTCTACCGGTTCACGGCGGACCGGGCGTCGTACGTGCGGCTGCGGGGCACCGACGGGAAGCGGAGCCAGGTGGGCTACCTGGGGGCCGACGTGGACCCGGCGGGTCCCGCCATCGACGTGCTCGGCGCGGCGGACCCGTGGGAGGACCTCTGGTTCTACACGAACCCGGTCTTCGTGGAGGTCACTGACCGGGGGTGAGGCACCGGTCCGCTGCGGGCAGGCAGTTGCGCATGGATTCGGCGCCGAACCCGTGCGCAACCACCTGCGCGAGGCGGACATCCGGTCGCCGCCCCGCTCGGTGCCGTCGTGCAGAGCTGCGGTATTGCCGTTGGTGGCTGCTCGGCGCGTGAGTAGGGTCACGGCTCGTGATCGTGACCGAGGTGGACGGGCTGCCCGTACGGCTGCGGGCGCCGCACGACCTGTCCTTCGTGGCCCGCTGGGGCACCGTGTTCGCCGTGCTCGACCAGCAGGACTCGGGCAACCTCTGCCTCGGCGTCGAGGGTCCGGGCGGCCGGGTCTTCGTCAAGTACGCGGGTGCGCCCACCGCACGGTACGACGGCGCGCTCACCGACGCCGTCGACCGCGCCCGCCAGGCCGGTGCGGTGTACCGGTCGCTCGCGCACCCGTCGCTGGTCCGGCTGCGCGAGGCGGTCGACGTCGGCGCCGGCCACGCGCTGGTGTTCGACTGGACCGACGCGACGCCGGTGGGCCGGCAGTACGAGCGCTCCCACGTCGTGCGCTCGCTCCCGCTGCCCGCCCGGGTGGACGCCGTCCGGCAGATCTACGACTTCCACGTGCATGCGGCGGCGCGCGGCTGGGTCGCCGTCGACCTGTACGACGGCTCGGTGATGCTCGACCCGGCGACGGGCCGCGTCACCCTGTGCGACCTGGACCTCTACGAACGCGCGCCGGTGGTCAACCGCATGGGGCGCATGTGGGGCTCGACCCGGTTCATGTCCCCGGAGGAGCACGAGCTCGGGGCGGTGATCGACGAGGTGACGAACGTCGTGGCGCTGGGCGCCCTCGCGCACACCTTCCTGGGCGACGACGAGACGAAGTCCCGGGCCGCCTGGGCGGGCTCGGACGCGCTGTTCGACGTCGCCGCGCGGGCTCTGCGCCCCGAACGCGGCGCGCGCTGGCCGTCGGTCGCGGCGCTCGCGGAGGCGTGGCGGGAAGCGGCGTGAGGTGCGCGCTGCAGCGGCAGAGGCCGTGACGTGCGGCGGCTCGCGGTGCGGTGCAGGCTCCAGCGCCCTTGCCCCCGCCAGAATGGGCCCATGAGCACGCGCCGCCGGCCCCCGCACCAGGACCCCTCCACGATGAGCGACGACGAGCGGGAAGACCTGGCCGAACGCCTCCGCGAGCGCGTCTACGTGACGTTCGCGTCGCTCGCCGTCATCCTCACGCTGCTCGCGCACGCGCACGGGCTCACCGCCGGGACCGCGGCGGCGTCGCTGACCATCACCGCCGTCGGCACCGTGGCCGCCGCCTGGCTCGCGGAGCTCATCGCCCACCTCGCGGCGCACGGCGGGTTCCCCGACCGCACGCACCTCGCGGCCATGACCCGGACCAGCGGCGGCGCGCTCCTCACGCTCGTGGTCCCGCTCCTGGCCCTCGCGGCGGCGGGCCTCGGCTGGTGGGAGGTGACGACGGCGCTGCGCGTCGGCGTCGTCGTGCTCATCGCCACCCTGGTGCTCATCGCCTGGCTCGGCGTGCGGCGCACGAAGCTCCCGTGGCTCGCGCGGGTGCTCGCGCTCGGGGTGCTGGCGGCGCTGGCGGTCGGGGTGGTGGGGTTGAAGCTGCTGGCGCACGGGTGAGGCGCGGAGATCACACGGCCCCGGCCGATATCCGCTAGCAGCCACGCCCCGCCGCGAGCGAGGATCGAGGCGTGACATCCTCCCCCCGCTCCGGCGCCCTCGCCTTCTGGTCGGACCTGCCGAACGACGGCCGCTGGCTCCTGTCCACCGTTGTCGTGCAGTTCTTCGGCCGTGGCCTGACGCTTCCCTTCACCATCATCTACCTGCACGAGGTGCGCGGGTTCTCGCTCGGCCTGTCGGGCACGCTCATGGGCCTGATCGCCGTGGTCGGGCTGCTGGTCACCGGCCCCGCCGGCGCCATGGTCGACCGGTACGGCGCCCGGCGCGTGATGCTCACCGGCCTCGTGTTCGCCGTCGCCGGATACTCGGTGCTGGCGCTGGCCACCACGCCCGTGGTCGCGGCAGTCGGCCTCGCCCTGTTCGGTGTGCAGCTCGGTGTCGGCTGGCCGTCGGTCAACGCGCTCGTGGCCACCGTGGTCGACGGCGACCTGCGCCAGCGGTACTACGGCGTCAACTTCGCGCTGCTCAACCTGGGCGTCGGCGTGGGCGGCGTGGTCGGCGGCCTCGTGGTCGACGTCGAGCGGCCCGGCACGTTCGTCGCCGCCTTCCTCGTGAACGCCGCGACCTTCCTCGCGCCGATCGTCGTGCTGCTCGGACCGCTGCGTCACCTGCACGGGCGCGCCGAGCGGCCCGACGACGCCGGCGCGGCCGAGGGCTACCTCAGCATCCTGCGCCGGCCCGAGGTGCTCTGGCTCTCGGGGCTCGGGCTGCTCGCCGCCTTCGTGGGCTACGGCCAGATGGAGGGCGGGTTCCCGGCGTTCGCCCGGCAGGTCGCGGAGGTCTCGACGCGGACCATCGGCTTCGCCTTCGTGGTCAACACCGTCGCGATCGTGGCGCTGCAGTTCTGGGTCATGAACCGCGTCAGCGGACGACGCCGCACGCGCGTGCTCGCCCTCATGGCCGGGGTGTGGGCCCTCGCGTGGCTGCTGCTCGGCGTCACCGGCATCTTTCCCGGCGGGACCACCGCCGTCGTCATCGTGCTGGCGTTCCACGGGGTGTTCGGGCTGGGGGAGACGCTGATGCAGTCCACCCTGCCCGCGCTGACCAACGAGATGGCGCCCGCGCACCTGCGCGGCCGGTACAACGCGCTGGGCTCCGGCGCGTTCCAGGCGGGCACGATCGCGGGCCCGGTCGCGGCCGGATTCCTGCTGGAGCACGGCCTGGCGGGCGCGTTCATCGCCGTGTTGGTGGTCGGGTGCGTGGGCATCGCCGGGATGGCGTTCGCGGTCGGACGGCGGGTCAGCCCCGAGGTGAACGGGGTACGACCGGAGCCGTCGACGACGTCGGCCTGAGGCCTGGCGGACGGCCCGTGGCGCTGGATCCGTGGTGCTGGGTCTGGGGTGCTGGATCCGCGGTGCTGGGTCTGGGGTGCTGGGCCCGCGGAGGGAACCCGGCCACTGCCCGGCCGGGCGGGTTGCTCCCGCGGAGGTCGGTCACTCCGTGTAGACATTGTCTACTCTCCGCAACCCGTCTCCGCGAGGGTGGCTCGCTCCCTGCCGACACGCCGGGAAGCAGAACACGCCCGGGCGCGCCGACCCGCTGGTGCGCCGACCCGCTGGTGCGTCGGCCCGCTGGGCGTGCCGGACCCGCCAGGCGCACCGGCCCGCTGGGCGTGCGGGACCCGCCCGGCGCACCCGGCCCGCTGGGCGTGCCGGCCCGCCCGGCGCACCGGCCCGTTGGGCGTGCCGGCCCGCCGGGCGCACCGGCGCGTCATGGCCCCGACCCGGCGAGGCGCCGTCCCCCAAGGGCGCGACCGTCCGCACAACCCGCCCCGCCCCGGGACCACAAAGGTGCGCTTCTACCCAGTCATTGGGCCCACAATCAGCGCGATAGCTGGGCGTGATGACTGGGTAGAAGCGCACTTACCGTGCGCCCGCGGCGGGCAGCGGGACTACCGGCGGCCGGCGATGCCGAACGCCGACGTGATCTCCTGCGTCACGGCGTTGCCCGCGTCGTCCGCGGCCGTCGCACGCAGCGAGACCAGCGAAGCACCGCGGGACGGGATGCGCAGGCGCGCCTCCCAGCGACCGTCGTCCTCGCGGAGGCGGGCGGCGGACCAGGTGGCGCCGCCGTCGTAGCTGACCTCCAGCGTCGCGTCCGTGACCGTGCCGGCGCGGGGCGCGCCCGGCACGGTGTACGGCTCGACCGCGAACGGGACGACGGCGCCCGCGCGGACCGTGCCGTCCAGGGCCGTGTCCACGTCGTAGTCGAGCTGGACCAGCGGCAGCGGGGTGCCGTTCTCGCCGGGGACGGCCTCGTCGGCCTGGTCGGCCACGAACGTCCACGAGGTGCGGGTGCTGGTCGAGTAGCGGTGGGCGTCGTCCGCGGCGTCGGTGTCGATCTCGAACCGGTAGGTCTGCGGGCCCTCGGACGCCGGGACCACGGTCTGGACCGCCTGGCCGATGCCCTCGTCCACCAGGGTCTCGCCCTGGTAGAGGCGCGAGGTCACCGGCGTCTCACCCCACGGGAAGCCGCCCGTGATGCCGTCCTGGCCGCTCGCCGGGGCGACGTTGACGGCGAACCAGTCGCCGCCGTGCCACGGGCCCCAGTAACCGTCGCCGGTCCGGGGCGCCGTCACGGGAGCCCACCAGTCGCGCACCGTGGTGGTCCGCGGTGCGTACGCCTGCCGCACGCCGCGCTGCTCCCACGTGCTCTCGTGCTGCACGTTCTCGTACCAGGTGACGTCGTCGTAGGTGGAGACGTAGTCCGTCCGCTCGGCGGCCGTGGGCTGCAGCACCCGGACGCTCAGGCACGGCGGCCACTGGTAGTCGCGGCAGTCGGCGCGGTCGTCGACGGCCAGCCGCTCCTCCGTGTCGTTGTAGCGGCTCTCCACCGTGGCGAGCTGGCGCGCCGAGGGAGCCAGCGCCAGGTCGGCGGGGATCTCGCCGGGCCAGCTCTTCGAGACGTCGTACAGGTACGACGGGAACTCGACGGCCTGGCCCGTCAGCGTGAGCAGCCCCTTCCTGGCGGAGGCGAGCAGCTTGCGACCCTGCGCGGCCGGCACCGAGACGACGGGCAGGTCGTCGCGCGTGACCTGCTCGACCAGGGTGCCCGGGCGGTCGTTCACGACCACGAGCAGAGCGGCACCGGCCGCCTGCGCGGCGGCCTCCCGCTCCTGCGCGGACACGGCGTCGTCGCGGGTGACGAGCACGGCGCGACCCTTCGCGCGGACACCGTCGTACTCGTCCGCCGTGCCGGTGCCGGCCGTGACGGCCCGCAGCGCGACCCGGCCGTCGAGGCGTGCGGACCCGGCCTGGTAGACCGGGTCGAACGCGGCCGGCAGCGGCGTCCAGGCCCGGACGTCGAGCGCCGGCTCGGAGGCGCGCCACCGCACCGCGAAGTCGAAGTCCGCGCTGTCCACCGAGCCGGTGGGCGCGGCGTAGAACGAGTCGACGTCCACGGGAACCTCGTACGTGGCGGCGAACGCCGCGTACAGGCCGCCGATGCCGGAGTCGTTGTAGAACTGGAAGCGCCGGTAGTCCACGGTGCTGTCCCGCGGCGTGTCGAGCGTCAGCTCGGTGGCCTCCCGCGCGTCGAGCACGAGCGAGCGGTCCGCGTCCGAGATCACGACCTGCGGGTCGCCGACCAGCGCGACGCCCGTCGAACCGGGCCCGCCCGACCCTTCGACGTCGAGGAAGGCCGTGGCCGAGTAGATGCCGGGCTCCAGCCGCTGGGTCGGCACCTCGCCCGTGGCCGGGTCGATCGGCAGGCTGCTGACGAACTGGTCGCCGTAGCGGTAGAAGTCGACGTACCCGGTGGCGGGCTCGCCGGACCGGTCCAGCGCAGTGATGTCGAGGCCGTACCGCTCCTCCTCCTTGACCAGGGCGACGGCGGTCCGGACGGTCACCTCGCCCGAGGCGTCCGTCCCGACGACGGCGCCGCTGTACTTGCCGGCGAGGCCCGCGTCGTCGGCGTCGGCGGTGACCGTGACGTCGGCCGTGCCGCCGGCCGGGACCACCACCTCGGAGGCGGAAAGGGCCATCAGGTCGCTGTCCGCGCCGTCGGGCCCCGTGACGTCGGTGCTCAGCGCGAGCGTGACGTCGGCGTCCGTGGTGTTGGTGAACGTGACGGTGCTGGTCGCGGGCTCGTCGCCCTCGTGCGGCCAGCCGTAGAAGCCGAGGAAACCGTCGCCGGAGGCGTCCACGCCGTCGAGCGACGCCGGGACGTCCAGACGGCCGGTGCCCACCTCGTACGCCGGGGCGTCGATGTCGGCCGCCGAGGAGACGAGCGTCGTCTTGAGCTGCTCACCGGTCAGCTCCGGGTGCGCGCCCTTGAGGATCGCCGCCGCGCCCGCGACGTGCGGGGTGGCCATCGACGTGCCGTCCATCGACACGTACCAGCCCTCGCCGCCCGACTGCTGCGAGCGAGCCGCGACGATGCCGACGCCGGGCGCCGTCAGGTCCGGCTTGATGGCGTGGTCGCCTCGGCGCGGGCCGTAGCTGGAGAACTCGGCGCGCACGTCGCCGTCGTCCACCGCGCCGACCGTGAGGGCTGCGTCCGCGGTGCCGGGGCTGCCGAGGGAACCCTCCGTGTAGCTGTTGCCCGCCGCGACGACGAACAGCGCGCCCGTCTCCTCGCTGATCGCGTTGAGCGCCTGTGCCATGGGGTCCGTGCCGTCGTTGAGGCTGGAGTCGCCCAGGCTCATCGAGACGATGTCCGCGTTCGCGGCGCCCCACTCCATGCCGGCGATGATCCAGGAGTCCTGGCCGTAGCCGTCGTTGCCGAGCACCTTGCCGACCAGGAGGTCCGCGCCCGGGGCCACGCCCCGGTACCGGCCGTCGGCGGCCGCACCCGTGCCCAGCACCGTGGAGGCGACGTGCGTGCCGTGGCCCTGCACGTCGTTCGTGACCTCCTCGCCGGGCACGAACGACCGCGCGTCGTCGATCTGGTCGGCGAGGTCGGGGTGCGTCGCGTCGATGCCGGTGTCGAGCACCGCGACCGTGGCGCCCGCGCCGTCGAACCCGGCGGCCCACGCCTCGGGGGCGCCGATCTGCGCGGTGCTGTGGTCCAGGGTGGCCTCGGCCTTGCCGTCGAGCCAGATCTTCTCGACGCCGCCGCGGAAGGTACCGGCGCCCGTAGCGCTCGATCGGGTCCCCGCAGCGTCCGCCGCGGACGGCGTGGCCACGGCCGACCAGAACTCCGTCGCCTTCTCCTTGTCCGCGGACACCGCGGACGCGTCGATGCTGGCCAGGTCCAGGGTCTGGGTGGCTCCCGGCAGCGCGGCCGCCCGCGACCGGGCGGCGGTGCGCTCCAGGATCAGCGGGGTCGCGTCCACGGTCTCGTCGTCGTACTGCATCTCCAGGAGCGCGGTGACGTCGAACAGGCGCCGGTCGAGCGTCCCGGCGGCCAGGTACGGCAGCGCCGCGTCAGGGATCACGTGCACGTGGCCGCCCACCTGCTGGGTGCGCACGGCACCACCGCCGGCCGGTTCGACGCCGAGGCTCAGCACGCCGTCGTCGGTGGTCGTGACGTCGACGACGTCGCCCGTCACCAGGGTGACCGTGGTCCGGCCGTCGGCCAGTGCCGGGGTCTGGGGTGCGGTCACCGCCGGGGTGCCGGCGCCGGCAGATCCGGACAGGGCGCCGGGGGTGGAGGCGGAGGGGTCGGTCGCGGCGTGCGCGGTGGTGGCCATCGCCGCGACCAGGACGGCCGGCAGGATGGCCGGCACGGTGCGCCGGAGTCTGGGTCTCATGGACGTGGACACTCCCAGCGAGCGCGACACGTCACAAGATCCGGCACGTGGCGGCTTTACGGCATGGCGTGACTCCGCCAGAGTAGGGCCGCGACCGACCTGACGGAGGAGTGCCATGCTCGGCGACGTGCTCGGACTGACCCCTGACGAGACCATCGCGTACAGCGAGCTCGTCGCCATGCCGTCGGCCACCGTCGCGGACCTGGCGGCCGCGCTCAGCTCCTACGGGACGTCGCTGAGCGACACGCACCGGCTGCTGCGCCGGCTGGAGGACCACGGGCTGGCCGCCCGGATCACCGGTGACGAGCGCCGGTTCGCCGCCGCCCCGCCGGCGATCGCGCTCGGCGCCCTGCTCGCCCGGCGGCAGGACGAGGTACGGCACGCCGAGGTCGAGCTCAACCGGCTCGAGGAGGTCTACCGGGTGGCCGCCGCCGGCCGGGGACCCACCGACGTGATCGACGTGGTGCGCGGCGAGGACGCGGTACGCCACCGGTTCGAACAGCTTCAGCTCGGGGCGCGCGAGACCGTCGACGCCTTCGTCCGGCCGCCGGTCATCGTCACCTCCAGCCAGGAGAACTCCGCCGAGGACCAGGCGGTCGCCCGGGGCGTGCAGTACCGCGTCGTCGTCGAGCGGGGGATGCTCGAGACCCAGGACGTGACGGTCGAGGAGACCGTGGAGGCCACGGACGCGGGGGAGGAGGTCCGGTTCGCGCCGAGCGTGCCGCTCAAGCTCATCGTCGTGGACCGGGAGCTCGCGCTCATGCCGCTCACGTCGTCCGGCGACGTCGTGGGGGCGCTGCTGGTCCGGGAGAGCACGCTGCTGGACGCGCTGATGGCGCTCTTCGAGATCGTGTGGGAGCAGGCCACTCCGCTGCTGCTGGGCACGTCCGGCCTGGCCGGCGACCTGGCCCACCAGGTGGACGACGACGACGCGCGCATCCTGGGGCTGATGCTCTCCGGCCTCACCGACCAGGCCGTGGCCAAGCAGCTCGGCACGTCGCTGCGCACGGTCCAGCGACGCGTGCGGGCGCTGATGGACCTCGCCGAGGTGGAGACGCGCGTGCAGCTCGGCTGGCACGCCGCGGTGCACGGCTGGGTCCGGGCCGGGGCCCGGCCGGGCGCGCCGACGCCGAGCGCGCCGACGCCGGGCGCGCCGACGCCGGGCGCGCCGACGCCGGGCGTGCCGACGCCGGGCGTGCCGACGCCGGGCGTGCCGACGTCGGGCGTGCCGACGGCGGGCGCACCGGTGGAGACGCGACCGGAGGAGCCCGCGGCCGACGTCCCGCCGGTGGCGGCGGGCGTGTAGCCGCGGGGCTCGCTCAGGCGGTGCCGACGACCAGGTGCCGGGCCTGGAACCCGAGCACCTGCTCGGCGGCCGTGAGGTCGTACGGCACGACGCGGCCCTCCAGCGGGCGGCGCAGCGGGACGCCGGGGTGGTACCGGCGCAGCAGGTCCGCCGTCGGCTGGGGCACCAGGGTCTCGGGCGCGGCCACGTGCACCACCGTGGCGCCCTCGCCGGGGCAGCCGAGCGCCAGCCAGGCGGCTTCCGCCGCGTCGCGGGTCTCCAGGTAGGCCCACAGGCTGCGCGCGCCGAGCGCCGGGTCCCGCGCGAGGGAGTCTGCGTGCTCGACCAGCCGGTCGTCCAGGCCACCGATGAACGGGTAGCGCAGCGCGACCACCGTCATCCCGTACCGGCGCGCCACCATGTCGGCGGTGAGCTCGTCCGTCCGCTTCGACAGGGCGTACGGGTCGGCGGCCTGGTCGGGTGTGTTCTCGTCGACCGGCAGGTAGGCGGGGTGCAGCTCCTGCGGCGCGAAGGCGGTGCCGGAGGCGGCCTGGCTGCTCGCGATCACCGCCCGGCGCACGCCGGCCCGCCCCGCGGCGTCGAGCACGGTGAACGTGGACAGGGTGTTGGTGCCGAAGACGACCTCCGGCGGGTCGGCGAGCGGGGTCGGGATGGCCGCGAGGTGCACCACGCCGTCGACGCCGTCGACGGCGCGTGCCACGACCTCGGGCGAGCGGGCGTCGCCCACGACCACGCGGTCGGCGGCGAGGTCGCCCGGATCGTCCAGGACCAGCGCGGTCGCGGCCACCGACTCGCGCCCGAGGACGTCGAGGACGGCGCGGCCGATGCGTCCGGCCGCGCCGGTCACCAGGACGCGCACGTCAGGCCGACAGGCGGAAGATCGGGAAGACCCGGCCCTCGGCGGTCTTCTCGTACTCGACGAAACCGCTGGAGAGCTGCTTGAAGCGCTCCCACATCTCGTCGCGCTCGGTGCCGGTCAGCTCCTCGACCTTGGCCTGCACGGTCTCGACGGGGTCGCCGGGCACCTCGATGTCGACCTGCTCGGTGCGGCGCAGGCCGTAGACCCACGCCGGGTTCCGGGGCGAGCCGCCGGCCGAGCCCACGACGTGCCACGCGCCGTCGTCCTGGATCGCCGCGAGGGGTGCGATCCGGATCGAGCCGTCCTTGCGCGGTACGTGCACGAGCACGAGGCCCTTGCCGAAGGGGGCGGGGTCGTTGACCTCTCCGCCGTTGGCCCGGAAGGTGTCGATGATCTGCTGGTTGAAGTCCATGCCGGGGGCAACGCCGCACGTCACGTGGCGCATTCCACCGGACGGCCGCCGGCGGACTTTCGTTGCCCTTTTCGCCCGCTCTCTCCCAGAGTGTGACCGGGCGCACGCTCGTGGGCCCGTGGCTGCGCCTCCTCGCGGAGGCGCTTGCACCCCGGAGGCAAGATGCACAGTCGCATGTCAGCCAGACGTGCGCCGGTCGCCCTCGCGGCGATCGGTGCTCTCGTGGCGACGACCGTGGGCGTGGCGCCCGCGTTCGCCGCCCCGCCGACGCCGGCCGCACCACGGCCGGTCCCCTCCGCCGACGTCCCGCGGCATGCCGCGGACAAGATCACGCCGGCCGTCCAGCAGCGGTTCGAGACCAAGGACTCCGCGGACTTCTGGATCAGGTTCGCCGACGCCCCGGATCTCGCGCCGGCACAGGACATCGCGGACTGGGACGCGCGCGGCCAGTTCGTCTACGACGCCCTGACCAGCACCGCGAAGGCGGCGCAGGCCGGCGTGGTCGCCGAGCTGGAGGCGGCGGGCGTCGACTACGAGTCGTACTGGATCAGCAACGCGATCCTGGTCGAGGACGGCACCGCGGAGCTGGCCGAGCAGGTGGCCGGCAGCCGGGAGGTGAAGCAGGTCCACGAGCGGTTCGCGGCCCAGCAGATCGAGCCGGTCGAGCGGAAGGCACCGACGGCGAGCGCGCCGCTGGCCACCGAGTGGGGCCTGGACGCCATCAACGCCCCGGACGTCTGGGCGCAGGGATTCACGGGTGAGGGCATCACCGTGGCCAACATCGACTCCGGCGTCGACGTCGAGCACCCGGCGCTGCTGGAGCACTACCGGGGCTACCAGGGCGAGGGCAGCCTGAGCAACGACTACAACTGGTTCGACGCGGGCGGCTTCTGCGACGGCGCGCCCTGCGACGTCGATGCCCACGGCACCCACGTCATGGGCACCATGGTGGGCGACGACGGCGCGGGCAACCAGATCGGCGTCGCCCCGGACGCCGACTGGATCGCGGCCAACGGCTGCGCGAGCTGCTCCGACGCCGACCTGCTGGCCTCCGGCCAGTGGATCCTGGCGCCGACGCGCGCCGACGGCTCCGACCCGGACCCGTCCCAGCGACCCCACGTCGTGAACAACTCGTGGGGCCAGCAGGCGCCGGGCGCCATCGACGACTTCATGTCCGAGGAGATCGCCGCCTGGGAGGCCGCGGGCATCTTCGGGGCGTGGGCCGCCGGCAACGCGGGCGAGGCGGGCTGCCAGTCGACGTCGTCCCCCGGCGCGAACGTGGCCACCTACGCGGCGGGTGCGTTCGGCGAGGACGGCGAGATCGCTGTGTTCTCCTCGCGCGGCCCGGGTGCCGACGGGGAGACGAAGCCGAACCTCTCGGCCCCCGGCGACCTCGTGCGGTCGTCGGTCCCCGGTGGTGACTACGCCGAGTTCAGCGGTACCTCGATGGCGTCGCCGCACCTCGCGGGTGCCGTGGCGCTGCTGTGGAGCGCCGCCCCGGCGCTGGTCGGCGACATCGAGGGCACCAAGCAGCTCCTCGACCAGACCTCCGTCGACGTCGACGACGACTCCTGCGGCGGCACCGCCGAGGACAACAACGTGTGGGGCGAGGGCAAGCTCGACGTGGCGGCGCTGGTGCAGAACGCGCCGATCGACGGCTACGGCTTCCTGACCGGCACGGTCACGGGCCCGGACGGCGAGCCGGTCGCCGGCGCGCGCGTCGTCGCCGGCGAGCGGGCCGACACCACCGACGCTGCCGGCGCGTACCGCCTCGGCCTGGAGGAGGGTTCCTACGAGGTGAGCGTCTCCGCGTTCGGCTTCCTCGACGCGACCGGCACGGCCGACGTCGTGGAGGGCGAGGAGGTCACGCTGGACCTCACCCTGGAGGCCGCGCCCACCAGCACCGTGACCGGTACCGTCACCGACGGTGGCGGGCACGGCTGGCCCCTGGACGCGCGGGTCACGGTGCAGGGTGCGCCGAGCAGCGTCGTGGCGTGGACCGACCCGTTCACGGGCGAGTACTCGATCGAGCTGCCCCAGTCCACGACGCACACGCTCGTGGTGCGGCCGTCCCTGACGGGGTACGCGACCTTCACGCGGGACGTCGAGGTCGGCACCGGTCCGACGACGGCGGACGCCGCGCTGGACGTGCTCGCCGAGTGCACGGCGCCCGGGTACGCCCTGACCGGGGCAGGCGCTGTCGAGGAGTTCGAGTCGGGCGAGGTGCCCGAGGGCTGGACGGTCGAGGACCTGGCCGGCACCGAGCAGGTCTGGACGTTCGACGACCGCTTCGACGCGTCCAACCAGACCGGCGGCGAGGGCCTGTTCGCCGAGGTGAACAGCGACGCCTACGGCGAGGACGGCGCGCAGGACACCACGCTCACGTCGCCGTCCTACGACCTGACCGGGCTGGACGCGCCGCTGCTGACGTTCGACCAGGCGTACGGCGCCTGGGGGGACGACTTCGCCGACGTGGACCTCAGCCTCGACGGCGGCGAGACCTGGGAGACGGTGCTGCACCAGACGTCCGACGCGCTCGGGCACACGGCCGTGGCCCTGCCGGGTGCGGGCGGCCAGTCCGACGTGCGGGTCCGGTTCCACTACGGCGACGCCGTGTGGGCCCTGTTCTGGCAGGTCGACAACGTGGCGATCGGCTCGTGCGAGCCGGTCGACGGCGGCCTCGTGTCCGGGTTCGTCCAGGACCTCAACACCGGTGACGGCGTGGACCGCGCCACGGTGACCGCGGGCGAGGTGAGCACGACGAGTGCCGACCCCGAGAACCCGACGGTCGGCGCCGGGTACTACTCCCTGTTCACGGCACCCGGCGAGCAGCAGGTCGCCTACGCGGCCAAGGACTACGCCGGCCAGGAGGCCGCCGTGACGGTGACCGCCGACGCGGTGACGCGCCAGGACGTGGAGCTCGCCGCCCCGCTCCTGACGGTCTCGCCCGGTGAGCTGAACCGGGAGGTGCGGCTGGGCGGGACCAGGTCCGGCCGGTTCACGGTGACGAACGAGGGCACGGCGCCCGCGGACGTCGAGGTGGCGCCCGGGTCCTCGGACTTCGAGATCCTGGGTTCGGCGAACCGTACCGGCGTGATCCGGGGGGCCACCGCTGGGGTGACGGAGGTGAGCACCGTGGAGTCCGGCACGGCGTCGGGCACGGCGTCCGGCCGCTCGACGGCGGCCGCCGCCGACGACGGGTTCGCCCGGCACGGCAAGCCTGGCCGCGCGGTGACGCCGGCGGCCCCGCCGGCGCTCCTCGCGGAGGGGACCACCCTCACCCACTCCTCGTCGCAGGACGTCACCCCGGGCAACTCCGTGGGGTGCGTGGGTACCCAGACCCAGTGGCTGCGCACGTTCACGCTGGAGGACTTCGACATCCAGGGCGAGTTCGCCGTGACCGACGTGTCCTTCGGCGTGGAGACGGCCGCGGCCGGCTCCGCGGTCACGGTCAACCTGTACGAGCTCGACGGGGACTTCACCTACGCGAACATGACCCCGCTGGGCTCGGCCGACGTGACCCTGGAGGCACAGGAGCTCACGATGGTCGACGTGCCGGTCACGGGGACGGCGTCCGCGGGCAGCACGCTCGTGGTCGAGGTGGTCAGCGCCGACGAGTTCTTCATCGGCTCCAACGCCGAGCCGGAGACGGCGCCGTCGTACATCGCCTCGGACGACTGCGGTACGCCCGAGCCGAGCACGGTCGCGGACCTCGGGTTCCCCGACATGCACACGGTGCTCAACGTGACCGGCGAGACCACGGTGGACGTGCCGTGGCTCGACGTCCAGCCGCCGGCGTTCACGCTGGAGCCGGGCGAGTCGGCCACGGTGCTGCTGGACATGGACAGCAGCCGGGTGGACCAGCCGGGCACCTACACCTCCGCGGTGGTCGCCGACGGCGGCACGCCGTACGGCGAGCCGCGGGTGCAGGTGTCGCTGTCGGTCACGCCGCCGCCGAGCTGGGGCAAGATCACCGGCACGGTCACGGGCGCCACCTGTGACGGCGAGACCGTCCCGCTGGAGGGGGCGTTCGTCGTGATCGACGGGTCCGAGTACGACGTCACGCTCGTCACCGGGCCCGACGGCGGCTACGCCCGCTGGATGGGCGTGTCCAACAACCGGCTGAACCTGCTCAGCTCGGCGACGGGCTATCCGCCGGAGTCGAAGTCCGCGCGCATCATCAAGGGCCAGACGGTGGTGCACGACTTCGAGCTGGACGAGTACTGCGGCTGATCCTCGTGCTAGGCGTGCTGCCTGGTCTGGTCACCTTGACCAGACCAGGCAGCACCCGCGATGATCGGGACATGACTGTAGTGAACGTCCAGGAGGCGAAGACACACCTCTCCCGTCTGATCGCCCGTGCTCAGCACGGCGAGGAGGTCGTGGTCGCGCGCTCCGGGCGGCCTGCGGTCCGTCTGGTCCCGGTAGAACCGGTGGCCGAGCGCACGTTCGGCACGGTGCCGCTCTCCGTCCCCGACGGTTTCTTCTTCGACGAGCTCGACGAGGCGGAGCTCGCCACGTGGGAGTGACCTACCTTCTCGACACCCATGCGTTCGTCTGGCTGCTCAGCTCGCCCGAGCGCATGACGGAGACGCTCCGCGCACAGCTCGGGTCGACCGCGAACAGGCTCCTGGTCTCGGCCGTCTCGGCGATGGAGGTCGCCACCAAGGTGCGCCTCGGCAAGCTCGATGCGGCCGCCAGCCTGGTGAGCACCTGGGAACGCCGGGTCGATGATCTCGACGCGGAGACCCTGGACCTCACGACCGCGCACACGCTGCATGCCGGATCCATGCCGTGGGCTCACCGAGACCCGTTCGACCGGTTGCTCGCTGCTCAGGCGATCGTCGAGAACGTCGTACTCGTCACGACCGACGCCGCGTTCGACACGCTCCCGGACGTTCGCACCGCCTGGTAGAAGCCACGCCGGAGCGGTCCTTCCGAAGGGTTCAGACCGCGTCCCACGGCACCGCAGCGAGACGGTCCACGAGGGGCGTGAGCAGCGGGGACGCGTCGGGCAGCGGGACGTCGTCGATCGAGGCGACGGCGACCACGCCGATCGAGTTGACCAGGAAGGCGCCCGCGAACCCGCCGACCTCGGCGAGCGGGACGGGCCGGCTGACCGACGGCGTGGTCGCCTCGACCAGGCGCATCGCCGTGCCGTGGAGCTGCGGGGCGTCGGGCCACACGACTGAACCGTCCGGCTCCAGGAACCCGATGTTGGCGATCGACGACTCCGCGACGGCACCGTCCGGGGTGGTGAGCACGGCGTCGTCGTACCCCTGGCGCCGCACGCGGCGGGCCCACTCGATCTGGGCGAACCCGCCCAGGTGCTTGAGGTGCGCGAACGGGCGCACGTAGGGGACCGACCGCAGCCGTTGCGGCTGTGCCGGAGGACGGTTCGGGTCGGCCACGGACACCACCACGTGCTCCGCGTCGCGGAGCGTCACGCGCACGGAGGCGTCGGCGGTCCCGGCCAGGGCGTGGCGCACCAGGTCGCGGACCCGTTCGCCCGGCAGAGGCCGGTCGAACAGCTCCCGGTGCGCGGCATCGAGCCGGCCGAGGTGGTGCTCCAGCCCCTGGACGCCGCCGTCGCGCACCTGCATGGCGGTGAAGTGGCCGTACGTGCTGAACAGGTCGGACGGCGCGGCGGGGTGGCCATCGGTCTCGATACGCACCGTGCGACCTTATCCGGCGGCGCGGTGGCTCAGCCGGCCAGGTCCGCCAGCAGCGTGCGGGGCGGCACGAAGAAGGTGCTGCCGGTCAGCGGCGTCGAGAAGTCGAGGATGCGGTCGTGCAGGCCGGGCGGGTCCCCGACGAACATGCGCTCCAGCATCCGCTCGATCACCCACAGGCGTCGCGAGTACCCGATGAAGTAGGTGCCGAACTCACCGGCGCCGGGGCGGCCGAACGGCATGTTGTCGCGCAGGATCTCGTACTCGCTGCCGTCGTCGGCCGTGATCGTGGTCAGCGTCTTGTGCGACTTCTGCCCCGCGGTCGCGTCGTCCAGCTCGACGCCGTCGGCCTTGGTGCGCCCCACGATCTGCTCCTGCTGCTCGGTGCTCAGCGCCTGCCACGCCGCGAGCGGGTGCACGTACTTCTGCACCACCACGTAGCTGCCGCCCGCGAACTCCGGGTCCTCGTCGCCCACCAGCGTGGCCTCGGGAAGCTCGGCGCCCACGGGGTTGGCCGTGCCGTCCACGAAGCCGAGGAGGTCCCGCGTGTCGAAGTAGCGGAACCCCGACACCTCGTCGGCGGTGGTGACGGCGGTGCCGAGCGCGTCGAGCAGCAGGCGCTCCAGCTCGAAGCAGAGGTCCTGGCGGTCGGACCAGATGTGGAACAGCAGGTCACCGGGGGTGGCGACGGCGGTGTGCGCAGCGCCGGCGAACTCCCGGAACGGGTGGAGCTCCGCCGGGCGCCCGCGTCCGGTCAGCTCCGTCCAGACCCGGCTGCCGATGCCGGCCGTGCACGAGACCGGATGCTGCAGGTCGCGGAAGCCGACGGTCTTGACCAGGTCGTCGAGCCCGGCGAGGACCTCCCGGACGGTGCGCCGAGCCTCGTCGTCGTCGCGAACCTCCAGGACGAGGAAGACGGCGGACCGGGCCAGCGGCGCACCGACGGCCTGGGGTGCGACCGGCGCGCCGTGCGCGGCTGGTCGGTGGGGTGTGCTGTCCGGCATGTGCCGAACATTAACCGAGGATCCCCAGGTGGAGAGCGCGCAGGACGGCGTTGGTCCGGTCGCGCGCCGAGAGCTTGAGCAGGATCGCGGAGACGTGGTTCTTCACGGTGCCCTCGACCACGGACAGCCCTCGGGAGATCTCGCGGTTGGTCCAGCCCTCGGCCATCAGGCGAAGCACCTCCAGCTCCCGCTCGGTCAGCGGCTGAGCCGGTGGGGTGTCCGGACCGGCGACGTCCGGAACCGAGCGGATGCCGCGCAGCATGCGGCTCGTGATCGACGGCGCGACCAGGGTGCCGCCGTCGGCCAGGGTCCGCACCGCCCGCGTGAGCTGCTCCACGGTGACGTCCTTGAGGAGGTACCCGCGTGCGCCCGACCGCAGCGCGTCGAGGACCAGGGTGTCGTCGTCGAACGTCGTGAGCACGAGCACGGGGACCTCGATGCCCTGCTCACGCAGTGTGCGGAGCGTCCAGAGGCCGTCGTACCGGGGCATGCGCAGGTCGAGCAGGACCACGTCCGGTGCGGTGTCCGTGACGACCGCCAGTGCTGCCTGTCCGTCGTCGGCCTCGCCCACCACATCCACGTCGGCGATCTCCAGGAGCGAGCGGATGCCGTGCCGCACCAGGGTGTGGTCGTCGACGATCACCACCCGCGTCACGTGGGCACCCGCGCGGTGACCCGGAAGCCGTCGGCGCCGTCCAGCTCCACGTCGCCGCCCAGGGCCGCGAACCGTTCGGTCATGCCCCGCAGCCCGTTCCCGGGGACGAGCTCGTGGAACCCGCGACCGTCGTCCGCCGCGGTCAGGACGAGGCCCGGCGGCCGGGCGGCCACCTCGATCCGCAGCGCGCGGGCGTCCGCGTGCCGGAGGGTGTTGGTCACGATCTCCTGCACGGCGCGGACCACGGCGGAGGCCTGCTCCTCGTCGACCCGCACCCCGGGCTCCACCTCCACGCTCACCTCCAGGTCGGGCAGATCGCGCACCACGTCCCGCAACGCCTCGCTCAGGTCCGACGAGGCCGTGCGCAGCTCGCTGACCGTGCGCCGGACGTCGGTCAGGAGGTCACGCGCCACCTGGTTCGCCCGGTCCACGTGCTCGCGTGCCTGCTCCCCGTCCCGGTGCCGGGCGGCCTCCAGCTCCAGGGTGAGCACCGTGAGCTGGTGGCCGATCAGGTCGTGCAGATCGCGCGAGATGCGCAGCCGTTCCGCGGCACGGGCCGATTCCGCGAGCAGTACTGACGCTGCCCGCAGGTCGGCGTGTGCCTGGCTCAGCTCCCGCCGCAGCCGCTGCTCCCGGATGAGCGTGACGGAGCTCAGCATCGTCGCCACCTGGATGAGCAGGTAGAAGCCGACGGTGACCAGGATGTCGGCGGTTCCGCGGTCCTGCAGGACCATGGCCGTCGCGATGACCACCGTGTTCAGCGCCGCCAGCACGAAGCCGGCGCGCAGCGGCATGACGTACACGCTCAGCGCCGCGGTGATCACGAGCAGGATCGGCAGCAGGCCCACGCCCCGTGTCGTGAGCAGCACGGCCCAGGACGTCACGACGCCCGACGCGAAGACGACGTACCGCGCCCGGCCCGGCTCGAACACCAAGGCGACCAGCAGCGCGAGGATCAGCGCGGCGAACAGCACGACCCACCAGCCGCGCGGGATCGCGAGGTCCACCGCGCCGAACAGCGCCGGCGCGCCGACCCCGACCGAGACGGCGAGCATGGCCAGTCCCGACCACTCGTCCGTACCCAGTCGTCGCATACGAACCACCCTACGGTTGGTGGCGGCGCGGCGAAGGTGCCAGAAGTCATGGTCCACAACCCTGACGATCGGCACGCGCGGGTGTGCCTCCGTCGCGCCTAGCGTCGCTGCCATGAGTCCACGACCAGCACCGCACCAGTCCCGGAGCCGCCCTGCCCCGAGCCGGCCGCGGGCCGCGATAGTCGCCGAGCACCTGCACAAGCGGTACCGCAGCACCACTGCCCTCGCCGACGTGAGCCTGCACGTGGAGCAGGGCGAGGTGGTCGGGGTGCTCGGCGTCAACGGCGCGGGCAAGACCACCACCGTCGAGATGATCGCAGGCCTGCGGCGCCCGGACCGGGGAACCGTCCGGGTGCTGGGCCTGGACCCGCAGCGGGACAGGGGCCGCGTACGCCAGCTCCTGGGCGTGCAGCTCCAGGATGCCTTCCTGCACGGGGCGCTGACCGTCGCCGAGCTGGTCGGGCTCTACCGCAGCTTCTACCCCGACCCTCGGCCGGCCGGCGAGCTGCTGGACCTGGTCGGCCTGGCCGGGCAGCGTGACGTGCGGTTCGAGAGGCTGTCCGGCGGCCAGCAGCAGCGGCTCTCGATCGCCCTGGCGCTCGCCGGACGTCCGCGGGTGGTGGTCCTGGACGAGCTGACGACCGGCCTCGACCCCCGGGCCCGCCGCCGGATGTGGGCCACCGTGGAAGGCCTGCGGGACCACGGCGTCGCCGTCCTGCTGGTCAGCCACACGATGGAGGAGGTCGAACGCCTCTGCGACCGCGTGGTGCTCCTGGACGCAGGGCGGGTGGTCGCGGTCGACACGCCTGCCGGCCTGGTCGCGACCGCGGGCACGGACACGCTCGACGACGCGTTCGTCGCACTCACCGGAAAGCAGCTGGAGGCCGCCGAATGAGCACCCTCGTCGTCCCGGCCGTCCGCCGCCCGGGCGTCCGGTCCTGGCTGGTCCTGGTCGCGTGCGAGGGAAAGATGGTCGTGCGCGACACGGCCGGTCTCGTGGTCCCCATCGTGCTGCCGCTGCTGATCCTGGTGATGAGTGCCGGGTCGGCGGGCGACCAGCCCGTGGGCAACGGGTACACGGCACTGGACGTGTTCGTGCTTCCCCTCGTCCTGACCGTGGTGCTGGGCACGATCGGCGTCATCAACATGCCGAGCTTCCTGGCGTACTACCGGCGCACCGGGATCCTGCGGCGGCTCGCGGCCACCCCCGCATCTCCGGCGATGGTTCTGGTCGCCCAGGTGGTCGTGAGCGTGGCACAGGCCATGATCGGGCTCACCGGGGCGTTGGCTGTGGCGTTCGGGCTGTTCGATGCCCGGGTCCCCGCCGACCTCGGTGCGGCCGTCGGCGTGTACGCCCTGGCACTGGCGGCCATGTACGCCGTCGGCATGGTGGTCGCCGCCGTCGCTCCCACGCCGAACTCGGCCGTGGCGATCGGCCTGATCGCGTTCTTCGTCCTCGGTGCGCTGGGTGGCATGTTCGGCGGCCTCTCGACGGTGCCCGGCGTGCTCGCGACGGTCGGGGAGTGGCTGCCGTTCGGCGCCGCCGTGGCCGCGATGTCGGCGGCGTGGGTGGGAGCCGCGGTGGACCCGCTGCACCTGCTGGCCCTGGCGGCTGCCGTCATGGTGGGTGCGACCTTGTCGGCACTCTTCTTCCGCTGGACATGACGACGGGGCGTCGCCACGTGACGAGGTGTCGGAACGCTTCCCCCGAGCCGGTGGGAAGTAGGGTCTGGACCCATGGCCCGTCTGCCGCACCGCGTCGCTCGTGCTCGTGCCGTCCGGCAGCGCGGGCCGGTGGTGGGGTTGCCCGCGCAGCCGTTCGGCTACGCGATGCTCGCCACCCTCGGCGTCGGTGCCGGGCTCGGCGTTCTCGGCGCCCTGGCCGCGGTGGCGACGGTGCTCGTGTACGTCGGGCTCGCACTGTTCCTGGCGCTGGCCCTGGAGCCGGCCATCCGGTTCGTCGCGAGCCGTGGGCTGCCCCGCTGGGCCGCGGCGACCGTGGCGATCATCGGGTTCGTGCTGGTCATCGCGCTCTTCGTCGTCGCGGTGCTCCCGCTGGCCGTCCAGCAGGTCGGCATCTTCGTGGACCTGCTCGTGGATGCGCTCCGCGACCTGCCGAACCAGGCCTGGTACACGTGGACCACGCAGAACCTCGTGGCGCTGGACCTCAACGGCCTGCTGTCGTCCCTGACCGAGCTGCTCACCGACCCCCAGCAGCTCACGGCCATCGCGGGCGGCGTGCTGCAGGTCGGTACCGGGCTGGTCAACGGTGTCACGGCTGTCGTCGTCGTGACCGCGCTGACCATCTACTTCGCCGTCACGCTGCCGACGATGATCGCGGCGCTGCTCCGGCTCGTGCCGCGCTCCCGGCGGGCGCTGACGGGATCGCTGCTGACCGAGGTGCTCGACTCCGTGGGTCGGTACGTCTCCGGGCAGCTCGTCCTGGCGACGGTCAACGCCACCTTCACCCTGATCCTGACGTTGTTCGCGGGCAGCCCCGCGCCGATCCTGCTCGCCGTCATGGCCTTCGTCGCCGCCCTCATCCCGGTGGTCGGCACGGTGATCGGCTCGACCCTCGTGGTGCTGGCCACGCTGACGGTCAGCCCGTTCGCCGCCGTGGTCGTGGCGGTGCTCCTGCTCGTCTACATGCAGGTGGAGGCGTACGTGCTGGCGCCGCGGGTGATGAGCCGCGCCGTGGCACTGCCCGGCGCGCTGGTCATCGTGGCCGCCCTGGCCGGGGCGGCGCTCGGCGGGATCCTGGGCGCGCTGGTCGCCGTGCCGGTCGCGGCGGCCGGGCTGCTGATCGTGAACCGGGTGGTGCTCCCGTACCAGGAGGCTCGCTGAGCGAGCCCCCTGGAACGGCACGCCGTCACCCCTCGCCGGGGGTTCGCGCGGGGTCGGCGTCCGGTGCGGGCGGGGTCGCAGTCGGAGCCGACGCCGCAGGTGACCGGGTCGGTGCCGCGGGCGACGGGGACTGACCGGCGGGCGCCGACCGGGACGGAGCCGGCGACGACGGCGACGGGGCTGCCGTGGGTGCCGTAGAGGACGGGGACGGTGCCGGTGCGGACGTCGACGGTGTCGGTGTCGGTGCCGGTGCCGGTGAGGTCGGCGTGGGCGAAGGAGCAGGCAGGCTCGGCGTCGGCGTCGGCGTCGGCGTCGGCGTCGGGGACGGCTCGGGCGACGGCGACGGCGACGGGCCGGCCGCCGGCGGTGTCGGGTCCGGTTCCTCCGGCGTCGGCCTGGGAGCCGGCCTCACTGTGGGGTCGGCCGGCTTCGCCGCCGGGCCGCTCGGCGTGGGCGGGGCCGCGGGATCGCTCGGCCGCGGCCCGGGGGCGGGCCTGGCCGGCTGCGGCGCCCGCGGCGTCTCGCGCGCCTCGTCGGGCGCACCGGTCGCGGGGCGGCGCGCCTCGTGACCGTCCGGTCGGAGCTGTCGTACGGGCTCGGCGCCGCCGTCGGCGGAGACCGGTGCGCCGCCGTCCGCGGGGGACGGCGCCTCGTCCGCCGGGTCGCCCGGGGTCCCGGTGCCCACGTCGGACGGGTCGATCGCCCGCTGCGGGATCGCTCCCGCCGCGAAGAACTCGAAGTGCCACGGCTCCGGCTTCGTACCGTCCGGGCGCGCCCATGACGGGTTGTCCCAGCCGTACCGCGGGCCGTGCACCCGCAGCCACACGTACTCCGGCGAGGCGCCGCCTGAGATGGGCCGGCCCAGGTCGACCGCCAGGCCCCAGCCGTGGTTGGAGGTGCCGGGAACCGCCGCCAGGTGCGGCTTGGCGGCGGCCACGGCGATCTGCGCCGCGAACGACCGGTAGGAGTCCGTGATGGGGATCGGGTAGCCGAACTCCCGCTCGAACTCGTCGCTCAGTGCCATGAGCCGCTCCGCGGCGTCACAGCGCAGCAGGTGGCCGGGCGCGAAGTCCAGGGGGCACAGCACCGAGGCCGGGATCCGCCCGTTGGCGTACTCGACGGTGGACTCCCCGAAGGACGAGACCACGTCGAGCAGACTCTGCCGCAGGGTGAGGCCGGCGCCCGCTGTGTCGGCCCGCAGCAGCGCCGACTGGTCCCGGCTCTCGCCCGGCGCTCGCACCTCGACCGGCGCGCCTCCGAGCGCCAGGTCGAGCAGGCTCGCCAGCCGGACCGTGGCCAGCACGACCTGCCGGTACGTGACGGGCTCGGTGTCGTCCGCCGCCTCGTCCGACCCGAGATCGTGCGCGACCAGCCTGGTCGGCACCTCGTCGTCCTCGACCGACCCGTCCGCGACCGACCCGTCCGCGACCACCTCGGCCCGGCCCTCGCCGTCCCCCGCCCCGCGCGCGACCGGCGCGTCCTCGACCCGCAGCCCGCCGTTCCGCTCGCCGGTCACCAGCCGCTGCGTCCGGTACGTGGTGTACAGCATCCCGAGCTCGGCGGCCGCCTGTGCCACCGCCGGCCGGAGGTCCGGGCCGAGCTCCGGCACCTGCCGCTCGGCACGGGCCAGCACCGCTGTGACCTGCTCGAACGTCACGTCCCAGGGCGCGGACGACGTCTGTACGACCACCCTGTCACCCGAGGACCCGGCAAGGCTGTCTCCGCCGGACGACCCGGCGCTCCCCACCGCGCCGAACGCCCCGCGCGACATCCCCGCGAGCGGTGCCGTCCGGTCTCGTTCGGCACCGGCCAGGTGCATGCCCGGTGCCGCGGTGAACAACAGACCGCCTGCCGTCACCGTGGCGACGGCGCCCGCCCAGGCGGTGCGCAGCAACCTGCGGTTGCCGGGTCGGGTCGGGGGTGTCACGAGCTCGTTCGCCTGGTCCTGCACGCGTCGCTCCTTCTGTCGGTCCTGGTTTCGCGATGTGCGCTGCGGTGATCCGGATCGTTGGTTTGGTCAAGAAGTCCTTCGCGGCAGACAAAGGAGTATCACGAGTCGCTCCCGCCCACGCGCCGAGCGGAGCGTCGCGGGTGCGGTCGCGGGTGTTTCCGGCGGCGCACGCCTCCTTGTCGGGCGTCGGCGCCTCAGAGGCGCCATGGCCGACCGGCCGCTCACCTCGTCGTTTGGGCGCCGGACTGCTCGAAGGGGGTGAAAAACGTCCGGAAGTTGATGATCTAGTTGGTGATTTCTTGGGTCCTGGCTGGTGATCGGGCGCGAAGTGGATGGCATTGATTACGCCGTACTGGATGCGGACCGTTCGGTTCGCGAGCGAGGGGACAGCAGATGCGCGTACCAAGGCCGACGACGACGAAGACCCGCCGCGGGTTCTCTCTCGGTCGATACAGACGAGGCCCGGCGATCCTGATGACGCTCAGCCTGCTCGGGGCGGGCCTGGTGGCCACGTCGTTGACGTCGGGGACGTCGAGCGCGGTGGCCGCGCCGGGCAACCCGGGGGTGCCGGGTGACCCGCAGGTGCTCTTCGTCGAGGACTTCGAGAACCGGGCTGCCGGCTCGAACGTGCTCCTGACGGACTACACGGGCGCGGACGGCACCACCTACACGGCCGATCCGTTCTGGGTGGACCGCAACGACTGCAACGGCTTCATCATCAACCAGACCAGTACCCGCGTGGCCGGGGACTGCAGCGGGACGCAGCCCGACGCCTTCGGCGCAGCGACGTTCACCTCGCTGACGGCTCTGCCCTACACGCTCGGCGTCATCAACGGCACCGACCCGGCGGGCAACGCCGCGGCGTCGTCGTACACGTCGGGCAGCTCCGCGGACAACCAGGTCCAGTTCCGGACGGCCAGCCCGCTGGCGCTGACGACCGAGGGCCGGTTCGTCACGTTCTCGGTGGACGCGGTCGCGCAGAACTGTCAGGCCACGCACCCCGAGCTGCGGTTCTACCTCGTCGACGGCGAGGGGACGGAGATCCCGGTGTCCAGCACGGCGATCGACCCGTGCATCGATCCGCGGGGCACGCAGTACACCTCCCCGACCCAGGACGGCACGACCCGCGTGGTCACCGGCGGCCGCTTCCCGGCCGACGGCTCGACGCTCGTCACCGGCGGAGAGTTCGGCATCGTGATGCGCAACGAGAACGGCGACGGGACCGGCAACGACGGCGCGTACGACAACATCCGCGTGCTCGACGTGACGCCGCAGCTCGACAAGGCGTTCAGCCCGACCTCGGTCGCCACGGGCGGTGTCTCCACCCTGACGCTGACGATCACCAACACGAGCGACCTGGCCGCCAAGAACGGCTGGTCGTTCACCGACGACCTCCCCGCCGGCCTGGTCGTCGCCGACCCGTCCGCCGTCGCCACCACCTGCCCGGCCGGTGACGTGACCGCCGTGGCCGGGGCCGCGTCGGTCGCCGCCACGGGCAACCTGGACGCGGGCATGGCGTCGTGCACCATCACGGTGGACGTCACCGCCGACGAGGCGGGCAGCTACACCAACGGTCCCGACAACATCTCGGCGATCGGCCTCGACTACCCGGACCCCTCGACCGTCACGTTCGGCGACCCCAGCCTGGCGCTCGTCAAGACCGCGGGCGAGCCCGTGGACGTCAACGAGAACGGCATCACGGACACCGGTGACACCATCGCCTACACCTTCGAGGTGACCAACACGGGCGACGTCGCGATCGACGACCTGGCGATCGACGACCCCATGGTGGGCGCGATCACCTGCGAGGCGACCTCGGTCGAGCCGGGCGACACCGTCACCTGCACCACCGACGAGCCCTACGTGGTCACCGACGAGGACGTCGAGGCGGGTTCCGTCGACAACTCGGCGACCGCCACGGGCACCCCGCCCGGCACGGACACCCCGATCAGCTCGCCGCCCTCGGAGACGAGCACGCCCGTCGAGGCGCCGGACCCCGCCCTCACCGTCGTGAAGTCGGCGTCGCCGTCCGGCCCGGAGGCCTTCACGGTGGGGCAGGAGATCACGTACTCCTTCGAGGTGACCAACACCGGCAACCTGTCGCTGAGCGACATCACGATCGACGAGACGGAGTTCTCGGGCACGGGCGAGGTTCCGGTCGCGACCTGCCCGGCGGACGTCCTCGCCCCGGGTGACTCGCTGACCTGCACGGCCACCTACACGCTCACGCAGGCCGACGTCGACTCGGGCGAGGTGGCCAACACGGCCACGGCCACGGGCACGCCGCCGGGGGACACCCCGCCGCCCACGTCGCCGCCGTCGACCGTCGAGGTCCCCAGCACCCCGGCGCCCGGGCTCGAGGTGGTCAAGACCTCGGACACCGAGAAGATCACCGAGGTGGGCCAGGAGGTGGTCTACTCGTTCGAGGTGACCAACACCGGCAACGTCACGCTGACCGACGTCGAGGTCGACGACTCCGACTTCTCCGGCTCGGGGGAGCTGTCGCCGGTCGAGTGTCCCCAGGAGGCCGGCAGCCTCGCGCCGGGGGCGACGGTGACCTGCACCGCGAGCTACGTGGTCACCCAGGCCGACCTCGACTCCGGGGAGCTGACCAACACGGCCACGGCCACCGGCACCCCGCCGGGGGACACCCCGCCGCCCACGTCGCCGCCGTCGACCGTCGACATCCCCGGGACCCCGAAGCCCGGCCTCGAGGTGGTCAAGACCTCGGACACCGAGAAGATCACCGAGGTGGGCCAGGAGATCACCTACAGCTTCGAGGTGACCAACACCGGCAACGTGTCGCTGGCCGACGTCACGGTCGACGACTCCGACTTCTCCGGGACGGGTGAGCTGTCACCGGTGGAGTGCCCGCAGGAGGCGGCCGACCTGGCGCCGGGGGCGTCCGTGACCTGCACGGCGACCTACGAGGTGACCCGGGCCGATCTCGAGACCGGTGAGCTGACCAACACGGCCACGGCCACCGGCACCCCGCCGGGCGGCACGCCGCCGCCCACCTCGCCGCCCTCGACCGCGACGGTCCCGGTCACCCCGGACGACGCCGGCCCTCCGGCGCCCCCGGCACCCGGCCCGGCCGACGGTCCGGCCGACGGCCCGGACGGCGCGCTGGCCTCGACCGGTGCCGACATCGCCGGGGTGACCGGCCTGGCGGTGCTGTTCCTGCTGACCGGCGTGGCGGCCCTCGTGATCGCCCGACGCCGCACGGTGGGCTGACCCGCACCGTCCCCTCGCGCCGCCGTCGTACGTGGCGGCGCGAGGGGACGCCGGCGTGGCGCGCGACGGGGAGAAGAAACGGTCAATTGCCATCTGTGCGGCATATCTTGACCGCCGTTTCGAACGCCCTGTGAATCGGTTTATCGAATGTCTTATAGTGCCGTCGAATGGTTCGTCGGAAACGACGGACCACTCCTGCAGCACCCGTGCCGGTGCGCCCTTGAACAGGGAAGACGCCGGAGACGCCGCTCGTTCCGCCCCCGCCCGCGGGTCGTGGGGCCACACGGCGTCCCGGCGCCCGCACCCGGCATCGCGGAAGCGCGCCGACGGCACGGTGGAAAGGGGATGCACCCACTTTGTCCGACGATGTTGCGTGGGCGGAGCCGTCCGCACCGGTGTTCCGGGCAGGGACCGGCCGGACTCTTGACGACGGCGCTCTGCGGGCCTTCTCCGCGGGAGACCTGGACACGCTGGAGGACCTGGCGGACCGCTGGTGGTTCGAGCTGCCCGCCCGCTACGGCACGGAGCTGCTCGGCCTGCTCGAACGGCTGCCCGCCACGGTGACTGCCCGGCGTCCCCGGCTGCTCATGGCCGGCGTGCTGGCCTACCAGCTCGCCGAGGCGGGTGACGACGTCCGGCTCCGGGCCGCGATGCGCCTGTTCGAGCTGCACGGCGTGCGTCTGTCGAAGCGGCTCCGCTCGTTCACGCGCCCCGGCGACGCGGTCGCCGCCGGGGTGCTCGCGATGCACGCGGCGCGGGCCCGCGGCCAGTACCGCACGGCGGAGGGGATCGGCGCCTGGCTCGAGGAGCACCTGCTCCGGACGGACGCCACCGGTGCGCTGCCCTGGAGCGCGGACCGCCGCGTGGGGCGTCCGGGGCTGATCGCCCTGAACCGGGGCGTGACAGAGATGCTCGCGGGACGTCCCGCCGACGCGGTCGGGCACCTTCGGCGCGCCCACGAGCAGGCAGGCCCGCCCCCGTTCCAGCACTTCGCGGGCGCCTCGGCTGCCGCGAACCTCGCGCTGCTGGCCGCCGTGCGCGGGCACCACGGGATGGCCGGGGCCTGGCTGGAGCGCATCCGGCGCAGCGGGCCGGTGCCGGCCTGGCTCGAGGGGCACCTGCTCCTGGGTGCGACCATCGCCCAGGCCCTCCTGGCGATCGACCGGCTGGACCTCTCCACCGCGCGGCAGGCGCTCGACCGGGCGGGTTCCGCCGAGGAGCAGGGCGACCTGTGGCCGTTCCTCGCGGCCGCCCGGGCGGCGTACGCGGTGGCCTCCGGGGAGCCGGTGAGCGGTCTGCTCGGGCTGGACGCGGCCTGCTTCGCGCACGGGATGGCGGCCCGCCCGGGCCCTGGCGCGCACCCCGTGCTGCTGCGCGCGCACGCCGACCTGCTGGCCGCGAGCGGGGAGGGCAACCGGGTGGTGGCGCTTGCCGAGAGCGCCGGTGCCGGCGACCTGCTGCCGCCCGTCGCCCGGGTGCGGCTCCTGGCCGGCGACACGGACGGTGCGCTGGCGGTGGCCGGGCGGGCGGCGCGCGACGCCGCGGTGACCCCGCGCGACGCGCTGGAGCTCCAGCTCGTCATCGCCCTGGCGCACCTGCGCACGGGAGATCTCGACGGGGCCCGCGCGCGCTTCGAGCACGCGGTCGAGGTCGGGCGGCAGGGGCTGTACGCCCCGTTCGCGCTGTTCCCCCGCTCCGAGATGCTGGAGCTGTGCCGGCTGACCGGCACGGACCCCCGCGACGTGGGGGCCATGCGTTCCGCCGACGACGACCGGCACCCCACCTCCGGACCGATCGTGCTGCTCACCCGGCGGGAACGCGCGGTGCTGGCCGGGCTGGCCGCCGGTGACAGCGCTGTACGCATGGCGGCGGCCCACGGCGTCTCGGTCAACACCGTGCGCACCCAGGTGCGCAAGGTCTACCGCAAGCTCAACGCGTCGAGCCGCACCAGCGCCCTCGCGCGCGCCGGCCAGCTCGGCCTGATCCCGCCGGAGACACCCCGGAGCGCCTGACCGCGCGGGGCCGTGCGGCCCCGCGCGGCCCGGACCGTGTCAGCCCCAGAGCTCGCCCAGCCGCTCGGCGAGGGCCTTGCCCTGGTCCCGGCCGGCCCGGGCGGCGAGCGGCCGCAGGGTCCCGTCCATCGCGTTGACGCCGAACAGGTGCTCCGCACCGGGGCCCGGGACAACCGTCTCGACCCGGCTGCCGCCCGCCCGCAGTGCCTCGACCTGGGTGGCGAGGTCGAGCCCCCAGGCGGCCGGCGTGAGCGTCCGGCCGCCCAGTGGCGACAGCACGAGCACGCGCGCGTACCCGGCGGCCAGGTCGGCGTTCTCGGCGTTGGTGCGGTAGCCGCCGTCGATGTACCGGCCGTCGCCGATCGCGTAGGCGGCGCCGCTGGAGCAGCTCGCGGCCACGGCGTCGGCCAGGTCCACGCCGCTGGACCGGTCGAACACGACCGGGGCGCCCGTGCGGGCGTCCACGGCGGTGAGCAGCACCGTCCGCCGGGGCCAGGTCTGCACGGGCAGCCGGGCGGCGACGGTCGCCCGCCACCGCTCCTGCCGGTGCTCGCCCTGCGTCGCGGCCAGGTCGAGGGCCGCCGCGCCCACCCTGCGGCGCAGGTCGGCCGGGTCCGCGGCGGCGTCGATGATCGCGCGCATCCGCGCCAGGTGGTCGGTCACCAGCGCCGCGGGGTCGGTCCTGCCGGACGCCGCTGGGGCGGTCCGCCCGGGGCTCGCCGGAGCGGTCCGGGGCGGCGGGGCCGTCAGGGCGCCGTCGAGCAGCTCGGCCGGGCTCGCGCCCGCGAGCTGGGCCGCGGCGGTCGAGCCGGCCGACGTACCGACGGTGAGGTCGGCGGTGGTCACGTCCAGCCCGGCCTCGGCCAGACCGGCGACGACGCCGATCAGCCACGCGTTGCCGGTGGATCCGCCACCGCCCAGGACGAGCGCACGCTCGCCGGCGGGTATGCGCCCGGTGGCGTCGACGGACGGCACGGCGGGCAGGGCTGAAGAAGGTGTGGTGCTCATGGGAGTCGCCTCTCGCGTGGTGCGTGGGCGGGTGCTCCCGGAGGCGGCTAGCGCCGCCGCGCGATCGTGGGCTGCGGGGGAGCGCCCGGTACGGTCACTGCGTCCACGGGTCTCACCTCCTCGGCTCGGATCACGATCAGCGGCGACGCTAGCACACGTCGTCAGGCGCCGGTCTCGTCCGCCACCACCAGGGCGACCTCGCAGAACATCGAGTCGGCCCACGAGAACCACGGGCGGGAGTACGCGGTCGGGTCCGAGGCGTCGAACGACTCGTGCATGCGCCCCGTGCCGCCGTCGGTCCGGGCGAGGACGTCGAGGATCCGGACCCGGTCCTCGGGCGTCCCCGTGAGCGCCTCGACGGCCAGCGCGATGGGCCACACGCGGCCCGGCAGGGTGTGCGGGCTGCCGACGCCGCTCGCCGCCGTGCCCGTCATGTAGTACGGGTTGGCCGGGCTCAGCACGAACTCCCGGGTCGCGCGCCAGACGTCCGCGTCGAGCACGTCGGGGGCGATCAGCGGCAGCGACAGCAGCGACGGCGTGTTCGCGTCGTCCATCCGCAGCACCCCGCCGAGCCCGTCCACCTCGTAGGCGTACGTGCGGACGCCGGGTTCGTCGCCTGACGGACCGGGCTCCGTGACGATGCCGAACTGCTCGACACCCGTCACGAGCTCGCCCGACAGCGTCCGCGCGTCGTCGGCCAGCTCCTCGTCGCCGAGCACCCCGGCGGCGAGGTCGGCCACGGCGAGCAGGGCCTGTGCCGCGAACAGGTTCGCCGGGACGTTGTAGCCGTAGGTGCAGGCGTCGTCGGACGGGCGGAACCCGCTCCACGTCATGCCCGTGCGCCCGACCGCGGTGCCGCGTCCCTCGCGGGCCAGCGTCTCCGTCGGGATGGTGGTGTCGCGCTGGAACCGGTAGGCCGACGCGTCGTGGTCCTGCTCGGTCCGGAGCTGGTCCACGATCGTGCGCAGCACCCGGTGGGCCCGCTCGTCGAGAAAGTCCGTGCGGCCCGTGGCCCGCCACAGGGTGTGGGCGAGCGTCACGGGGTAGGCGAGGCTGTCGATCTCGTACTTCTGCTCCCAGACGTGCGGGTCGTCGCACACGTCCTCGGGGTCGTAGTGGGCGCCCGTCGGCCCGTCGTTGAACGCGTTCGCGTACGGGTCGTGGTCCAGGCAGGCGAGCTGACGGCGCACGACGGCGGCCACCAGGTCGGCCAGCGGCGGGCACGAGCCGAGGAACCGCAGGTAGGGCGTGAGCTGGGTCGTCGAGTCACGCAGCCACATCGCGGGGATGTCGCCGGTGATGACGAACGCGCTGCCGTCCTCGCCGAGGGTGATCGTGTCGGTGAGGGTACGCAGCAGCGCGGCCTCGACCATGTCCCCGACCCGGGCGCCCGAGGTGGCGCGGACCCGGTCGGCGGCGTCCCGCAGCGTCGTCGTGATCGCGGGGTCGAGGTGGGTGGACGTCATCGTTCCCAAGGAGTGGCTCCGTTCTCGTCGGTGACCCGGACCGTGACGGCGTCGGCCGGCGGGTCGGGCTCCGGTGTGCACCAGATGCTGAGCGTGACCGGGTCGGCCACGGGCTCGCCGCCCGCCCACGACCCGAGCTGGTCGAGGCCCAGGTCGAACGGCACCGTGGTGGTGCCGCCCGCGGGGACGACGGTACGCCGCACGGCGAGGAGCTGCCGACGCCGCGGCCGCACACCCGGCTCGTGCCGGCGGCCGTAGAGCGGCACGGAGAGGGACCGTTCGGCCGCGGCGGTGCTCGTGACCTCGACGGTCAGCCGCACCGCGCCGCCGTCGGCCAGGCCAGCCGCCGTGATCGCCGGCCCGTCCGCGGTCCCGGCCAGACGCGACGTCGTGCCGTCCACGTGCGCGGTGCCGAAGGGCAGCGCCCGGAGCACGTCCGTGTCGACGTAGCCCCGTGCGGTCTCGCGCCGCTCGTCGTGCGCCACGGGCAGCACCCCGTCGTCGGCGGGGAACGTCGCGGGCAGCCGGCCGGAGGCCGTCCCGCCGCACAGCGCGGCGGCGACCGCCTCCCCGCCGGCCGGGCCGGGGAACGGCACCACGAGCAGCGCGTCCACCAGGTCCCGGAGGGCGGTCAGCGCGCGGGGCCGTCCGTCGATCACGACGCCGACCACCGGCACCCCGGACTCGCGCGCGGCGCGGGCCACGGCGAGCTGCGCCTCGGGCAGCGCCACCGACGACAGGTCGACGCCCTCGCCGTTCGTCGTGTCACGGGCGGGGCCCGCGACGGCGCCGTTGTCGGCGAACTCGTCGTCGTAGGTGCGCCGGCTGGTGCCGCCGAGCACGACGACGCAGACGTCGGCGCCCGCGCAGGCGGCCCGCACGGCGTCGAGCGCGCCGGGATCGTCGAGCGGCCCGCGCAGGCGGCTGCCCTCGGCGTGCCGCACGCGCCCGGCGCCGAACCGGGCCGTGAGCGCGGAGCGCACGGTCGAGGCAGCGGGATCGGGCACGGGGCGCGGCGGCGTGTAGTCGCCGAGCTGCGCCTCCAGGTCGTCCGCGTTCGGCCCGACGACGGCCACCGTCGCGCCCGGGTGCAGGGGGAGCAGCCCGCCGTCGTCGACGAGGACCACGGACTGCCGGGCGGCCCGCTCCACGAGCGCCACCACGTCACGGCCGGCGGTCCCGTCGGCCTGCCCCGGGGCGTCGCGAGGTGCGTCGCCGAGCAGGCCCAGCCGCCGCTTCAGGCCGAGCACCCGGTCGACCGCGCGGTCCAGCGTCGCCTCCGCGACGAGCCCGCGGTCGATCGCGGTCTCCAGGTGCGTGAACGCCTCGTCCCACAGGCTCAGGTCGACGCCGGCCCGCAGGGCGAGGGCCGCGGCGGAGGCGGGGTCGGGCGAGCTGTCGCGGAGCCGGTCGACGGCGGTGCCGTCGGCCATGACGACGCCCTCCCAGCCCCACCGCTCACGGAGGGTGCCCGTGAGCAGGTCCTCGTTCGCGCTGCACGGCACCCCGTCGATGTCGTTGTAGGCAGCCATGAAGCCGGCGACGCCCACGCGTGCGGCGGCGTGCGCGGGCCGCAGGTGGATCTCGCCGAGCTCGCGCCGGCCGATCGGCGCACCCGAGCCGTTGCGCCCGCCCATGCCGGCCCCCTGGGCGGCGAGGTGCTTGGCCACGACGGCCACGTGCGCGCCGTCGATCGGGTCGCCGGCCGAGGCGGTGCCCTGCATGCCCCGCACCGTGGCCGTGACCAGCAGGGCGGCCAGCGCCGGGTCCTCCGAGAAGCACTCCTCGGCGCGGCCCCAGCGTGGGTCGCGCAGCACGTCCAGCCCGGAGACCAGCGCGACGTGGGTGCCGCGGGCCCGGGCCTCGGCGGCGACGGCGGCCGCGAGCTCCTCGGTCAGGTCGGCGTCCATGCCGGCGCCGAGCGCGAGGTTCACGGGCAGCGTGGTGCCGCCCAGCGCCATGAGGCCGTGGGGTGCCTCCTCGACGAACAGCACCGGGATGCCGTCGCCGTAGGCGGTCACGTGCTCCTGCACGGCGGCGTAGGCCTCGGCGCTGCGCTCGGGCGGTACGCCGTTGTCCCAGCGCACCGCGGACCACGGGTCCGCGCGGAGCACGCCGTAGACCGCGCCGAGCCCGCCCCAGCGGTCCACCTCGCGGCGCAGCACGTCGGTGACGCGGGGTGCGCCGTCGACCCAGCGGACCGCCTCCCAGCCCTTGAGACGCTGGTTGACCTGGCCGATCCGGGTGACGAGCGGCAGCGACGCCGCGCTCGTGCCGGACGTGCGGGTCACCGGGGTGGCCCGCACGTCCGACAGGTGGGGGTGCGTCATCCCTTGACCGCCCCCGACAGCAGCGCGCGCTGCATCTGGCGCTGGAGCACGGTGTAGACGAGGTACACGGGCAACAGTGTGAACAGGGTGCCGGCCATGAGCACGCCGTAGTCGGTGCCGGCGTCGACCTTGAGCGTGGGCAGCGCCACCTGGATGGTGCGCTGCGCGGTGTCGGGGCCGATCAGGATCAGCGGGTACAGGTACGCGTTCCAGAACGACAGGAAGTTCAGCAGCAGCACGGTCGCGATGCCCGGCACGCAGATGGGCAGGTAGACCTGCCGCAGCACCTGGAGCGACGACGCGCCGTCCATCGAGGCCGCCTCCTCCAGCTCACGCGGGATGGTGCGCATGAACGAGGTGAGGATGACGATCGACAGCGGCAGTGCCGTCGCCGGCAGCAGGAAGACCACGAACGTGCGGGTGTGGAACAGGCCGAGCGCGGCGGCCAGCAGGAACGTGGGGAACAGCGCCGCGAACGACGGGATGAGGAACCCGAGAGCGAAGACGCTCTCGACGATCTTGCCGGCCCGCCCGCGCGCCCGCGCCAGCGCGAACGACGCCGGCAGGGCGAGCAGCAGGGTCAGCACGAGCGCGGCGACCGTGGTCAGGGCGGAGTTGGCGACGGCGAGGCCGAGGTCGGCCTGCTGGATCGCCGTCGTGAAGTTGGAGAGGTCGAACGTCGTCGGCCACGCCAGCGGCGACTCGAAGATCTCCTCGTTCGTCTTGAAGGAGGAGACGATGAAGTAGTAGAAGGGGATGACCAGCAGTGCGGCATAGATCCACGCGAGCGTGCCGCTCGTGATCGAGCCGATGCGGTCGCGCAGGGGGAGTCGCCGGGCGACGGTGGCGCGCTGAGCCATGAGGGTCTCCAGGGCAGGTCGTGAGGCAGATCGGGCGGGGATCAGTGCGTGGCGCGGAGCGTGCGGCGGATCGCCCACATCCCGAGCAGCCCGATCACGAAGAGGACGACGCCGACGGCCTGGCTGTAGCCCAGGTCGGTCTCGACGAACGCCTTGCGGTAGATGAGGTACGCGAGCGTGGTGGTCGCGTTCTCGGGGCCGCCCTGCGTGAGCAGCAGCACGGTCTGCGCCGAGTTGAACAGCATGGACAGGAACTGGAGCATCGCGACCACTCCGATGAAGTCCTGGGCGATGGGCCAGTACATGCGCCAGGCCAGCCGCCAGTCGCCCGCTCCGTCCAGGCGCGCGGCCTGCACGATCTCGCTCTCGACGCCGTCGAGCCGCGACGCGATGAGCACCGCCGAGTAGCCGATGCCGCTCCACAGCTCGACGGCGATGATGGCGCCGAGCGCCGTGGCCGGGTCGGCGAGCCACTCGTTGCCCTCCAGGCCCAGCGGGCGCAGGAACCCGTTGACCAGGCCGTCCGGGTTGAGCATCGCGTAGAAGACCATCGCCGTCGCCGGGGCGGAGATGAGCGCCGGGATGAACAGCAGGTACCGCAGCACGCGGTGGCCGCGCGGCTTCTGCACCACGTAGAAGGCGAGCAGGAACGCGAGGCCGATCATGATCGGCAGGCCGACGACGATCTGCACCGCCGAGTTCGCGGTCGCCGTCCAGAAGGTCTCGTCGGCGAAGACGCGGGCGAAGTTGTCGAGGCCTGCGGGGGTGGGCGTGGTGAGCATGCCCGGCCACGAGAGGAACGCGATGACGAACATCGCGACCACGGGGCCGATCATGAACACCGCGTACCAGATCAGCGCGGGCAGGGCGAGGCCGGGGAACCGGTCGCGGAGCGTCCCGCGGCGGCGGGCGGGCGTGACGGCGGCGGTGCCGTCACCGGTGGTGTCGGGGCGGCCGGCGTCGAGGAGCGCGGTCATGGGTGGGGTCCTTTCCCAGCTCGAGCGGTCAGACCGCCTGGTACGACTTCTCGAAGGCGTCGATGATGCGGTCGGCCGGGGCGGACCCGTAGGCGAGCGCGGTCGCCTGGATCATCGGCTCGAACACGGCGTCGGGGATGAGCAGGTCGGGCAGCATCACGGGAGTCACGTCGTCGTCGGTGAGCCGCGAGCCCTGGGCGACCAGCGGGAAGTCCTGGCTGACCGTGTCGGTGATGCGGCTCATGTCGCGGCCGGACCCGAGGATGAACTGGTCCGTGACCTCGGGGGTGTACAGGTTCTGCACGAACGGCTTGATCAGGTCGAGCTTCTCGAGGCCGTTCTCGCTGATCCAGATGCCGTGGCCGTTGAAGCTCTTGATGACGCTCGGGCGCTCCAGCACGCCGCCGCTGGACGGCACGGGCCAGCCGCCCACGGTCACCTCGGCCGCGCGCTCGTTCGGCACCAGCGCGAGGGCCGACGACATCGCCGGGACGATGGCGGCCTTGCGGGTGTTGAACTGCGTGAGCTCGGAGTCGGACGTGTAGCCCTGGACGTTGTCGACGAAGACGCCGGCGTCGCGCAGCTCGACGAAGTGCTCGACGCCCTTGATCGCGCCCGGGCTCTCGGAGATCTTGCCGGTGGAGAACACGGTGCGTGCCTCGTCCTGGGTGATGAAGCCCTGGAGGATCTGCAGGAACATCTTCTGGCCGCTCCAGTCGGAGCCGCCCACGGTCACGGGGCCGATGCCCTTGGACCGCAGGGCGTCCGCGGCGGCGATCAGCTCGTCCGACGTCGTCGGGATCGCGCCGACGCCCGCCTCCTCCAGCAGCCCGGTGTTGAACGACACCGGCCAGTTGGTGCGGGTGAACGGGAAGGCGCGCAGGCGGCCCTCCTCGTCGGTCCACTCCGTCAGCGCCTCGGGGATGATCAGGTCCCGCAGGCCCCAGTCGTCGAGGTAGTCGTTCACCGGCACGGTGGCGCCCAGGCGGGTCCAGGACAGCGTGCGGCCCATCATGTTCACGATGGCGACGTCCGCCTCCTTGCCCGCCAGGGTGCTCGTCTCGAAGACGATCGGCAGGTCGGAGCCGTTCTTCAGCAGCGCGACCTGGCGCGCGGTGGCGCGCTGGTAGGCGGCGACGACGTCGGAGAACACCTGCGCGCCGGCGACGGCGCCACTGATCTGGGTGTGCACGGTCAGGGCGTTCGGGCCGCTGGACGCGGGCACGAGCGCCCCGCACCCGGACAGCAGCGGCGCGATGATGCCGCCGCTGAGCGCTGCACCGAGCAGCGTGCGTCTGGTGATGCCCTGTGTCACGGGACCTCCTGGAGCTTCGATCCGGAACTGCGATGTATCGGCCGAGACGGCGGGGCACGTCCGCGTGCCGGGCCTTGTAAAGCGGTACACAATCTGGCTGGCCGCGAATGTATACCGCTTTACTTTGGAGGGTCAACCCCCGTAGTGTCTGGCACGTGACCGAAACACCCCCGAAACGAGCAACGATCGCCGCGGTGGCCCGCCGTGCCGGCGTGTCGCCGTCCGCGGTGTCCCACGTCTTCAACGGGCGGCCCAACGTCTCGGCCGCCACCGCCGAGCGCATCCGGCAGGCCGCCGACGAGCTCAACTGGCGCCCCAACTACGCCAGCCGCAAGGTGTCCGGCCAGGGTGGGCGCAGCCTGGGGCTGGTGATCGCCCGCGCGAGCGACACCTTCGGTCGCGACCCCTTCTTCATGAGGCTGGTTGCCGGGCTCACCCAGCCCCTGGCCGACATCGGCTGGTCGCTCAGCCTCACGCTCGTCGGGGCGGACGACGAGGCGCGCGTCTACCGCGAGTGGTGGGCCGAGCAGCGCGTCGACGCGTTCCTGCTCGTCGACGCCCGCACCGACGACCCGCGGCTCGACCTCGTGGGGCAGCTCGGCGCGCCCGCCGTGGTGCTCGGTGCCCCCGTGGACGCCGCGGTCCCCGCGGTCACGGTGCGCGACGACGCCGCGTTCGCGGACGTGCTCGCCCACCTGACCGGCCTGGGGCACCGTCGCGTCGCGCGGATCAACGACGCGCCCGGCCTGGCGCACACCCAGGCCCGCGACCGGCGGTTCGCGGCCGCCGCCGCCGACCACGGCGTCGAGCCGTCCTACGCGGTCTGGGACGCCGAGGCGCCCGACCCCGTGGCCGACCTGCTCGGCCGCATCGGCGACGTCACGGCGATCATCGTCGACAGCGAGGTGATCGCCGCCGAGATCGTCGCGCACGCCCCCGAGCTCGGGGTGAGCGTGCCGGACCGGCTCTCCGTGGTCGCGTGGGAGGACTCCTGGGTGTCCACCCTCGTGCGGCCCCGCCTGACCGCGCTCGACGCGCCGGTCGAGGAGAGCGCCCGCACCGCCGTCGCCCTCCTGGAACGGCTGGTGCGCGGCGAGGACGTCACGTCGCAGATGGTCGGCGGCCGCCGGCTGATGGTGCGCGAGTCGACGTCCGCGGCCCCCGGCACCCGTGCCTGAGCTACCCCGCCCGGGCTGCTTGCGCCCGGGAATCCTGAGTCACCTGAGAGGCAGGCCCTTGACCACCACCCCGCGTTTCGGCGTCAACTACACCCCGTCGAAGGACTGGATGTTCCAGTGGATGGCGATCGACCCCGCAGTCGTGCGCGCCGACTTCGAGGCGATCGCGGCGCTCGGCGTCGACCACGTCCGGGTCTTCCCGCTCTGGCCGGTGCTGCAGCCCAACCGCACCCTGATCCGGCAGCGGGCGCTGGACGACATCGCGCTCGTGGCCGACCTCGCCGCCGAGCACGGCCTGGACATCGCGGTGGACGTGATCCAGGGCCACATGTCGGGCTTCGACTTCGTGCCGGCCTGGCTCGTGAACTGGCACGACGGCAACATGTTCACCGACCAGCCGGCCATCGAGGCGCAGGCGGCGCTCGTCGCGGCGGTCTACGACGCCGTCCGCGACAAGCCCAACTTCCTGGGGCTCACGCTCGGCAACGAGCTCAACCAGTTCCAGCGACCCAACCCGGCCGCGATGCCCGCCAAGCGGGACGAGGTGACGCACTGGCTGACGTCGCTCCTGCAGGCGCCGCGCGACCGGGACCCTCGCCACGTGGTGACCCACAGCGAGAACGACCACCTCTGGTACCGCGACGAGCACCCGTTCGTGCCGGTGCACGCCGCCCGCCAGGGCGACATGACCACGGTGCACTCCTGGATCTTCAACGGCACCGCCGCGACCTACGGCGCGCTGTCGCCGCAGTCGGTGCGCCACGCCGAGTGGATGATCGAGCTGTCCAAGGCGTTCGCCACGGACCCGAACCGGCAGGTGTGGCTCCAGGAGGTCGGGGCACCGTCGATGAACCTCGCCGAGGCGGAGATGCCGGAGTTCTGCGCGCGCACGATCGAGGCGGCGCTGACCACGGACGACCTGTACGCGGTCACCTGGTGGTGCTCGCACGACGTGACCCGTGAGCTGGGCGACTACAAGGACCTGGAGTACTCCCTCGGCCTGCTCGACACCGAGAACCGGGTCAAGCCGCTGGGCCGGCGCTTCGCGGAGCTCGTGGCGGACGCCCGGCGCGCCGGGTCCGCGGCCACGCCCGGGCGGACCGTCGCGGTGGTGGTCGACGTCGACGCCGACGACCTGCCCGTCTCCCGCCCCGCGCTCGGCCCGGGCGGCGCGGTCTTCGAGCGCTGGCACGCGCTGCGCGAGGACGGCGTGGCCGTGGCCGTGGTGACCAGCGCGACGGCTGCGGACGGCGCTGCGCTCGACGCCCGTGGGATCCGGGACCTGGTCCGTGTCGACCCGCGCTGAGATCCCCAGGAAGCGCGCGGTGGCTGCGGCCGGTGCGGGACGCCCCGTGGCGGCGGGGCCGGCCACGGGAGCGGTGAACCGATGACCGGCGACCTGCTCCTGCGCGGCGGCCTGGTCGTCGACGGCAGCGGCGCCCCGCCCGTGACCGGCGACGTGCTGGTTCGCGACGGGAGCATCGCCGCCGTCGGCGGACGGATCGACGCCCCGGGCGCGCGCGTGATCGACGCCGACGGCCTGGCCGTCGCGCCTGGCTTCGTCGACATGCACGCGCACTCCGACCTCGCGGTCCTGGCCGACGGCGCGCACCTGGCGAAGGTGACCCAGGGCGTGACCACGGAGGTGATCGGGCAGGACGGGCTCTCGTACGCACCGGTCACCGACGAGACGATGGCGACCGTGCGCGAGCAGATCGCGGGCTGGAACGGCATCCCGGACGGCGTGGACTTCGCATGGCGCTCCGTGGCGGAGTACCTCGCCGAGGTGGACCGGCGGGGGAGCGCCACCAACGTCGCGTACCTGCTGCCGCAGGGGACCATCCGGATGAACGTGGTGGGCACGGGCGACCGGCGGGCCACGCCGGGCGAGATCGCCGCGATGCGCGCGCAGGTGGACCAGGGGATGCGCGAGGGGGCGTTCGGCATGTCGTCGGGGCTCACCTACGTGCCCGGCATCTTCGCCGACACGGACGAGCTGGTCGCGCTGGCCGAGGTGGTCGCGCGGCACGGCGGGTTCTACGCCCCGCACCAGCGCTCCTACGGCGCGGGCGCCCTGGACGCGTACGCCGAGATGGTCGACGTCGCGCACCGGGCCGGGTGCGCGCTGCACCTGACGCACGCCACGATGAACTTCCCGGAGAACCGCGGGCGGGCCGGTGAGCTGCTCGCGCTCGTGGACCGGGCGATCGAGGCGGGCGTCGACGTCACGCTCGACTCCTACCCCTACCTTCCCGGGTCGACCACGCTGTCCGCGCTGCTGCCGAGCCGCGCCGCCGTCGGTGGTCCGGAGCGCACGCTCGCGCGGCTGCGCGACCCCGGCGAGCGGGCGTGGATCGCGCACGAGGTCGAGGTCGTGGGCAGTGACGGCTGCCACGGCGTGCCCGTGGACTGGGACAGCATCGAGATCGCGGGCGTGCGCGACGCCGCGCTCGGCGACCGGGTGGGCCGCACCGTGGCCCGCATCGCGCTGGACGAGGGACGCGCGCCCGCCGAGGTGTTCTTCGACCTGCTGCTCGCCGACCGGCTCGGCACGAGCATCCTGCAGCACGTGGGCGACGAGCAGAACGTGCGCGAGATCATGCGGCACCGCCGGCACACCGGGGGCAGCGACGGCATCCTGGTCGGCGCCAAGCCGCACCCGCGAGGTTCGGGCACGTTCCCGCGGTACCTCGGGCGGTACGTGCGGGAGGAGGGTGTGCTGTCGCTCGCGGAGATGGTCGTGCACCTCTCCGCCCGGCCCGCGGCGCGGCTCGGACTGACCGACCGTGGGCGGATCGTGGAGGGGTACGTGGCCGACGTCGTGGTCTTCGACCCGGCCACGGTGGCCGACCGGGCGACGCCGGACGAGCCGCGTCTCACTGCCGCCGGCATCCCGTGGGTGCTGGTGGGTGGTACCCCTGTGGTCGAGGACGGCATCCGCACGACGGCCCGGCCGGGGCGGGCGCTGCGGCACGGTTCGGGTTTGGTGGTCGGGGTGTAGGTGTTTGATGGTGGGTGTTTGGTTATGGGTGTTTGGTTATGGGTGTTTGGTTCGGTGGTTCGACGTTGGTGGCTGGTTGGTTCGGCTGGTTGGTTCGGCTGGTTGGTTCGGCTGGTTGGTTCGGCTGGTTGGTTCGGCTGGTTGGTTCGGCTGGTTGGTTGGGCTGGTTGGTTGGGCTACGTGGTTGGGCTGGTTGGTTGGGCTACGTGGTTCGCTGCCTGGTGGTGGCTGTCTGGCTCGGGTGTTCGGCGGTGACCTGCTGTGGTGGCTGCTCGGCCTCGCGTGCGTGACCCGTCCGGCCCCCGGCCCCGGACCTGACTTCGGTCACTTGAGGGGCGGCAGACCGCGGCATCGGTCGCTTGCTCCGAGATCGGTCCATCGGAGGGCCGATCTCGCGGCAATTGACCGATGTCACGCGTGAGGTAAGAGCAAGGGACCGAAGTCGTGCGCCGGACCGGGGCACGACGCCGGTCTCGCCGGGAGCCAGCCGGTGCCGGGCGCGTCAGTCGGCCGGCGAGGTCGGCCGGCGAGGTCGGCCGGCGAGGTCGGCCGGCGAGGTCGGCCAGCCAGGACAGCCAGCCAGGACAGCCAGCCAGGACAGCCAGCCAGGACAGCCAGCCAGGACAGCCAGCCAGGACAGCCAGCCAGGACAGCCAGCCAGGACGCCGCCGCCGGGACAGTCAGCGGGGTGGGCGCGGGCCCACCCGGCTCTTGCCAGGACGGTTCATCTGGTATGCAATATATTGCATGCCCATTCCAGTGAGCGTCCCTGCCATCGGCCGTCGTCTCCTGCGCGACGACGTCTACGGTCGTCTCCGCGACGCCATCGTCGACGGCAGCTTCGCCCCGGGAGAGCAGCTGCGGGACGGCGAGCTCGCGGCCTGGCTCGGCGTCAGTCGCACGCCGGTGCGCGAGGCGCTGCTCCGCCTGGCGGAGGCGGGGCTGGTCGTGGCCAGGCCGGGCAGCTCCACGACGGTCGCCTCGCTGGACCTGCGCGAGGTGCGTGGTGCGCGCGACGTCGTCGCCGCGATGCACCAGGTGGCCGTGCGTGACGCCGTGCCCGCCCTCACCGACGGTGACCTCGCCAGCATGCGCGACGCCGCCCGCGAGTTCCGCGCGGCGATCGAGCGGGGCGACGTCGACGGGGCGCTGCGTGCCGACGACGTCCTGCACCACGTGCCCGTCGCCGTGGCGGCGAACCGGGCGCTGGCCTCGGTGCTCGACCAGTTCACGCCCGTGCTGCGCCGGGCCGAACGGCTGCGCTTCTCGTCGCTGGGCGGGCGGGCGTCCTTCGCCCGGCACGACGACCTGATCCGGCTGTGCGCCGCCGGCGACGCGGAGGCAGCGGCCGCCGTCGCCTTCGACACCTGGTACACCCTGCCGACCGACGAGGCCGCCGCCTCGCCCGCAGCCGCGCCTGCCGCCTCGCCCGCAGCCGCGCCCGCAGCCGCGCCCGCCGACCCACCCGCGGCCGTCCCCGCCGACCCGCCCGCTGACCCGCCCACCCGCTGACGAGGAGTAACCCATGCCCCTGTCCGACTTCCCCCGCCACCCCCTCACCTTCGGCCCGAGCCCGGTGCACCCGATGCCGCGCCTCACGGCCCACCTCGGCGGTGCCGAGATCTGGGCCAAGCGCGAGGACTGCAACGCGGGCCTCGCCTACGGCGGCAACAAGACCCGCAAGCTGGAGTACCTGGTGCCGGACGCTCTCGCCCAGGGTGCGGACACCCTGGTGTCGATCGGTGGCTACCAGTCCAACCACACGCGCCAGGTGGCGGCCGTCGCGGCCTCACTGGGGCTGAAGGCGGTGCTGGTCCAGGAGAACTGGGTGAACTGGCCGGACTCGGTCGCCGACCGCGTCGGCAACATCATGCTCAGCCGGATCATGGGCGCCGAGGTGCGGCTCGACCCGGCCGGGTTCGGCATCGGCTTCAAGGACTCCTGGGCCCGCGCGATCGACGACGTCACCGAGCGCGGCGGCACCCCGTACGCGATCCCGGCCGGAGCCTCCGACCACCGGCTGGGCGGCCTCGGGTTCGCGCGCTGGGCCTACGAGGTCGAGGAGCAGGAGCGCGAGCTGGGCGTCTTCTTCGACACGGTGGTCGTGTGCGCGGTCACCGGGTCCACATTGGCGGGCATGATCGCCGGGTTCGCGGCGCTGGAGGAGGCGGGCGGCCGTCCGCGGCGCGTGATCGGCATCGACGCCAGCGCGAAGCTCGACGAGACCCGCGACCAGGTGGCTCGGATCGCCCGCTCCACGGCGGAGCTCATCGGGGTGGGCCGCCCGCTGCGCGAGGACGAGATCATCGTGCTGCCGGGGTGGGCCGGCGACGAGTACGGGATCCCCGTGGAGTCCACGCTGGAGGCGATCCGGCTGACCGGGCGTCTGGAGGGCGTGATCATCGACCCCGTCTACGAGGGCAAGTCGATGGCCGGCCTGGTCGACCTCGTGACCGGCGGCGACATTCCCGCCGACAGCACCGTGCTCTACGCCCACCTGGGCGGCCAGCCGGCCCTGAACGCGTACGGCGGCCTCTTCGCCGACCACTGAGCGCTCGCCCGCCCCGGCGTCGGTCGGGGCGGGCGGCATGCCGGGGCTCGGGGGATGTGCTGCCACCGTCGAACGAGACTCCGTGGCGGCCTAGAATTCCGGCAGGCGCGCGCGATGCTGCCGCGCCGGGAGCCGGCCGATCGACGTGAGGACGAGACCATGAGCACCGACTGCACGCACCTGGACCAGGTCGCCGTCCTCGAGCCCGCCGAGCGGGCGGGCTGCCCGGAGTGTCTCGCCCTGGGTGGCACGTGGGTGCACCTGCGCAGCTGCCTCGTGTGCGGGCAGGTCGGCTGCTGCGACTCCTCGCCGGCCAAGCATGCCACGGCGCACTTCGAGGCCACGGGGCACCCGCTCATGCGGTCGATCGAGCCGGGCGAGGGCTGGGGCTGGTGCTACGTGGACGAGGCGTCGGTGCCGACGGCGGTCCTGGCCTCGCTGCGCTAGGCAGGTTGCTGGGCAGGGTGCCGGGCAGGGTTTCCGCCTGCCAGGCCGCGCAGCTCGCTCAGCACGGTCCGGGATATCTCCGTGAGCGAGCGGTCCTCGCCCTCGCGGATCCACTGGATGAACGCGATGCCGAACACCGTGCTCGCGGACTCCGCGGCGAGGGTCGCCGCAGGCTCGCCGACGCCGCGGGCCCGTAGCGCGTCGCCGATCGTCGCCGCCAGGTGGGACATCTTGTGCCGTTCCCGTTCCTGCAGGGCGGGGTTCTGCTCGATCACCGACTGCCGCAAGCGGGAGTGCGGTCGGCGCTCGTCGGGGAAGATCGCCGTTCCGGAGTCCAGCCCGGCGGCCACGACGTCCATCGGCGCGGCATCGTCAGGCGCCGCCGTGATGCCCCGGAGGAACGCGTCGGTCAGCTGTTCCTGCCCCCGGAACAACACCTCACGCTTGTCGCTGAAGTGCCGGAAGAAGGTTCGCTCGGTGAGGCCCACCGCCTGGGCGATCTCGGCGGCCGTCGTCTGCTCGTAGCCGCGGCTGGCGAACAGCTCCAGGGCGGCAGCCTGCAGTCGTCCGCTCGTACCGGGTTGCCATCGGGCCATGCGCACAGTCTAGGTGATGACAGCAACTGACTTCAGGCGTACGGTGATGTCGGTGGCTGACATCAGTCACTGACATCACTGGAAGGACTCCACCATGCAGGTATTCGTCACCGGAGCATCCGGCTGGATCGGTTCTGCCGCCGTCGACGAGCTGCTCGCCGACGGTCACACGGTCACGGCGCTGGCCCGGTCCGACGCGTCGGCGTCCGCCCTGGCCGCCAAGGGCGTCAGCGTGCAGCGCGGCGACCTGGACGACCTCGACGGCATCCGGCGCGGGGCCGCGGCCGCCGACGCCGTGCTGCACCTCGCGAACAAGCACGACTTCGCGAACCCGGCCGTGTCGAACGCGGCCGAGCGTGCCGCCGTCGAGACCATCGGCGAGGCGCTGTCCGGCACGGGCCGGCCGTTCCTGCTCGCGGCGGGCGTCGCGGGGCTGACGGACGGCCGCCCGGCCACCGAGGACGACCCGTCCCCGGCCCACGGCCCCGACTCACCGCGCGGCGGCGCGGAGAACCTGGCGCTCGGCCTCGTCGACCGCGACGTGCACGCGGTGGCCCTCCGGTTCGCGCCCACGGTCCACGGCGCGGGCGACCACGGGTTCGTCGCCGCGGTCGTCGAGGCGGCCCGACGCCGCGGCGTCTCCGGGTACCCGGGCGACGGCACCAACCGCTGGGCGGCGGTCCACCGGTCCGACGCCGCCCGGCTCGTCGCGCTCGCCCTGGCCAAGGCCCCGGCCGGCGTACGCCTGCACGCGACCGCCGAGGAGGGCGTCCCCACGCGGGAGATCGCCGAGGCCGTCGGGCAGGCGCTCGACCTTCCGGTCACGTCGATCGACCCGGACGACGCCGCCGAGCACTTCGGCTGGATCGGCCGCTGGTTCGGCATGGAGGGCTCGGCGACCAGCACCCGGACGCGGGAGTGGCTCGGCTGGGAGCCGACCGGCCCCACGCTGGTCGAGGACATCGCGGCGGGCGCGTACACGGCGCCGGTGGAGTGACCCCGCGGGGGTGTGTTGCTCCGTGTCGACAATGTCTACGCAGAGCGAACCTGCCCTCGTGGAGGGCCTCGCTGTGGGCGCGCTGACTCGCCGGGTGGGTCGACCCTCCCGCGAAGGTGTGTTGCTCCGCGTCGACAATGTCTACGCGGAGCAACACACCTTCGGCAGAGGGACCCACCCTGGAGCACCCGCCGTCCGCGCGGCAGAGGGGCCGACCCTGGAGCACCTGCCGCCCGCGCGGCAGAGGGGCCGACCCTGGAGCACCCGCCGCCCGCGCGGCAGGCGTCCGGGCCTGGCTGCCCGTCCCGGCGGGGCGCATCCGGTGTGCTGGTCGTAACCTGACGAGGTGGCGCGTAACCCCGACATCCCGGACGCGTTCGACGTCCTGACGGTCGTCGTCCTGCGCCGTCCGGACGATGCGCCCGAGCTGCCGGACGACGAGCTCGACGCGCTCCAGGCGCGCCACCTCGCCTACCGTGCCGAGCTGGCCCGGCGCGGTCTGATCGTCGCCAACGGTCCGTTCGGCGAGCAGACCGACCCGGCCTACCGCGGCATGTCCGTCTTCGCCTGCGACCGCGCCGAGGCGGCCCGCCTGTCGGACGGCGACCCGTCCGTCGTCGCCGGGCGGCTCACGTACGACGTCATGGAGTGGTGGGTCGCGGCAGGCTCCCTCGCCTTCCCGCGCGCGACAGGCCCGGTCGGCCCCCGCCGCTCGATGCCGGACGACTGACCCGCTTGACCTTGCCCCTGCGGCAACCCTGCACGCTGCGGTCATGACCACAGCAGACAGCACCACCGTGACCCCCGCGATCGAGGTCGCCGGGCTCCGCAAGTCGTTCGGCGACCATCGTGTGCTCCACGGAGTGGACCTCGTCGTCGCCGCCGGCTCCGTGTACGCGCTCCTGGGGCCGAACGGCGCCGGCAAGACGACGATGGTCAACATCCTGTCCACGCTCTTGGCCGCCGACGCGGGCGTGGTGCGGGTCGGCGGCCACGACGTCCGGCGGTCGGCCGCGCTGGTCCGGGCGCGGATCGGCGTCACCGGCCAGTTCTCCGCGATCGACCCGTTCCTCACCGGCCGGGAGAACCTGCGGCTCATGGCCGACCTCGCCCACCTCGGCCGGGCCGACGCCGCACGCGACGTCGCGGCGCTGCTCGACCGGTTCGACCTGGTGGACGCCGCCGACCGGCGCGTCCTGACCTGGTCCGGCGGCATGCAGCGCCGGCTGGACCTGGCGATGACCCTGATCACCCGGCCGCGGCTCATCTTCCTGGACGAGCCCACCACCGGGCTCGACCCCCGCAGCCGCCGGGAGGTCTGGCAGGTGGTCCGGGACCAGGTGGCCGACGGCGTCACCGTGCTCCTGACCACCCAGTACCTGGACGAGGCGGACGCGCTGGCCGACCGGGTCGGAGTCCTGGACGGCGGGCGGCTCGTCGCCGAGGGGACGCCGGCCGAGCTCAAGGCGCAGGTCCCCGGCGAGAGCACGAACCTCGACGACGTCTTCCTCGCGTTGACCGGGCGCGCGCCGACGGGCGACGAGGCCGGCGTCCAGGGGGTGACCGCACGGTGAGCGCCACGTACGTCCTCCGCGACTCGCTGACCATGCTGCGCCGTAACCTGCGACACCTGAGCCGGTACCCGTCGCTGGCCCTCATGCTGGTCGCGATCCCGGTCGTGTTCCTGCTGCTGTTCGTCTACGTGTTCGGCGGCACCCTCGGTGCCGGCCTCCCGGTCGACGGCGGCGGCTCGCGCGCCGACTACCTGGCCTACCTGGTGCCCGGGATCTGGGTCATGACGGTGTCCAGCGTGGCGAACGGCACCGCCGTCGCCGTCGCGATCGACCGGACCGGCGGGATGTTCGACCGGTTCCGGACCATGGACATCGCCCGGACGTCGGTGCTTGCCGGACACGTCCTGGGCGCGGTGGTCCGCACGCTGCTCGCGCTCTCGGTGATGGTCGGGTTCGCGCTGCTGCTCGGGTTCCGGCCGGACGCCGGGCCGGCCGGCTGGCTCGCTGCCGCCGGGCTCGTGCTGCTCCTGGCGTTCTCGTTCACGTGGCTGACCGTTGCGATGGGGCTGGCCGCGGGCAGCGTCGAGACGGCGAGCAACACCCCGCTGGTGCTGATGGTGCTGCCGATCGTCAGCAGCGGGTTCGTCCCCACGGACCAGATGCCCGCGGGGCTGCGCCAGTTCGCGGAGCATCAGCCGTTCACGCCCGTCATCGAGACGCTCCGGGCACTGGTCGCCGGCACCCCGGCCGGGGCGGACGGCTGGCTCGCCGTCGGCTGGTGCGTGGTGATCGGGCTGGGCGGATACCTCTGGGCGCGGCGGCAGTTCGCTGTCGTGCCGGTTCGGTAGTCCGGGCGGCAGGCTCGGGAGAGGAGACTGGGCACATGCTGACGATCAGCCAGCTCGCGTCGTACGCCGGGGTGACGACGCGCGCAGTGCGGCACTACCACGCCAAGGGTCTGCTCCCGGAGCCCGCCCGCGACCACTCGGGTTACCGGCGCTACGGTGCCCAGGCTGCCGTCGACCTGATCCGGATCAAGATCCTCGCGGACGCCGGGGTGCCGTTGGCGCGGGTGCAGGAGCTGCTGCGGGCCGACGAGGCCGAGCTCGCGGCAGCCGTCGCCGAGATCGACACGCGGCTCCGCGCGGAGATCGAGGAACGGGAACGGCACCGGGACCGGATCGCCCGGCTCGCGGCGGGGGACAGCCTGGCCCTTCCGCCGGAGGGCGCCGCCTACCTCGACCGGTGGCGTGAGCTCGGAATCCCCGAGCGGGTCGTCGAGATCGAGCGGGACAGCTGGATCCTCTCGCTGGCCGTCCTGACCCCCGGGCAGGTGGCGCAGGCGATGGCGGCCAAGAGCCGCCTGCTCGACGACGAGGAGTTCGTCGCCGTGCTCCAGGCGATCGGGGAAGGGGTCGACTGGGCGCCCGACGACCCCCGGCTGCCCGGTGTGGCAGACAAGGTGGCGGCCCTGCTCGACCGGCACGCGGACTGGGCGGACGAGTCCGCGCGCGGGATGGAGGAGGGGCTCGTCGAGCTCTTCGACTCGATCGCGCTCGACTCCGTGCCCGGGGGCCGTCGTCTGGAGGCGCTGCTCGCGGAGCGCGGGTGGTCCGGCTGGACCCGGCAGGAACGGGTGAGCTGAGTGCATCCTGCCGGAGGCGGAGCCGGCCCTACCCTGGTGCCATGGCGATCACGACGCGCACGACGCCGTCCGGCGCGCCGCCCGCCGGCCTGGCGCAGGCCCGCGCGACTGCCGCGCGCGAGGCCGACAACCGGCGTCTGCTGCGGGCGCGCGACGCCATCGACCGTTCCTTCGCGGAGCCGCTCGACGTCGCGGCGCTCGCCGCCGTCGCCCACGTGTCGCCGTCGCACTTCATCCGCGCGTTCAAGGCGGCGTTCGGCGAGACCCCGCACCGGTATCTCCAGCGGCGCCGGATCGAGCGGGCGATGGCGCTGCTGCGGGACACCGCGACGCCCGTGACCGAGGTGTCGGTCGCCGTCGGGTTCCAGAGCCTCGGCACGTTCAGCCGCACGTTCCACGACATCGTCGGCTCGTCCCCGACCTCCTACCGGCGGACCGCGGCGCCGCTGCTCGCGCCCGGCTGCTTCACGCGGGCGTGGACCCGGCCTGCCGGCGCGCGCTGATCGAGCGATTTCGGAGAAGCGGGCGCGGCAAGGCCGACCCTAGATTGGCGGCATGCTCACATCCATCGCCATCACCGCCGTCCGTGTCCTCGACCAGCAGGAGGCCCTCGACTTCTACGTCGGCACCCTCGGTTTCGAGGTGAGCGCCGACGTCGACATGGGTTTCATGCGCTGGCTCACCGTCGCGCTGCCCGCCGACCCCGACCGGCACCTGCTGCTGGAGGTTCCCGCGCCGCCCGCGCTGAGCGAGGAGTCGGCCGCCCAGGTGCGCGACCTGCTCACGAAGGGCGCGCTCGGCGTCGCCTGCATCCTCAACACCGACGACTGCCAGGCGGAGTACGAGCGGCTCAGCGCCCTCGGCGTCGAGTTCACGGAGCTGCCGACCCAGCAGCCCTACGGCGTCGACGCGGCGTTCCGGGACCCGTTCGGCAACCACATCCGCATGACCCAGCCAGCACGGGGTCCCGTCACCGTGACGGAGGAGGACATCGCGCGCTGGGGCGGCGACGCACCGCACGCCTGAGCCGCGCGCCGGGGCGGCCACGCGGCCGTGTGGACCAGGGTCGCGGGCAGGGGCTCCCGCCCGGCGAGCCGTGTGCTCGCCGGGCGTCGGCGCGTTCGTGGCCGGGACCATCAGGTCCGGCCTCAGGCGCCCTCGGCCGCCACGTCGAGGATCCAGGTGACGCCGAACCGGTCCGTCAGCATGCCGAAGGCCGGCGCCCACGGCGACGGCCCGTACGGCTCGACGACCGTGGCGCCGTCGGCCAGCCGCTCCCAGAGGGCGCCGACCTCCTCCGCGGTCTCGCCCCGCACCGACACGAAGAACGGTTCCTCGGTGAGCGTGGTGCCGTTCTCCCGGCGCGTGGTGCCGGCCGCGACCGGCCGCTCCTCGCCGGGCACGTCGTAGGCCATGACCCGGAAGCCGCTGTCGGCCACGACCTGGCCGAACACCACGTGGGCGGCGCCCGGCAGCTCGGCCGGCATCCCGAAGTCGCCGTAGGTGGTGACGGTGATCTGCCCGCCGAACACCGAGTGGTAGAACTCGAGGGCCGCGAGGGCCTGGCCGTGGAAGTTCAGGTGGGTGACAGTGCTGATCGACATGGTGCTCGGTCCTTCACAGAGGGGATCGGTCGCCGGGGATCCCCGACGGTGCTCCTCAATCTGTCACCGGTTCCGGACAGGGAACGTCCGGTACTCGTGCCAGTCTGGATCTTGTGCCGATCGCTTCCTCGACCACCACGTCGTCCCGCCTCCTGGCCCTGCTGTCGCTGCTGCAGGCGCGCCGCGACTGGCCGGGGGAGCGGCTCGCGGAACGGCTGGGCGTCAGCGAACGCACCGTGCGGCGCGACGTCGACCGCCTGCGCGAGCTGGGTTACCCGGTCCAGGCGGTCCGCGGACCTGAGGGCGGCTACCGGCTGGAGGCGGGCAGCGCGCTGCCGCCCCTCCTGTTCGACGACGAGCAGGCGGTGGCGCTCGCCGTCGCCCTGCGCACCGCGGTGGTGACCGGTGCCGGGATCGAGGAGGCCGCGGCGCGTGCCCTCGCGACGGTGCGGCAGGTGCTGCCCTCCCGGCTGCGGCAGCGGGTCGACGCGCTCGACGTCACGGCGGTGGAGCCCGCCGGGAACGCCCACGTCGGCGCCGACGTGCTGCTGGCGCTGAGCGCTGCCGTCCGGTCCGCCGAGGAGCTGCGGTTCGACTACCGCTCGCCCGGACGCGCGGACGAGGACGCCCGCCCGGCCCGCCGCGTGCAACCACACCACCTCGTCGTGCGGCACGGGCACTGGTACCTCGTGGGGTGGTCGGCGGAGCACGAGGACTGGCGCGTCCTCCGCGTCGACCGGATTGCCCTCCGCGTGCCGAACGGCCCCCGGTTCACGCCCCGGCCGGTGCCGGGCGGGGACGTGACGGCCTTCCTCTCGGCGCGCTTCAAGGGTTCCGAGGTTCCGGACCGGTGGCCCTGCCAGGGCGAGGTGATCCTGGCGTTGCCGGCGGAACGGGTGGCGCCGTTCGTCGCCGACGGCGTGGTCGAGCCGCTCGGCCGCGACCGGACCAGGCTGGTGGCCGGGTCGTGGACCTGGGCCGCACTGGCGGCGACGCTGGCCCGGTTCGACGCCGAGATCGAGGTGGTCGGCCCGGCCGAGCTGCGGCATGCCTTCGCTGACCTGTCCCGTCGCGCGGCCCGCGCGGCGGGGCTGCAACGGCCTGACGCGGGCTCGCCGGTGGGCTGACGGGCGTCCTGGAGCGCGGTGTCGGTCGCTTGCTAGGACTCTGTGCGCGGTGTCGGTTGGCTGCTTGGACTCTGTGCGCGGTGTCGGTTGGCTGCTTGGACTCTGTGCGCGGTGTCGGTTGGCTGCTTGGACTCTGTGCGCGGTGTCGGTTGGCTGCTCGGACCGTGCGCGCGGTGTCGGTCGCTTGCTCGGACCGTGCGCGCGGCGTCGGTCCCTTGCTCCGACCCTCCATGCGACGTCGGTCCCTTGCCGCGAGATCGGCCCTTTGATGGACCGATCTCGCGGCAAGGGACCGACAACGTGGTCTGCCGCGGTTCAAGTGACCGAAGCCGGCTCGCTCAGGACAGCAGGGCCTGGGGGTGTGCGAGCAGCGGCCCGAGCTACCGCGCCGGGGCGAGGGGTCAGGCGACCGTGGCGTCGATCGTCACGGGGATGTTGCCGCGGGTGGCGTTCGAGTAGGGGCACACCTTGTGCGCGGCCTCGACCAGGCTGTCGGCCGTGGCCTGGTCCACGCCGGCGAGCTCCACGTGCAGGGCGGCGCTCAGCCCGTACGCGCCGTCCTCGGTCGGCTGGATGCCCACCTCGGCGATCACGGCGGAGTCGCTGAACGTGATCTTCTGCGCTGCGGCCACACCCTTGAGGGCGCTGTGGAAGCAGGATGCCCAGCCGGCGGCGAAGAGCTGCTCGGGGTTGGTGCCCCCGCCCGGTCCGCCCATGGCCGTGGGGACGGCGAGGGTGAGGTCGAGCACGCCGTCGTCGGACGCCGCACGGCCTCCGGCGCGGCCGTCGCCGGTGGAGGTCGCGACGGCGGTGTAGATGCTGTCAGCCATGTTCCTGCTCCTTGTCATGGATGGTGCGGTAGCCCGGCCCGGTGGGACCGGCTGCCCGCGTCCGCATGTAGACGAACTAGTACGTCTACCGTAGGTCGGAATCTGCGCACACACAAGTCCGCCGGGGTGAAATACCCAGGTTGCGCGCTGAGTTGGGCTCTGCGTGAGGCGCCGGTCGCCGTGCCCCGGCGCGGCGCGGCGTGGCCGACGACGAGAGGTGACCCGTGCCCGACATCGTGCAGAACCCGTTCGCCATCGAACCCGGGACGGTCCAGCGTGGCCTGACCCGGATCCGCGCCCTGAGCGCCGGCGAGGTGGTCGCCGACGCCGCCGTACCGCTGCTGGTGTGGGAGTACTCGTACGCCCCGCGGTACTTCTTCTCGCCGGGCCACGTCAGGGCCCAGCTGCGTCCGGCGGGACCGGGCAAGCCCTCGCGGGTGCTGGGGCGCAGCGAGCTGTTCGACGTGGTGCTCGGTGACCGCGTGCTCGCGGGCGCCGCCCAGCGGTACCCCGAGGCGCCGGTCGAGGGCATGCGCGGGTCGTACACGCTGACCTGGTCGGCCATGGACACCTGGCTCGAGGAGGACGAGGTGATCCACTTCCATGCCCGCAGCCCGTACGTCCGGGTCGACACGCTGCACTCCAGCCGGCACGTGCGGGTGGTGGTGCGGGGTGAGGTGGTCGCCGACTCGCACCGGCCCGTCGTCCTGACCGAGACCGGTCTGGCGCCCCGCTACTACCTGCCGCGCGTGGACGTGCGGATGGACCTCCTGAGCCCGACCGACGCCGTGAGCTACTGCCCGTACAAGGGGACGGCGCGGTACTGGGCCCTGACCGTGGGCGGGGTCCGGGTGCCCGACGTGGTCTGGGGGTACGAGACACCGCTGCGCGAGGCGGCGGGCGTCACGGGCCTGGTCTGCTTCTGGCCGGAGAAGAGCGCTGACGTCGAGGTCTACGTCGACGGCGAACGGATCGGGCAGCCGTAGCCCGCAGCCGCGTCATGCCCCCGGCCGGGGGCGTCAGCCCAGGTCCTCGCCGTCGAGCGCCTTCGCCGCCAGGCGCTCCTCCTCGCTGACCTCCCAGACCTCGTGGGCGGCGTGCAGGGCGAGCAGGATGATCACGCAGCCCAGCACGAGGTCGGGCCACCCGGACGCCGTCCACGCGGTGACCAGCGCCATGGCGATGATCGCGACGTTCACCAGCACGTCGTTCCGGGCGGACAGGAACGCCGCGCGACCGAGCGCCCCGCCGTGGTGGTGCGCCCGCGCCAGCAGCCAGGCGCTGGTGCCGTTCACGACGATCGCGCCGAGGGATGCCACCACGAGCGGCACGACGTCGGGCGGCGTCGGCGCGGCGAACCGCTGCACCGCCTCCCAGGCCGCCACCGCGGCCGGACCGAGGATGACCAGGGCCATGGCCTTGCCCATGAGAGCGCGCCGGGCCAGCGGCCAGCTCAGCGCCACGAGCACGAGCAGGTTGATGGCCGTGTCCTCCAGGAAGTCGACACTGTCGGCGAGGAGGGAGACCGAGCCGATGGACAGCGCGACGGAGAACTCGACGAAGAAGTAGGCGAGGTTCAGGAGGGCGACGACCAGGACCGTCCGGCGCAGGCCGATGGCGCGGGGGTCGGGGGTGCTGGTCACGGCCACCTATTGTGCCGGGTGAAGGGTTCGATCGAGAGGTGTCAGAACAGCAGTTCGCGATATTGCGTGCGTGCCTGAGGTGACGCATGCCGTCCACGCCGTAGACGCCGGGGCCGACGGTCGCCATACTCGCACCACATTTCACCCGACGACCCCTGGAGGTTCCTGTGGCGGGTACGGCGACACAGCCGCTCAGCGGCACGCAGAAGCGCACCATCGCGGGCGGTGCCATCGGCACGCTCATGGAGTACTACGACTACTACCTCTACGGTCTTGCGTCGGCGGCGGTCTTCCCCGCGGTGTTCTTCACGGGTGAGGACCCGATCGTCGCGCAGCTCTCGTCCTTCGCGACGTTCGCCGTGGGGTTCTTCCTGCGCCCGGTCGGCGGCCTGGTCTTCGGCCACGTCGGTGACCGGGTCGGCCGCAAGGCGACGCTGATGATCACGGTGGTCGGCATGGGCATCGCCACGGCGGGCATCGGGCTCATCCCGCCGGAGGCGTCGATCGGCATCGCCGCGCCGCTGCTGCTGATCTTCTTCCGCATGTGCCAGGGCTTCTTCGTCGGCGGCGAGATGGGCGGCGCGGCGACGATGGTCGTCGAGCACGCCCCCGTGGGCCGGCGCGGCATGTACGGCGCGTTCCTCATCAGCGGCGCGGGGATCGCGAACGTCGCCTCCGCCGGGCTCATGGCGGGTCTCGGCCTCGGCCCGCAGTCCTGGTTCATGACGTGGGGCTGGCGCATCCCGTTCGTGCTCGGGCTCGTGCTGGCCATCGTCGCGATCGTGCTGCGCAGCAGGCTCGAGGAGTCCGACGAGTTCAAGGAGACCAGGAAGGCCCAGGAGGACGCCGGGGTGCGCACCAACCCGGTCGCCGAGGTGTTTCGGCACCCCAGGAACGCGATCATGGGCGTGCTCATCGGCCTGCCGCAGAGCATCGCCGGGTACGTGGTGCTCACGTTCGGTATCGCCTACCTGGTCAACGAGAACGACATCCCGCCCTGGCAGGGGTTCGCCGGTACGATGATCGTCGGCGTCCTGCAGGTCTTCGTGGCGCCCGCGTACGGCGCGCTGTCCGACCGGGTCGGACGGCGGGCCGTGTACATCGCGGGCTGCGTCGGGTTCGCCGTGCTGGTCTGGCCGGCTTTCCTGCTGTTCGACACGAGCAACCTGGTGCTGATCTGGGTGGGCATGATCGTCGGCTTCGTGATTCCCGGCGTGGCGATGCAGGCCACCCTGCAGACGATGCTGGCCGAGATGTTCGATCCCGAGGCCCGCACGACCGGCGTGAACATCGGGTACCAGATCTCCAACACGCTGGGCGGCGGCCTCGCCCCGTTCGTCTGCACGGGACTGGTCGCCCTCGTGGGCGGGCAGATCTGGCCCGTCGTCGTGTACTGCGCGGTGATCTGCCTGATCGGTGCGGCCGCCACGGCCACCGCCACCATCAGCACCGACGGTTCGCGCCTGCACGAGCTGCGGGCCGCGCCGGGCGCTGCCGACGCCTGACCTGGACACGGGCGGGCCTCCCCGTGAGGCCCGCCCGCTCCGGGCGAGCACGTCCGCCGGCTCCCACCGCCCTGCCGTCCTCCCGGTGCGCCGCGCCCGCCGACGTTCACACACCCGCGCCGCACCGGACATGCAGCCGAAACAGGCCACCCCTAGCGTTCTGAATGTTCCTCTGATCAACATTCTGCTCCCGTGAGCGCAGGAGGGAGGCAGTGTGCAGCACCAGACCGAGCCCGGGTACGTTCCCGTCGGCCTGCCCGACGGCGCCACGCGGCTCGCCGGAACGCGCGTCGCCGCGCTGCGCGGTGTCCGGACGCCGGCAGGCACGCTCGTCGACGTCGAGATCGCCGACGGCCGGGTCGTCGCGACATCGGCGACCGGCACCGGCGTCTCCACCGGCACCGGCGCCTCCACCGGCACCGGCCCAGCCGGTCCGCCCCGCCCGGGCAGCCCGGCCGGCACCTTCCGGTCCTCCGCGGACGACGGCGCCGTCCGTCTCGACGCCACCGGCTGGCGGGTGCTGCCCGCCGCGTGCGAGCCGCACGCCCACCTCGACAAGGCGCTCACCGCCGACCGCGTGCCGCCGGGCACGGGGGAGGACCTGGTGGGGGCCGTCGCCCGCTGGCGCGAGCTCGCGCCGGGCATCGACGGTGCCGACGTGCTGCGCCGCGCCCGGACCGCCGTCGAACGGTACGCCGCGCGCGGCATCACGACCGTCCGGACCCACGTCGACGCGCCCGCCGAGGGCGACCCGCTGCGCATGCTGGACGCGCTGCTCGGGCTGCGCGAGGAGCTCGCGGGGTCCGTGACGCTCCAGGTGTGCCTGCTCGGCGGGTCGCACACGCCGGACGCCGTCTTCGCCGAGGCCGCCGCGCGCGGCGTGGACGTGCTGGGCGGCTGCCCGCACCTGGCCCCCGATCCGCGGGCGGAGGTCACGCGCGTGCTCGACCTCGCCGAGCGCACCGGGCTCCCGGTGGACCTGCACGCCGACGAGCAGACGGCGCTGCCCGCCGACGACACGCTCGACGTGATCGAGCTGGCCCGGCAGGTGATCGCGCGCGGGCTGACCCAGCGCGTGACGGCGAGCCACGTGGTCCGGCTCGGCTCGCTGCCGCCCGACCGGCTCGCCCCCGTGGTGGACCTGCTGGCGCGTGCCGGCCTCGGCGTGGTGACGCTGCCGATCACCAACCTCTATCTCCAGGGCCGCGACGCCACGCACCTCCCGCCGCGCGGGCTGACCGCCGTGCGGGCCCTGCTGGACGCGGGCGTGCCGCTGGCTGCGGGCGCCGACAACCTCCGCGACCCGTTCAACCCGGCCGGTACGGGCGACCCGTTCGAGACGACGTCGCTGCTCATGACCGCGGGCCACCTGACGGCCGCCGAGGCCCTGGACGCCGTGACGGCCGGGGCGCGCACGGTGCTCGGGCTGCCGCCGGCGGGTCTGTCCGCGGGGGACCGCGCCGATCTGGTCCTCGTGCCCGACGTGCCGCTCGGCGACGTGCTGGCGGGCGGGGAGCACGCACGCGTCGTCCTGACGGGCGGTCGCGTGGTGGCAGACACCCGCGTCCACCGCGCCCTCGCCCTCGCCGCGCCCACCCGGTCCGCGGACCGGCCCGCCGCGACCGAGACCCCCGATCCCGACCTGCTCGTGAGGTGACACCAGTGAGCACAGTGACCACGACGACCCCACGGCCGAAGTCCATGACGCGCACGCTCGTGCTCGACGACGTGACCAAGGCGTTCCCCACCGGCACCGTCGCGCTGGAGGGGGTGAGCCTGTCCGTCACGGCCGGCGAGTTCGTCTCCGTCGTCGGCCCGTCCGGGTGCGGCAAGTCCACCCTGCTGCGCCTGGCCTCCGGGCTGGACCACGTGACCGGCGGCAGCATCGAGGTGAACGCCACCTCGACGTCCTACGTCTTCCAGGAACCGACGCTCCTGGAGTGGCGCAGCGCGTTGCGCAACGTCGAGCTGGTCGGCGAGCTGCGCGGCGCCGCGAAGCCCGACCGGCGGCGCCGCGCGCAGGAGGCCCTCGACCTCGTGGGGCTGTCCGGCTTCGAGAAGCAGCACCCGCGCCAGCTCTCCGGTGGCATGCGGATGCGGGTGTCGATCGCCCGCGCGCTGGTCGCCGAGCCGGACCTCGCGCTGTTCGACGAGCCGTTCGGCGCCCTCGACGAGATCACCCGGCTGCGCATGCAGACCGAGCTGCAGAGCCTCTTCCAGCTCAAGAGCTTCGCCGGCCTGTTCATCACGCACTCGGTGTCGGAGGCGGTCTACCTGTCCACGCGCGTCGTCGTGATGAGCGGGCGACCCGGCCGGGTGGTGGCCGACATCCCCGTGCCCTGGTCCTACCCCCGCCCGCCCGAGCTCCGGTACGACGCCGACTTCGCCGCGCTCACCGGTGAGGTCTCCGCGGCCCTCGGGGAGCACTCGTGAGCGCCGCGACGGTGCAGGAGAGCACCGCGCGCCCCCGGGACGAGGCCGCACCGCGCCCGGTCGCCCGGACGTCGTCGGCCCGGCGGCGGCTGCTCGCCGCCGGGAGCCGGGTCGGGCCGCTGCTCGCTGCCGTCGGAGGCATCGTCGCCGTCTGGTATGCCGTGACCTACCTGGTGCTCAGCCCCGAACGCCGGTTCCTGCTGCCCCCGCTGCACCAGGTGCTCGGCACCACGCTCGGCAACCCGAACGTCATGGTGCCCATGCTCGACGCGCTGTGGCAGACCGTCGGCGTGGCGCTGTCCGGGCTCGGGATCGCCGTCGTGCTCGGCATCGGGTACGCCGTCGTCATGGCGCAGGCGGGCTGGGTCGAGAAGGTGCTCTACCCGTACGCGGTGATCCTGCAGACCATCCCCATCCTCGCCCTCACGCCGCTCATCGGGATCTGGATGGGCTACGGGTTCAGCGCCCGCATCGTGGTGTGCGTGATCATCGCCCTGTTCCCGATGATCGCGAACACCCTGTTCGGGCTCCAGTCCGCCTCGGCGGCCGCGCACGACCTGTTCACCCTGAACCGCGCCACCCGTGCGCAGCGGCTCCTCAAGCTCCAGTTCCCGGCGGCGCTGCCGTCGATCTTCACGGGCCTGCGCAACGCGGCGGGCCTGAGCGTGATCGGCGCGATCGTCGGCGACTTCTTCTTCCAGCAGGGCTCGCCCGGCATCGGCGGCCTGCTGCGCACCTACACGCTGCGGCTGAACATGGACGCGCTGTTCATGGCCATCATCCTGACCGCCCTGTTCGGCGTCGTGGTGTTCTCCGTCTTCGCCGCCCTCGACCGGGCCGTCATCGGCCGCTGGTACGGACGCGGGGCCTGACACCGACCCGCGCCCGCCCGTCACGACCCCCGCCCGGTGCGTCCCCCACGCACCGGGTGGTCCCACCGCGCCCCCACGCCCCACCCAACCCAGGAGTCCCCATGTTCCTCGCCAGACCCCGACACCTCGCCATGGTCGCGCTGTCCGCCGTCCCGCTCCTCGTCCTGACCGCGTGCGGCGGCGCCGGCACCGCCGACCAGGCGGGCGGCGCGGCCCCGATCGACGTGCCCGCCGCCGAGGCCGACGGGCCGCTCGACCTGTCCGGCGTGTGCCCCGAGACCGTCGTGCTGCAGCAGGACTGGCAGCCCGAGGCCGAGCACGGCGCGATGTACTCCCTGGTCGGTCCTGACAGCACCGTGGACACGGAGGCCAAGTCGGTCACCGGCTCCCTCGTCGCCCAGGGCGTCGACACGGGGGTGGACGTCGAGGTGCGCCCCGGCGGACCGAACGTCAACTTCCAGCCCGTGCCGTCGCTCATGTACCTGGACGACTCGATCATGCTCGGCGCCGTCACCACCGACGCCCAGATCACCGCCCTGGCCGACAACCCCGTCGTCACCGTGGCCTCCCAGCTCACCGTGAGCCCGCAGATCGTCATGTGGGACCCGGCTAGCCACGACGGCGCGACCACCATCGAGGAGGCGGCCGCGGGCGGCGACCCGCTCGTGTCGGCGGGCGACGTCTTCCCGCGTCTGCTGGCCTCGCAGGACATCATCGAGGACGCACAGATCGACCTCAGCTACGAGGGCACGCCCCAGCGGTTCGTCTCCGACCCCGCGATCCTGCAGCAGGGGTTCGCCACGGCGGAGCCCTACATCTACGAGAACGAGATCCCGCAGTGGGGCAAGCCCGTGGGGTACCAGCTCCTGTCCGACGTCGGCTACTCGGTCTACCCCGAGGCGCTCGCCGTGCGCGCCGACAAGGTCGAGGAGAACGCCGACTGCCTCGCCAAGCTGGTGCCGATCATGCAGCAGGCGCAGCTCGACTACCTCGACGACCCGGAGGCCACGAACGAGCTGATCGTCGACCTCGTGGACCAGTACCAGACGGGCTGGACCTACTCGCTCGGGGTGGCGGACTACTCGGTGCAGACGATGAAGGACCTCGACCTCGTCACCGACGACCCGGCCTCCGGCGTGTTCGGCCGCATCGACCCCGACCGCATGGCCGAGATCGTGGACACCTTCGGCCCGATCCTCGTCGACGCCGGCCAGATCGACTCCGCCGACATCGACCCGGAGTCGCTGTACACCAACGAGTTCACCGACGACTCGATCTCGATGGGGAGCTGACCATGACGACCACCACCCCCGCCGGCACTCCGGCCGGCCCCGAGCGGGCGGCGCGCGCCGCGGACGAGATCGCCGCCCGGCTCGGCCCCGACCTCGTCTCCACCGACCCCGAGCTGCTGCTCAAGACGTCCTCCGACTGGTCCCGCATGTCACCCGTGCTCCAGGAGAAGGTGCCGGCCGGGCGGTACCTGCCCGACGCCGTCGTCCGCCCCCGCTCGGCGGCGGAGGTCGCCGAGGTGCTGCGGATCGCCTACGAGCACGACGTCCCGGTGACGCCCCGCGGCTCGGGCACCGGCAACTACGGCCAGGCGACGCCGTTCGACGGCGGCTTCGTGCTGGACCTGCGCGGCCTGGACACCATCCGGGTCAACGACTCGGGCACGGTGACCGCAGGGGCGGGCGCGAAGATCACCGCGATCGACGTCGCGGCGCGCGCGGCCGGCCGCGACATCTGGATCTACCCGTCCACCAAGGGCTCGACCATCGGCGGGTTCGTCGGCGGGGGATCGGCCGGCACCGGCACGATCGAGCACGGGTCCACCTCCGACGGCTTCGTGCTGTCGGTCACGGTGGCACCCATGGACGGCAGCGGGACCACCTTCACGGTGTCGGGCCCGGACGTGACGCCGTACGTGCACGTGTACGGCGTGACGGGCGTGATCGTGGAGCTGGAGATCGCCACGGACCCGGCCCGCGACTGGGTGGCCGTCTACGCCGCCTTCGACGACTGGGCGTCGATGACGAGCGTGCACCGTTCGCTGCTCGACCTGCCCGTGCTGCCCCGGCTGGCGTCGGCGGACCCGCCGGCCCTCGTGCCGAGCCTGCCCGCGCCCGTGCCGCTCGACGCCGCACGGCACAGCCTGCGCGTGATCGCCGAGGCGTCGACCGCGGCGGAGATCGAGGCGCGCGTGGTCGCCGCCGGCGGCGACGTCGTGGCCACGCTCGCGGACTACGCGGAGACGGACAAGCTCTCCTCGATGTCCTACAACCACCCCGTGTACTACCTGCAGAAGGCGCACCCCGAGCACACGTGGTTCCACATGGAGACCGGCGGCCTCGCCCACTGGGAGCGCCCGGACGACGTCCGCGCGGTCTACGACGGCGACGTGCACCTCCACCTGGAGCTCATGGGCAGGGCGCCCCTGGCGATGGTCGTCGCCGACTACGTCTCCGAGGAGCACACGCTCGCGGGGATCGAGCGCCTGGAGGCGCTGGGTCTCGGCGTGCACTCGCCGCACCAGTGGTACGTGGACCGCAACGTCGACCTCGCCCGCGAGACCGCCCGGACCATGGACCCGAAGGGCCTGCTCAACCCCGGCAAGCTGGTCGACGCCCCGCCCGTGGACACCCGCGTCAACATCGGGGTGCGCTGATGACCGCCCCCCGCTTCGCCGACCTCACCTGGCGGCAGATCGAGGCCCTGCCCCCCGACACCGTCGCGGTGCTGCCGCTCGGGGCGATCGAGCAGCACGGGCCCCACCTGCCGGTCTCGACCGACCTGGTGACGGCCACCGAGGCCGCCTCGGCCGCCGTCGAGTCGGTCGCCGCCTCCGGCGCGGCGTCCGTCGTGCTGCTGGAGCCGCTCGCGTACACGAAGTCGGACGAGCACGCCGGGTTCCCCGGCACGGTCTGGCTCTCGTGGGACACGCTCATGCGCGTCCTGGTCGACGTCGGCCGCTCGCTCGCCGCGTCGGGCATCACACGGCTGATGTTCGTCAACGGGCACGGCGGCAACTCCGCGCTCGGCCAGGTCGCCAACCGGGAGCTGCGGCGCCGGTTCGGGCTGCGCACGTTCTTCGCGCACGTCTCGATGCCGCGCGACCAGGGCGGCGTCCCGGCCTCCGGCGACGAGCACGGCCTCGGCGTGCACGGCGGCCACGGCGAGACCTCCCTCATGCTGCACCTGCGCCCCGGACTGGTCCACCTGGACCTCGCGGAACGCCGGGTGCCCGAGGACCTGCTCGCCTACGAGCAGATCGGCTTCGGCCGGCCCACGTCGTTCGGCTGGCTGTCGAGCGACTTCGGCCCCGACGGCCACGTGGGCGACCCGACCACCGCCACCGCCGAGGCCGGCAAGGAGCTGTTCGAGCGTGCGGTCGCGCAGCTCGCGCGGACGCTCGTCGAGGCGTCCCGGTTCACGACGCCGGCCGACGGCGCGAGCGCGCTCGGCGCCCGGGACCGCGGGTGAGCGAGACCGGTGCGGGGTCGCCGCCGGACGAGAGCGGGACCGTGTCGCGTCCGGTCACGGACGGGGCCGCCCCGCGCCTGGTCGCGGACCGTGCCGTGCCGCGCCTGGTCGTGCGCGGGGCGCTCGCGGTGCGCACGGGTCCGGGTGCCCGGGCGGACAGGTCGGACGGGTCGGGCACCCCCGCACACGGGTCGGATGCCAGGCCCGGCGGACCGGGCACCCCCGCACACGGGCCGTGGCCTGGTGCGGAGGAGCCCGGGGGCGACGTCGTGATCGGCGCGGACGGGCGGGTGCTGGAGATCCGCACCGGTGCGGACGGTGCCGGTGCCCCGCAGGCATCCGGCGCGTCGTCCGACACCGGCGTCGAGGTGCTCGACGCGACCGGCTGCGTGGTCACGCCGGGGCTGGTGAACGCGCACCACCACCTGCTCCAGACGGCGTTCCGGACGCTGCCCGGCACCCGCGGCGTCCCGATGCGCGACTGGCTCGCCCTGATGGCTGCCGCCTACCGGCGCGCCGGGGTCGACGCGGGGCTCGTGGGCGCGGCGGCCCGTGCAGGGCTGGCGGAGGCCCTGCTCAGCGGGGTCACGACCGTCGCCGACCATCACCTCACGTGGCCGGCGGGACTCGACCCGGCCGCCACCGCCGACCTCGCGCGCGCGACGGCCGCCGCGGCGGACGACCTCGGGGCGCGCCTCGTCCTGGTGCGAGGCACCGCGGGCGACGACGCCGAGACGGCGGCGCTGAGCGCGGACGCCGTCGCCGACGCGCTGGTGGGTGACGCGCCGGGCGGCGTGCGCGCCGACGGCCGCGTGCAGGTCGCCGTCGGCCCGGCCGGCGTGCACAGCGACGGCGAGGCGACGTTCCGGCTGCTCGCGGAGGTGGCGCGGCGGCGCGGGCTGCGGCGGCGTACGCAGGCCAACGAGCAGGTCGACGTCGCGGTCGCGCTGGAGCGGTACGGCCGGCGGCCGCTCGACCTGCTGGACGAGTGGGGCTGGCTCGCGCCCGACGTGACGGTGGCGCACCTGTGCGACGTCACTGACGAGGAGATCGACCGGGTGGCGGCGTCCGGGGCGTCCGCGACGCACGCCCCCGGGTGCGACGTGCCGATGGGCTGGGGCGTCGCGCCGGTCGCACGGCTGCTGGCGGCCGGGGTCACCGTGGGCCTCGGCACGAGCGGCGGCGGCTCGAACGACGCCGGCCACCTGCTCGCGGACGCCCGCCTGGCGATGCAGGTCTCGGCGCTGGTGGGCCGCCAGCTCGCGGCGCGCGAGGTGCTGGACGCCGCCACGGCGGGCGCGGCGGACGGGCTCGGCAGGCCCGAGCTCGGCCGGATCGCGCCGGGGTCCGCCGGCGACCTGTGCGTGTGGGACGTCTCCGGCGTGGCCGACGCCGGCGTGGCCGACCCGGTCGCGGGCCTGCTCTGGGCCGCGCCCGGCCGTCGGCCGCGGCACGTCGTCGTGGGCGGGCGCGTCGTGGTGCGGGACGGCCGGCTGGTGACCGCCGACGAGCGCGCGGTGGCGCGCGGGCTCAGCCGGCGTCTGGCGCGAGTCGCTGCTTGACCACCAGCAGCCGGTAGGCGCCGCCGTCGGCGCTGGCCCAGCGGTGGCGGGTCCCGGCGCGGTAGAAGGCCGAGTCGCCGGGGCCCACCTGCTCCAGCGTGCCGTCGAGGTCGAGCAGCACCTCGCCCTCGACCACGTAGACGAACTCGTCCTCGTCGTGGGCCCAGTACGGCCCCGGTTCGCGTGACGTGCCCGTGTACTCCATGGGGTCGAACGGGCGGTCCCCGGCGGGGGCGAGGGCACGGACCGTGCCCCCGCCCGCCGACGCCGCCGACCCCTCGTCGGTGCGCCGCACGACCGGCGTGCTGCCCGCGGGCGGTGCCGTGCCCTCGGCGAGCAGGAGCTGCTGGGTGGTGCCGAGGGTCGTCGCGACGCGGAACAGGGACGACATGCTCAGCCGTGCCCGCCCCCGCTCCACCTGGCTGAGGAACGAGTGCGAGAGCCCGGTGGCCTCGGCGAGCTGGACGAGCGTCAGACGCTGCGAGTGCCGGAGCGCGCGGATCCGCTGCCCCAGCCGGGCGACCGAGCGGCCGAGCGGATCGGTCTCCTGGTCGGCGCGCGCGTCCGTGCCCTGATGCATGCCTTGATGCTAGGCGATTGCGCCGGTCGGAGGGGGTTTACCGAGGTCGGCGACAGACGTAACAGAACGCGGCCGCCGGAGTGATCCACGCGAAACATCGACCACCGACGATGGACGTATGTTGATGTCATCAACATCGCGCGGGGAGTCCGTCGCCGACGGGTTCCGGGACGCGATGGCCGGGCTGGCGAGCGGCGTGTGCGTGGTCACGACGGCGGCGGGCGGAGTCCCCGCGGGGCTGACGACCACCGCCGTGATGAGCGTGAGCCTCGACCCGCCGCTGGTCGCCGTCGGGGTGGGCCGGACCAGCCGTACCCTGGCGCCGCTGCGCGCGGCGCGGCGGTTCGCGGTGCACGTGCTGGCGCACGACCGTGAGGACGTCGCCGCCGCGTTCGCCTCCAAGGCCCCGGACAAGTTCATCGGCCGGGTCGTGGGCGCGGGCCGGGCCGGCGTCCCCCTGCTGACCGAGGACGCGCGGCACGTGCTGGAGTGCGAGACCTGGACCGAGGTCGAGGCGGGTGACCACGTGCTGCTCGTCGGCCGGGTCGTCGCCGTGCACGCGTCCGCCCGGGACGGCGGGCGCGCCCTGGTGCACTTCGACCGGGCGTTCCATCAGCTCGGCGCCGCGGACGGCCGGGCCTGACCCGCGCCGGGGCCGTGCGCCCCCGGTCGGCCCGGGGTCAGTCCACCGGGTCCGGTGCCGGACGGCGCTCGCGCAGCCACACCTCGCTCTGCGTGACGTGCGCCGCCGCGGCCACCGACGCCGCGACGGGGTCGCGCGCCGTCAGCGCGCGCAGGATCGCGCGGTGGCCCGCGTCGGAGACCCGCTTGGTGTCCGGGGTGAGCACCGGGTAGGCGCGCGACCGGGACCGGAGCACCGACACCAGGGACGCCAGCGACTCGTTGCCGCACAGCCGCACGACGCCCATGTGGAACTCGTGGTCGAGCGCCGACTGCTCGTCGACGTCCTCGCTCGCCTCCAGCTGGTCGAGGAGGTCCGCCAGCCGGGTCAGCGTGGCGTCGTCGCAGCGCGCCGCCGACAGGGCGACGGCATGCGCCTCCAGCACGCGGCGCAGCTCGTAGAGCTCGAGGATCGACTCCAGCGGCAGCAGGCCGACCGTGAGGGTGAGCGTCCGGATCATGTCGGCGGCGCGCAGCTCGCCCACGAACGTTCCGGCCCCGCGGCGCGTCTCGACCACGCCCAGGGCCGAGAGCGTGCGGATCGCCTCGCGGATCGATCCGCGCGAGACGCCGAGCCGCTCGCTCAGCTCGCCCTCGCTGGGCAGCCGGTCGCCCGGCTGGAGGGAGCCGTCGGCGATCAGGGTGCGGACCCCGTGCAGTGCCGTCTCGACCGCGCTCACCTCGTGCATCCCTCCAGCATGTCAGGTTCTCCCTGGCGCCGCGGACATTTCGCCCCCGTAAAACCTGTCCTACAGATCTGTGTCATTCACGAGGAATCTCTGGTCTTGAGTCGCTTCGGCTGCCATGGTTGTCCGACAACCACCCGAGGGAGGGTCGATGGACCAGGTGCACACCACCACCGCACCGGTGCCCGTCCGGCTCGCGTCCGGCCGGCCGGCCCGGGACGCGTGGCCGCTGGACGACACCGTCGTGCACCTCAACCACGGCTCCTACGGCGCCGTCCCCATCGAGGTGGGGCGCCACCAGGAGGAGCTGCGGCGGCAGGCCGACCTCAGCCCTGTCGCCTGGTTCCCCCGGACGCCCGAGCTCATCGCCGCCGCCCGCCACGAGATCGCGCCGTTCGTGGGTGCCCGCGCCGAGGACACGGCGTTCGTGCCCAACGCCTCGGCGGCCGCGACCGTGGTGCTCAACTCCCTGCGGCTCGCGCCCGGCGACGAGATCCTGGTCACCGACCACGGCTACGGCGCCGTCACCATGGGCGCCCACCGGCTCGCCCGGCGCACCGGTGCCCGCGTCCGCACGGTCGCCGTGCCGCTCGCGGCGACGGAGGACGAGGTCGTCGAGCGGTTCCGGGCCGAGCTCACCGGCACGGTGCGCCTCGTCGTCGTCGACCAGATCACCTCGCCCACCGCCCGTCTGCTCCCGACCGCCCGGATCACGCAGGTCGCCCACGAACGCGGCGCCCGCGTGCTCGTGGACGGCGCGCACGCGCCCGGCCTCGTCCCCGACGCGGCCGCCGCCGCGGGCGGCGACTGGTGGTTCGGCAACCTGCACAAGTGGCCCTGCGCGCCGCGCGGGTCCGCGCTGCTCGTCACCCGCGCCGCCGACCGTGACGACCTCTGGCCGCTCATCGACTCCTGGGGCGCCGAGGAGCCCTACCCGGAGCGGTTCGACTCCCAGGGCACCCTGGACGCGACCGCCTACCTCGCCTCCCCGCACGCCGTCCGGTTCGTCGAGCGGGAGCACGGCTGGGCCCGGGCGCGCGAGACCATCGCGGCGCTCGCCGACCACGGCGTGGACGTCATCGGCGCGGCCCTCCAGCCCCATGTCGACGGGCCCGTGGCCACCGACGTCGGCATGCCCGTGCCCGCGATGCGCCTGATCCGGCTCCCGGACGGTCTCGGACGGGACCGGACGGACGCCGACGAGCTGCGCCTGCGGCTGCTCGACCTGGCCGGCGTCGAGTCGGCCTTCACGAGCTTCGGCGGCGTGGGCTACCTGCGCCTCTCGGCGCACCTGTACACCGAGCCGCGCGACTTCGAGGCGTTCGTCGAGCGCGCCGTACCCCAGATCCTGGCGTTCGCCGACGAACGCCGGGGCCAGTGACACCACACCGACCGAGAAGAAGGAGAGGTGCGCCCGTGCACCGCACCCGAGCTGCCGTCACCGCGAGCCTGGCCACGATCGGCCTGCTCGCCCTCACCGCGTGTTCCGGAGGCGGGTCCGCCGCCGACGGGACCGTCCGCCTGCAGATGGTCGAGAGCCTGACCAACCCGGCCCGTACCGCGCTCATCCGCGAGCTGCTGGACGAGTTCGAGGCGGAGAACCCGGGCGTCACCGTCGACCTGGTGTCCCCGCCCACCGACCAGGCCGACCAGAAGCTCCAGCAGATGCTCCAGTCCGGCCGCGGCGTGGACGTGCTGGAGGTCCGCGACAGCACCGTCGGGGCGTTCAGCAACAACGGCTGGCTGCACGACCTGTCCGACGAGGCCCCGCAGTGGGCGGGCTGGGACGACCTGACCGACAACGCGCAGGCCGTGACCGCGCCCGACGGCGCCCGCTACTACGTGCCGTACGGCTTCTACGGGCTGTCGCTGTTCTACCGCACCGACCTCGTCGAGGAGGCGGGCTTCGACGGGCCGCCGGCGTCGTGGGAGGACCTGCTGGAGCAGGCCACCGCCATCCAGGACCCGGGACAGAACACCTACGGCTACGCGTTCCGCGGCGGCCAGAACGGGTTCAGCAACGTGGTGGCCGCCGTGGAGGCGTACACGATCGACGACCTCGACGTGGAGAACGCCTACCTGCTGCAGGACGGGTCCACCATCTTCTCGGCGCCCGAGGCGCAGGACGCCGTCGACACCTACTTCGCCCTGTTCGACCAGGCGTCGCCGCCGTCCGCCGTGTCGTGGGGCTACCCCGAGATGGTCGAGGGCTTCACCAACGGCTCCACGGCGTTCCTGCTCCAGGACCCGGAGGTCATCGCCACGGTGTCGCAGTCGACGACCGTCACCGAGGACCAGTGGTCCACCGCGCCGCTGCTGACCGGCCCCACCGGCAAGGCGGCGCAGCCGCTGGCCACCGCGGGCTGGGGCGTCGCGGAGGCGAGCGAGCACCAGGCCGAGGCGGCCGACCTGGTCGAGTTCCTGTCGGGCGCGGAGCCGGCCACCCGGTTCGCGCAGGAGAACAGCCTGGTGCCGATCATCGACGGCGCGGGGGAGGACCCGTTCTACTCCGAGGGCCCGTGGTCGAGCTACGTGACCATGACCGAGGACCCGGAGACGTACGTCAACGTGGTGCAGCCGCGCGGCGTGAGCTGGTGGACCGAGTGGGAGCAGAAGGCCGACCAGGACCTGCAGGCCGTGCTGCTGGGCGACATGACCACGAGCGAGCTGCTCGGGGAGTGGGACACGTTCTGGACCGAGAAGTACGCGTCGGAGAGCTGACGTGACCGCCACCGCCGTCCGTCCGCCGCGTGCCGGTTCGCCACGCGTGCCCCGGCGTCGTACGCCCTTCGGGCTCCGGCACGCGCTGACGATCCTCGGGTTCCTCGCCCCTGCCATCGTCTTCGTCTGCTGGTTCACGTACTTCCCCATGCTCCAGGGTGCGCAGATGGCGTTCCGGGACTGGAACCTGTGGGATCTCACCTCGACCCCCTGGGTGGGGCTGGGCAACTTCCTCACCATCCTGGGCGACCCGGTGTTCCCCGTGGTCGCGGGGAACACCGTGGTGTGGGTCGTGGGCTCGATCGCGCCGCAGCTCGTGATCGGGTTCCTGGTGGCCCTGGCGCTGTGGCGCCGGTTCCGCTTCCGCGGGCTCTACCAGGCGCTGGTGTTCTACCCGTGGGCGGTCTCCGGCTTCCTGGTGGGCATGCTCTTCCGCTGGATGTTCAACGCGGAGTTCGGCGTCGTCAACGACCTGCTGATGAAGGCGGGCCTCGTGGACGCGCCCCTGCCGTGGCTCGCCGACCCGACGCTGGCCATGGTCGCCGTCATCGTCGCCAACGTCTGGTACGGCGTGACGTTCTTCGCGATCATGATCCTCGCCGCGCTCCAGTCGGTGCCCGACGAGGTGCTGGAGGCTGCCGCCATCGACGGCGCCGGGACCGTGCGCCGGCTCTTCTCGATCGTGATCCCGTACATCTGGACCACGCTCGCGCTCACCGTGCTGCTCCGGGCGATCTGGACGTTCAACTCGCCCGAGATCATCTATGCGATGACGGCCGGCGGCCCCGCGGGACGCACGCACATCGTGACCACCTGGATGATCGAGTACACGCAGCAGGGCTCCTACGGCCTGGCGAGCGCGATCGGCCTGGCCGTCATGGTGGTGCTGTTCGTGTTCTGCGCGTTCTACCTCGTGGCCATGAAGCGGGTGAACCAGCGGTGACGGGGCGCGTCGTCCGGGTCACGGGACTAGCGCTGTGGCTGGTCGTCACGCTCTTCCCGCTCTACTGGGTGGTGGTCACGTCCTTCAAGGCGCCCGGGTCCATCAACCGGTGGCCGCTGGAGTACTGGCCGTCCGAGCCGTCCACGGCCAACTACACCGACCTGTTCGCCACGTCGAGCTTCGGCACCTTCATCGGCAACTCGCTGACGGTCGCGCTGCTGGCCGGGGGCACGGCGACGCTGATCGCCCTGCTCAGCGCCTACGTGCTGGCGCGGTTCGAGTTCCGCGGCAAGGGTGCGGTGCTCGGGGCGTTCCTGCTCACCCAGATGATCCCGGCGTTCATCGCGCTCGGTCCCCTGTACGCGATGCTGTCCGACCTGGGCCTGGTCGACACCCGGCCGGGTCTGGCCCTGGTCTACGTGGCCATGTGCATCCCGTTCTCCACCGTGATGCTGCGGGGGTTCTTCGAGAACATGCCCGACGCGCTGGAGGAGGCGGCGATGATCGACGGGTGCTCGCGCCTGGGCGCGCTGTTCCGCGTGCTCGTGCCGGTGATGGCCCCGGGGATCGCCGCGGCGTTCATCTTCAACTTCGTGAACTGCTGGAACGAGCTGTTCCTGTCCGTCGTCCTGCTGAACTCCGACGCCACCAAGACCATCCCGGCGGCGCTCAACGGGTTCATCTCGACGTTCAACATCGCCTGGGGCCCGATGTCGGCCGCGGCGGTGCTCACGATCCTGCCGACCATGGTGCTGTTCGCGGTGGCGAGCCGCTGGATCGTGGAGGGCCTGACGGCCGGGTCGGTGAAGGAGTAGCGCGGCCCGGGAGGTCGCCGGCACCGACAGGGAACGCACCGGGTCGCCGTACGACCTGGTTGACGACCCGCAGGAGGTGAGCAGCTCGTGGGACCTAGGGCCTGCTCGTCGTCTCAGGCGGCCGTCAGCCGCCCGCGCTCGGCGCGGGTGAGCGGCGGCATCGAGGCGAGCAGCTCACGCGTGTACGGGTGCCCGGGCCGGTCGAAGATCTGCTCCACGTCTCCCGTCTCGACCGCGGTGCCGCGATACATCACCAGCACGCGGTGGGCGAGGTTGCGCACCACCGACAGGTCGTGCGAGATGAACAGGATCGACAGACCGAGCCGGTCCTGGAGGTCGACGAGCAGGTTGGTGACCTGCGCCTGGATGGTCACGTCCAGGGCGGAGACGGGTTCGTCGCAGACCAGCACGTCGGGGTCGCGCATCAGTGCCCGCGCGATCCCGATGCGCTGCCGCTGCCCGCCGGAGAACTGGTGCGGGAACCGGTCCATGACGTCGGGGCGCAGCCCGACGAGCTCCAGCAGCTCCGCGACGCGGTCGCGCCGGGAGGCGGCGGTACCGGTACGGGTCACCACGAGCGGTTCGGCGACGATGTCCCGCACCCGCATGCGCGGGTCGAGCGAGGTGTACGGGTCCTGGAACACCATCTGGGTACCGGTCCGGGGCGCGGGCCGCCGGCCCCGGGCGCGCCGTGTGACGTCCTGCCCGTGGTAGCGGACCGTGCCCTGGTCGGCGCTCTCCAGCCCGACGACCATCCGGGCCAGCGTCGACTTGCCGCTGCCGGACTCCCCGACGACGCCGAGCGTCTCGCCCCGGCGCAGCACGAGGTCCACACCGTCCACGGCGCGGACGGTGCGCCGGGCCAGCGGCGACCCGCCGTGGAAGGTGCGGCCCAGGCCGCTCACCTCCAGCACCACGTCGTCGGCACCTGCGGGTGCGTCGTCGGGCTGCGCGGACGGCGGTTCCAGCACGCGCGCCGTGCCGGCGCGCGGGACCGAGCCCAGCAGCGTCCTGGTGTACGGCGCGCTCGGTGCGGCGAAGACCGCGTCGGCGTCCCCCTGCTCCACCACCACGCCGTCGCGCATCACGGCGAGGCGGTCGGCGACCTCGGTGACGACGCCGATGTCGTGCGTGATGAGCAGCACCCCCATGCCGAGCCGGCCGCGCAGGTCGTGCAGCAGGCGCAGGATCTGCGCCTGCACGGTGACGTCGAGGGCGGTGGTCGGCTCGTCGGCGACCAGCAGGTCCGGCTCCAGCGCGATCGCCATCGCGATGAGGATGCGCTGCCGCATGCCGCCGGAGAACTGGTGCGGGTAGTCGTCCACCCGGGCGCCGGGCGCGGCGATGCCGACCAGGTCGAGCAGCTCGACGGCCCGTTCGCGCGCCTGCCGGCGGCCCAGTCCGCGGTGCACGCGGAAGATCTCACCGATCTGGTCGCCCACGGTCAGGACGGGGTTGAGGCTGGAGAGCGCGTCCTGCAGCACCATGCTCATGCGTTCGCCCCGCAGCGCGCGCCGCTCCTCCTCGGTGCAGGTGAGCAGGTCCGTGCCGCCCACGGCGAGCTCGCGGGCCGAGACGGTCGCGGCCGGGTCCTGGATGCCGAGCACGGCGCGTGCGGTCACGGTCTTGCCCGAGCCGGACTCGCCCAGGAGGGCCACGAGCTCACCCGGGCGGACGTCGAGGTCGAGGTCGCTCACCACCGGGGTGACGTGCGCGCCGGACCGGAACCCGATGTCGAGGCCACGGACGCGGAGCACGGGGTCGGGGCCGTCGGAGCTGCGTGTCATGTCCCCATGGTGCCCTGCCCGGCGTCGCGGGATGTTTCGCTCACGTGAATTCTTGAGCCGGATTAACCCATCAGGATTGACAGCCGCGCCGGATAGTCGCGACGGTGAGGTCACTCACGCCGGTTTGTTACGAGGAGGCAGCAGTGCTGGAGCCAGCGAAGCAGTACGCGGGATACCGGGCCTACGACTACCTGGAGCCCGACGTCGACTACCGCGCCTTCGAGCTCGCGCAGCAGGTCGGCCGCGTGCCCGCCTATGCCGGGCTCGACCTGACCACGAGCGAGACGGAGCGCACCGCGCGCCTCCTGGAGCAGGAGACCGTCATCTCCCTGCACGACCACCTCCAGGTCTTCCCCCAGGACATGGGCGACCTGCGCGGATACATCCGGCAGGGCCGGGAGAGCACCGGCTACGAGGGGCTGAGCCGCTCCGGCCTGACCGCCGTGTTCGACAACGGGATGGACGGCACCTGCTGCATCTCGAGCGATGCCGGGTGGAAGTACCAGGACGTGCTCTTCGACCTCGGCGTCCGCATGGCCGACCTGGCCCACCAGGACTTCGTGGTCAAGGGCGAGACCCTGCGGGACATCCGCCACGCGCAGGAGACCGGGCGGATCGCCCACGTCTTCTCGCTGGAGGCGGCGACCATGATCGAGAACGAGGTGGACCGGCTGGACGTCCTCTACGGGTTCGGGGTGCGCATGATGGGCATCGCCTACTCCGAGGCGAACACGCTCGGCTCGGGCCTCAAGGAGCGAGGCGACGGCGGCCTGACCTACTTCGGCGAGCGGGCCGTGGCGCGCATGAACAAGCTCGGCATCGCCATCGACATCTCGCACTCCGGGGACCGCACCTGCCTGGACACCATCAAGGCGTCCACCAAGCCCGTGTTCATCACGCACGCCGGCGCCCGCGGCCTGTGGCCCACCAACCGGATGAAGACCGACGAGACCATCGTCGAGTGCGCCCGCCGCGGCGGCGTCATCGGCATCGAGGCCGCGCCCCACACCACGCTCTCGCCGAAGCACCCCCGGCACTCGCTGGAGTCGGTGATGGACCACTTCCAGTACTGCGTGGACCTCGTGGGCATCGAGCACGTCACGTTCGGCCCCGACACCCTCTTCGGCGACCACGTGGGCCTGCACGACGCCTTCTCGTCCAACCTCTCCATCTCCCAGGCCCACGGCCACGTGGACTACGACAAGGTCGAGTACGTCGACGGCGTCGAGAACCCGGCCGAGGAGTTCTTCAACATCATCGGCTGGCTGGTCAAGCACGGCTGGTCCGACGACGAGATCCGCGCCGTCGTCGGCGGCAACACCCTGCGTGTCCTCGAGGAGGTCTGGATCTGATGAAGCTGCGAAGACTGAGCCTGGCCGGCACCGCCGTCGCCGGTGCGCTCGCGCTGGCCGCGTGCGCGCCGCAGGCACCGTCGTCCGAGGGGGAGGGGAGCGGGGCGCCCGCCGAGGCGGGCGACGACACGCTGACCATCGCCACGACCACCGACGTGGTCAACTACAACCCGCTGATCGGCAACAGCCGCAGCGACTACTGGGTCACCAACCTCATGTACCCCCACCTGCTCTCCATCGCGGACGACGGCAGCAAGGAGGCCGCCCTCGCCACCGACTGGGGCTACGTGGACGAGACCACCGGGTTCTACGAGATCCGGGACGACTTCACCTGGAGCGACGGCGAGCCCCTCACGGCCGACGACGTCGCCTGGACCCTGAACGCGGTCAAGCAGGACGCACCCGCCGGGACGTTCTACGGCCAGATGGGGCACGTCGAGTCCGCCGAGGCGGTCTCGCCCACACGTGTCGAGGTCACGCTCACCGAACCTGACACGTCCGTGATCGAGGAGATCGGGTTCTGGGGCAACATCGTGCCGCAGCACGTCTTCGAGCCGGCCGGGTCGGTCGCCGAGTTCGCGAACGACGGCGAGGACGGCTGGGTCAGCGCCGGTCCGTACGTGCTGACCGACGTGCAGGCCGGGCAGAGCTACACCCTGGAGCGTACCGAGCAGGACTACCCGCTGGTCGAGGGCGGCACTCCCGTCCCGGCACGCGTGGTCTACCGCGTCTACCCGGACGTCAACACCGAGATCCTGGCGCTGCAGAGCGGCGAGGTCGACGTCATCGCGAACGCCCTGCCGCCCGCCCAGGTGGAGCAGCTGCGGGGCACCGACGGCATCGAGATCGCCGAGGTGCCCGGGCTCGGCTACGCCCACATGGTCTACAACATGGACCACCCGGACCTGGCGAAGACCGAGGTGCGCCAGGCGCTGGCGCACGCGGCCGACTACGAGACCATCCGCGAGGTGGTGCTCCAGGGGCAGGCCGACTCGACCGGGTCCAGCCCGCTGATGCCCGTGCTGTCCCAGTACCACGACGACTCCCTGACCGAGTACGAGTTCGACCCCGAGCTGTCGCGTTCCCTCATGGAGGACGCCGGGTACGAGGCCGACGCCGACGGCATGTTCCCCGTCTCCTTCCGCCTGCTGTACTCGCTGCAGGACAGCGTGACCAGCCAGTGGGCGCAGCTCGTCAAGGACAGCGCGGCCGAGGCCGGCATCACGATCGAGCTGGAGGGCCTGGAGCGCAACACCTACCTGGCCCGGACGGACGAGGGCGACTACGACATCTACGCCGGGAACTTCGCCATCATGGACGACCCCGTCACCAACTTCACCCTGTCCTACCTGCCCGGCGGTGCCATCAACTACACCCACGTGGACGACCCCGAGCTGAACGAGCTCGTCGCCCGGGCGGCCGTCACTCCGGACACCGACGAGAAGGTGGCGATCATGCGGGAGGCCGCGGCCCTGGTCCACGAGCAGGTCTACGACAACATCATGTACACGCAGAACCTGTACATGGCCTACAGCTCCGACTGGGACGGCTTCGTGGTCAAGCCCAGCGAGCTGCTGTCCGTCGTCCACGCGCAGTCCGTGGCGTCCGCCTACCGGGTCTCCGGCCAGTAGCCGCCGACCGGATCCGACCAGAAAGGCCGCCCGCGTGTCTCTCACCCTGTTCGTCCTGCGTCGTCTCGGCCGGGGAGTGCTGACGATCTGGTTCGCCGTGACCGTGACCTTCCTGCTCCTGCGCCTTCTGCCGGGCGACCCCGCGCTCGCCGTGGCGAGCACGAACATGACCGAGGAGGCGCGGGCGGCCCTGCTCGTCCAGTACGGCCTCGACCAGCCGCTGCCCGTCCAGTACGTGCTGTACCTGGGCCAGCTCCTGCAGGGCGACCTCGGTACGTCGTTCACCCAGTCGGTGCCGGTGCTGGACGTGCTCCTGCACCGGCTGCCGTGGACGCTGCTGCTCACGGTCACGGCCCTGGCGCTCACCGTCGTGATCGGCGTGCCGCTGGGTGCGCTCGCCGCGTCGGCCAAGGGCCGCACGTGGGACCGCGTGGTCCAGGTGATCGGTGTCACCGGGCAGTCCCTGTTCGTGCCCAGCGTCGGCATCGTGCTGCTGTTCCTGTTCGGCCTCGGGCTGGGCTGGTTCCCCATCGGGGGTGCCTACGACCAGGACGTGTACGGCTTCCCGTGGTACGGGTCGGTGCTGTCCCACCTCGTGCTGCCCGCCGTCTCGCTCACGCTGGTCCAGCTCGGGCCGTACGTGCTGACCATGCGCGCCGCGCTGGTCGACGCGCTGGGCGACGACTACGTCACCCTCGCGCGTGCCAACGGGCTCTCGCCGCGCCGCATCCTCTGGAAGCACGCGCTGCGCAACGCGCTGCTGCCCACCACCACGCTCATCGGGCTCCAGCTCGGGTTCCTGGTGGGCGGGGCGGTCCTCACCGAGACGGTCTTCGCCTACCCCGGCATCGGCCGGGGCATCTACGAGGCCGTGACCCAGCTCGACTTCCCCGTGCTCCAGGGCGCGTTCCTGCTGCTGGCCGTGACGGTCGTGGCGGCGAACATGCTCACCGACATCGCCTACGGCTTCCTCGACCCGAGAGTGAAGGCATCGTGACCGCACCGATCCCCGGCCCGGCCCTGTCCGGGCCGCCGCTGCCCGAACCCTCCCTCGCCGGCGAACCCCTGGGCGAGCCGACGGCGCCCGCCGCCGCGGGGGAGGACCCGGCCCGTGCCCGCCGCGCCGGCAGCGCCACCTGGCGCGCCTTCCGCCGCCAGCCGCTCGGCATGTTCTCCCTGGTCGTCCTGGCGCTGATCGTGCTGGTCAGCGTGCTGGCGCCGGTGCTGTCCGCGCCGCCGGCCAGCTACGGTCCGGACGTGCTGCGGCCACCGGGCGGCGGGCACCCCTTCGGTACCGACGCGCTGGGCCGGGACGTGCTCGCGGAGGTGGTTTGGGGCACCCGCCAGTCCGTGCTGGTGGCCGTGGCTGCCTCCGCCATCGCCATCGCGTTCGGCACGCTGGTGGCCGTCGTCGGGGCCTACTTCCGCCGGGTCGACGCGGTGGTCGGGGTACTGGTGGACCTGACCCTGTCGCTGCCGGTGCTCCCGCTCATGATCCTCGTGGCCGCGCTCGCCGGGCCCAGCACCACCACGATCATCCTGGTCGTCGCGGCGTTCTCCTGGCCCGAGGTGACCCGGCTGGTGCGCTCCCAGGCCCTGGCCGTGGTGGGCCTGCCCTACGTGGACGCCGCACGGCTCATGACACGCGACGCGGCCTGGATCATCGGCCGGCACGTGGTGCCCGCCGTCACCCCGGTGGTCGTGGTCTCCGTGGTGGTGACCGCCTCACGAGCGGTGCTCTCGGCCGCCGGGCTCGCCTTCCTCGGCCTGGGCGACCCGACCACGTGGTCGTGGGGCCGGATCCTCTACGAGGCCCAGCAGTCGGGCTCGATGGTCAGCGCGTGGTGGCTCACGCTGTTCCCGTCCCTGGCCATCCTCGCGCTCGTGCTCTCCGCCACGCTCCTGTCCATCGCGTACAACGACGCCCGCAACCCGAGGAACCAGGACCGATGACGACGACGACCGGCACCCCGGCCCGTTTCCGGCAGCGCCTCCCGGCCGACGTCCTGGACCGGCTGCAGGACGGCGTCCGCGACCGCCTTCGCGCGCAGGACCTGGACGCGGTGCTCACCGACGACCCGGAGGACGTCGCCTACCTGACCGGCTTCTTCCACCACCCGGGGGAGCGGCCCGTGGCCGTGCTCCTGCGTCCCGAGGGCCCCGCCGTCCTGCTGGTCCCGGAGCTGGAACGACAGCACGCGCAGGAGCAGCACGCCCGGGCGGAGATCGTGTCCTACGCCGAGTACCCCGGCGTGGAGAACCCGTTCGCGCCGCTGGCTCGGGCCGCCGGGCGCCTCCGTGGGCGCCTGGGTATGACGACGCTGATCACCCAGCACCGTCTCACGCTCGCCCAGGGCGCGTTCACGGCGGCGCAGTGGGTATCCACCGAGCTGGTCACCCGCGCCCGGTACCGCAAGCTGCCCGAGGAGCTGGCGCTGCACCGCGAGGCGGCGCGGATCACCGACCTGATGCTGACCGCCGGCGTCGCCCTCGTGACCGAGGCCGTCGCGGCGGGCGGCGACCTGCCGAGCGAGCAGGAGCTCGCGCGGCACGTCACCTCGGTGGGCACGGCCACGATGTACGCCGAGCACGACGACGTCGTGGTGGTCTCACCGCTCGCCGGCGGGCTCGTGTACGCCGGCCCCAACTCGGCCATCCCGCACGGTCTGCCCTCGGGGTACCGGCTGCGTCCGGGGGACACCTTCATGCTCTCGCTCGGCTGCGCCGTCGGCGGCCGGTTCGTGGAGGGGGAGCGCACGTTCGTGCTCGGTGAACCCACCGCCGACCAGCGCCGGTACCACGACACGGTGCGCCGCGCGCAGGCCGAGGGCGGCCGTGCGATCGCCCCGGGCGTCCCCTGCGCGGCCAGCAACGCCCGCTGCCTGGGCGTGATCCGGGACGCCGGGCTGGGCGAGTACCTGCGCCACCGGCAGGGTCACGGGATCGGCCTCGGCATGCACGAGCCGCCGTGGCTGGAGGACGGCGACGACACGCCCCTCGAGGCGGGCATGGTCGTCTCCAACGAGCCCGGCCTGTACGTGCCCGGCCATGCCGGCTACCGCATCAGCGACAGCATGGTCGTCACCGCCACCGGGTCGCAGCCGCTGACCACCTACCCCCGGGCGCTCGACGACTGCGTCATCCCGGTCTGAGCCGGCCCGCACCCGCCCCACGACGAGAGGACCCCACCATGCCCGACGACGTCTCGCCCGAGTTCGCCGCCGCCACCAGCACCGCCCAGCGCGTCGAGATCAACGGCAACGAGCTCGCCGTCGAGGTGCTCGGGCCCGAGGACGCGCCCGTGATCCTCACCCATCACGGCGCGCCGGGTCTCGGCTCCCGGGCCGAGCCCCGGGCCAGCTTCGGCCGCCTCGCCGACGAGTACCGCGTGGTCGTGTTCGACGCCCGCGGCAGCGGCGAGTCCGAGGGCTCCGGCACGTTCAGCCACGAGCAGTGGGCCGCCGACCTGGACGCGCTGCGGGAGTGGGCCGGGGCCGAGCGGGTCGCGATCGCCGGCGGTTCCTACGGCGGGTTCATGGCCATGGAGTACGCGATCCGGTACCCCGGGCGGGTGTCGGCCGTGGTGCTGCGCGACACGTCGCCCGACAACGGCAACGCCCACCTGGCGCGGGAGAACGCGCTCGCCTCCGACCGGGTCACCGTCGACATGGAGAAGTTCGACCGCATCGACCAGGGCCGCGTCCGGGACGACGACGACCTGCGCGACTGCTGGCGCGAGATCCTGCCGCTGTACGACTACGTGTACGACCCTGCTGCCGTCGAGCGCAAGGTCCAGGCCACCCCCTACCGCTACCAGGCGCACAACTACGCGTTCTCGGTGAACCTCCCCGCCTACGACCTCAAGCCCCAGCTCCCGGGCATCACCGCCCCGACACTGGTCACCGTGGGCCGGACCGACTGGATCACCCCGGTATCGTGCTCGCAGACCATCGCCGAGCTGATCCCGGACGCCCGCCTCGCGGTCTTCGAGCGGTCCGGTCACTCGCCCCAGATCGAGGAGGCAGAGGAGTGGACCCGGGTGGTGCGCGACTTCCTGCACGAGACGTACCCGCACGCATGAACCTCGCCGCCCTGGAGGACCTCGACGACCTCGACAAGCGCATCGTCGTCGCGCTGCAGCACGACGGGCGGGCGAGCTGGCGAGCCGTCGCCGAGGCCGTCGACGGCTCCGTCACCACCGTCTCCCGCCGGGGGCAGCAGCTCCTGGCCGACGGCGTGGTCCGGGTGGCCGCCGTGCCCGCCCTCGGCGCGGACGGGCCCTCCGACTCGTTCTGGGTGCGGATCAACTGCGCGACCGGCACCCAGGTCCAGGTCGCCGCGGCGCTCGCCGCCAACCCGGACGTCCGGTTCTGCACCATCGTCACCGGCGGGTACGACGTCATCCTCGAGCTGGTGGTGCGCGGCGGCGCGGCGCACCACGCGCGCATCCTGCAGGAGGTGCAGTCGGTGCCCGGCGTGGTGCGCTGGCGCAGCGACCTGATCCTGCACGTGTACAAGGTGAGCTTCGACTGGGGGCGGCAGCTCTACCGCGAGCTGCTGGGCCCGCCCGCCGAGGGCGACGAGGCCGAGGCCGCCGAACCCGCCGAGTGCACGCCCGAGCACTTCGACGCCGCGGACCGCAAGATCATCGCCGCCCTCCGGGACGACGGGCGGCGCACGTTCCAGAGCATCGCCGACGAGGTCGGCATGAACGAGTCCAGCGTCCGCCGCCGTTTCGAGCGCCTGCGTGCCACCCAGTGCATCAGCCTGCTCACGCTCGTGCCCTCCGCCGCGCTCGGGATGAGCGCCGAGGCCCTCATGACGGTCAAGGTCGCGCCGTCGCGTCTCGACGCCGTGGCCCACGAGCTGGCCAGGTACCCGTTCGTGCGCTACCTGGCGGCGATGCTCGACGAGAACTCGCTGCTCTGCGAGATCATCACGCCCACGGTGGAGGAGCTGTACGCCTTCATCACCGGGTCGCTCGCGCGGCTGGACGGGGTCGAGGGCTGGAACGCGTCGCTGGAGGTGCTGTACCTCAAGCGGGGCTTCGTCGAGACGCCGTGGTGGCGGGCGCAGGCCGCGGAGATCGCCGGCGGCTGAGGTCCGCCGGCTCTGTCGCCCGGGTTTATCACCCGGGTTTCTCGCCCCGGTGACCCTGCCCGCACTGCGCGCACCGGCGCGCCGTCGGATCCTGTCGTAGGGGGCGGGACCGGCGCCGCCGTCGGCCCCGAGGAGCCTTGCCGGGCGAGGTGGCGCCTCGCACCGCGAAGGGAGACGGGAACGTGCCCAAGATTGTCACGGATGACGGTGTCGAGATCTTCTACAAGGACTGGGGCAGTGGTCAGCCGATCGTGTTCAGCCACGGCTGGCCCCTGTCGTCGGACGACTGGGACGCCCAGCTGCTGTTCTTCCTCCAGCAGGGCTACCGCGTGATCGCCCACGACCGGCGGGGACACGGCCGGTCGACGCAGGTGGCGGACGGCCACGACATGGACCACTACGCCGCCGACCTCGCCGCGCTGACCACGTATCTCGACCTGCACGACGCCGTGCACGTGGGGCACTCCACCGGCGGCGGCGAGGTGGTGCACTACATCGCCCGGCACGGTGCGGACCGGGTGGCCAAGGCGGCGATCATCGCCGCCGTGCCGCCGCTCATGGTGCAGACCGACGCGAACCCCGACGGGCTGCCGAAGAGCGTGTTCGACGACCTGCGGGCCCAGCTCGCCGCCAGCCGCGCCGAGTTCTACCACGCCCTCCCGGCGGGGCCCTTCTACGGGTTCAACCGGCCCGGCGTCGAGACGCGCGAGCCGCTCGTGCGCAACTGGTGGCGCCAGGGCATGGCGGGCGGCGCGAAGGCGCACTACGACGGCATCGCCGCCTTCTCCGAGACCGACTTCACGGAGGACCTGCGCGCGATCACCGTGCCGGTGCTGGTGATGCACGGTGACGACGACCAGATCGTCCCGTACGCCAACGCGGGCCCCAAGTCGGCCGAGCTGCTCCCGAACGGCACGCTGATGACCTACGAGGGCTTCCCGCACGGCATGCCGACCACGCACGCGGACGTCATCAACGCCGACCTGCTGGACTTCATCCGGTCCTGACCGGGCTCAGGGCAGCGTGATCGGCAGCTTCTGGCCGTCGAGCACCTGGTGGCACGTGCACTCGTCGTCGGGCAGGGCCGCGACCGTGGCCTCCAGGACGCCGGCGAGCGTGGTGACGTTCTGTGCGAACAGCTCCAGCACCGCCGCCTGCGTGACGTGCTCACCGCCCTCGACGCCGGCGTCCGCGTCCGTGACGAGCGCGAGCGTGGTGCAGCACAGGGCGAGCTCGCGGGCCAGCGCGGTCTCGGGCATCGCGGTCATGTTGACGAGCGTCCCGCCGTCGCGCGCGTTGCGCCTCGACTCCGCGCGCGACGAGAACCGCGGGCCCTGGATGACGACCATCGTGCCGCCGTCCACGGCCGGCAGCGGGCCGGCCTGGGCCGCCGCGACCGCGGCGGCCCGGCCGCGCGGGCAGTACGGGTCGGCGAACGGGACGTGGACCACGGGGCCCTCCACGTCGTAGTAGGTGTGCTCGCGGTCCCAGGTGCGGTCGATCACCTGGTCCGGCACGACGATCGTGCCGGCGGTCAGCTCCGGCACGAGCCCGCCCACCGCGCACGACGTGACGACCTGGCGGACGCCGAGCGCGCGCAGCGCCCACAGGTTCGCCCGGTAGGGGACGCGGTGGGGCGCGAACCGGTGGTCGGCGCCGTGCCGCGGCAGGAACACCACCTCGCGCCCGCCGAGCACGCCCCGGGCCGGGGCCTCCGACGGAGGGCCGTAGGGGGTGTCGACGTGGACCGGCTCCGTCTCCGTCAGCAGCTCGTACATGCCGGATCCGCCGATGATCCCGATGGGTGCGCTCATGCTGCCCAGGCTAGGCCGGACGTCCCCGCCGGAGGGGCGCCGCGGCGCCGCCGTCAGCAGATGGTCAGGTTCAGGCGCTCGCGCCGGCCGGTCCCCGGCGGTTGACTCGACACCAGGACCGAGACACCACGAACGAGACACCACGAACGGGACGTCGTGCGAGAGGGGACGAGGATGCGGGTGCTGGTGACGGGAGGAGCCGGGTTCATCGGCCGGGAGGTGGTCGCGGAGCTGACCCGGCGCGGCGACGAGGTGGTCGTGCTGGACTCGCTGCGCGAGGACGTCCACGGCCGGGAGCCGGTGGTCGACGGGCGTACCGTCGTGGGCGACGTGCGCGACCCGGAGGTGGTCGGGCGGGTCCTCGCGGGATGCGACGCGGTGGTGCACCTCGCGGCGAAGGTCGGCCTGGGGGTGTCGCTGGCCGACATCGACGACTACGTCTCCTCCAACGACCTCGGCACAGCCGTCCTGCTGCGTGCCGCGCAGGTGCCGCACGTCGTGTACGCGAGCTCGATGGTCGTGTACGGCGAGGGACGCTACGACTGCCGCGAGCACGGCCAGGTGGCGCCGCCTCCGCGCCGCGCCGAGGACCTGGAGGCGGGGCTGTTCGAACCACGCTGCACGGTGTGCTCGGCGCCGCTGCGGCCCGGCCTGGTCGGTGAGGACGCGCGGCTCGACCCGCGCAACGTGTACGCGGCGACCAAGGCGCACGGCGAGGCGCTGCTCGCGGCGTGGGCACGGCAGACCGGCGGCAGCGCGACCGCGCTGCGCTTCCACAACGTCTACGGGCCGGGCATGCCCCGGGACACCCCCTACGCCGGGGTGGCGGCGCTGTTCCGCGCGGCGGTCGAGCGGGGCGAGGCCCCGACGGTCCTGGAGGACGGGCAGCAGCGCCGGGACTTCGTCCACGTCGGTGACGTGGCCCGCGCGGTGGTCGCGGCGGTCGCCGCACCCCAGACGGCGGGGAACGTGACGCCGCTGAACATCGGCTCCGGGGTGGTGACCACCGTGGGCGAGATGGCCCAGGTCACCTCGAAGCTTCTCGCGGGGCCGGAACCCGTGGTGACCGGCGGCTACCGGCTCGGCGACGTGCGGCACGTCACCGCGTCCAGCGAGGCCGCGGCCGCGGCCCTGGGCTGGCGCGCCCGCGTGGGGCTGGCGGAGGGGCTGGCCACCCTGACCTGACCCGCGCGCCTCGTCCGGTGGCGGGCCCGCGCCTCACTCGGCGGCGGGCAGCCGCACCTCGACGTCGCAGCCCGCGCTGGTGCTGCGCACCGACACCTTGCCGCCGTGCTCGTCGACCACGCGGTCGACGTAGGCGAGGCCGAGGCCCGAGCTGCCCGCCTTGTCGCCCTGGTAGCCCGCGCGGAACATGTGCGGCACTTCGTCGTCGGGGATGCCGCCGCAGGTGTCGCGCACCGAGAGCCGGGCGAAGCCGTCCTGGCTCGTGACGCCCACCAGCACGCGGCCGCCCGGGCCGCTGGACCGGATCGCGTTGGACACCAGGTTGTCCAGCACCCGGCTCAGCTCGTCCCGGTCGCCCTGCACCCGGACGTCCCCGGCCACCGACTCCGCGAGCTCGACGCCGCGCTCCGCCGCGGCCGGCCGGGCGTGCGCCAGCACGCCGTCGAGCACCGAGCCCATGTCGACCGGTCCGGGGGCGGCCCGGCGGGGCAGCTCGTCCGAGCGGGACAGCTCACCCAGGTCACCGATCATCCGGGACATCCGGTCCACGGCCGCGGCGATGCCGTCGAGCGCCGTCGTCGGGTCCGGGAACGCGCCGTCCCGCAGCCCGTCCGTCGCCGCGCGGATGCCCGACAACGGCGAGACCAGGTCGTGGCTCACGAAGCCGACCACCTGCCGGCGCGCGTCCTGGGCCGCCCGCTCGGCGGCACGGGACGCGTCCAGCCGGGCGCGCGTCGTCTCCAGCTCGGCCATCACCGCCGCCAGCTCGGCCGTCTCCGGGGCAGGCACCGCCGCGTGGTGTGCCGCGGGCGGGGCGTCCTCGCCGGGGAACGGCACCTGGCCCAGCCGCCGCGCGCCGTCGGCGACCAGCAGCACCTCCTGCCCCACCATCCGGCCCAGGGCGAGGGCCAGCAGCACCTCCAGCACGGTCGCCGTGCCGAGCACGAGCCAGACCACCGAGGCGTCGTGCGGAGAGATGAACATCGCCGACACGTTGACCGCCAGCGCCGCGACCACCGCGGCGACCGGGATCAGCGCGGCCAGGAGCAGGGCGAGCATGAGCGACAGGCGGCGGGCCACCCGGATCGCGACGATGCCCACCACGCCGGCCACGACCGAGCACGCGACGGTGACGAGCACCATGAACTGGACGTCGGTCATCGCGCGGCCTCCGTCGAGCCCGGGGCGACGGGGGCACCCGCCTCCGGCATCAGCGCGTACCCGCTGCCGCGCAGGTTCACGATCAGCGCGGGCCGGGCCGGGTCGTCCTCGAGCTTCCTGCGCAGCCGCCGCACGTGGACCATCACGGTCGAGTCGTCGCCGAACGTCCAGCCCCAGACCCGGCGCAGCAGCTCCCGCCGGCCGAACGGGTGCCCGGGCCGCTGGGCGAGGAAGCTGAGCAGCGCGAACTCCCGCGGGGTCAGCTCCTCCACGCGGCCCCGGTAGCTGACCGTGCGCGAGGCGCCGTCGAGCACCAGCCCGCCCACCTCCAGGCGCACGGGCGCGTGCTGCACGTCGAACGGTCCGCGGCGCAGCAGCGCCTCGACGCGCAGCACGAGCTCCCGGGCGTCGAACGGCTTGGTCACGTAGTCGTCGGCCCCGTGCTCCAGGCCGATCACCCGGTCGTCGGCGCTGGCCAGGCCGGACAGCAGGAGCACCGGCGTCGCGTCGCCGTCCCGCCGGCGCCGGGTCAGCATCTCCAGGCCCGAGCTGCCGGGCAGTCGCACGTCGAGCACCACCGCGTCCGGCTGCCACGTCCGCCACGTGTGCTCGCCCTCCACGGCGTCGGTCGCGGTGCGCGGGTCGTGGCCGGCCGCGGTGAGGTAGGCGGCGACGCTGGAGGCGACCAGCGCGTCGTCGTCCACCACGAGAACCTTTGTCATACGGAAACCATAGCCACGGCGCTCCGGCCGGGATCGACCGCGCGACGAGGACAGGCCGCGCCACGGCGCCGGACGTCAGGTATCTGTCAGGTCGGTCGGCGTACCTCCGTGCAGGTCCGGCGCCTAACGTCGAGGACATGCTGCCGACACCCGACCCGATCGTGGACCTGGTCCTGCCCTGCCTGGACGAGGCCGAGGGCCTCGCCTGGCTGCTTCCCCGCCTCCCGGACGGGGTGCGGGCGGTCGTGGTGGACAACGGGTCCACCGACGGGTCCGCCGAGGTCGCCCGCGAGCACGGTGCCCTGGTGGTCCGGGCCGAGCAGCGCGGGTACGGCGCCGCGTGCGCCGCCGGGCTCGACGCCGCGACGGCCGACGTGGTCGCCTTCTGCGACGCCGACGCGAGCCTCGACCCCGCGGACCTGCCCCGCGTCACCGGCCCGGTGCTCGACGGCCAGGCCGACCTCGTGCTCGGACGCCGACGCCCGGAGCCGGGCGCCTGGCCCTGGCACCTGCGCCTGGCCAACGCCGAGCTGGCCCGGCGCGTACGCCGCCGCACGGGCGTCGCCGTCCGCGACATCGGGCCCATGCGAGCCGCCCGGCGCGAACCCCTGCTCGCCCTCGGCCTGCGCGACCGGCGCAGCGGCTACCCCCTGGAGACGCTCGTCGCGGCCGCCGAGGCCGGCTGGCTCGTGGCGGAGGTGGACGTGCCCTACCGCACGCGGCGAGGCCGGTCGAAGGTGACCGGCACCCCGCTCGGCGCCTGGCACGCCGTCCAGGACATGTCGAAGGTCCTGGCCTCGTGACCGGCCCCACACCGCCGCGCGTCGTCGTCGTGCTGGCCAAGGAACCCCTGCCCGGCAAGGTCAAGACCCGCCTGATCGGCAGCCTCACGGCGGCCGAGGCCGCCGGCCTGGCGCGGGCGGCGCTCGCGGACACGCTCGACGCCGTCCGTGCGCTGCCCGGGGTGCGGACCGTGCTCGCGCTGGACGGGCGCCCCGGGCCGTGGGTGCCGCCCGATGTCACGGTGGTCCCGCAGGCGTCCGGCGGGCTGGACCGCCGGATCGCCGCGGCGTTCGGCGACGTGCTCGGACCCGACGGCGAGCAGGGCCCCGCGCTGCTCGTCGGCATGGACACGCCCCAGCTCGGCCCGCTCCTGCCCGCGGTGGACTTCGCCGGCCACGACGCGGTGCTCGGCATGGCGGACGACGGCGGGTACTGGGCCGTCGGCCTGCGCCGACCGGACCCCGCACTGTTCCACGGCGTCCCGATGTCCGAGCCCGTCACGGGGCAGGCACAGCTCGACCGGCTGCGCGGAGCGGGCCTGCGGGTCCGGCTCCTGCCGCCCCTGCGCGACGTCGACACCGTACCCGACGCCGCGGCCGTGGCCCGCGTCGCGCCCGGGACGCAGTTCGCGCGCGCGTGGGCCGCGGTCTCGCACCGGGTGCCGGCCGGCGCGGCGTCGGAGCGCCGCGGATGACCGCCGAGGCCCAGCGCCCGGTGAACCCGCTCGTCCTGTTCGAGGCGGCGCTCGGCGGCTCGCCGGTGACCGCCGTGCACCTGTCCCACGTCGCGCCGGTGGACGTCGCGGCCTGGACCGCCGAGCGGGACGCCGTCGACGAGGCGATCGTGGCCCTGTGCGAGGGGCCGGTGCTCGACGTGGGCTGCGGCCCGGGCCGGTTCGCCGCCGCGCTCGCGGCGCGGGGTGTGCCCGCCCTCGGCATCGACGTGTCGCGGGCCGCCGTGCGCCGCGCCCGCGCGCGCGGTGCCGTGGCCCTGCGCCGGGCCGTCGAGGGGCCGGTGCCCGGCGAGGGCCGGTGGGGGACCGTGCTCCTGGCGGACGGGAACATCGGCATCGGCGGGGACCCGCGCGCCCTGCTGCGGCGGTGTCGCGAGCTCGCCCGGCCGGGCGGCCTCGTGCTGGTGGAGGCCGACCCGGACCCCGACACGGACGTGTCCGGCCCGCTGGTGCTGCACGCCGAGGACGGGCGGCGCTCCCGCCCGATGCCGTGGGCGCGCGCGGGCAGCCGCGTGCTGCGGGCGATCGGCGCGGAGCTGGGCCTGGAGACGGCCCAGGAGTGGGAGCTGGCGGGCCGCGTGATGATGTCGCTGCGGACGCCGCAGGCCGCCGAGCAGTTCTGAGCCGCACACGTCGAAGGCCGGGCCGGGGAAACCGGCCCGGCCTTCGACGTACCCGTCAGCGCGCAGCGCTCCAGAGCGCCACGAGCCAGACCAGCAGAAGCGTCCCGAGCACCAGGACGGCGCCGCGCAGGACCACGCCCGCCCAGATGCGTGCGGGCTCCTCCGCGACGACCCGGCCCCGCGACCGCTCGCGGGCGAGCGCCGGCAGCCGGACGAGCACCAGCCAGCCCAGCACGATGACCAGCGGGGCGATGATCGCGTCGTTCAGTGCCACCGAACCCGCCAGCCAGACGCCCCACGGCAGCCACCAGTGGGACGGCACCGACGTGAGAGCCAGCCAGACCCACCAGGCCATGGCGGCTGTGCCGGCGAGGACCAGTACCCGGCGCGACCACACCGTCGCCGCGCTCATGCCGCGCTCCCGACCACGAGGCGCGAGACCCACTTGGTCTGCAGCACGCCCGGGCGGTTCGGCGCGATGATCCGTGCCGGGAAGCCGTGGTCGAGGTGGAGGTCCTCGCCAGCCAGCGTCAGCGCCAGGAGGGTGTCGTCGTGCGCGACGTAGGAGCCCGGCAGGTCAGACGTCGAGTAGGACGTGCCTGCTGGTTGCAGGCTCACCACGTGGACGGGATCGTCGGGCCGCCCGCCGCAGAGCGTGGCCAGGTCACGCAGCCGGACGCCGCTCCACCGCGCGGAGGCGCTCCAGCCCTCGACGCAGGCGATCGGCAGCACCGCCTCGTGCTGCGCCATGGCGAGCAGATCGGCGCGGCTCAGGCGTGACGTGCCGGCGGGGCCGACCAGCTCGAGCGCCCAGTCCGGGTCCGTGGCCAGCTCCTCGACGCGGGCGCCCCGGGCCGTCTTGTTGACGGCCAGGCCCTGCGGGCCGTCGAACGGGTCACGCGGGGCGAGCAGCGCGATGGCCCGCCGCGGGGTCACGGTCTGCCCCACCGTCAGGGCCGTCAGCGCAAGGGTGGCCACCGCGACCGACCCCAGGAAGCCGCGGCGCGTCGCCCCGGCGCCGGGGGCGGTGTCCGCAGGTACCGGGACCTCGCCCTCCGGCGCGCCCGGACCGCCGGCGGCGTCCGGACCGGCACCCGGGCCGTCCAGGTCGCGCGCCGACGCCGCGAACGCCCGGAGCACGATCGGCAGCTTGATCCCCACGTGCACGAGGGCGGCGCCGAACGCCAGCCAGGCCGTGGCGTAGTGGACGCTGGTGAAGCCGAACCCGAAGACGTAGAGCTTGAAGACGTTGAGGATCCCCGTGACCACCTGGAACACGGTCGCCGCGACGAGCACACCCACGGAGCCGCGCTCCAGCGCGTGCCGCCACCCGGTCAGCGGCGGGCGCACGAAGAGCTGCGGGTAGACGGTGTACAGCTTGGCCAGGACGAGGGGCAGGCTGGCGAAGCCGACCGCCACGTGCAGGCCCTGGTTCAGCCGGTACGCCCAGGCCGGCTCCGGGCCGAACGGCAGCCACGACACGGGGTGCTGGTGCAGGTGCGAGACCAGACCCGTGACGAACAGGATCAGGATCGCGGCGCCGAGGAACGCCCCCAGCCGGGCCACGACGCGTTCGTCGTGGACGGGGGAGCGGAAGTCGGCGGGCTCGGGCACCCGCAACCAGGGCGGGCGGGAGGTGGACAGCGTTCGGTTCACCATGGTGACTCCAGGATCGTGTCGAGCAGGATGGTCAGGCCGCCCGGCGCCCACAGCCAGGCGGCGGGCACGGGGCCGTACGCGGTGGTCGTGGCACCCGCGGGGTCGCCGCGGGCCGCCCGGAGGCCGGCTGCCGCGGGAATGACCCAGAACGCCACCGGGAGCCAGATGCGCTCCACCTCGCCGCGCTCGAACCCGAGCAGCGCTCCCGACAGCGCGGCGGCCAGGGCGAGGCCCACCACGACGCGGGTGACGGCGCCGGTCCGCCGCAGGCGGGTGAGCCCGCCGACGGCCGCGGGGCCGGTGATGGCACCCAGGACCGCGAGGTCCACGAGCAGGAAGTAGAGATAGGGCCGGGCATTCCCCACGGGCGCCCAGACCGCGTGGGTCGCGGCGATGCCGTCCCAGACCCAGAACCCGCCCAGCCCGGCCGCGACCACGACGCCTGCCGCGACCACGCCCGCCACGACGGTCGGGGCGACCCGGCGGGTCAGCAGCAGCGGAGCGAGGGCGATCAGCCCCATGTGGAGCAGGCCGTAGGACAGCAGCGGGCACGCACCCAGCAGCAGACCGGCCGCGACCGCGTACACCCACCGCGCGCCGCCGTTGCCCGGACGGGAGGCGAGCGCCAGGAACGCCACGCCCCAGGCGAGCACCCCGGCGAAGAACGCGTCGGCCGACGTCGCCACCCACAGCGCGGCCGGTGCCAGCACCAGGGCGGGCACGACCGCGCGGGCGGTGCCCTCGGCGGTCGCGACCGGGATCGTCCCACCTGCCCGGCCCAGGTCGAGCGCCCGCAGCGTGACCAGCACGGCGGGCACCGCCGCCGCCCCGGCCAGGACGAAGAGCGCCGTCGCCCAGCCCGGTCCGCCCAGCCCGGCGCGGTCGAGCACGGCCAGCAGCAGCACGAGCCCGGGCGGATGGCCCCGCACGTGGATCGGGTAGTCGGGCAGGTGGTCGACGAACCCCGCGAGGAAGGCCGCGGGGTCGGCGGCCGCCCGCGGGACGGCGGGCAGGTACTCGTGCTCCCCGCGGACGGGCGCCGTCAGCTCGTTCCACGAGGTGATCACGGCCAGCGCCACCGCCCAGGCGGCGGTGGCGGCCCAGGAGACGAGCAGCAGCACCCGCCAGGGCAGGCGCGCCGCGAGGCCCGGGCCGTACCGGACGACAGCGACCAGGAGCACGACCGCGGCGAGGATTCCCGGCCCCGTCCGGACGACCCAGTGCCCCACGAAGGGTTCGGCCCCGGTGAGCAGCGGCACGTCGCTGCCGTACCGCAGGAGCGCGCCGACGAGCCAGAGCAGGGGGACCGACACCGCCCACGCGGACACCGCGAGGACCGGTCCGCGGCGCTCCCACCAGGTCGCGCGCGGGACCGGGGGCAGGGCGGCGGGGCGCCGTCCGGCCGCCGGTGCGGTCTCGGGCTGCGGGGTGGGGGTCACGGTTCCATCGTGGCGTCCGGCCGTCGCCCACGGGGTCCGGACGACCTGACGAAAGGCTGACGATGGGTATCCCTGACGGCCCCGCGCCGACGCGCCTCCGACGGCACCGGATGCCGGTACCGTGACCGCGTGATGCAGCACCTGCGTGTGGTCAGTCCCTCCGGCACCACGGCGGACGTCGTGGACCTGTTGCGCTCCGACCCCGCCACCACCAACGTCGTCGTGCTCCCCGACTGCGCCGTGGACCCGCCGGGGGACGTGGTCATGGCCGACGTCGCCCGCGAGGGGTTGAGCCCCGTCCTGGACCGCCTGACCGACATGGGCCTGCACCGCGACGGGTCCGTCGCCGTGGAGACCGTCGACACGTCCCTGTCGCACCACGCCACGCGTGCGGAGGCCGTGACGCCGGGGCTCTCGGAGGACGCGCTCGTGTGGCCCGAGGTCGTGGACCGGACGGAGTCCGAGTCCCGGGCCTCGCTCGGCTACCTCGCGCTCATGGCCCTGGCCACCACGATCGGCATGATCGGCGTGCTGTTCGACCAGCCGATCCTGATCGTGGGCGCCATGGTGACCGGCCCCGACTTCGGCCCGCTCGCCGCGATCTCCGTGGCCCTCGTCGGCCGGCGCTGGCGGACCGTCGGACGGGCCGTGGCGACGCTCGGCGCGGGGTTCGCGGCCGGGTTCGTGGCGTCCGTCGGCATGGCGCTGCTGCTGCAGGCCTGGGGGCTGGCCGACCAGTCGACGCTCCTGGCCGACCGCCCGCAGACCTCGTTCATCTGGGCGCCCGACGCCCTGAGCTGGGTGGTGGGCGCCCTCGCCGGCGCGGCCGGCATGATCTCGCTGACCACCGGCCGGGCCGGCGTGCTCGTGGGGGTCCTGATCTCGGTGACCACGGTGCCGGCTGTCGGCAACGCGGCCGTGGCCCTCGCCTACGGCGTCGGTGAGGAGGCCACGGGGTCCCTGGCCCAGTTCGCCATCAATGTCGCCATGATCGTGGCGGGCGCGGTGGTGTGCCTCGTGATCCAGCGGACGTGGTGGCACCTGCGGCCACGGTGGCAGGTCGAGCGGCCGGTCACCGCTACCGGTTCTGCCGGCCGGCCTGCGCGCGGTCCTGCCGACGGGTGAGGAGCGCGCGCAGCGCGGCCACCACCTCGTGCGGTGACTGCTCGGCCATGAAGTGGCCCGCGTCCAGGGTGCGGTGCTCCAGGTCCGTGGCCCACGCCGACCACAGGCCGGCCGCGTCGTACCCGAGCGCGGCGCCCCAGTCCTGCTGGAGCACGGTGACCGGCATGGTCAGCCGCCGTCCGGCAGCCCGGTCGTCCCGGTCGTGCTCGACGTCGATCCCCGCCGACGCCCGGTAGTCCGCCACGATCGAGGGCACCGCCGCACGGGAGGCACGCAGGTACTCGGACCGCACGTCGGCCGGGATCGCGTCGGGCCCGGTGCCCCACGCGTCGAGGAAGAAGCCGAAGAAGTCGTCGGCCGCGGCGGCGATCATCCGCTCGGGCAGGCCGGGCGGCTGCGCCATCAGGTACAGGTGGAACGCGACGGCGGCGTCCGCGCCGTGCAGCACGTCCCACATGTCCAGGGTGGGCAGCACGTCGAGCACGGCCAGGTGGGTGACGCGGCCGGGGTGGTCCAGACCGGCCCGGACCGCGACGAGCGCGCCCCGGTCGTGACCGGCCAGAGCGAACGTCTCGTGCCCGAGCGCTCGTGCCAGGTCCACCACGTCCTGGGCCATGGTGCGCTTCGCGTAGGTGGTCCGGTCGTGCTCGGCGGGCTTGTCGCTCGCGCCGTACCCGCGCAGGTCAGGCACGATCACCCGGTGGTCGCGGGCGAGGTCCGTGGCGACGTGCCGCCACATGAGGTGGGTCTGCGGAAAGCCGTGCAGCAGCACGACCGGGCTGCCTGAGCCGCCGGCGGCTACGTTGAGGACGATGTCGCCCACGGCGACGCGCTGGTAGTCGAACTCAGGGATTCTCGGTGTCATGCCCCGAATCTCCCGGACGTGGATGAGCAGATGATGAGTGACGGTACGGACGTCCGGATCGGCGTGCTCGGCCCGGTGACCGCCTGGGTGGGCGGGGCCGAGGCCGTGCTGGGCGGCCCCCGGCAACGGGCGGTGCTCGCGCGCCTGGTCGTGGCACGCGGTCGCGTGGTCACGGCCGGCCGGCTGGTCGAGGACCTGTGGCCGGACCCCTCCCCGGGGGCGCTCGCCGCGCTGCGCACCTTCGTGGCCGCACTGCGCCGCGGGATCGAGCCGGACCGGCCGGCGCGCACCCCGGCCCGCCTGCTGGTGACCGACGGCCCGGGGTACGCGCTGCGCGCCGTCGCCGTCGACGCGTGGTCGTTCGAGGCGGCGGTGAGCGGTGCGCGCGACCAGCCGCCCGCGACGGCGCGCGCCGCGCTCGACCAGGCCCTCGACGCCTGGCGCGGCACCGCCTACGCCGGCCTGGACGAGCCCTGGGCCGTGGCCGAGCGCGCGCGGCTGGCCGGGCTCCGCCTGGTCGCCGTCGAACGGCGGGCCGAGGCGCGCATCGCCCTGGGGGAGGTGGCCGACGTCGTACCGGGGCTGGACGCGCACGTGTCCGAGCATCCCTGGCGCGAGGAGGGGTGGCGCCTGCTCGCGCTGGCGCTGTACCGGTCGGGGCGGCAGGCGGACGCGCTCGCGGTGCTGCGCCGCGCCCGTGCCCTGCTGGTGGGTGAGCTCGGCGTGGACCCCGGCCCGCGGCTCGCGGCGCTGGAGTCCGCGGTGCTCCGGCACGACGCGGGGGCGGGGCCGCCGGCGGCGGGGGACGACGTCTGGCGGGACACCACCGCGGCCTACGACCGCGTGGTGGCGGCCGGCGCCCGCACGCGGCTGGAGTCCACGGCCACCCTCCTGCGCACCCTCGCCCTGGCCGGTGGTGAGGGTCTGGCCGCGGCTCGCGCGCAGCGGGTCGCGGCGGTCCACGCGGCCGAACAGCTCGGCGACCCCGAGCTCACCGCCCGGGTGATCGGTGCGTTCGACGTCCCCGGCGCCTGGACCCGGTCGGACGACGCCGGCCTCGCCGCCGAGCTGGTCGCCGCGGCGGAGCGTGCCCTCACGGCCCTGCCGCAGGACGCGCCCGACGCCGTCCGCGCACGGCTGCTGGCGACGGTCGCGGTCGAGTCGCGCGGTCTGCCCGGGCCCCGTGGACCCGAGGCCGCCCGCCGCGCGGAGGAGCTGGCGCGGCGGACCGGCGACCCCGGCGTGCTCGCGTTCGCGCTGGCGGGCCGGTACCTGACCCGGTTCGAGCGGACCGGCCTGGCGGCCGAGCGCGACGAGATCGGCGCCGAGCTGGTGTTCCTGGCGGCGCGGCACGGCCTGACCACGTTCGAGATCCTCGGGCACCTGGTCCGGCTCCAGGCGCTGTCGGCGCTCGGGCGGTGGGAGGCGGCCGGGCGCCACGCGGAGGACGTCGCCGCGCTGGGCCGGCGCCACGAGCGGCCGCTGGTCGACGTGTTCACCCGCTGGTTCGCCGCGCTGCGGACGGCGGCCACCGGGGCACCCGTCGACGTCGCGGACCGGGCCTACCGCGACGCCGCCGCGACCCTCGACGGTTCCGGCATGCCCGGGCTCGCCGACGGCCTGCTGCCGCTCTCGCTGCTCGCGCTGCGGGTGGGCCGCGGCCTGCCGGCCCGAATGCCGACCGGCGCCGGGCCGGGAACGGCCGCGGGGGACGACCCGGGCGGTCGCGCCGCCGGCGACACGTGGGGCCCCTACGCCCCCTGGGCCGAACCCCACCTCCTGCTCGCGCGCGGTGCGGACGCGGCGGTCGCCGTCCGCCGGCTCCCGGACCCACCGCCCGGGCTGCTCGCCGAGACGCTGTGGCTGCTGGCCGGCCGCGCGGCCGTCGCGGTGGGCGACCGGCGGGTCGCCGAACGCGCCCACGCCGCCCTGCTCCCGGCCGCCGCCGAGGTGGCGGCGGGCAGCGGCGTCCTCACGGCCGGCCCCGTCAGGGACCACCTGGACGTGCTGGCACGGTTCCTCGCCGGGTGACGGTGGGCTTCCTCCCGGCCGCCGTCCGGCGCGGCCGACCTGCCGTCACGCACGGGCCGGGGCGTCAGCCGAGCGGCGTCCCGGTCTCGCGGGCCAGCGCCGCCAGGAGCCGGTCCTGGAACGCGACGTCGGGGACCGCCGGGTGCGGCTCCTCGCGCTCCTGGTGGTACCAGTAGCCGCCGGTCGTCCGCGCCTCCGCGTCGTCGCTGGTGGCCAGCCACTCCTGCGTGCGGTGGCCCAGCTCGAGGTCGTCGGGGGCACCCGCCCCGCCCATCCGCGTGGGTACCCACCCGGGGTCCACGGCGTTGCTCGGCACGCCGGGCCGCAGCCGGGCGACGGCGGCCGCCAGGGCCGTGACGAACAGCTTGCTGTCGCCGTACGAGCCGGGGGTGCGGCCCTGCCAGTCGATGCCGTCGAGCTCAGGGCGCCCGGTGAAGTGCGAGCCGCTGCTCAGGTAGACCAGGCGACGCGGGCCGGGCAGCAGAGCGGTGAGCAGGTACGGGGCCACGATGTTGACCGGCATGACGGCCCGGCCGCTCCACACCCCGGCGTTGTGGATCACGGCGTCGAGCGGGGCGCCGCCGGCCAGCGTGGCGGCGAGGTCGCGGACGGCGTCGCGCTCGGCGAGGTCGGCCACCACCAGGTCGGCGCCCCGGTCGAGGAGCGGGCGCAGGGCCTCGACCCGGCCGGGGTTCCGCGCGTGCACCACCACCTCGTACCCCTGGTCCAGGAGCGCCTCGGCCGCGAGACGGCCCAGTCCGTCGGCGGACCCTGTGACGAGGATCCGGTGGATCGCATCGGTCATGCTCCTGATCCTAGGCCGCACGGTGAAGCCTGCCCGGGCGAACCGGGCCCGCCGGGCCCGGCCGTCAGGGTGTGCCGGAGGTACCCGCCAGCGCCTCGCCCAGGGGCGTGCGGGTGTGCAGCACGCGGACGCCGCTGCGGCGGCTGTCGATCAGGCCGGCGTCGCGCAGCACGGTGAGGTGGTGAGACGCGGTGGACACCGCGAGGTCGGTCAGGGCGGCGCACTCGGACGTCGACAGCGGCTGCTGGAGCTCCAGCACGAGGCGGGCGCGGGCCGCGCCGAGCAGCGCTGTGAGGGCGGCCTCGGCGTCGGCCTGGCCGCGGTGCCAGGTCTCGGACACCCCGTGGGCGGGGTAGAAGATCGTGGGCTGCGCCGGGCGTTCGGTGAGCACGGCGCAGCCGCGGGCGTTCATCATGACCGAGGGGACCAGCACCAGGCCGGTGCCGCCGCAGTCGACCACTTCCTCGTGCTTGCGCATCTGCACCCGGACGATCTCGTCGGCCCAGGTCACCGTGGAGTGCAGGGTGCTCGCCATGTCGGCGAGCCCGTTCTCGCTGCTGCGCCGGGCGCGGACCGCGATGTCGGCCCGGAGCAGGTGCAGCATCTGCGGCCAGACGGGGGCGAGCAGCGCGTCCCACACCTCCTGCCACGCCTCGACGATCATCGCCCGGGCGCGGTCGGGCGCCGCGATGAGCTCGCGGATCTCCTGCTGACGGGCACCGGTGGAACGGAGCACCATCTTCTCCAGGTCGAACGTGAGCCGTTCGTCGGGCACGTGCCGCAGCCGCTCGGCCTCCTCCTCGGGCGTCATGTCGCCCGACGGCGTGGCGGTGAGGAAGTCGGGCATGTAGCCGTCCACCCCGCAGATCACGGCCATCAGGCGGAACGACTCGCCGGCCGGCTTGGCGCGCAGGTCGCGGAACCACCCCCAGTGCAGCGGCGAGCCCTGCGGGCGAAGGATGGTGCGCAGGGCGTGCACCAGCTCGTGCCCGGGGGAGATGCCGAACCGGACGGCCGAGATGTCGCTCGACCCGAGGCGGAACTCCACGAACTTTCGATCCACGTCGAAAGCGTAGCGAGCGGTGCGCGGCACGACGGAGGGTGGGCACATCAGCGCACCACCCGCTCCGCAGAGAGGACCAGACCATGACCACCACCGCTCCCGTCCCCGCCCCGATCCCCGCCGACGCGATCCGGATCGGGGAGAGCCGCACCCTCCGCTTCGAGGGGGCCGCGCACGGGTCGAACGTGTCGTTCTTCCTCGTCACGTCCGACCCCGGGCAGGGCCCGGCCCTGCACCGCCACCCGTACGACGAGACCTGGTCGGTGCTGGAGGGCGAGGCGACCATCGTGGTCGGCGACCGCACGTTCGTCGCCCGCGCGGGCGACACCGCCGTCGCCCCGGCCGACACGTGGCACCGCTTCACCAACACGGGAACCGGGACGCTCCGGATCGTCTGCATCCACGCGTCGGCGGTGATGATCCAGGAATTCGCCCCCGAGGACTGAGCTGTTTTCCTTGCTCGGTTTGCTCAGGTGACCTAACTTCAGCTCAACCAGACAGAAAGGCACGACCATGGCCCAGTACTTCCTGACCGTCCCGCACGACACGGCCGACGAACCGACGATGGAGTCGATGCAGGAGATGGATCCCGCGGAGCTCGAGGCAGTGATGGCCGCCGTCGAGGGCTTCAACACCGCGCTCAACGAGTCGGGTGCGTTCGTGTCGGCGGGCGGCCTGCTGCCGCCCTCCACGGCGATCACCGTCGACGCCACCGGCGAGGAGACCACGCGCGTCGCCGCCCCGTTCGTGGACGCCACGCAGTACGTCGGCGGGTTCTGGATCATCGACGTGGCGGACGAGGAGGCGGCGGTCGGCTGGGCCGAGCGGGCCTCGGCCGCGCTCCAGTCCCGGATCGAGGTGCGCGGCCTCCAGTAGGCCGCTCACCAGGCAGCGCGGTAGGCCGCGGCGGCCCCGGCGGACGACGCCGGGGCCGCCGCGCTCGTCCGTCCCGGTGCTTAGATCTAGTCATGCGCACCGGCCCGTCCTTCACCACCACCGCCCGCCGCGCCCAGATCGTCGAGGCCGCGGTCCGGGTGATCGCGCGCGAGGGACTGTCCAAGGCGTCGTTCGGCCGCATCGCCACGGAGGCGGGCCTGTCCAGCGCCGGGATGATCAGCTACCACTTCGCGGACAAGGACGAGCTGCTCACGGTGCTCAGCGACGCGGCCCTGGGCGACTGCGTGGCCGCGATCGAGCGCGCCGTCGCGCGGGCGGACGGGCCCGCGGAGGGCCTGACGGCCTACCTCACCTCGTTCGTGCGCTGGCAGGACACGCACCGCGACGAGGTCGACGCCCTGTGGCGGCTGTCCGCGGGCTGGAAGCGGCCGGGGGAGCCGGCCGCGTTCGACGAGGGCCTGCTGCGCGCCCCCCTGCTCGGCGTGCTGCGCGCGGGCCGTGAGTCGGGCGTGTTCCGGCCGGTGCCCGTGGAGTGGGCCGCGCACACCATCCTGTGCGCCGTGGAGGGGTACCAGCAGGCGATGCACGACGACCCGGACCTCGACGCCGACGCGTACGCCGCCGTGCTCGTCGACCTGTTCGAACGCGGGCTCACCGCGACGTGAGGGCGGGCTCAGGTCTTGGTGCGGTAGATCCGCATCGCGATCGGGCCCAGCACCGCCGTGAGCACCACGGAGGCGACCAGGACCCACAGGATCTCCGTGCCGTCCGGGTCGCCGGCCATGAGGCCCCGCTCCGCCGTGACCAGGTGGCTCACCGGGTTGATCTCGACGAACGCCCGCAGGCCGGACGGCATGGTGGCCGGATCGACGAACACGTTGGAGGCGAACGTCAGCGGCATGAGCACCAGCATCGAGATCCCCATGACGGCGTTGGGCGAGCGCACCAGCAGCCCGAGGATGATGAAGCTCCAGCTCAGCGCGAAGGCGAACACCAGCAGGAGCAGGACGCCGAGCACCACCCCCGGCACGCCGCCGTCGGGCCGGAAGCCCAGGAGCAGGCCCAGCGCGATCGTGATCACCGAGGCGATCGTGTACCGCACCGTGTCGCCCAGCAGGGCGCCCACCACGGGCGACGGCCGCCAGATCGGCAGCGAGCGGAACCGGTCGAACACACCCTTGGAGATGTCGTTGTTGAGCGTGTAGCCGGTGTAGATGGTCACGAACAGGATGGTCTGCACCAGGATGCCGGGCAGCAGGAACTGCACGTACGCCTGCGTGGAGCCGGCCAGCGCCCCGCCGAACAGGTACGTGAACATCAGCGTGAAGATCACGGGTGAGACCAGCACGTCGAAGAGCTGTTCGGGCACGTGCTTGATCTTCAGCAACGCGCGCCAGCCGAAGGTCAGCGTGGTCGACAGCGCCGACGGCCGGGTGGGCCGGTCGGTCAGGGCGACGGCGTCGCGCAGGGTCGTGGTCATCGGGGCACCTCGGAGGTCCGGCGGGGGTCGGGGTCGCGGTCCGGGCCCGGCTCCTCGTCCTCGGGCAGGGGCTGGCCGGTGAGGGCGAGGAACACCTCGTCGAGGCTCGGCTGGCCCAGGGTCAGCTCGGGCACGCTGATCCCGGCGTCGACCAGGGCGGGCAGCAGGCCGGACACGGCGACGCCGCCGTCGTCGGGCACCCGGGCGGCCAGGGCGTGCGGGTCGGAGTCGAAGGTGACCTCCGTGCCGAGCACCCGTCCGGTGATCTCCGCGGCACGGGCGCGGTCGGCCACCTCGGCCACGCGCAGGTGCACGGCGCCCTCGCCGACGGACCGTTTGAGCTCGCTCGCGGTGCCCTCGGCGATGGTCCTGCCGTGGTCGACGACGGCGACGCGGTCCGCGAGCTGGTCCGCCTCGTCCAGGTACTGGGTGGTGAGCAGCACGGTGGCGCCGTCGTCCACGAGCACGCGGACGATGTCCCACACCTGGTTGCGGCTGCGTGGGTCCAGGCCGGTGGTCGGTTCGTCCAGGAACAGCACGCGCGGGGCGAGCACGAGCGAGGCGGCGAGATCGATGCGGCGGTGCATGCCGCCGGAGTAGGTCTTGACCTGGCGTGACCCGGCGTCGGCCAGCTCGAACGCCTCCAGGAGGCCCTGCACCCGGCGCCGGGCCGCGGCCGGCGTGAACCCGTACAGGCGCGCCAGCATGATCAGGTTCTCCGTACCGGTCAGGTCCTCGTCCACCGAGGCGTACTGCCCGGTGAGACCGACGGCGGAGCGCACGGCGTCGGCGTCGTGGACGACGTCGTGCCCGAGCACGCGGGCCGTCCCGGCATCGGGCCGCAGGAGGGTGGCGAGCATGCGCACCACCGTCGTCTTGCCTGCGCCGTTGGGCCCGAGCAGGCCGAAGACGCTGCCCTCGGCGATCGACAGGTCGATGCCGTCCACGGCCTTGGTCACGGACCTGCGGCTGGTGAAGTGCTTGACGAGGCCCCGGGCCTCGACGGCGAGCGACTGGGACATGTGATCCTCCCGGGTTCCACTGTGGCACTGCGGGCACAGGGCCTCAATCGGATTCGGCGTCGTTCGAAGCGCCGCCCGGCTTGCCTTCGAGCGCGCTCGAATCCCTAGCGTCCGTGGCATGACGACAGACACCAGCAGGACCTGGCTCATCACCGGCGCGACCTCGGGTCTCGGCCTGGCCCTGGCGGAGGCGGCGCTGCGCGCCGGCGAGCGCGTGGTCGGCACCGCCCGCCGCGCCGACCGGTTCGGCACGCTCCGGGCGCGGTACGGCGACCGGCTGCTCGCCGTGGAGCACGACGTGCGGGACACGGGCGCGGCCGCCGGCGTCGTCGAACGGGCGCTGGCGGCGTTCGGGCGCATCGACGTGCTCGTGAACAACGCCGGTGGCGGACAGGTCGGCGCCGCCGAGGAGATCACCGACGCCCAGCTGCGCGACATGCTCGACCAGCACCTGTTCGGTCCCGCCGCCTACGTCCGCGCGGTGCTGCCGGGCATGCGGGAGCGGGGGGACGGGGCGATCGTGCAGATGAGCAGCCAGGGCGGGCGCCTGTCGTTCCGCACCGTGGGCAGCTACTCCGCGGGCAAGTTCGCGCTCGAGGGCTGGTCGGAGGCCCTCGCGGGCGAGGTCGCGCCGTTCGGCGTCCGGGTGCTGATCGTGGAGCCCAGCCGCTTCCGCACCGCGTTCAACGCCGAGCTCCGCACGGCGGAGCCCGACGCCTCGTACGACGCCGTGACCGGAGCCGTCCGCGCCGACCTGGCCGGTGCCGACGGCGTCCAGGAGGGCGACCCGGCCCGGGCCGCCGCGGTGGTCCGCGACGTGCTCGGTGCGGCCGACGCCCCGCTGCGCCTGCCGCTGGGCGCCGAGGCCGTGCGCAACCTGCGCCGCACGTACGCTGCGGCGCTCGACGAGGTGGAGACGTGGGCGCACGCGAGCGAGTCCGCCGACTTCCCGGGCCTGCCCCCGGCCGTCCGCGCCTTCCGGGCCGGCGCCTAGGCTTCGGGAATGGCTTCCGGCACGGCTTCGGGGATGACTTCGGGTACGGCTCACGGCACGGCGTCTCGCACGGGCTCCGGCACGGCTGCTCGCCCGGCGTCCGGCAGGGCGACGGACGACCTGACGGCGCGGGCGCTCGCCGCCCTGGGCGAGGACGGCGCGCCGTCGGTCGAGGCGATACACGCCCTGGCCGACGTCGACGAGGCGACCGGACCCATGACGATCGCGGAGGCCGCCGCCCACCTCGACGTCTCGCCGCACACGCTGCGCTACTACGAGGGCGCGGGCCTGGTCGAGGTGGACCGCGACGCCGCCGGCTACCGGGTGTACGACGTCGCGGCGCTGCGCCGTCTCGTGTTCGTCACCCGGATGCGGCTGTCGGGCATGCCGATGCGCGACCTGCAGCACTACGTCGCGCTGGTGGACGCCGGGCGGCAGACCGAGCCCGAGCGTCTGGACCTGCTGGTGGAGCACCGTGACACGATCCGCCGCCGGATCCGAGAGCTGACGCTCGCGCTGGTGGCCACCGAGCACAAGATCGCCACCTACGGCGGGGCGACGGGGCCGGACGTGCTGTCCCCGGGTGTCCGCGACCCCGCGCGCAAGGCCACCGGGTCGTGAGCCGCCGGGGCGCGGCCCCGGCGGCCGGTGTCAGTCCGGGAACCGCACCCCCCGTTCCACCTCCTGATCACGGCGCCGTCCGGCCTCCCCGCCGCCGCGCGAGCGGCGGCGGGGAGGCCGGACGACGCCGACGACCACGACCCGCTGACGGACCTCGTGCTCGGCGGGCTCCTCGGCCCGCAGTGCGATCAGCGGACGGCGGACCCGAAGGCCGCTCCTGCGGCCGGGAGCCCGCCGGAACCGGGCTGGTAGGTGGTCACCGCCGCGCTCCCGCCCGCGGTGAGGTTGCCCCAGGGCACCGCGTGGACCGCCCCGTAGGTGGCCGGCCCGTCGGGCATGCCCACGTACAGGTGGGTACCGGTGCCGCGCAGGACGCTCCCGAGGTGCTGCTCGGCGCCGGCGGTCCCGGGCAGGCTGCCCGTCCCGGCGACCAGCTGGAACTCGGTGCCGGCGAGCGTGCCCAGCGGGGAGTAGACCTGGACCAGGCCGGAGCGGCTCACGCCGCCGACCGTCTCTCCCGGGACGCCGACTGCCACGTGCACGGTCTCGGCGGTCCCGACGCCTGCCGGGTCCGTGTTCGCCAGCGCGACGGACGCCCCCATCCGGTCGCCGTCCTCCGGGTCGCCGGACACCCCCGGCTGGTTCTGCTCGATGTTGGCGACCTCGCTCCAGGACCCGCCGGGGGTGACCCGGAAGACCACGGCGCGGCCGGCGTCGGGCCGGTTCTGGCCGGTGCCCGCGTTCACCAGACCTTCGCCCGGCGATCCGACGGCCAGCAGCGAGTCGGTCGACGTCGTCCCCGCGGACGGGCGGTACTCGATCAGGTCGAGCGCCGCGCCGAACTCGTCCCCGGACTCCGAGCCGCCGGAGACGGCATCGCTGTCCTGGTTCAGCACCGCCTGATAGGCCGGGACACCGGTGGCGTCCAGGGTGTGGCTCAGCAGGTGGACCGAGCCGGCAGCGGTCGCGCTCCCGATCGTCTCGTTCGGGGCACCGACAGCCAGGTGGTGGGAGTCGGCCGCGATCGAGGCGCCGAACCGGTCGCCGGGGTCCGCCGCGCCGCCGTAGTTGCTGGAGTCCTGGTTCACCGCCTTCGCGGGCCGGTCGCCCTGCAGGTAGAAGAAGCCTCCGGTGTCGGCCTTGCTGCCGACGTCCTCGCCCGGCGTGCCGATCGCCAGGAACGGCGTGCCGTCACCGGTGTGCCCGGCGGCCAGGGCGTAGCCCATCAGGTCTCCCGCCTCGCGCGCTGCGGTGGCCAGCTGGCCGTCGCCGGCGGCTTGCACGTAGGTCGTGCCGGCCCGTCCGCTGTTCAGTCCCGCGCGGTCGCCGTAGACGACCTGGACCCAGCCGGTGTCGGCCTGCGCGACGCCGGCGGCGTCGTCCAGGTGCTCGTACGGCGTACCGACGGCCAGGTCCGTGCAGCCGTCGAGGTTCCTGTCGTAGGTCGCCAGGCTGAACCCGAACCGGTCGTCGGTCTCCGGGCCGCCCTCGATCCCGTTCAGCCCCTGCCGGATCTCGGTGGTCCCCGCACCACCGCCGTAGACGATGCGCACCAGGCCGGCGCGGGCCGAGCCGTTGACGGTGGCGGCCGGGTCGGCGACGGCGACGTCGCGGATGCCGTCACAGTTGAAGTCGACGATGCGTGCGGTCCTGGTCGTGGCGCCGACCCAGCCGCGGACGTCGTCGACCCGCGATGCCACCGCGTCCGTGCGGGTCTCGGCCGGGTCGGTCCCGAAGCAGCCGCCCTGCCACGAGCGCGTGGCGACGGCGACCAGCGCGGTGCCCGCGCCCGTACCGCTCAGGACCGGTGCGCCGGTGTCACCCGCACAGACCGCCGCGCCGGCCACCCCGGAGATCGGTAGGTCCCCGCCCACGGCCGTGCCGGCCGCGAAGGTGCCGACGTGCCGCTGCAAGGGCGACCACTCCGTCGCCGTCCGCCCGTAGCCCGGGACGGTGAGCTGCTCGCCGGCCGCCGGGGCGGCGGTGCCGACCACCGCTGGGACCACCGTCGCCACCGACCCGGCCAGACGCGCCAGAACCAGGTCCCGCGACTCGTGCGGCACCAGCGCGACGACAGCACGCTCCTCGCCTTCCGACGTCGTCAGGTCACCGCGCCCGATCGTCGCGGTGGTGGTCGCCGGAGGAGCACCAGCGGCGACGTCGTGCCCGGCCGCCGGGTCGTCGGCGAAGCAGCTGGCCGCCGTCAGGACCCACTCGGGGGCGACCAGTGCGCCGGAACAGGCGCGGTTGGTCGCCTCGTCGACGCCGATGTCCAGGCGGACCGCGAAGTCGGCCGCCGACGTCTCGGCGGGGCCGACCACCGCGAGCGCGGCGGGTGCATGGAACGACGCCAGGGTGACGGCGGCCAGCGCCGATGCGGCCACGGCGCGCCGGGATGTGCTGCGTGCCGTCGTGGTGGCCGAACCCGGCGCACGACGCCTCAAGTACCTCACGAATGCCTCCTCTGGGGTGAAGTGTCCGGAGGATGCCATGCGGAGGACGGTCCGGGGTGCAGGAACCTGCAGCGCAGGCCGGGGCTGCTCGCTACGTCACCGAGCCGGCTACGGCCAGGCGGCCCCGTCCGGTGACGGCGAGCGTCCGCTCGTCGGGCGTGACGAACACCGACTCGCCCGCGCGCAGCACCGCGGCCTCGTGCTGCCCGGCGACCCTGACCTCGCCCTCCAGCGCCAGCGCGATCGCCGGACCGGCCAGGCCGACCCGGGCGCGGCCGGCGTCGGGCGCCGCCACCGTGGCCAGCGAGAAGTCCGGGACACCAGGGTCGAAGAGCTCCGCACCGTCCGCCGTCCGCACCGGGGCGAGCCGGGGGTCGCCGGTGACCCGGAACGTCGCCAGCCGTTGCAGCTCGGTCACGTCGACGTGCTTGTCGGTGAGCCCGGCCCGCACCACGTTGTCCGATGCCGCCATCACCTCGACCGCGATGCCCCGCAGGTAGGCGTGCACGGTGCCCGGCGGGAGGTAGACGGCCTCGCCGGGGCGGAGCGTCACGCGGTTCAGGAGCAACGCCACCAGGATCCCGGCGTCGCCCGGCCGCTCCGCCGCGAGGTCCACGAGCGTGTCGAGCTCCGCGTCGAGGCCGTGCCCGCGGGGCGCCTTCCGGGCGGCCTCCGTCACGACGGGCAGCAGGTGGCCGGCATCCTCGTCGCCGGCCAGGAGCCGCCCGACCAGGCGACGCAGCACGGGCTCGTGGTCCCCGTCGCCACCGGCGCTGGTTCCCCCGCCGACGGCGTCGTCCAGCGTGCGCAGGAGGCGGGCGAGCCGGTCCGTGCCCGTCAGCTCGTGCTCCTGCGCCGCCCCGGCCAGCTCCGCCACGAGCCGCCGGGTGGCGCCGAGCGGCCGGAAGCCCACCAGCGCGTCGAACGGGCCGTCCAGGGCCAGGGCCAGCTCCGGCTTGTGCCGGGCGTCCCGGTACACGCGGGCGGGGCTCGTCAGGGGCACGTCGCGGCGGTTCTCGTCGTCGTACCCCTGACGGGCGCGGACGGCGTCGGGGTGCACCTGGATCGACAACGGAGCCTCGGCCGCCACGACCTTGAGCAGGAACGGCAGCTCGTCCGACGCACGGTCCGCGCCCAGGGCACGGGCCGGGTCGGCGGCGATCCAGGCGTCGAGGGTCGCGTGGCCGCCCGCCCGGTCCGGGTCGACGACGCGGCTGGGGCACAGCGGGTGCGCCCCCAGCCAGAGCTCGGCCTCGGGCCGCCCGCTGGGGGTGCGGCCGGTGAGCCGGGCGATCGCGGTCCGCGACCCCCACGCGTAGTCGCGTGGCGTGTTGGTGACCCGCAGCAGCACCGTTACCTCGTCTCCGTGCCGCGCACGAAGGCCTTGACGGTGGCGTGCCGGGGCTCGCCGCCCAGGGGCCGGACGCGGTAGCGGCCCGCGGCGGCGGGCACGATGAAGGTCTCGGCGTAGTGGACCACGAACGGCTCGAACGCCCCGTCGGGGCTCTCGACGACGGCCGCGGACCCCTCGACCAGGTTGAGCACGTTGACCGTGCCGCCGGTGTCATGGTCCACCGGGCCCGTGAACCAGTGGCGGCGCACCTCGATGAACTCGAGCTCGTGCAGCCCGGTGCGCTCCTCGCGCCAGCCGTCCCCCTCCGCGACGGTCTCCACGCGGTCCACGAGGTGCTCGGCGGTCCACTCGGTGTCCCGGTCCCACTGGACGTTGGCCAGGGCGTGGTCCAGGTGGATGGGCCGGGGCACGCCGTCGAGCCCGACGCGGCCCCAGTCCCACATCTTGAAGGTGAAGATGTAGGGGGTGGCGGAGATCTCCAGCACCATCGAGTCGGCGCCCGAGCAGTGGACGGTCCCCGCGGGGATCAGGAAGTGGTCGTGCTTCTTCGCGGGGAACGAGTTGACGTACTTCTCGACGGGGAAGTCCACCGCGCCGGACCGGGCGCTGCGCAGGTCCGCGGCCATCGCCTCGGGGTCGGCCCCCGTCTTCATGCCCAGGTAGACGACGGCGTCGTCGGCGGCGTCCAGCAGGTAGTAGCTCTCGTCCTGCGTGTAGTGCATGCCGAAGGTGCGCTGGATGTAGTCGGTCAGCGGGTGCACCTGGAGGGAGAGGTTGCCGCCCTCCATGGTGTCCAGGAAGTCGAACCGGATGGGGAACTCCGCGCCGAACCGGGCGAAGGTCCGCTCACCCAGCAGCTCCACCGGCCGGGCCAGCACGGCGTCCATGGCGGGGATCTCGACCACCTCGTCGCCCACCGCCAGCAGCAGGCTGTTCTCCTCCGGCACGCAGTCGAAGCACCAGGCGTAGTTCTCCTGGGCCGGGTCCAGGTCGCACACGTCCTTCATCCACTGACCGCCCCAGACGCCGGGGTCGAAGAACGGCACCACCCGGAAGGGACCGGCGGTCGCCGCGGCCAGCCCGGCGCGGAAGGCGTCACCGGTGACGAGCTTCGCGTCGGCGACGGAGACGTTGGCGTCCAGCAGGAAGTCGATGCGCTCGAAGAGCTGCCGCTTGTGCCGGTCGGCGAGCCGCCACTCGACGAAGTACCCCCGCTTGAACTTGCGCAGCGCGTCGTCGGACCCGTTCGCCGCGCGCCAGTTGGGCAGGCCGGACCGGTACCGCTGCTGGATCTCCCAGCGGGCGAGGTCGGCCAGCACGAGGGTGGCCGCCGGCGCGGGGACGAGCGAGGCGCCCCAGCCGACCAGCACCACCTGCCCGTCGGCGTCGGCGACCCGGCGGGCCACCTCGTCGAGGCGAGCGGGGTCGTAGAGCGCGTCGAGGGTGCGGTGCGACATGACGCCGAACACGCGGTCGTCGGTCAGGTTGTCGCCGATCAGCGCCTCGATGTCCTCGGGGCTGCGCGCGGCGGCCCGCTCGACGTCGACCACCGTCGCGGCGGGCAGGGCACGCTCGATCTCCCTGACGTACGCGTCGACGTCGCTCGCGGGGTAGGTGTCGACGACGATCGTGCCGCCGGCCGCGTGCTCGGCCAGGGCCGCCCAGACCCCGTCGCCGCGCCAGGCCTGGTGCGTTCCGGGCACCCGGACCACGGGCGCCTTGTCGTAGCGGTGCGGTGCGGCCGATGGGGGAATGCGCATGTGGCCCTCTCTACGGGTCGGACGAACCAGGGCGGCGCGGTCCGGTTCGGAAGCTCGTCCTGGTAACGATACCAAGACTATGTCATCATCGATCCGTGCCGTCCAGGCACGGGCGGGGCGCACCGAGGCGGCCGCCGGGAAGGGAGCTGATGACGTCTCGTGAGCCCACGCCGCGGGCGCCGCTGCGGCCGGAAACCGTCCCGCCGGACCGGCGGGACGGCGGCGCGGACCTGCTCGGCACGGCCGTGGACGTGGGCGGTACGCACGTCACGGCCGCCACCGTGGACGCCGGCTGGCGGGTCCGCGACGAGCACCGCGTGCCGCTCGACTCGGCCGCGCCCGCGGCCGAGGTGCTCGACGCCGTGGCGGACTGCGTGCGCCGCACGTGGGCGGCCGGTGCGGCGACGGCGACGGGGCCTGTGGCGGTCGCGATCCCGGGGCCGTTCGACTACGAGCGGGGCATCGGCGACTTCCGTGGCGTCGACAAGTTCGCCGCGCTGCGTGGCGTCGACCTGCGCGGCGAGCTCGCCGCGCGCTGGGGCCGGGCGCCCGTGACCGTGCGCTTCGTCAACGACGCGGAGGCCTTCGGCCTGGGCGAGTGGGCTGCCGGGGCCGGGTCGGGCGCCGCCCGCGTCGTGGCCGTGACGCTCGGGACCGGCGTCGGGTCGGCGTTCGTCGACCGGGGCCGCTGTGTCACGACGGGGCCGCTGGTCCCGGCCGACGGCAACATCCACGTGGTGCGGGTGGCCGGCCGACCCCTGGAGGAGGTGGTCTCGCGGCGGGCGCTGCGGCTCACCTACCGGGCGGGCACGGGCCGGGACGTCGACGTGGTGGACATCGCCCGGCACGCGCGGGCGGGCGACGTCGCCGCCGTCCGGGCGCTGGAGGGAGCCATGCGCACCCTGGCCGGCGCGCTGGCGCCCTGGCTGACGGCGTTCGCGCCGGAGCGGCTGGTCGTGGGCGGTTCCATGGCGGCCTCCTCGGACCTGCTGTTCCCGCCGCTGGTCGCGGGCCTCGCCGCGGCGATGGCGCGCCCGCCCGAGGTGCGCGTGGGCGTGCTGCCGCGGGAGAGGGCGAGCCTGCTGGGTGCGACGGTCGCGGCGCGGGGCGCGGCGGAGGGGTCGGCCGACGGCCTCGTGCGATAGCGATACCAGGGACGCTCGTCAACCGGCGCCGCGTTGTGGGCTCTGGCCTGCGATGACACCGTCCTTCACCAGGGAGTGCCCCCGCCAGCCTTGCTCCGACGGCGTTGGTATCGATACCATTCCGAACATCATGCTCGCCGGCGCCGGAGCCGGCGACGAGACCAGGAGGTCCGAATGCCAGCGAAGACGCTGCCCCGAGCGATGGTCGACAGGCGGACCGTCCTGCGCCTGGGCGCGGGTCTCGGTGCCGCCGCCGTGCTGTCGTCGTGCGCGCGCGGCACCCTGACCCGGGCGGCGTCCGGCACGGACGTGACGCTCACCAACGACAACCCCACCTGGGCGCCCGGCTTCGAGAGCATCGGCAAGGTGCTCCGCTCCCGCACCGGCCACGGCGTCTCCGTGCGGGCGGTGCCGGACGTGAGCGGGTACCAGCAGCTCGTGCGCATGTCGGCCCGCACCGACTCGACCACCGACCTGGTCAAGTGGTGGAACGGCTACCGCCTGCGCGACATCGCCCGGTCCGGCATCTTCGCCGACCTGTCGACGATCTGGGACGACGCCGAGCGCCAGGGCTGGGTCTCCCCGGCGGCCCGCGAGAGCTTCAGCCACGACGGCCGCCCCTACGCCATCCCGCTCTACCAGTCGTACTACGCGATCTTCTACAGCAAGCCGGCCTTCGAGCGGCTCGAGCTGACCGTTCCCCGCACCTGGGACGAGTTCGTCGCCACGGCGGAGGCCCTGCGCGACGGCGGCGTGGTGCCCATCGGGAGCGGCGGCGCCACCACCTGGGAGTCGCTCATCTGGTTCCAGCAGCTCGTCAACGGCCTGGACCCCGGTTTCTACCGGGCACTCACCGAGGGCGAGGCCTCCTACACCGACGACACCGCGCAGGAGGCCATGGCGCTCTGGGCCGACCTGTACGACCGCGGCCTGTTCTCGCCACCCGACTTCGCGGTGCAGGAGGCGCCGGGCCGGTTCGCGGAGGGCACCGTCGGCATGAACCTCTACGGCACGTGGCAGGCCGCCAGCTACACCCAGGCGGGGCTCGACGAGGAGACGTTCGGGCTGTTCCTGCTGCCGCAGGTCGACCCGGCCGCCCCGGCCGCCGTCGTCACGGAGAGCGGGGCCCTGGCCGTGTCGGAGAACGCCCACAAGAGGTCCGAGGCGCTGGCCGTGGCCGGCGACTGGCTCAGCACGGACGCCCAGCAGGTGTGGGTGGACTTCCTCAACGACCTGTCCGCGAACACCGCGGCGCTGCCGCCGGTCCAGCCCGTGCGCGACCTGGCGCGCCAGGTCGCGCAGGCCGATCCCGTCCTGGCCACGCGCTACTGGGAGGCCTCCCCGCCCGCCCTCATCGAGGGCAACGTCCAGGAGCTCAGCGCGTTCATGGCCGCCCCCTCCGCCGCGAGCGCCCGCACCACCCTGGCGCGCATGCAGGAACGGGCCGACGTCGAGTGGGAGATGTGGTCGCTGTGAGCAACCGTGCCGCCCCGTGGGCCACCCGTGGCCCCGCCGCCCTGTTCGTCGCGCCCGCCGTGGCGCTGGTCGGCGCCCTGCTCGTGCTGCCGTTCCTGTTCACCGTGTACCGCAGCTTCTTCAGCGACGACGGCCTGTCGCGCACCTGGGTGGGCCTGGACAACTACGCGACCCTGGTCACCGACGAGTCGTTCCTGCGGTCCCTGCTGAACACCGGCATCTGGACCCTGGGCACCCTGCTGCTGCCGGTGCTGCTGGGCCTGCTCATCGCGGTGGCGACCAACAGCTCGGGCTGGGGCCGGTTCGCGCGGTTCGCCGTGGTGCTGCCGTACGCGCTGTCGGGATCGGTCACCGCGATCCTGTGGAACTTCATGCTCCAGACGGACGGCGGGGTCAACGCGATCCTGGGTCTGCTGGGCCTGTCGGCGCTGGAGCAGCCGTGGCTGCTGGAGTGGCCCACCAACACGGTCGCGATGATCCTGGCCACCACGTGGCAGGCCACCGGCGCGAACATGATCCTGTTCCTGGTGGGTCTGCAGGCCATCCCCGCCGAGACCATCGAGGCGGGCCGGCTCGACGGCGCCGGCGGGTTCCGGCTGCTGCGCGACGTGATCCTGCCGCAGCTCCGGCCGATCAGCATCGTCGTGATCGGCATCTCGCTGGTCGGCAGCCTCAAGACGTTCGACATCGTCTGGCTGCTCACCCGCGGCGGCCCGGGCACCGCCTCGGAGACGCTCGCGCTGACGATGTACCGGCAGACCTTCACCCTGAGCCGGTACGGCTACGGCGCCGCCGTCGCGGTGGTGCTCACCGTGATCGTGCTCGCCGCGTCCTGGATCTACCTGCGGCGCCAGCTGCGCTCCGACGACTGAGAGAAGGCCCGCGATGACCCGACGTCTGCGCAACGCACTCCTGGTGGCCGTGGCACTGCTGTGGCTGCTGCCCACCTATCTCGTGGTGGTGAACGCCTTCACGGCGGCCGACGAGTACGTGGGACCCCGCTGGTGGTTCACCTCGTTCGCCCTGGCGGACAACATCGCCACGGCATTCCGCACGGCCGACATCGGCCAGGCGATGTGGAACACCCTGCTGTACTCCGCCGGCTCCGCGTTCATCGCCGTGGTGGTGGCCGCCCTGGCCTCGTTCGCCGTGGTGGTCATGCCCGTGCGCCGCCCGGTGCTCTGGTTCTGGCTCATCTACGCCGGCACGCTCCTGCCGCTGCAGGTCTTCCTGTCGCCGCTGTTCAACGCGTACGCCGCCACCTCCCTGTACGACACGCAGTACGGCATGGTGCTGATCTACGCGGCGCTCGCGGTGCCGTTCGCGTTCTTCGTGGTGCGCAACTACCTGACCACGGCGCCGAAGGAGATGCGGGAGGCCGCGCAGCTCGACGGTGCCGGCTGGTTCACGATGTTCCTGCGCATCCACCTGCCGCTGGCGCGCGGCGCGATGGTCGCGGCGTTCCTGTTCCAGTTCCTCGCCACGTGGAACGACCTGCTGTTCGGCATCACGCTGTCCACGAGCCCGAACGTGCGCCCGCTCATGGCGGCGCTGGCCGAGCTCAACGGCCAGTACTCCGGCCTGGGCCCGCCGGTCATCCTCGCCGCCGGCCTCGTGGCCTCGGTGCCCACGGTGGTGCTGTTCCTGTCGTTCCAGCGGTTCTTCGTCAACGCGCTGCGGCTCACGCCGTAGCCCCGCCCGTTCGCCCTGCCCTACCCGACGTGAGATTGGTGTCTTCCCGATGAGCCGTGCACTGGTCAAGGACCACCCCTGGTCGCTCGATCGAGCCCGTTCCGAGATGGTCGACCGCGCCGTCGCCGCCGAGGCCGTGCTCGGCGGCCGCCGGGTCCGGGTGATCCCGGAACCGCTGCTGCGCCGGGACACCGGCTCGGGCATGCTGCAGAGCGTCCGGGTCGAGACCGACGGCGTCGCCCCGGGCCGGGTGGTGCTGCGGACGCCGTCGGGCACCGCGACCGAACCCGGCACGCTGCCCGGGCCGGCGGGGTCGGTGCGCGTGCTGCTGCCCGCGGTGAGCGCGCCGGCCGACGTCACCCTGGAGCTGCCCGACCTGGGTCCCGGCACGCTCACCTTCGAGCAGGTCCCGGTGCGGGAGTGGTCCATCCACCTGGTGCAGCACTCCCACTTCGACATCGGGTACACCGACCCGCAGGGCACGGTGCTGCGCAACCAGCTCGCGTTCCTCGACTCCTGCCTGGACCTGGCCCGCGCCACGCAGGACCGCCCGGAGGAGGCCCGGTTCCGCTGGTCGGCCGAGGCGCTGTGGCCGTTCGAGCAGTGGGCCCGGTCGCGCCCGGCCGCGCACGTCGAGGAGTTCCTCGACCACGTGCGCGGCGGACAGCTCGAGCTCACGGCCCTGCCGTACAACCTGCACCTGGACACCTGCTCCACCGACGAGCTGCACGAGCTGCTGCGGCTGTCGCGCGACGTGCGCGACCGGTACGGCATCGAGATGCCCGTGGCCATGCAGACCGACGTGCCGGGCCAGCCGGTGGGCCTGCCCGACGCGCTCGCGCAGCAGGGCGTGCGGTACCTGTCCGTGGCGCACAACTGGGCGGGCCGTTCCGTGCCCCACCTCAAGGGCGGGCAGCACCTGCCGCGGCTGTTCCGGTGGAGCGCGCCGTCCGGGCGCAGCGTGCTGGTCTGGATGACCGACACCCCGCACGGGCTCGCCTACATGGAGGGTGCCAACCTCGGGTTCACCACGTCGTACGACCTGGTGGACGAGCTGCTGCCCGCGTACCTGACCGCGCTCGCCACGAACTCCTACCCGTACGCGCCGGGTGCCTTCGGCTGGCACGGGCCCGCCGTGACCGACCGGGAGCCCTACCCGTGGGACGTGCTGCACCTGCGGGTGCTCGGCCGGCACAGCGACAACGCGCCCGCGAGCGTGGTGCACGCCGACATCGTCCAGCGCTGGAACGAGACCTGGGCCTACCCCCGGCTGCGCACCTCCACCAACGCCGACTTCTTCCGCGCCGCCGAGGAACGCCTGGGCGACGACGTGCCCACGCTGACCGGTGACTGGGGCGACTGGTGGGTCGAGGGCGTGGGCAGCGCCGCCCGCCCGCAGGCCATGACCCGGCAGGCGCAGGCCACGCTCGCCGACGCCCAGACCGTCAGCGGCATCGAACGGCTGCTCGGCGGCACGGGGGTGCCCGCCGAGACGGAGCGCTCCGCCGCCGTCTACTCGTCGGTCTCCCTGTTCAACGAGCACACCTGGGGCGCCTCCGACCCGTGGACGCACGCCGACACGGGCCGCGAGTCCGGCAGCGAGCAGTGGCACTGGAAGTACGCCCGTGCCCTGGCGGCCCGGGACGACGCCGACCTGCTCCTGGACCACGCCTCCGCCCGCCTCGGTGCGCTGCTGCGCGAGGAGCCCGACGCCGACAGCACCTACCACGCCGTCAACACCGCGGGCTTCGCGCGGACCACCACGGTCTCGCTGTTCGTCCGGGAGAGCCGCGTGCCGCTCGACGAACCCCTCCTGGTGCGTGACAGCCGCACCGGCGCGACCCTGCCGAGCGAGACCGTGCCGCAGACCACCCCCGAGAACCGCGCCGCGGGGCGCTTCGTCCGCGTGCACGTGCCCGACGTGCCCGCGCTCGGCTCGGTGCGGCTGACCGTCCATCGCGCGGCGCCGCCGGCCGCCCTGCCCGACGTCGCCGACCCGCTGGTGCTCGAGAACGAGCACCTGCGCGTCCGCGTCGACCTCGGGCGCAGCTGCGTGGCCTCCGTCCTCGACAAGGCGACGGGCCGCGAGATCGTCGACCAGGACGCCGTGGTCGGCATGAACGGCTACGTCTACGACACGTACACCACCGCGGGCGGGTACAACCACCAGTCCAACAAGACCACGGTGTCCGACGAGCTGGAGCTGCTCGGCAGCCGCACGACGGCGGGACCGAGCCACCTCGTGGAACGCGTCAGCACCCCGGTCGAGGAACGCCTGACCTACCAGTACGCCGCCGACGGCGTGCACCACGTCCGCGTCACGCTCGTGCTGCCCCGGGGCGCCGCCCGTCTGGAGGTGGAGAACCGGCTCGCCAAGCCCGCCACCATGACCAAGGAGAGCGCCTACCTGGCCTTCCCCTTCGCCGTGCCCGAACCCCGCGTGCGCTACGAGATCACCGGTGGCCTCACCGGACCCGGGCTGCCGCAGGTTCCCGGCGCGCCCCAGCACATGCGGGCCGTGCGCGACTGGGTGTCGTTCGACGACGACGAGCTCGCCGTCGCCTGGGTGACCGCCGACGCCCCGCTGGTGCACCCGGAGGTCGTCTCCCTGCCGTACGCCCCGTTCCCCGAGAGCATGGCGCCCCGGCAGCCCGCCACCGTCTACTCCTGGGTGCACAACAACGTCTGGGACACCAACTTCCCCGCCGAGCAGGGCTTCGAGACCTCGTTCCGGTACGCGATCGGGGTGCGCCGCGCCGGGGAGGACATCAGCACCGCGGCCCTCGCGGCACGCACGGCCGCCGAGCTGACCCGCCCCGTGCTCGGGGTGCTGGCCACCGCCCGTCCCGGCACCCCCGCCGTCGACCACGCCGGGCGGTCGCTGCTCCGGCTCGACGACGACCGGGTGCGGCTCGTCGCTGTGACCGCCACGGGCCGGGAGGGCGAGAGCCTCGTGCGGCTCCAGTCCTACGCCGAGGAGCCCCTCGTGGTCCGGCTGCGCCCGGGCGTCGAGGTCGCCTCCGCCGCGACGGCGACCTACCTGGGCGACCGGGTCGCGGACCTCGCGGTGACGCCCGACGGCATCGACGTGCCCATGGACCCGCAGGGAACGGTGGGTGTCGTGCTGACCACAGCCTGAACGGGCCGCCCGGCCCGCGAACCGGTTCACCACCACGAACACGAAGGAGTGCGCTGTGCCTGAACCCCGAACGCCCGTGTCCCGACCGTCCACCTCCCGACCGACCACGCCCGGCCCGACCACGCCCGGCCCGTCCACGCCCGGCCCCGGTGCAGCGGGGCCCGCCCGGACCACGGGGCTCGCCCGCCCGGCCGGCCCGTCCCGCTCCCCGGACCTGTCCCGCCGTGCGTTCGCCGCCGGGCTCGGCGGACTGGGGCTCGCGGCGCTCGCGGCTCCGCTGCTGGGCCCGCTGGCCGCCGTGCGGGCGGCGGCGAGCCCGGCCGCGTCGGGGGTGGCGAGCCCGGCCGCGGACCGGTGGCGCCGCCGGGCCCTCGACGGGTACGCCGCCCTCCAGCGGCACCTGTACCTGCCGGGCACGGGGCTCTACTCCGAGGGGCTCGACCCGGCACCGGGCGAGAACCCCTACTCCTTCGTCTGGCCGCTGCGCGAGGCCACGGCGGCCACCGTCGACGTCGACCGGCTCCCCGGGTCCGGGGGACGGTTCACGGGCGACGTCGCCGACCGCTTCGCGGGCCTCGAACGGTACTGGGACGCGGGCCGGGGCGCGTACGCCTCCTACCCGCCCGCCCCGCTCGGCGGTGGCGGGGACCCGTTCTTCGACGACAACGCGGTGATCGGGCTGGAGCTGGTGCGCCGGTACCGCATGTCGGGCGACCGGGAGCTGCTGCGGCGGGCGCAGCGGGTCTTCGAGTTCCTGCCGCGGGCCTGGGACACCGATCCCGACGTCGAGCACCCGGGCGGCATGCACTGGGTCGAGGCCGACTGGAACCCGTACCGGGGGGCGGCGAACGTGACGAGCCTGTCGTCGGAGCTGGCCGTGCACCTGTACGAGGAAACCGGCGAGGCGCGGTACCTCGACTGGGGGCGGCGTACGTACGAGTGGGTCCGTGCCGCCCTGCATCGCGGGGACGGACGCTACGCCAACGGCATCCTGCTGGACGGCTCGGTGGAGGAGACGCTCTGGAGCTACAACTCCGGGTCGATGGTCGGAGCCGCCGCGCTGCTCCACCGCGCCACGGGGGAGCAGCGGTACCTCGACCTGGCCACGGCGGACGCCGCCGGCGCCGTCGACCACTGGGTGCGCGGCGACCGGCTCTACGACCAGCCCGTGGTGTTCAACGCGATCCTGTTCGCGAACCTGCTGCTGTTCGAGTCGATCTCCGCTGCGCACGGTGCCGACGTGCTCGACGGCATGGGCCGGTACGCGGAACGGGTGTGGGCGGAGAACCGGGACCCGGCCACCGGCCTGTTCCGGTTCCAGTCCGGCGGCGGGGGAGCGCCCGCCCCGGACGCGCGGCCCCAGACGCTGCACCAGGCCGGGGCGATCCAGCTCTTCGCGCTGCTCGCCTGGCGGCGGCAGGACTACGGCGACGCCGCCTGAGCCGCGTCGCGGGGTGTCCTCCGGGCCTCCTCCGGGCTCTGCGGGCTACGCCGGCGTGGCCGGCTCCGCGCCGGGCAGGCGCTCCGGTGACCGACGCCGGGTACGGATCGACGTCGGCAGCTCGATCGTCCGGGCCGGCCGGTCGGAGCGCTTGCCCTGCAGCCGGACGAGCAGCAGCTCCGCCGCCGTGCGGCCGAGCTCGCGCGCGTCGTGCGTGACCACGGAGAGGTCGCCCGGGACGAGCTCCTCCAGGTCGAAGGTGTCGAAGCTCGCGAGCCGCACGCGGGCGAACAGGTCGGTCCCGCGCGCCGCCGAGGCGGCGTGCAGGGCCTTGATGGCCCCGACCATGTTCCGGTTGTTGGCACCGAAGATCGCGGTGGGCGGCTCGTCCAGGGCGAGCAGCTCCTGGGCGGCGTTCTCGGCGGAGTGGATGTCCTGCTGCCCGCGCCGCACGAGCTCGGGCAGCACGGGCACCCCGGCTGCGCGGTGTGCCCGCTCGAAGCCCTCGAACCGTCGCTGACCCGTGAAGACGGAGACCGCGTTGCCGACGAACGCGATGCGCCGGTGCCCCTCCTCCAGCAGCAGCGCGGTGACCCGCTCCGCGCCGCGCACGTCGTCCACGATGACGGCGTCCACGTCCACGCCGTCCTGCCGCCGTGAGGCGAAGACCAGGGGCACGCCGTGCCGCTGGTCGGGGCGCAGGTGCTCGGAGGGTCCGCCGGCGGGCACCACGATGAGCCCCTCGGTCTGCCGCCCGACGAAGTCCGCGATGAGCCGCGCCTCCTCCTCGGGGTCCTCGTGGGACGTGCCGAAGATGACCCGGCGGTCAGCCTCGCTGAGGATCTCGCCGATGCCCTCCAGCACCTCGGCGTAGTACGGGTTGGCGAGGTTGGTGACCACCACGCCCACGAGCCCGCTGCGGTGCCCGGGCCGCAGGCTCCGCGCGTTCTCGTTGCGGCGGTAGCCCAGGGCGCGCACCGACGTCTCCACCTTGCGACGCATCGGGGCGCTGACGTTCTGACCGCCCGAGAGCACCCGGGACACCGTCATGGGGCTGACGCCGGCGTGCCGCGCGACGTCGCTGATGGTGGGGACGGACCGCGGCTGGATCGCCCGTTCCTCGCTGCCCGGCTCAGCCATAGTCAGAACCTAAGGCACGTGCCCGGTTCGGGCGAACTGCCGGGTGGGCGACGCCGGCGCCCCTGCGCCGGTCAGGGCCAGGTCGGTGCCGCGTGGGCCAGCGGGTGGGCGCCGTCCGGCCGCAGGCCGTCGAAGACGACGCCCACGTAGCGCCGCCAGAGCTCCGGCGGCGGGTCGGCGACGTAGTCGACGGCGTGCACCGGTGCGCACATCAGCAGGAAGACGTCGGTCCCGGTGATGTCGGGCCGGACGGCGCCCGCCGCGCGGGCCTCGTCGGTCAGCAGCACCACCTCGTCGTGCACCTCCTGCTGGAGCCGCGCCAGCTCCGAGCCGGGCGCGGGCACGGTCATCAGGACCGCCACGCGCCGGCGCTGCAGCCGCCCCGCCGCCTCGGTCATGAACTCCAGGAGCGCGGCCCCCGCGTCGGCCGACCCGCGCAACCGCCGGGCGACCGCCGTCAGCTCCTGCGCGTGCCGTGCGGCGATGGCCGTGGCGAGCTCCTCCTTGGTCGCGAAGTGCCGGAACACGGTCCCCTTGGCGACGCCGGCGCGCCGGGCGATGTCGGCGATCGAGGCGTCGAGACCCTGCGCGGCGAACTCCTCCTCGGCGGCCGTCAGCAGCGCCTCGCGGTTGCGGGCGGCGTCCGCGCGCAGGGGACGGGAGGCGTCGGTGAGGACGGCGTCGGCGTCGGCGGGCGCGGCATGGCCGGGGGTGGCGAGGGGCATACCGCCGATCCTACCAAGTTGACCGACCGGTCATGTTCTGCCTAGGGTCTCAATCGCCAACATGACCGATCGGTCATCTTACGAGGAGGAAGCATGAACCTGCAGGGCGCCACGGCGCTGGTCACGGGGAGCAACCGAGGCCTGGGTCGTCATTTCGCGGTAGAGCTGCTCAGGCGCGGGGCCAAGGTCTACGCCACCGCCCGCCGTCCGGAGCTGGTCGACGTACCCGGGGCGGAGGTGCTCCGCCTCGACATCACCGACCCGGCGTCCGTCGAAGCGGCTGCTGCGGCCGCCGGGGACGTGGACGTGCTGGTCAACAACGCCGCGTTTATGACCGGCGGCAACCTCGTCACCGGAGACCTCACCTCGATCCGCCTCGCGATGGAGTCGAGCTACTTCGGCACGCTCGCGATGATCCGGGCGTTCGCGCCGGTGCTCGCCCGCAACGGCGGCGGCGCCGTGCTCAACGTCCTGTCCGGCGCGGCCTGGCAGACGGTCGACGGCAACACCGCCTACGCCGCCGCGAAGGCCGCGCAGTGGAGCCTGACCAACGGCGTGCGGCTGGAGCTCGCGGGCCAGGGCACGCTCGTGACCGCCCTGGTGCCCGGGATGATCGACACCGAGCCGATGCGCGAGTTCGCCGCCGCGCACGGCTACGAGCTCCCCGACGGTGCGCTGGACGACCCGGTGAACGTCGTGACCCTCGGACTGGACGGGTTGGAGGCCGGGGAGGCCGAGGTGGTGCACGGGTTCGCCGCGGACGCGAAGGCGGCGCTGTCCGGCCCGCCGCTGGCGCTCGACCCGGACGCGATCAGCGCGGCCTGAGCAGGCGCCCCGCCCCGCGGACGGCGGGGCGGGGCGTCAGTCGTGCCGGTGCGGGCCCTCGTCCGAGTCCGTCCGGCGGGCCATGGACATCGCGAAGGCCGGAACGAGGCCCGCCGCGAGCGCGACGCCGACGGCCAGGCCGGCCCACCCGAGCGACGCGACGAAGACCACGCCGAACACGAGGCCGACACCTGCTCCCAGTGCGATGCCCGCGCCCCAGCTCCACGGACGTCGCCGCGCTCCGCCTCGATACCCGTTGTCCGCCATCGGCCCAACCTAGGCAGGGTGCGGCGGTCAGGGCCTCCTCTTTCGGGGGTCGCCGAATCCGCGTCCGTGGTGGAGCGGCGCTGCTACGGCAGCGAGCGGGTCTCGTCCCGCACCCACTCCAGGTAGGCCTCGTGCCCGCCGACCACGGGCGTGACGACGACCTCCGGGACGTCGTAGGAGTGCTCGCGCACGATGTGCTCGACGAGCTGTTCGGCGAGCGCGGCGGTGGTCCTGAAGGTCACCCGCCACTCCTGCTCCGTCTGGACGGCGCCGTCCCAGCGGAACACGCTCGTGATCGGGCCGTCGGTCTGCGCGCAGGCGGCGAGCCGCGCCTCGACGACCGAGCGGGACAGTGCCTCGGCCTCCTCGACGGCGTCGAACGTGGTGGCGATCTGCACGATGTCGGCGTGGTCCGGGGTGTTGGCCATGGGGTCGAGGCTACGGGCCGCGGCCAGGGCAGCCGGCGGAGCGCCGTGACCACCTCGTGCCGGAACGACTACTTGGACTCGATCCGGCCCAGCGGGTGGCGGCTGGTGGCCAGCTCCTCCCGGACTGCTGCCCAGCTCTCCTTCTCGATACCCAGCGCGTGCCGCAGGTAGGCCCAGGTGGCTCGCTGGACCAGGGCGACCCGACCGGTGTGTTCGTCGGTCGTCTCCTTGATCTCGTACCCTCCGATGCCGCCCAGGGAGTGCTCGGCGCCGAACAGGGTGAGCAGGCTCTCGCTGCCGGGCGCGAGGGTGTATGGGTCGACGGTCCAGTCCGGCCCGCGGACGCTGAGAGGAAGTTCGTCGTGGTCACCCGTCACCACGAGAGCGGGCGTCGTCAGCTCCGCGAAGCTTGGGCTTCTGAGCCACGGAAAGTTCTCGGCAGCGAACGGCGTCAGGTCGTCTCCGCCCCGGCCGGCCGTGGCGAGCAGGACGCCGGCCGTGATGCGTGGGTCGGACAGGTCCTCGGAGTCGCCTGTCTGGGGGTCCTGTACGCGGAGGCCGAGCAGGATCCCTGCGGTCTGACCGCCGAACGAGTGTCCGGCGGCGGCGATACGGCTCGTGTCGAGGCGTCCGTCGAGACCGGGAACCGCGGCTGCCAGGACGTCGAGGTGGTCGAGTGCGCGCTTCGCGTCCTCGACGCGGGAGCGCCAGAACCGTGGCTTGCGGGGGTCGTCCTGCGCGAGGCCGAGGGTCCTGGAGTCGAGATAGGTGGGTTGGATCACCACGAAGCCGTGCGCCGCCCAGTAGTCGGTCAGTGGGCCGTAGCCGTGCAGTGAGGAACCGAAGCCGTGGGAGAAGATGACGATCGGCAGGTCGGTGCCGGTGGTCGGCGCCGAGATCTTGACCTGCAGGTCCGCGCCGCGGCCCGGTGCGGCCAGCGTCACCGGCTGGACCGAGACGACGGGTTGGGCGGGGGTGACTGGGACGTCAGCGGTCTTCATGGAAAGGGGCCCTCCGGTCTGACATGATGAAACGGGACACTGTCCCGATTGGCGCCCTCGACGATACGGGACAGTGTCCCGTTTATGCAACGACCCGGAGGAACATGCAATGAGTCCCGGCGACCGGAGAAGGGCGCCCGCTGTCCGCCCCCAGCGGGCGGACGCCCAGCGCAACCAGGAGGCGTTGCTGGCGGCGGCCGGCGCGGTCTTCGCCACCTCGGGCGTGGAAGCTCCGATCCGTGAGATCGCAGCCGAGGCGGGCGTCGGGACGGCCACGATCTACCGCCATTTCCCGACGCGGGCCGATCTGATCGTCGCCGTGTACCGGCACCAGGTCGAGGCACTCGCCGAGGCAGGCTCCGCACTCCGGAGCGATGGTGCGACGCCCTACCTCGCGGTAGCTCGGTGGATCGACCGTTTCGTCGACTTCGTGGTGACCAAGCAAGGACTGGCCGCTGTGCTCCAGTCGGACGACTCGTGCTATGACCCCTTGCACGACTACTTCGTCGACCGCCTCGTGCCGGTGCTCTCCGACCTGCTCGAGGTGGCCACCGCGGCCGGCGAGGTGCGCCCCGGCCTGGACGCCTACGAGCTGATGCGCGGCATCGGCGGCGTCTGCGCCGCAGCCGGCACGCATCGCCGCTACGACGCGCGTCGGCTGGTCGAACTCCTCGTGGCAGGCTTGCGCCAGCCACAATGAGTTCGACGCCGTGCCCCCGGTGCCCGTGCGTTCGAGGGGTATCCGGGCGCTCCTCCTGACCTGTCGGCGTCGACCCGCCACGGTTTGACACACCTGGCCACGGCTCATGTACTCGTCGCCATGGACGACGCACACAGTACCTGCGCCCGCCGCTCGCGCCGGACCAGGGAGGTGGGCTGCTGATGGACCAGGACACCTGGGTCAATGTCGCGCTCGTCCTGGTGTTCATCCTGGTGGGCGGCGTCTTCGCGGGTACGGAGATCGCCCTGGTCTCGTTGCGGGAGAGCCAGATCGACCGGCTGGAGTCGCGGGGCGGGCGCGGGGCGCGGGTGGCCTCCGTGGCCCGGGACCCCAACCGGTTCCTCGCCGCCGTGCAGATCGGCGTGACCGTCGCGGGGTTCTTCTCCGCCGCCTACGGCGCCTCGACCCTGGCCCCGGACTTCGCGCCCGTCCTGGAGGGCGTCGGGCTGCCGGCCCAGGTCGCCTCGACCGCCTCCCTGATCCTGCTGACGCTCGTCATCGCGTACCTCTCGCTCGTGCTCGGCGAGCTGGTCCCCAAGCGGTTCGCCCTCCAGCGCGCGCAGAGCGTGGCGCTCGTCGTGGGCCCGCCGCTGGATCGGTTCGCGAGCCTGATGCGGCCCGTGGTGTGGCTGCTGTCGGTGTCCACCGACGCGGTCGTGCGGCTGCTGGGCGGCGACCCGCGGGCGACGTCGGAGGGCATGACCGAGGAGGAGCTGCGTGACGTCGTGGTGGCCCACGAGGGGCTGCCCGAGGAGGAGCGCCGCATCCTGAGCGACGTCTTCGACGCCGCCGAGCGGTCGGTCAGCGAGGTGATGCGCCCGCGCGGCGAGGTCACGTTCATCGCGGGGGACCTGCTGGTGTCCGAGGTGCTGGAGACCGTCAAGGCCAGCCCGTACTCGCGCTACCCGGTCACCGGCGCCGACTTCGACGACGTGATCGGTGTGCTGCACGTCCGGGACCTGTTCGGCGCCCCGGGCACGACGCCGGTGCGTGAGCTGACCCGTTCGATGCTCTTCCTGCCGACCACCACGCACCTGATCCCCGCGCTGTCCCTGATGCGCCGCGAGCGACGGCACCTGGCCGTGGTGGTCGACGAGTACGGCGGCACCTACGGGATCGTCACGCTCGAGGACCTGGTGGAGGAGATGATCGGCGACATCCGCGACGAGTACGACGTGCCGGACGGCCCGGAGCCGCCGTCGGCCGACGGCACGACGATCGTGGAGGCGGGCATCACGATCGAGGAGTTCGAGGAGCAGACCGGGGTGGCACTGGCCGACGGCCCCTACGAGACCGTCGCCGGTTACGTGGTGAGCAGGCTGGGCCGGGTGGCCGACGTCGGTGACACCGTGCACGTCGACGACCTCGACCTGGTGGTCACCGAGGTCCAGGGGCGCCGTCTGACGCAGGTCGAGGTGGTCCGGCGGGCCTGACCTCCGCCTGACCTGCGCCAGGCCCGGCCTTCGCCTGACGCAGGTCGGGCCTACGCCGGGCAGAGCGCGGCGCGCCGGGCCCAGGCGACCTCGCGGACGTCGATGAACGTGCGGATGCACTCGGCGCAGCCGTCCAGGTGGGCCTCGAAGCGCTCCTGACGCAGCGGCGGCAGGCACCGGTCGAGGTAGTCGTGCATGGCAGCACGGGTGGCACGGCACTCCGGGCTGCCGGCACCGCCGCCGGCACCCTGGAGCGCGCCGGGTAGGTGCCCGTTGTCAGCCCGTTCACTCGCGATCATCGCCGAACCTGCCCCCTGTGCGCACAGCATCCGGTTTCTACCGGCTGGCACCATTCTGTCTGTCCATGAGGATTCATCCAGATTGCTCTGTGATACGACGCCTGTGATATCGGCCCCCGCGCTTGACGCTCTGGTGACGGGTACCGGAACCGGCCGTGATGGCGAGGTGCTCGGCGAGGACGTCGGCCGTGGAGATGCTCCGCGCCGTCCGGCCGATGAAGAACGGCGCCCGGCCCGGCCCCGGGACGGTGTGGCCACCGCCGTGGACCGTCAGCAGGCGGACGGGCGGCAGGCCGTCCTCGCGGTAGTCCGTCTGCTCGATCCAGGTCCGGTCCCGGGCCGACGCCGGCGGGGCGAGCCGGGTGACGACCGGGTCCGTCGTGATCCCGTTGCGGAGGGCCAGGTAGCGCGCTGTGCCGGGAGCCGACAGGCTCACGCCGTCGACCCGGAAGACGCGTCGCGTGAAGGCCGGGAACCGGCCGCCCTGGTAGGGGACGATCGGGTCACGGGTGCCGTGCACCAGGAGCGTGGGCGTCGGGACGGGTTCGAGCTCCGCGGATGGTGCCAGGAAGCTCTCGGGTGCGGGCATGGTGGCGGCCACGACCGCCGCCCCGGCGAGCAGGCCGGGTGCCTCGTGCAGCAGGCGGAGCACCATCTGGCCACCGTTCGAGTAGCCGACGGCATGGACCCGGCGGGGGTCGACGTCGTGCGAGGCGACCAGGTCCGCGATCACGCGCCGCACGAAGCCGACGTCGTCGATGCCGGCGAGCCGGGCGGGGAACGCGCTCTCCGCGCGGGCGTCGTTCCAGTTGCCGCGGTAGCCGTCGAGGTAGGCGACGACGGCGCCGCGGTCGCGGGCCAGTGTGTCGAACATGTGGCCGGTGAAGCGGCGGTGCGCGGCACCGGACTGCCGCGAGCCGTGCAGGACCAGGACGAGGTCCCTCCCCGGCGCGTACGGGCCGTCGACGACGTGGAAGGTACGACGCCGGCCGCCGACGTCGGTGCTCAGGTGGGTGAAGGAGGTCATGCCGGGAGGCTAAACTCTCACATCATGTGAAGGTCAACGGGACGGAGACCCCTGATGATCATCGGCGAGCTCAGTGCACGCAGCGGCGTCAGCCCGCGGCTGCTGCGGTACTACGAGGAACAGGGGCTGGTCACCGCGACGCGGGGACCGAACGGGTACCGCCAGTACGACGAGAGCGCGGTGACCACCGCCCGGATCGTGCGCATGATGTTCCAGATGGGGTTTGCGCAGGACAAGGTCCGTGCGGTGCTCGCGTGCGCGGGCGACGGGGCCGCCGAGGCCGACCACGACGCGGCACGTGTGAGCGTGGCGCAGATGCGCGACGACATCGACCAGCAGATGCAGCAGCTCGCGGCGACGCGCGAGGTGCTGACGGACTTCCTGGAACGGCGGTGACGGGCGGCCCGGACGGTGGCCGGCCCCGGGCGGTGGCACGGACCAGGCTGTGGTGCCTGCGGCACGGCGAGTCGGAGAACGTCACGGGTGCGACCGCGGGCGTGATGCCCGCCGCGCCGCTGACCGAGCGCGGCGAGCAGCAAGCGGCCGCTGTCGCCCACGCCTTGGGCGGGGAGCACATCCGGCGTGTGTACAGCAGTACTGCCGTACGGGCGTTCCGGACGGCGCAGACCGTCGCTGCTCGCGCGGGCGTCGGGGTCGTGGCATTCCCTGGGCTGGCTGAGGTCAGCGTCGGGCGATACGAGGGCAGTCGTGATCCGAGGGTCCGCCACCGGACCGCCGCGGTGCTGCGTTCCTGGGTGGTCGAGGGCCGCCTCAGCGAACGCGTGGGGGACGGCGCGTCCGGGCAGGAGGTCCTGGACCGGATGGCGGCGACCTTGGAACGTGCAGCAGATGCACACGTGGGTGAGACGGCGGCCCTGGTCGGGCATGTCGGCAGCCTGACCGTCGCACTCGCCCGGCTCTGTGGCCTTGGGCCCTCCGTGTGGGGAGCGCCGTTGCCGTATGCAGAGCCGTTCCTGGTCGAGCGCGGGCGTGGCGGGTGGAGGTGCTTGGAATGGCCTCGGTGACGGACGCGTCGGCCGACCGCTCAGAAGGTCTCGCGGATCATCGCAGTCGCTTCGTGCATGCCGTAGCGGGAGTCCAGGAGGTCGAGGAGGTCGTCGATGGTGCGCCGAGGGCTCGCGTACCTCGCACTGATCTTGCCCAGCGCGCGCACCGCGATCCTCGGTGAAACCGAGACGGAGTCCGCTGCGAAACGTGCCGCCGGGACCACGGCCAAGCCGTCCGGCAGGAGCTTGGCCGGCAGGTCCTTCACGTTGTTGCTGACGATCACCCCTGCGCCGCCGACAACTGCCGCGGCGACAAGATGCTCGTCGTCCGGGTCGGGCAGGCCGTAGGTGCCGTCCAGCGGCTCCCAACCCTCGACGCACGAGTCGTCGAAAGCCCAGCCCATCTGGTCGATCAGGCGACGGGCCGCGGTCTCTGCCTGCTCGGGCTCCGCACCTCGACGCACGCGCTTGTCCGCCTCGACGCGCACGAGCTCGTCCAGGACAGCCTGGGACCAGATAGGTCGGTAGAGGCCTTCGGCGGCCATGCTCAGCAGGAAGTCCCGCTGCAGGCTCGGCCAGAGGACCGACGTGTCCAGCAGTGCCGTGAACAAGGCGGTCACCCCCGCCGATGCGCGGCGACGGCCTTTCGGGCCTCGCGCAATCGCTCGATCATCGTCGCGGGGTCGTCCTCGTCGTCCGGGTCGACCGCCGTCGCCTCGAGCATCGCGTACTGGCGTGCCCGTCGTCGCTCGCGATAGGCAAGGACGTCGCTCAGCAGCAGCCTCCGGCGGTTGCCGTTGCGCTCCGCGGCCAGTTCGCCGGACTCGATCATCCGCACGACCGTCGGACGTGACACGCCGAGCAGATCGGCTGCCTGCTGGGTTGTCAGCTGCGGCTCTGTCGGCGAGACCGTGACCGCCTTGCCGGCGGCGAGGGCCTCGACCACCTGCAGCAGCGCCCGGTAGACCGTCGCGGGTAGCTCCACCTGCTCGCCTTCGCTGCTGCCGACCAGCAGGAACCGGTGCTCTGGTTCGCCTCCACGCTTCTCTGCGTGTGCGGCCAGGAAGCTGAGCACCTCTGCCGCTTCTGGTTCTGACCCCTCAGGTACGTAGGTGTGCGTCACCAGGTCTGCGCTCATGGCTCCTCCTCGATCGTTTCTCGAACATAGCGTATCTGCTTTCGTAATGTTCGAATAGATGTGGCTGATCGAAGGTCCACGTCTCCGCCGGCGTCAGCCCGGTAGCGGCTCCCGCGCCCAGCCGTTCGGGGTCAGGCGGTAGCGGACGCGGCGGCTGGGTCCGTGCTCCGATCCTTCCCAGAACAGGACGTCGACGGGGCGCAGGGCGTAGCCGACCCACGTCGGCGGAGGGTCGAGCACCGGGTGCTCAGCGTCGAACGCGGCCCACCGCCGTTCCCGTTGGAGCCTGCCGAGGGCAGCCGTCTCGGCCGTGTTGAGCCAGGCGAGAAGCTGCAGGTACCGCGGCAGGCGGCCGAAGGCGGTCGCCTGCTCCTCGGCCGACGTCTCCGCCGTCGTCCCGCGCAGCACGACCTGCCGCGCCTGCTTTTCCCACCGCACGACGAGGGCGGCACGCGGACGTGCCCGCAGCTGCTCCGCCTTCCGGCTGCGGGAGTCGGTGTGGAACGTCACGGCGTCGCTGCCCACCGTGGACAGGAGCACCGTGCGCGCGTCGGGCAGGCCCGCGTCGTCCACGGTCGCCAGGGTCGCGGCCGGCCGGGCGGGGTCGTCGTCCGGCGGGGTCCACGTCCTGAGCAGGGTGAACGGGTCCGGAGGGAAGGGGCCGTCGTCCTGTACCAGTCGGTCCGTCACCCGAGCCAGGGTAGTCAGGCCGCCGTCTCACATCCTCTCGGGCGCCGGGATCCCCAGGAGGTCGAGGCCCGTGGCGAGGGTGCGGCCCGTGAGGTCGCACAGGGCGAGGCGGTTGGTGCGGACGGCGTCGTCGTCCGCCCTGAGGACCGGGCAGGCGTCGTAGAACCGGGTGAACGCCGTGGCCAGGTCGTAGAGGTACCCGCACAGCCGGTGTGGTTCGAGGGTGCCGGCGACGTCGCGCAGGGTCGCCTCGAACCCGTCCAGGGTCAGGGCCAGCGCCTTCTCCGCCTCGTGCAGCGGCAGGGTCGTGTCCACGTGCCCGACGGCGGTCGCCCCGGCCCGGCGTAGGATCGAGCGGACCCGGGCGTGCGCGTACTGCAGATAGACCCCGGTGTCGCCGGTCGTGGCGACCATCTGCTCCACGTCGAACACGTAGTCCCTCGTGCGCGTGGTGGACAGGTCCGCGTACTTGATCGCCGCGATCGCCGCGGCATGCACGACGGCGTCGAGCTCGGCGTCCGTGAAGCCGTGCGCCCGGCCGGCCAGCACCGTCCGGACGGCGGCCTCGGCGTCGTCGAGCAGGTCGGCCAGCCGCACGGTCCTGCCCGAGCGGGTCTTGAACGGGCGCCCGTCGGTGCCCAGCACGGTGCCGAAGGGCACGTGCTCGGCGTCGACGGCCGCGGGGAGCCAGCCGGCGCGACGGGCGGTGTCGAACACCATGCGGAAGTGCAGGGCCTGCCGGGCGTCCACGACGTACAGGATGCGGTCGGCCCGGTAGTGCTCCACCCGCAGCCGGATCGTGGCCAGGTCGGTGGCCGCGTACCCGAACCCGCCGTCCTTCTTGCGCACGATCAAGGGCACGGGGTCACCGTCCGGTCCCGTGACCCCGTCGGTGAAGGTGACGACGGCGCCGTCGGACTCGGTGGCGATGCCGCTCGCGAGCAGGTCCGCGACGACGGCGGGCAGGGCGTCGTTGTACCGGGACTCGCCGTCGAAGTCGCCTCCGTCGAGCAGCACCCCGAGGCGGCGGTAGACGGTCTCGAACGCCTTCTCGGACTCGGCCACCAGGTCCCGCCACACCGTCAGCGTCGCGTCGTCGCCGGACTGCAGCGCCACGACACGGGCGCGGGACCGGTCCGCGAACGCCGGGTCCGCCTCGAACGCCGCCCGCGCGGCCTTGTACAGGGAGTCCAGGGCCGACATCGTCTCGGCGCCCTGCCCCTTCCACGACACCTCGGGGTGCTCCTCCAGGTACTGGATGAGCATGCCGAACTGGGTTCCCCAGTCGCCGATGTGGTTCTGCCGGGTCACCCTCGCCCCCAGGTGTCCCAGGACGCGGACGAGGGCGTCACCGATCACGCTGGAGCGCAGGTGACCGACGTGCATCTCCTTGGCCACGTTCGGCGCCGAGTAGTCGACCACGACGCGCTCGCCGTCGTGCGGCGTCGCCAGGCCGAGCCTGGCGTCGGCCAGGCGCGCCGCGACGGCGGACCACACCGCCGCGTCGGGCACCGTGACGTTCAGGAAGCCCGGCCCGGAGACCTCCGCGGCGAACCCGTGCAGGCGGACGGCGACGTCGGCCCCGATGTCCCGGGGCGCGCGGCCCGCCTTCCTGGCCACGGCGAGCGTGCCGTCGGCCTGGAAGTCGGCGCGGTCGGATCGTCGGACCACCGGGTCGGCGCCGGCCAGCTCGGCCGGGAGCACCTCGGTCAGGGCGGCCCGGACGGCCGCCTCCACCTGGTCCTTGATCGCGACGACGTCGGACACGCGCGAAACCTTCCCGTCGGGGACGTGTGAGCGCCCCGGCCGGGGTCGGGCGAGGCGCTCGCCAGTCTAGGAAGGCAGCCCCGCGCCGTCGGCCTGAATATCGGCCCGAGCCCGGGCCCGAGCATCAGGCCGGCTCGGCGCCGACCGCAGCGCTCTGCCGCTCGTGGTGCTCGAGGTAGTCGACGGCGCGAGGGACCACGTACGAGCCGGCGGCCGTCACGACGAGCGCCGTCACCAGCACACCACCGATCCAGTTCAGGACCACGCCGTCCAGGGCCCGCTCGCCGTGCGTACGGCGCTCGCGGTGCAGGGCGACGGTGATCACCCAGGTCAGCACGGGGATCACGAACAGCCCGATCCCGGCGACGCCGCCGGGTGGTCCTCCGGTGGTGCCGAGATCGCCCAGGCCCCCGCCCACGAGTGGGAAGAACGCGACGACGGGCAGGATCAGGTAGCCGAGGACGGCGATGACCCACACCCACGCTCGCAGGGATCTGCCGTCGTGCATCCGATGTGCCCCTTTCGCTGCGGTGGTCGGTGGCATGTCTACCAGGACTGGGCTCGTGTGCACGCGGACGGGCTGTGATGTGGCCTCGGGCGGGCCTCGACGAGCGTGCGGCAGTGGCCCGGGAAAGCGGATGTTCTTCCAGTCTCCGGCGATTGAGAAAGGGGGTTCATTCACCCGCTCCGGGGCGTTGATCGTATTACCTCAAGATCCTCAAGAATCTCAAGGAAAATCTTGAGGTGCCCTTGATGAAATTCGGCTGGGCGTTGAGTTCTGGATCACACGCTGGACGTGGTCATCCAGATACTCACGAGAGGCATCGCCATGGTGGAGATGCGACCTTCCTACAGGCCGGAAGAACGTCAAGAATGTCATGACGAGCCGGGCCGCCAGGTGTATTCCGGTGGTCTTTCAGAAAGCCATTCGAAAAGCCGCGAGCAGTCCGGTGAGCTCACCGCGGCGCGTGGCACGGCTGTTCTCACCGAGGCCCCGGCGACCACGTCGACCGGCAGCCGTCTCGTGGTACTGATCCCGGCGCACAACGAGGCGGACGGGATCACCGAGACCGTCACGGCGCTGAGCCGTCAGACCCGGCCGCCCGACGAGATCCTGGTCGTCTCGGACAACTCCACCGACGACACGGTCGACCTCGCCGAGCGTGCCGGCGCCTACGTCGCCGAGACGGTCGGGAACACGCACAAGAAGGCCGGAGCCCTCAACCAGGTCCTGTCCGTCGTGCTCCCTCGGCTGCAGGACGACGACTTCGTGCTGGTGCAGGACGCGGACAGCGTGCTGGACCCGGGGTTCATCGAGAGCGCGCTCGCCCGGCTGACCGCCGACCACCGGCTGGGGGCCGTCGGGGGCGTGTTCCGGGGACAGGACGGCGGCGGATTCGTCGGTCACCTGCAGCGCAACGAGTACGCGCGGTACGCCCGGGACGTCCGGCGGCTCAAGGGGAAGTGCCTGGTCGTCACCGGCACCGCCGCGGTGTTCCGCGTCTCGACGCTGCGGCACGTGCAGGCGGCGCGGCTGTCGGGGGAGATCCCGGCCGGTGACGGGCACGGCGGCGTCTACGACACGACCGTGCTGACGGAGGACAACGAGATCTCGTTCGCCCTGATGCACCTCGGCTACACGATCCTCTCGCCCAAGGGCTGCACGCTGACGACCGAGGTGATGCCCACCTGGCGGGACCTCTGGAACCAGCGCCTGCGCTGGAAGCGTGGCGCCATCGAGAACTGCGTGCAGTACGGGTTCACCCGGGTCACCGCGCCCTACTGGGGCCGGCAGATCGTGACCATGCTCGGGGTCCTGGTCACCGCGGCCTACCTGGCGACTCTCGTCTGGTCCGTCGTGGCGTACGGGGCGTTGAACATCCAGCCGTTCTGGCTGGCACTGACGGGTGTCTTCGCCCTGGAACGTGTGATCACCCTGCGTGACCGGGGCCCGTTCCGGCAGATCCTCGCCGGCACGCTCTACGAGCTGCCGTTCGACATATTCCTTCAGGTGTGCCACGGAAAGGCATATCTCGACTCCGCACTGAACCGAGAAAGGAGATGGTGACAATGTACAACGGAGCAGCACTGACCACGGTCGGCGGCGGCGGCGCGGCAGCCCTGGCCTCCACGGGCCCCGAGAACCTGCTGTGGATCGTCCTGGCGTCCTTCGCCCTGATCGCAGCCGGAGCAGCCGTGCGGCGGATCATCCCGCGCAAAGAGGGGTGACCTCGGGGCGCCGGAGGGGGGCTTGTCGTCGACCCGGCGGCAAGCACCCCTTCGCACGACGCCGGAGGAACCCGCCGAGGCGGGCGCCGCGAGTCGCCTGCCTGGGACGGCGGCGCAGGGCCCGCGTTGTTACGTTCGGCAGATGGATGAAACCTGGGACCGGGGAGTCGCGGTCGTCGTCGAGGACGACGACGACATCCGCGCGCTCATCGAGTTCACCCTGCGGCAGGCCGGGTTCACCGTTCATGCCGCGGTCACCGGCGCGCAGGGCGTGGCGCTGGTCAAGGCGCACGATCCCGTGGTGACGACCGTCGACGTGTCGTTGCCCGACATCGACGGGTTCGAGGTCGTGCGGCGGCTGCGGACGTTCTCCGACACGGTCGTGGTCATGCTCACCGCCCGGGTCGGCGAGCCGGACACGCTCATGGGCCTGGAGGTGGGTGCCGACGAGTACGTGACCAAGCCGTTCCGGCCCCGCGAGCTGCGGGCGCGGGTCGACGCGCTCCTGCGTCGTGCCGGCCGGGTCACGGTGCCGGTCGCGGACGTGCCCGGACCCACCACTGTCGACGGCCACCTCGAGATCGACCCCGCACGCCGCACGGTGCGCCTGGACGGCGAGCTGGTCCAGCTCACCCGCACCGAGTTCGACCTTCTCGCCGTGCTGCACGGGGCGCACGGCCGCACGGTGGCCAAGGGAGACCTGGCGGCCGAGCTCTGGCCCGACCAGTACCGCTACGGGGGCCAGGTCACGGAGGCGGACCACCGCACGGTCGAGGTGCACGTGGCCAACGTGCGGCGCAAGCTCGGCGACAGCCCCACGAGCCCGCGCTTCATCCGCACGGTCCGGGGGCTGGGGTACCGGTTCGAGGGTCCCTGAGGCGGACGTCCGCTCAGGCCAGGGCGCGCAGGTGCTCCCGGCGCACGTCCTCGACGGCGTCGTCGAAGTCGTGGTGCGTGGTGAGCCACTTCTTCACGTAGGGGCAGACGGCCACGATGCGGTGCCCCGCCCGGACGCTGGTGTCCAGCGCCGTGCGGGTCAGGATGGCGGCCAGGCCGCGCCCCTCGAACTGGTCGAAGACCACCGTGTGGTAGAAGATGCGCGGTCCGGCGGACGCCGTTCCGGTGCCCGCCTCCGGGTCCGCCTCTGCCTCCGGGTCCAGGTCCTTGTACATCGAGAACCCGGCGTGGGCGCCGTCGACGAGCACGTCGAAGCGGCTCTTGGCGGGGTTGTCGCGGACGGTGACCTCGGTCTGGCTCTCGTCGCTCATCGGGGTGGGTCCTCTCGGTCGGTGGGCGGCATCGGAACCGCGCCGGTCAGGTCAGGCGGTCGTCTCGGTCGGGTGGTCCGGGCTGGGCTCGGTGCTCAGGCGGACGGCGTTGGCCCAGGGGTCCTCGAAGCTGACGGTCCGGCCGTCGTCCCGCACGGCGACCCGGTGGTACCTCAGGCGTTCGGTCAGCTCGCCGACGTCGTCGGCGGAGGGTACCTGGATGTCCACGCGGCCCAGGCCGAGGGTCTGCTGGCGGCGGCCCGCGCCGCGGCTGCGCCACACGTTCATGGCCATGTGGTGGTGGTAGCCGCCGGCGCTGACGAACAGCGCCTGGTCGCCCAGGGCCAGGGTCACGTCGAAGCCGAGCCGCGTGGCGTAGAAGTCGCGCGCCGAGGCGATGTCCCCGACGGACAGGTGCACGTGGCCCACGCGTGCGTCGCCCAGCGCCTCCCCGGCCAGTCCGCGCTCGTCGAGGTGCTCGCGCAGGTAGGCGTTCGGGTCGAGGAAGATGGTGCCCATCTCCACCTGGCCGTGGACCCAGCTCCACTGCGTGCGGTCGCGGTCCCAGTAGAGCTCGACGCCGTTGCCCTCGGGGTCGTCGAAGTAGAACGCCTTGCTCACGAGGTGGTCGCTGGAGCCGGTGAACGACCCGGGGCGCAGGCGGGCGACGGAGTAGACCGCCGCGGCCAGGGCGGCCTCCGAGTCGAAGAGGATCGCGGTGTGGAACAGGCCCGCGTCGTGGGGCGAGGCGTGCCGCAGGGCGGGCGTGTGCACCAGCACGACGACGGCGCGGCCGGGCCGGCCGAGGACCACCCGAGGGCCGGTCTGCTCCAGCACGGTCAGCCCGACCCCGTCGCGGTAGTAGGCGGTCATGCCGTCCAGGTCCGCGACGTTGAGGGTGACCGCGCCCATCGAGGTGTCGGCTGCGAGCCGTGCGTCTGTGCTCATGGCCACCGCCAACTCAATTGAAGCATCAACTATTCCGGGCGGTGTCACGCCGCCGAGCCAGGCCGGTGTCCTCCGGGTCGAGGTGCCGGCGCAACGCCGTCGTGGCGTCGTCGAGCGCCGCGAGCTGCTCGGGGGAGAGGGCGTCGAGGAAGAGCTCGTGCACGTCCTGCAGGTGGGGCACCGAGCTGTGCCGGAACGACTCGGCACCCAGGTCGGTCAGCCGCACGTCGATGCCGTGCACGTCGTCGGGGCACGGGGCACGGTGCACCAGCCCGCGCTTCTCCATCCGCCCCAGGTGGTGCGACAGGCGGCTGCGCTGCCAGCCGATCAGCTCGGCCAGCTCGGAGGAGCGCAGGGTCCTGCGGTCCGCCTCGCTCAGCGCCAGCAGCACACGGTAGTCGGCGGACGACAGCGACGACTCGCTCTGCAGGCGCCCCTCCAGGCGCGAGCGCAGCGTCTCGGCGGTCTCGATGTAGCTGCGCCAGATGCGCAGCTGCTCGCGCGTGGGCATCGCGCGGCGCGTGCTCTGTGCCACGGCACCTCCCGGGATTGACACGTCAACTTTGCACGTTACAGGATTGACACGTCAATCCCGACGTGGTCGGAGCCCCTGCAAGGAGAAACATGACCGACAGCCAGACCGTCCAGTTCGGTATCGACAGCTTCGGCGACCTGCCCCGCGACGACCAGGGCCGCGTCGTCTCCCACGCCCAGGCGATCCGCGCGACCGTCCAGGAGGCGGTGCTCGCCGACCAGACCGGGGTGGACGTCGTCGCCCTCGGCGAGCACCACCGTCCCGAGTACTCGATCTCCACGCCCGAGACCGTGCTGGCGGGCATCGCGACCAGCACCGAGCGCATCCACCTGGCCTCCGGTGTGACCGTCCTGTCCTCCGACGACCCGGTGCGCGTCTTCCAGCGGTTCGCCACCCTCGACGCGCTGTCGGACGGGCGCGCCGAGGTGATCCTCGGCCGGGGCTCGTTCACCGAGTCCTTCCCGCTGTTCGGCTACGACCTGGCCGACTACGAGATCCTCTTCGAGGAGAAGATCGACCTGTTCCACAAGCTGCTGGACGAGGGACCCGTCACCTGGGAGGGCACCACGCGTGCCGCGCTCAAGGACGCGGAGGTCTTCCCCAAGACCGACTCCGGCCGGCTGACCACGTGGGTCGGCGTCGGCGGCTCCCCGCAGTCGGTCATCCGCACCGCGCAGTACGGGTTCCGCCTCATGCTCGCGATCATCGGCGGTGCGCCCGACCGGTTCGCCCCCTACGTCGACCTGTACCGGCGCGCCACGCAGCAGCTCGGCACCACGGCCTACCCGGTCGGGATGCACTCCCCGGGCTTCGTCGCCGAGACCGACGAGGAGGCCAAGCGCCTGTTCTACCCCGGCTACAAGGTGATCCGTGACCGGATCGGTGCCCTGCGCGGCTGGCCGCCCCTGCGCCGCGAGGAGTTCGACGCCGACGTGGAGCACGGCTCGCTCTACATCGGCTCGCCCGAGACCGTCGCCCGCAAGATGGCCCACGCCATCCGCGCGCTCGACGTCGGCCGCTTCGACCTGATCTACTCCGCCGCCGGCGCGGTCTCGGCGAGCGCCCGCCTGCGCGCCGTCGAGCTGTACGGCACCCAGGTCATCCCCATGGTGCGTGAGCTGCTCGCGGAGAAGGCCGACACCCTGGAGGTGGCCCGATGACGGCTCGCACCGTCGGCATCCTCGGGGCCGGCAAGGTGGGCACGGTCCTGGCCCGGCTGGCGCTCGCCGCCGGGTACCGGGTCCTGGTCGCGGGGTCGGGGGAGCCGGACAAGATCGCCCTCACGGTCGACGTCCTGACCCCGGGCGCCACCGCGGTGCGGGCCGCCGACGCCGCCCGGGAGGCCGACGTCGTGCTCCTCGCGCTGCCGCTCGGCAAGTACCGTGCGCTGCCCGTCGACGAGCTGCGCGGCAGGCTCGTCGTCGACACGATGAACCACTGGTGGGAGGTCGACGGGCCGCGCGACCGGTTCCTCGCGCCGGGCGTCTCGTCGAGCGAGCACGTGCAGGAGTTCCTTGACGGCGCGCGCGTCGTCAAGGCTTTCAACCACATGGGCTACCACGACCTGGAGGACGGGGCCCGGCCCGCCGGGGCGCCGGGCCGCAAGGCGATCGCGGTCGCCGGGGACGCGGAGGCGGACGTCGCCGAGGTCGCGGCCCTGGTCGACGACCTCGGCTTCGACCCCGTGCTGATCGGGCCCCTCGCCGAGGGCGTCCGGCTCGAGCCGGGCACACCGGCCTTCGGGGCCAATGTCCAGGCTGCCGAGCTCCACCGGCTCACCGGGGTGGCCGTACCGACGCCGTAGGCGAGCACGACCAGAGTCCCATCGACGACAGAGAAGGAAGTGGCCCAGGTGAGCAATCAGGAAGCGGTCTCGGAAGCGGTGCGCTGCGGGGCGGACGCCCGGAGCACGGACAGGGTCGAGGTGCTCTCGGCGCGCGAGGTGCCCCTGGGCGGGACGCGGGCCCTTCAGGTACGGCGCACCATCCCGCAGCGGGCCCGGACGCTGATCGGCGCGTGGTGCTTCGCCGACCACTACGGCCCGGTCGAGGTCACGGCGGGCGGCATGGACATGCCGCCGCACCCGCACACGGGTCTGCAGACGGTGAGCTGGCTGTTCAGCGGCACGATCGAGCACCGGGACAGTCTGGGCACCCACTCGTACATCCGGCCGGGGGAGCTGAACCTCATGACGGGCGGTCGCGGCATCGCCCACTCCGAGGTCTCCACGACGGACACCACGCGCCTGCACGGCGTCCAGCTCTGGGTGGCCCTGCCCGACGCCGACCGGGACGCCGCACGCAACTTCCAGCACCACGTGCCGGAGCCGGTCCGGATCGAGGGGGCCGAGCTGCGGGTCTTCCTCGGGTCGCTGCACGGCGAGACGTCGCCGGTGCGCACGTTCACGCCCCTGCTGGGCGCACAGGTCGACGTCGAGCCGCACGCCACGGTGACGCTGCGCGTCGATCCCGGGTTCGAGCACGGCCTGCTCGTCGACGCCGGTGACGTGCGGCTGGAGGGCACCCCGGTCCCGGCGGCGGAGCTCGGCTACGTGGCGCCCGGCGTCGGCACCCTGACCGTGACGAACCACGCGGACACCCCGGCCCGCACGATCCTGCTCGGCGGCCCGCCGTTCGAGGAGGAGATCGTCATGTGGTGGAACTTCGTCGTGCGGGACCACGCGGAGATCCTGCAGGCCCGCCAGGACTGGGAGGCCGCGTCCGGCCGGTTCGGGAGCGTCGAGGGTTACCACGGGCAGCCCCTGCCCGCACCGCCGGTGCCGGACGTGATCATGACGCCACGACGCAACCCGCCGGTGCGGACCGGGCGCCCGTCCTAGCCGGCTCGCCCGCCCAGGTGCCGGGCGAGGAACCGGTCGAGCGTGCGGTACAGCTCGATGTTGCTGTCCGGGTTGATGAACCAGTGACCCTCGTTCTCGTTGAGCAGGTACTCGACCTCGGCGCCGCGGGCGCGCAGCGCCTCGGCCACGCGGTCGGAGTGGCTGCGGGCCACGCGGACGTCGTTGGCGCCGTGGATCAGCAGCACCGGCGCGGTGATGTCGTCGACCCGGCTGATCGGTGAGCGGGCGAGCATGTCGGCGCGCTGGTCCGGGTCGTCCGGGTCGCCGATGTACCGCAGATAGCTGTTCGCGACGGCGCGGCGGGCGAACGGCACCACGGACTCCACGAGGTCGACGAGGTCTGACATGCCGGTGTAGCTGACCGCCGCGGCGAACCGGTCCGGGGTGAACGCGGCACCCACGAGAGCGGCGTACCCCCCGTAGGAGGAACCGTAGACCGCCACCCGGTCCGGGTCCGCCCAGCCCTGTCCGGCCGCCCAGTCGACGGCGTCGATCAGGTCGTCGTGCATCCGGCCCGCGAACTGGCCGATCGCCGCCTGCATGTGGGCCTTGCCGTACCCGGTGGAGCCCCGGAAGTCGACCTGCAGCACCGCGTAGCCGCGGTTGGCCAGGAGCTGCACCTCCGGGTCGTAGGTCCAGCTGTCGCGGTACCACGGCCCGCCGTGGACCAGCAGCACGGTCGGCAGCCGGTGCGGCTCCACCCCGACCGGCAGGGTGACGTGGCAGGGCAGGTCGATGCCGTCACGGGCGGTGACGGTGACCGGTGCGACCGGGGCGAGCCGCTCGGGGTCGAGGTGGGGAAAGGGGCGGAACAGGCGGCGCGACCGTCCCGTGGCATGGTCGTAGAACCAGGTGACGCCGGGGTCCCGGTCGTGCGTGAAGTCCACCACCCACCGCCGTGCCGTGGCGTCGCAGGACACATGGGCCAGGTCGCCGTCGGACAGTTCGGCCAGCCGGGGCAGGACCTCGGCGAAGTGCTCGTCCAGCGCGTGGATCTCCTGCCGTGCGCCGAGGTAGCGGGCGCCGAGCAGGTCACCGGTGCCCGGGTGCAGGATCAGCGAGGACGGGTAGCGGGGGTCGGCCTCGGGGCGGGGCGTGTCCAGGTCGAAGGTGGGGTGGCCGTCCACGCCGGTCTGCTCCCCGGTGGCCAGGTCGAGCCGGACCAGGCGGGTGCGGTCCGTCCCGCGCGTCGAACCGGTCCACAGACCCGTCCCGTCCGGTGTGGGCACCGCCGGCTGGAACCCGAACGGGTGGTCGACACCGGAGAGCCGCGCGATCGGTCGCCGCTCGTCGCGGTCCCACCACGAGAGCACGTGGTCACCGCCCTCCTCCATGGTGTGGGCCAGCAGCCCGCCGGAGGTGGGCAGCCAGCCGACGACGTCGCCCGGGTTCTCCGCGACGGTGGTGAGCTCCGCGGTCACCAGGTCGAGCGCGAAGACGTCGATCAGGTCGGGGCGGCGCAGGTTGAGCTGCACGAGCGCGGTACCGGGCAGGTCCGGCGAGAGCTGGGCGTGGAGCAGCCGCACGCCCGCGTAGGGGGTCAGGTCGGCGGCGGGCTCGTCGGGTCGGTCCGCGTCGGCGCGGTGCAGGTGCCAGTTCTCGTCGCCGTCGGTGTCCTGCAGGAACAGGAGCCAGCGCCCGTCGGCGGACCAGAAGAAGCTGTCGATGTTCCGCCGCGTGTCCGACGTGACCCGGCGCGCGGCGCCGTCGTCCTCGCCGTCGGGGGTGGCCCAGTCGGAGTCCACGTCCCGGAGGAAGACGTTGAGCCGGTCGCGCCACGGCGCGAGGTAGGCGACCCTCGTGCCGTCGGGGGACAGGACCGCCCGGCTGCGGACGGGCAGGCCGAAGAGGTCTTCGACGGGGATCAGGGTCGGCGGTGCGGTCATGGCGGGTCCTCGCTCTCGGTCGGTGCGTGCACGCCCGAGTCCAGACCCCGACGTCGCGTCGGACTCAACCCCCGCACGCGTGACCCCGGTCACACGGCGCCGGTCGGCCGCGCCCTGGTCACGCCCCGTCGAGGCGGGCCAGCCGCCGCTGGACGCGGCGCAGGACGCCGCGCTGCACCGGGCGCAGCGTCTGCTCCGACAGCTCCTTCAGCAGGGCGGCGGACCGCGCGTCGACACCGGGCGGGTCGGTCAGCCGCGCCAGCGCCCGCCCGAGGTGCGTCGTGAGCTCGCCGACGAGCGCCGCGACCTCGTCGTCCGGGGTGGCGTCGTCCAGGGCGTAGAACCGTGCCGTCAGGTCAGCGGGCACGACCGGCTCCCCGGGCGTACCGAGCAGCGCGGCCAGGCCCGCGAGGTCGGCCGTGCCGAGCAGGTGCGCGGCCAGGACGAGCTGTTCGTGCTCGTAGCGCGCCATGTCCGGCGGAAGGCCGTCCGCGGGGGACCGCCAGACGGAGACCTCGGGAGGAAGGTCGGGCGGCACCCCCGCGCGGCGCAGCGCGGCGATGTCGGCCCGGCGCGCCGTCAGCCGCTCGATCTCCTCGGCCGCCCGGCGATCCAGCTCGTCCAGCAGCTCCCCGGCGGCCGCCGGGTCGTCCAGCACGGCCGGCAGGTCCGACAACGGGACGCCGAGCGCCGCCGTCCTCGTGATGCGCAGGAGCCGGACCAGGTGGCCGACGTCGTAGCGCCGGTAGCCCCCTGCCGTGCGCGGGGGTTCGGGCAGCAGCCCGATCTGGTGGTAGTGGCGCAACGTCCGGACGGTGACGCCGGCCAGGGCAGCCAGCTCGCTGGTGAGCACAGGGACCCTCCTCTCCGTTGTCGGCGGCTCGGCGAGCCGCGGTCCCAGCCGGTCCAGCGTGACGTACGGCCCCCGCACCGGCCTCCCGGCCGAGCACTTGCCTCTGCCCCGAGGGCACAGTGTCCACTCGGGAGTGGATCCATCGATCCGCCACCGAGAAGAGGAAGACCGATCGTGAGTACCTCAGAGTCCGGCGCCCCCTGGGCCCCGGTGACCCGACCCGGCAGCCGCGTCCCGGACGGGACGGACGCACCGCCCCCGGGCCTCGACGGCTCGCGGCCGTTCGGTGCCCACCTGCGCATGAGCTGGTGGAAGCCGCTGGTCGTCATCATCGTGCCCGCCCTGGTCATGGTGGTGCTCCAGGTGGTCTTCTACCAGATCGTCGCCGTCATCGAGGGCTCCGACGACCCGTTGTCGCCCACCTTCACGCCGCTGAAGCTCCTCGCGATCAACCTGAGCGTGGGCCTGTCGGGCCTGCTCGCGATCGTGCTGCTGGCCACGCTCGCCAAGGTGCCGTGGCGCAGCCTGATCAGCTCGCCGCGCGCGTTCGACGGCCGCCGGCTGGGGCAGTACCTGCTCGGCGCGGCCGTGCTGGTGGCCGTGGGCATCGGCGTCGTGGCGCTCGTCGCGCCCGAGTCCCCGGGCTGGGTCGCGTTCGGGTTCACCGGCACGACGATCTTCATGCTGGTGGTCACGCTCGTGAGCACCCCCGTCCAGTCGGTCGGCGAGGAGCTGATGTTCCGCAGCGCCGTGCTGCCCGCCGCGGCCTCCTGGGTGCGCGCGGTGCGCCCGGCGCTCGCCGTCGGGATCGTCGTCTCGGCCGTGGGCTTCGCGATGCTGCACGGGTCCAGCGACCCCTGGCTGTTCGGCTACTACACCTTCATCGGCCTGGCCACGGGCCTGATGGCGGTCATCAGCCGCGGCATCGAGGCACCCGCTGCGTTCCACATCGCCAACAACGTGCTGTTCTCGTCCGTCAACACCCTGATGTCCGACGGCAAGGGCTACACCATCGACCGGTCGACCGACACCGGCGACGCGGCCCTGCTCATCCTCGCCGCCGTCAACGTCGCCATGGTCGTGCTGGTGTGGATGCGCGAACGCCGCGCGCGCGTTAGGAAGTAGACCACCGACGAAGCGAGGCACCATGGCGTGGAGCACCCGTGAGATCGCCGAGCTGTCGGGCACGACGGTCAAGACGGTGCGGTACTACCACGCGATCGGCCTGCTCGACGAGCCCGACCGCGCGCCCAACGGCTACAACAAGCGCTACGAGGTACGCCACCTGACCCGGCTGCTGCAGATCAAGCGGCTGACGGGCCTGGGGCTCTCGCTCGCGCAGGTGGCCGAGCTGGGCGCCGTGTCGGGCGGTGACCCGTCCGTGTTCCAGGAGATCGACGCCGAGCTCGCGGCCACGGTCGAGCGGATCCAGGGCATCCGGCAGGAGCTGGCCGCGCTGTCCCGTCCCGGTGCGACGCCCGACGTGCCCGCCACGTTCCACGACGTCGCCCGGCCCCTGCGTGACAACGACCGGGCGCTGCTGACGATCTACGCCCAGCTCTTCACCGAGGAGTCGATGGCCGCGTTGCGCGAACTGCTCGCGGCCAACCCCCACGAGGCCCTCGACGAGGAGTTCCGCGACCTCCCGACGGATGCGGACGAGGCCACGCGGCAGGCGCTGGCCGAACGGATGGCACCGTTCGTCGGCGCCAACGGTTCGGTGACGATGGAACCCAAGGCCGCGTCGCCTCGTCAGGCCGAGGCGACGCGGCAGGCCGTGGGGCAGGCACTGCAGGCGCTGTACAGCTCGGCGCAGCTGGACGTGCTGCGGCGGGCGCACGCGCTGAGCTCGGCCTCGGGGCCGGTGGGAGAGAAGAGCGCTTGACCCCCGGACCTGGCGTTCGGACGGCGGCTCAGACGGCGACCGACCGACGGCGCAGCAGGCCCGCCGCGTCGTCGAACGCCGTCTGGATGCGGCCGTAGACGCGCGGGTTGAGCAGGGCCGTCCCGTCGAAGTCGCCGGAGGACGCGTAGACGGCCACGGGCAGGGTGAGCGCCTGGAAGAACGCGAACAGCGGCCGGAGCGCGTGGTCGAGGACGAGCGCGTGGTGGTCGCCGCCGCCGGTCGCCAGCAGGAGCACCGGCCTGTTGGCCAGGGCGTACTGCTCGACCAGGTCGAAGAAGTGCTTGAACAGGCCCGTGTAGGAGCCGCGGAAGACCGGGGTCGCCGCGATGAGCAGGTCAGCGTGCTCGGCGGCGCGCAGCTCGGCCTCGACCTCCGCCGTGACGCTCTCCCGGTCGAGGGCACCGGTGAAGCCGGCGCCGAGCCGGTAGACGTCGACGCGGTGCACCTCGACCGGCGTCATCCGTTCCAGGGTGCGGACGGCGACGTCGGCGAGCGCCGCCGTCCTGGACCTCTCGCTGGGGCTCCCGTTGACGACGACGACGCGCAGCGGCGCGGGCTCAGGCATCGCCGGGCTCCTCGTCAGTGGTGTGCTGCTCGCCGAGTGCCTTGCGGACGGCCGGGGCGACCTCGGTGCCGAGGCGCTCGACGGCGTCCAGGAGCTCGCGCTGCGGCATGCTCCCGGCCCCCATCTGGATGATGATGCGGGTCAGGCCGTACAGCTCCTGGAAGCGGAGGATCTTGTCGGTGACCTCGTCCGGGTCGCCGACGATGTAGCTGCCGCCGTGCGAGGCCCCGGCGTCGAAGGCGTCGCGCGGCAGCAGCATCCCGCGGCCGCGCTGGTGGTTGTGCTCCATCATGAACCGGGCGAAGGAGGGGTACATGGTGTCGCGCGCCTGCCGCGCGCTGCTGCCCACGTAGCCGCCGACGCTCATGCTCACGGGCAGGGCCGACGGGTCGTGCCCGGCCTGCTCGGCGGCCGCGCGGTACAGCTCGACCGACTCGCGGTGCAGGTCCATCGGGCCGAACAGGATGGCGAGGGCGAGCGGGAGGCCGAGCGTGCCCGTGCTCATCGCCGACGCGGGGGAGCCCCCGACGCCGACCCAGACCGGGATGGTGTCCCCGTACGCGCGCGGCCCGATGTCGGCGTTCACGAGGGGCGGCCGCAGTCTCCCGGACCAGGTGACCGGGTTCTCCTGGCGGATGCGGAGCAGCAGGTCGAGCTTCTCGCGGAACAGCTCGGAGTAGTCCGCCAGGTCGTACCCGAACAGCGGGAACGACTCGGTGTAGGAGCCCCTGCCCGCGATGATCTCCGCGCGGCCGGCGGAGATCAGGTCGATGGTGGCGAACTGCTCCCACACCCGCACCGGGTCCTCGGAGCCCAGCACGGTGACGGCGCTGGTGAGCCTGATGCGCCGGGTCGCCTCGGCCGCCGCCGCCAGCACGATGGTGGGGGCGGAGCCGACGAAGTCGGTGCGGTGGTGCTCGCCCATGCCGAAGACGTCCAGGCCCACCTCGTCGGCCACCCGCGCCAGCTCGATGGTCTCCCGGGCTCGCTGGTGCGGGGTGCGGACGGTGCCGCTCACCGGGTCGGGTGTGACCTCGCCGAAGGTCATGATGCCGATCTCGAATGCCATCGCCTACGTCCTCTCCGTGGTGCCACGACCTGTGGCTACCTGGAACAACCTTCCTGCGCAAGCAACTATTCCGTCAACCGCGCCGCGTGTGGACTAGGTTTTGTCCATGGCGACCGAACGGCTGACCGAGCTCGAGGACGAGGCGTGGCGCGGCTTCCTGGTCACCCACGAGCGCATCTGGCGCGAGATGGAGGCGGGTCTGGTCCCGCTCGGGGTCAGCATGGCCGAGTACAGCGTGCTGGGGCTGCTGGGGGAGGCCGGGCGGGACGGGATGCGGCTGACGGAGCTGGCCGAGCTGCGGATGATGTCGACCGGAGGGTTCTCCCGGCTCGCGGACCGCCTGGAGAAGCGTGGCCTGATCGAGCGCCGCCGCGTCCCCACCGACGGCCGAGGGTACGAGATCGCGCTGACCCGAGCGGGACGGTCGTTGCTGCGCGCGGCCTGGAAGCAGCAGCACGCCGACATCCGGCGGCTCTTCCTCGGCAGGCTGAGCGACGAGCAGCTCCGGGCGCTGGCCGGCGTCTGGGCGAGCCTTGCGGACCAGGAGGGCGACCGGCGTCGCTAGCCTGGTGCGGTGCTGATCGAGAACGTTCGTGTTCCCGCAGGGGCGGTCGAGGACCGCGCGACCTGGCCGTGGACGGTGCCGGCGATCGGTGAGCTGCTCACCCGTGGCGTGGCGTTCACCAGCGACATCGTGGTCCTGGTGGGGGCGAACGGGTCGGGCAAGTCCACCCTGCTCGAAGCCATCGCCGAGGGGTACGGGCTGGACGTGCGTGGCGGGCACGGCGGCCGGAGGTACGCCAGCGGTCAGGACGTGAGCCCGCTGGGCGAGGTGATCGCCCTGGACCGGTCGGCGGTGGGGGCCCGGATGACGCGTCGTCAGGCGAAGGGGTTCTACCTGCGGGCCGAGACCGCGTTCGGGATGCTCGCCTACATGACCGAGGCCGGGGTGCAGGGGTACGGGGACCGGCTGTCGACGGAGGTCAGTCACGGTGAGTCCTACCTCCAGGCGATCGCCGGCCGGTTCGACGGCCCCGGCCTGTACCTGCTCGACGAGGCCGAGGGGCCGCTGTCGTTCGAGTCGACCCTGCAGCTGCTCTACCGGTTGCAGGACCTGGTGGCCGACCATGCCGCGCAGGTGATCTACGCGACGCACTCGCCGCTGGTCGCGGCGATCCCCGGGGCGCAGATCCTGGAGATGACCGAGCAGGGCATCGCGGAGCGCACGTGGTCCGAGCTGGAGTCGGTGGCGCTGTGGAAGAGGTTCCTGGGGCGGCCGGGCACGTTCTTCGACGGGGCGTGAGCGGTCGGGCGGTCCGGGGAATGTTCCGGCCCGGCCGCCAGGTTCGCCAGAGGGGACCAGCCCCGAACCGAGAGGACCCGCCGTGCGCATCTCGCTCCTGGACCGCACCCGAACCCGCCTGGGGGAGTCGGACGCCGACGCGGTCACCGGGACCGTCGAGCGCGCCGTCCGGGCCGAACGCCTCGGCCTGCACCGGTTCTGGGTGGCCGAGCACCACTCCGTGCCCGGCATCGCGAGCGCCGCGCCCACCGTGCTGCTGGCCGCGATCGGCGCGCGGACCCGCACGATCCGCCTCGGCACCGGGGGCATCATGCTCCCGAACCACACCCCGCTCGTGGCGGCCGAGCAGGTGCGGCTGCTCGAGGCGCTCCACCCGGGACGGATCGACGTGGGCATCGGGGCGTCGCTCGCGTTCACCTCCGCGATCCGCCGTGCGCTCGGTCGCACCACCCTGGATCCGGCGGAGCACGCGCGCGCCGTCGAGGAGCTTCGCTCCTACCTGCACGGCGGTCCCGACGACGCCGTCGTCGCCCGGCCGCACGTCGCGCCACCGCCGCTGTTCCTGCTGGCGATCAAGAACGGCCTGGAGCTGGCGGCGCGACTCGGGCTGCCAGCCGTCATCGGCGGGCCGCTGCTGCGGGACACGGACGCGACCAGCGCCTACGTCCGCGACTTCCGCCCCAGCCCGGCGGTGCCCGAGCCGTACCTGGTGGCGAGCGTCGACGTCGCCGTGGCCGGCTCGGAGGAGCGAGCGCGCGAGCTGCTGCTGCCCGAGATCTGGGCGCTGGCCAGCTCACGGGAGACCGGCGGGTTCACCGCCCTGCGCCCGCTCGACGACGTGCGCCGCCTCCTCGACACGGCCAGCCCCAAGGTCCGGGCGGCGGTGGACCGGGGGTACGGCGGCGTGATCGCCGGCACCGCGGACCAGGTGGCGGCGGAAGTCGCGGCGCTGACGGCACGGACCGGCGCGGCCGAGGTGCTGGCGACGACCAGCACCTACGACCGGCACGAGCTTGCCGAGGCCGACGAGGCGCTCGCCGCGCTCGGCCGGTGAGCTACCGGCCGAACCCGGCCGTCAGACCGGACACGAGCTGGCGCCGTCCGATCACGTAGGCGGCCAGGATGGGCAGCACGGACAGCACCACGGCGGCGAGCACGGCGGGCACGTTCAGCGAGAACTCGCCCTGGAACGCCCACAGGGACAGCGGCAGCACGCGGGTCTCGGCGCTCTGGGTGAGCACCAGGGGGAAGAGGAACCCGTTCCAGACGTGCAGCGCGTTGTAGACCCCGACCGTGACGATCGCGGGGCGGGTCAGCGGTACCGCCAGGCTCCACAGGGTGCGCCACTCGCCCGCGCCGTCGACCTTCATCGACTCGAACAGCTCGCCCGGCACGTCGCGCAGGAAGTTGGTCAGGATCAGCACCGACAGCGGGATCGCGAACGCGATCGAGGGCAGGATCAGCGCCCACAACGTGTCGTACAGGCCGAGCTGGACGATCAGGTAGTAGACGGGGACGATCGTCGCCTGGATCGGGATGGCGATCCCCAGCAGGAACACCTGGAAGATCCGTGCCGTGGAGCGGCGTCGCGACCGGACCACGACATAGGACGCCATGAGCGAGACGGCGAGGATCACCGCGACGGAGACGACGGTGACGACCACGGAGTTGCCGAAGTACCGCAGGAAGTCGTTCGCCAGCACCTCGCCGTAGGCGTCCAGCGTGGGGCGGGACGGCCACGACAGGGTGTTCTCGGAGTGGTAGTCCTCCTGCGGTCGCAGGCTGGTGACCAGGATGTAGTAGATCGGCACGATGATGACGGCCAGCCACAACCAGCCGGCCAGCCCGCCCAGGACGTTGGGCGTGGTGCGCGCGGCGCGCGCGGTGGGTGCGGACATCAGACGCCCTCCATCTGGGACTCCATGCGGTGGGCGCCCGAGAGCCGGTTCAGCGCCAGTGACACGGCCAGCCCGACGACGACGAGGATGACCGCGATCACGCTGGCCCGCCCCATGTCGTAGCTGCGGAACCCGGTCAGGTACATGTCCAGCGGCAGGATGCGGGTCGCGTTGCCCGGGCCGCCCCCGGTCAGCACGAAGATCAGGTCGAAGTACGTCAGGGAGCCCACGATCATCAGCGTCGAGGACGTGATGATCGTGTACTTGAGCTGCGGCAGCGTGATGTGGAAGAACTGCTGCACCCGCCCGGCGCCGTCCAGGAGCGCCGCCTCGTACAGGGACACGGGGATCTGCCGCACCCCGCCCTGGTAGAGCAGCGAGTGGAACGGTACGAAGCACCAGCCGATGACGAACAGCACGACCCACAGCGCCAGGTCGGGGTTCCCGATCCAGTCCTGCGCCAGCCACGGCACGCCCAGGGCCGGCCCGAGGCCGAAGTTCGGGTCCAGCAGGGCACGGAAGGCGATGGCGACGGCCGCCGCGGAGAACAGCAGCGGCAGGAAGTACAGCACCGACAGCACCGCTCGGTATCGCTGCCGGCCGGCCATGAAGACGCCGAGCAGCAGCGACACCGGGGCCTGGAACAGCCACGACACGATCGTGACGACGGCGGTCAGCCGCATCGCGTTGAGCGTCACCGGGTCCGACAGGGTGCGCCCCCAGTTGTCGGTCCCGGTCCAGGCCGGGTCGCCCAGCCCGTCCCAGCTCATGAAGGACAGCACGAGCACCCCGACGAGCGGGACCACCGCGAAGAGCCCGAACAGCGCGAGGGCCGGGGCGGACATCCAGACCGACGGGCCCTGCGCGCGGCCCGTTCCCGGGCGGCGGTCCGGACGGGAACGGGCGGGGCTCTCGGAGGGGGCCGCCACCGTCACAGCGTCGCGTCCATGGCGTCGGAGAACTGCTGTGGGTCGATCTGCCCGAGGAAGAGCTGGCTCAGGTTGTCCAGCAGCGCCTGCGACTGGGCGGGCGGCAGCGCCTGGTCCCAGGAGAGCTGGAAGTGCGGCGCGTCGCTGACCAGGCCGTAGACGAACGACAGGTAGTCGGCGTCGTCCTGCTCGGCGATCTTGTCCTCGATGCCGACGATCGGCGGCACGGTGCCGATGGCCAGGAGGTCGTCGACGGCGGCGTCGTTCAGCACCTCGGTCTCGATGAACTTCTTCGCCGTCGCCTGCGCCTCCTCCGAGGCGTCGGCGGACACCGACCAGAAGTTCGACGGGTTGCCCACGATGTTGGCCGGGTCGCCGGCGCCGCCGTCGACGAGCGGGAACGACGTGTAGCCGAGCCCGCCGGACTCGACGAGCTCCGGGGCGCCCGCGGCGAAGTCCGGGTAGACCCAGCTGCCCTGCAGGATGAACGCCGCCTTGCCGGTCTGCACCAGGGCGGTGTCGCCGTTCTGGTCGGCGTTGACCGAGCCGAACGTGTCGCCGAACGCGCCGGCGTCGACCAGCTCGCGGATCTTGGTCGTGGCCTCGACGATCGCCGGGTCCGACCACGCGCCCTCCTCGCCGTCGAGCACGGCCTGGAAGACCTCCGGGCCGCCGATACGGTCGGTCAGGTACTGGATCCACATCAGCTCGGGCCACACGCTCTGGCCCGCCAGCGCGATCGGGATCACGTCGTGGTCCTGGAGCGTGCCCACGGCGTCGAGCAGCTCGTCGTAGGTGGTCGGGACCTCGACGCCGGCGGCGTCGAGGACCTCCTGGTTGTAGTACAGGACGACCGGCTGGCTGTGCGTGGTGGGGACGGCGTACGACGTGCCGTCGGCCTGGCCGTTGGCGGCGACCGAGGGGATGAGCTCCTCCTCCAGCCGCGCCGTGCTGTCGCCCAGGTCGACGACGTTGCCGTTCGCGACGTAGTCCTCCAGGGTGCCGCCGGCCCACGAGTAGATGAGGGTCGGCGCGTTCCCCGCGCCGACGGCGGTGCGGATCTTCTCCTTGTAGGCGTCGTTGGCGAAGTACTCGACGGCGAACTGTTCGTCCGGGTTCGCCTCGTTCCACGCGTCGAACCGGGCGCCGAGCACGTCGCCGCTCTCTCCGGTCAGAGCCCACGCGCTCGCTCCGCCCTGAGGGGCCCCGCCGGGCTGCCTGCCACCTCCGCACGCCGCCAGCACGGCCGCCGCGGTCACGGCAGCCACGACGGCACCCGTGCGTCGTCCGATCCTCAGCCTCATTGTCCGAGTCCTCTCCTGCCGACAGCGTCGTCGACCGTTCTGAAATAGTTTCGACTGTTTCAAAAACGTTCTCGACCGTAGGGAGGCTGATCGGACACTGTCAAGACTTCACCCCCGTCGAAGGTTGCTCAGCATGGCGAAACTTTTTCCTTCGCGTAGCCTGGGGCGTGCCATCGCCCGAGGAGGCCCCCGTGACCGCTGCACGCCCCACGCTGGAACAGGTCGCCCGCGCAGCCGGCGTCTCCAAGGCGACGGCCTCGAAGGTGCTCAACCGCCGGCCGAACATCTCCACCGAGACGCGCCGCCGGGTGCAGCAGGCGATCGACGAGCTCGGCTACGTCCCCACGACCGGACCCCGCGAGCGCGCCCCGCTGCAGAAGGTGAACGTCGTCTTCCACACCCTTGTGAACCTGTACGCGATGCACGTGCTGGAGGGGATCCTCGCCGCGGCGCACGACCAGCGGGTCGAGGTGCTCGTCGACCTCACCGACCCGGAGCTCGGGGACGACGACGGTCCGCTCTCCCCGGCCTGGACCCGTCGCCTGGCGGCGCACGGCAGCACGGGCGTGATCCTCGTGACCCTGGAGCTCACCGCCGACCAGCGGGACCTGATGCGCGCGCTCGGGCTCAGCGTCGTGCTGATCGACCCCATCGACCCGCTCGACGACGAGGTGGTCTCGGTGGGGTCCACGAACTTCACCGGCGGCATGCAGGCGACCCGGCACCTGCTGGACCTCGGGCACCGGCGGATCGCGTTCGCCGGCGGGCATCCGGGCTCGATGGCCTCCCGCGAACGGCTGCAGGGCTACCTCAGCGCGATGAGCGCCGTCGGTGCGCCGGTCGATCCTGCGCTGATCCTCGAGCGGGAGTTCAGCGTTGCGGCCGGCCTCGAGATGGCCGCCCAGCTGCTCGCCGAGCCGGAGCCGCCCACGGCGATCTTCGCGGGGTGCGACGCGTCTGCGCTCGGGGTCTTCGAGGCCGCGCGGCGGCGTGGGCTGCGGGTGCCGGAGGACCTGTCCGTCGTCGGGTTCGACGACACCTACATGGCCGTGTCGTCCGCGCCGCCGCTCACGACGGTGCGCCAGCCCATCAAGGACATGGGGCGGGTCGCGCTCCGGACCGTGCTCCAGCAGGTACGGGGGGAGCGGGTGGACTCGCACCATGTGCAGCTTGCGACGCAGCTTGTGGTGCGGGGGTCGACGGCGGCGGTGGGTGCGGGTTAGTTCGTGTCGTCTGGCGGCCCGTTCGTTTCGGGTTGCGGACCGTCAGGGCTTCGGCCCGGTCTTGCCTTGCCGGCCCGCCGTCAGGTCGTGGGCGACCACGGTGATGGTGCCGCCGGTGAACGCCAGCTCGTGGCGCACGCCGTCGGGGTGGGGGAGCAGCTCGTCGACGAGCAGACCCGAACGGGCTCGTCGGTCGCGGTCGACGTCGCCACCGCCCCCACCCGGCCCCGCACGCGAGGCATGGCTGGCCGCCGTGCGGCAGGTCCTGGCCCCCGTGCGTCCGTACGTCCGTTCGCTCGTCCGTTCGGTCCGCGGGGAGGCGCGGTCGTCCGCCTCAGCAGCGTACGGTCGTCCGGATCTGAAGCTCACCGCTGCCGCTGGACGGTCCGACCCACCGGTACGCTGCATTGGCCGTCACGGTCGAACCGCACCGTACGGGCTCGGCAACTGTCGCCTCGACGTCGTCCACGGTTTCGAGCCCACCGCTTCCAGGCCTCACCGTCACATACCCATTACCCGACGGGTCGGTGAATTTCATCGAGACCCAGTAGATCTCGACGCTGTAGTTCGCCGACAACGCCTGGTCGTCCGTGACCGTGGCCCGTGCGTAGACCGTGCCGTTCGAGTTCTGCCGGATCGACAGGCAGCGGTCGACCTGCACGCCCTCGCACTTGCCCGCGAGTCGCGTCCATGCCGATGCCGGTGCGGCGGTGAGCAGCGTCGTTGCGGTCGCGAGTGCGACCACCATCGCCGACACACCAAATGCCCTTTTCCGTGTTCTCATTGCTGCCCCCTGATGCTCGAACCAGCATGCCTTGGCCCCTGAAGCGTAAGCAGCAGGTCCCGCCGTCGCACACCGGAGCGCGGCGAGCTGCATCGTGGAGGGCCCGGTCCGCGGGTCGCGTACGACTGGTACGAACCGTCCAGCGTGGTACCGATTGGGAGGACCATCATCCCGTCCCATGCGCCGTCGTGCGTGTACCCGCTGGCCAGCTCCGTGGGACTGCCCCAGGAACGGGCGACATTGACCTGCCCCACGGGTTGGTTTCCAGTCTCAGTGATGTGTCGAGGCCTGACTGCAAGACTTCGAGGAAACCACCATGGGCGGTCGGCTGCGGGTCGGGTGAAGCAGACATTGCGGCTCCGGTTCTGGGCCCAGCCGCGAGCGACTTAGGGCTATTTAGGGCCAGCCAGCGCTGCTTCCAGCCCTCCAGAATGCACGAAGCCCAGGTCAGAAACACTCTCTGACCTGGGCTTCCGCACTCTGAGCGGGCGACGGGAATCGAACCCGCGTAATTAGTTTGGAAGCCATGGGGGTGGCGTTCGGATGGTGCGGGCCAATCAGTCGAAAATGGCCGCTGACCTGGTCTTAGCGTAATGCTGGATTGGGCTCGTGTGGGGTCGGGGCTGAACCTTATTGGTCCTAACTAGGGCCAGTTTGGCGGAAGCTAGGGCCAATAGGGGTCAGCCTCACGGATCTCCGTCAGCGATGGGCGGAGGCGATGGCTGAAGGATCGATCGGCGAGCCAAGGGTTCCTCGTGGCCGGAGGTCTGTCTGCTCTCCGATGCGGTCCTGGGGTGCGTTTCGCCTCGAGGAGCCGTCAGTCGTGGTCCCAGGGAAAGTCCGCGTGCCACCAGCGGTGGTAGTGGTCGAGCTGGACTGGGAACTTGGCAAGGATGCGGCGGTCGAGTTCGTGAACAAGGTTTCTCAGCTCACGTGCGGGGCGGCGTGGCAGGCGATGCATCGCTTGCTCAAGGGTGTCGCGATCGTCGAGCGGGCTGCCGCAGCACTCCCTTATTCCGCAACCGTACCCGTGCCTGCCCCACGGTCTGTGGGTGCGGGCTTCGCGGTCCCAGTTCTGGAGAGCGCCGAAGACTTCACCGGGAATGGTCTCGGCGAGCGTCATGGCCGCCTGGGTCGAACCCGAAAGACGTCCGTCCTTGGTGGATTGCCAACGGAACGCGATCGGTCGGTACTTGCGGAGCCGACGTGCGGCGTGCTGCCGCACTTGAACAGGACGCCTACGCGGCATGTCCCTTCGTGGTAGTCATGGCGCAGATCCTAGCTGGACCGGCGTGGTCGCTTCGATGTTCCTGAACCACTCGACGGTCGATGACGGCGCCCGCAGCGAACTCCTCAGTCTGCTCACCACGATCAACGACGGGTTCACCGCTGCACGTCGTGCACCTGACGAGGTGGCCAAGGATGAGCTTTGACCTGACGATCCTCGCGACGATGCCTGACACCTCCGACGACGAGATTCGCGCCCAGCCACTGCGATGCGCCGCCGGGCGGGACCATCCGGAGGGCGACCTCGACGCGCGCATCGTCCGGTTCTACGAGGTGCTCCGCGGGGTACACCTGGATAGCGGCCCGACGTCACGCCGCGAGGAGACCCCTGGGCGTCATCACCGCTGGACACTGGAATCGACCACGTAACCATGAACCTGCGACACGGCCGCGCCGGCGACATCATCGACACGATCGTCGAGCTGGCGCCCTCCATGGTCTTGTGGTCTTCGATCCGCAGGACGGAACGATCATCCGTCCGAACCAGCCAGGCAGCACAACTCACAGGACCGCGACGCTATGACTTCGGTCGCCGACCGCGCCCTCCAGATCCTGGAGCGCGCACGGCTCGCCCTCGGACCCGGACTGACAGTGGACCAACTGGCCGAGATACAGCACACCTACGGCTTCACCTTCAACGACGACCACGCTGCCCTGCTCCGACACACCACGCCCGAGGGCTGGGTCGAATGGTTCGGCGACGACTCCGTCGTCCGGGACAGGCTCGCGTGGCCGATCGAAGGCATCCTCTTCGATGTTGAGCAAAACGCCTTCCACCCTGGTGCGGGATCTGCGCTCTGGCTATGGTCGCGTTCGTTTACGCGACCTACTCAGTTCCTGGGCGGCTCTGGTCTGCGCAGCGTTGGCGGCCCGCACCAGACCCGTGCCCAGGCGGGACAGCCGCGGCCGTCCCAGCAGGTGATTGAGTCCGCCATGTTCAGCGAGGCGCTCCTGACCCGGACGACCACCTCGCCGGGACCAGGAGCCGGGGTTCGACCGGTGGCGACCCGCAGGACGCCGACCGGGCCGTACGCGCCCGCAGCACCGACCTCACAGAGGGCCGCCCGAAGTGACCGGTACACGTCGCAACGCGAGGAAGTCGGTGATGCCGAACAGCTGCGTAGACCGGCGTTCCCGCGCCGACAGGTAGGCCAGCGCCTCGGCTGGTTCGACCATCCGCGGGGACACCGTATGGGTGATCCCGTCGACCCGGAGTTCCGCAGACCCCGCAGCACGGACGTTCCGCAGCCAGTCGACCTCGGGTCCGTACGGGAGGTAGACGAGGAACTCGCCGTCCATCGGAAGCACTCCGATCGGCGTCACGTACGGCGCTCCCGACCGGCGCCCGACGTGGCGGATCAGCGCCGTGGACGAGCCGGGTTCCCCTGCGCTTCGCGCCATCCCGTGGTTGGTGCCCCACCGGCCGAGTCTGCGGATCATCAGCAGCGCGCGCCGGTTCTTGGTGCGCATGGCCATCAAGAGCGTGGTGAACGCGCCGAGCGCCACCACCAGCAGTCCCACGACCACCCAGAGAATCCACACCCACATGACGTCCTGCCCTGCCTTTCCGAGGATCTACGATGCATGGCTGAGGTGGACTGGCTGCCCGAGGCCGGCAAGGGTTTGGGCGGCGCAAGATCGCGACGCCATGACTTCACTCCGCACGGCAGACACCGAACCACGGGGTGCCCTCACACGGCCCGAGTGCTCGAGTCTGCGGGCGCCCTGGTCGACCGGGACGGCCTCGGGGCTGGGAGCCACGCATCGGTAGCGACCACCACGGCGTGGACGTCCCGGACGACGGCCCTCATGTCCTCACCGGCCGTCGCTCGACGTGACCGGGACGCGCTGCAGCACGAGGAACTCGGTGACGCCGAGGAGGCGCACGAGAAAGGTGTGCCTCGGGAACAGGTGGGGCGTCGCCTCGGTCAGCCCGATGACGCGCGCGGCCGATACCTGGTGCGACTGGCCGTCGACCACCAGCTCCGCGGTGCCCGCCGCGCGGAGGTTGCGCAGCCAGTCCGTCTCCTGCCCGTACGACAGGTTGACGAGATAGCCCTCCTCCAGCGGGTACACCCCGATGGGCGTCTCGTAGGGCTTGCCCGAGCTCCGTCCCACGTGCCGGAGCACGCTGAGCTCCGCGCCGGGCCGGCCGGCCCGGCGCAGTGCCCGGGGGTTGTTCAGCCGCCGGTTGAACCCGCGGACGACGGCGAGGGCCCGCGGGTGCTTGGTGCGCATGGTGAGCACGAGCGCGAGGGCCACGCCCAGCACCAGTGCGACCAGGCTGACGATCATCCAGAGGACCCAGCTCCACATATGTTCCCGCTTCCGTGACGTCGTTTCCCTGAGTGCAGCTGAGGGTCGGACTGACCTCCGGCAAACGTGATCGACTGAATGGGCCTCGGGGCATGCCGGAAAGTGTCAGCACCCACCCGACGACAGCAGCGCGGGCGCATCAGGCCTTCCATGCCCACCTTGCAGCCTTTTCGCCCCGCACTGCCGGCTTGCCGAACTTAAGGCAGACGCCGCCCGGACGGGCAAGTCCTTCAGGATCGTAAGAAATCGAATCGTCCCGATGGGCCAGTGCTGTGGCGTTGACCGGTCCTGATCCCACAGCAGGTCAGGGACCAGATCCTCGATCACGAGCCCGCAGCCTGCCCCGAACCCGCAGGTCAGGCATAGCGGACACGCCGACCATTCTGAAACGAGGTCTTCGGGCCCATTAGGGCCCACGCAGCACCGCTTCCAGCCCTCGGAACGCACGAAGCCCAGGTCAGAAAAAGTCTCTGGCCTGGGCTTCCGCACTCTGAGCGGGCGACGGGAATCGAACCCGCGTAATTAGTTTGGAAGACTAAGGCTCTACCATTGAGCTACGCCCGCAAGCCCGTGCCGTGGAGCACGGTGCGGGCCATACCTTAGCAAACCTCGCGTGCCCGTCTCTCCGTCACGCGTGTGCGGCCCTGTACCGTCCACCGACGTCACGCCCGCGACCGGCCCCCAGGCGGCATGCTCCCGCTGGCCCCATGACCGCCCTTCCCGGCCGCGCGACCAGTTCTCAGACCTCACGACGAACGCGACCAACACGACCCACCCCCGTGAACAGTTGTGCTCGTTCTTCCCTCACCTGAGCAGTATTGGTCACACCACTCGCCCCACCCCGTGCGAAGATGCTGCCGTGAACGACAGGCCATCCCGATGACGCAGCAGCAGCGACTCAACCTCGTGCTCGAGCTCGTGAGCGAGCGGGGCAGCGTGTCGATCACGGAGATCAGCGAGAAGCTCGACGTGTCGACGGCCACGGTCCGGCGTGACCTCAACACCCTCGCCGAGCAGCGCCTGGTCACCCGCACGCACGGCGGCGCCACGTCGCTCGGTTCGGGGTACGAGCTGCCGTTGCAGTACAAGATCGCGCGCCAGGCGGAGGCCAAGAAGGCCATCGCCCGCGCGGTGGCCGACCTGATCGGCCCGGGGGAGTCGGTGGGGCTCAACGGCGGCACCACCACCACCGAGGTCGCCCGCGAGCTGGGGCGCAGCGAGCGGCTGCGCCGCGCGGAGGCCCCCGGGGTCACCATCGTGACCAACGCGCTGAACATCGCCTACGAGCTCTCCGTGCGGGACCACGTGAAGATCGTGGTGACCGGTGGCGTGCCGCGTCGCCAGTCGTACGAGCTCGTCGGCCCGCTGGTCGGTGCGTCCCTGCAGGAGTTCAGCCTGGACACCGCGGTGCTCGGCGTCGACGGGCTCAGCGCCGCGTTCGGTGCCACCACCGTGCACGAGGGTGAGGCGGAGGTCAGCCGCCACCTCGGCGCGGTCTCGCGGCGGGTCGTGGTGGCCGCCGACGCGACGAAGCTCGGCCGCTCCACCTTCGCGCGGATCTGCCCGCTCGCCGACATCGACGTGCTGGTGACCGACCAGCCGGTGTCCGCGGAGATCGCGGCCGAGTTCGCGACCGCCGGCGTGCAGATCGTGGTCGCCACCTCGGCCTGAGCTGCCGCTGCGGGTCCTCTCGCCGGGTGCTGCCCCCGGGGGGAGGCGGGTTCGGCGCATGTTACGGCGCCGTAAAAGGTCTTGACGCCCCTACTTGCGCGCGCCCGGAACCTCTACTGTCTGAACATGCTCAATTCAGAGTCAAAAGTTGCAAGTTCGAGCACGCATCCTCTGATCGCAGGCACGACGTCGTGCCCGACCGGATGCGGCTCGGCATGAGCGCGTCAGACCCGGCGTCGGCCGAGCAGGGGATCCGTGTCGCCGTCGTCGGCTACGGGGCTCGCTCACCGATCGCCGCGCACGTGCCGAACGCCCGGCCCGGTGCGTACGTCAGTGCCGTCGTCGACACCACGCCGGCAGGCCGCGAACGCGGACGGGCCGCGCACCCCGAGGCCGCCGTGCACGCGAGCGTCGACGAGCTGGTCGCCGCCGGCACCGCCGACGCCGCGCTCGTGCTCACCCCGGACGACACGCACGAGGAGATCGCCGTCGCGCTGCTGCGGGCCGGTGTCGCCGTCTACCTGGAGAAGCCGCTCGCGATCACCGTCGAGGGCGCCGACCACGTGCTGGCCACCGCCGCGGAGACCGGGACACCGCTCTACGTGGGCCACAACTTCCGGCACTCCGGGGTCGTGCGCACCATGCGCGGCGTGATCGAGCGCGGCGAGATCGGCGAGGTCCGCGCCGTCTGGGTGCGGCACTTCGTCGGCAACGGCGGCGACTACTACTTCAAGGACTGGCACGCCGACCGCTCCCGGACCAACACCCTGCTGCTGCAGAAGGCCAGCCACGACATCGACGTCGTGCACTACCTCGCCTCCGGGTACACGCGCCGGGTGGTGGGCATGGGCGACCTGATGATCTACGGCGGTATCGAGGACCGCCGCGACCGCACCGGCGAGACCATGCCCGACTGGTTCTCCTTCGACAACTGGCCGCCCGCGTCGCAGACCGGCCTGAACCCCGTGGTCGACGTCGAGGACGTCTCGATGATGCTGATGCGCCTCGACAACGGAGTGCAGGCCAGCTACCAGCAGTGCCACTTCACGCCCGACTACTGGCGCAACTACACGGTCATCGGCACCGAGGGCCGGCTGGAGAACGTCGGCGACACCGGCGGCGGCGTGGTCAAGGTCTGGAACCGCCGCCACGAGTGGCAGGTCGCGGGCGACGTCGAGCACCCCATCGACGGTGTCGCCAGCGGTCACGCCGACGCCGACCTGCTGACCATGACCGAGTTCCTCGACCACGTGCTGGACGGGGCGCCCACCGTAGTCTCGCCCGTCGCCGCACGCGAGGCCGTGGCTGCCGGGGCGCTGGCCGCCGAGTCGCTGCGCGACGGCTCCCGGCCCCGTGACGTCCCCGACCTGCCCGAGCACGTGCTCGCGCACTTCGCCCGCCGAACAGCAGTTCCCGCACCCCCCGCCCCCGGAAGGACCACCCCATGAGAGCGACACCCCGAACTTCACCCGCCGCCCGCCGCACCGCGGGCGCGGCCGTCGCGGTCGCCGTCGCGACGGCCCTCGCGGCCTGCGGCTCCACCTCGCAGGACGAGGCGGCCGGCGCGTACGCGGCGCCCGACGCCGACCTCGCCGCCTCGATCACCTACGGCGTCTGGGACCAGAACCAGGTGCCCGCGATCGAGGAGAACATCGCCGCGTTCAACGAGATCTACCCGGACATCGACGTGACTGTGAACGTCACGCCGTTCGCCGAGTACTGGACCAAGCTGCAGACCCAGGCCTCCAGCGAGACGCTGCCGGACCTGTTCTGGATGAACGGGCCCAACATCGGCCTGTACGCGTCCAACGGCATGCTCGAACCGATCACGGGCGCCGTCGACGCCGGCGACATCGACCCCGCGAACTACCCGGAGGCGCTCGTCGACCTCTACACGATCGACGACGTGTCCTACGGGGTGCCCAAGGACTTCGACACCATCGGCGTCTGGGTCAACACCGCGCTCGTCGAGCAGGCCGGGGTGGAGCTCCCCGAGGACGGCTGGACCTGGGACGAGTTCCAGCGGACCGCCGTCGAGATCTCCGACGCGCTCGCCGACGAGGGCGTCTACGGCGCGGCGGGTGGCATGGACGGCCAGACCACGTACTACAACACCATCTTCCAGGCCGGCGGGACCGTCGTCGAGGACGGCACCTCCGGCTACGCGTCCCCCGAGGCACAGGCCGGTCTGCAGTTCTGGACGGACCTCATCGCCTCCGGCGGCTCGCCGTCCGTCCAGCAGCTCACCGACACCACCGCCGACCAGTGGTTCACCTCGGGCAAGCTGGCGATGTACTGGGGCGGCAGCTGGTTCCGGTCCGCGCTCACCGACACGGACCTGGCCGAGGACGTCACGGTGCTGCCGCTGCCGTCGGGCCAGGAGCAGGCGACGGTCATCCACGGCGTGGCCAACGTGGTGTCGGCGACCTCGAAGGAGAAGCAGGCCGCGCAGGCGCTCCAGGTGTTCCTCGCCGGCGAGGAGGCACAGCAGCAGCAGGGCGATGCCGGCGCCGTGATCCCCGCCTTCACCGGCACGCAGGGCGCCTTCACGGCCTCGATGCCCGACGCCGACCTCCAGGTGTTCCTCGACGCCGTCGACTACTCCCGTCCGCTGCCGGTCAGCCTCAACTCCGCCGAGTGGAACGCGCTGGAGACCGAGCTGCTGCCCCAGGCCTTCTCGGGCGAACGGCCCGTCGCCGACGTCGCCACCGAGCTGGCGGACCAGATGAACGCGGCGCTGGCCGAGGAGTGATCGCATGACCACCACCCAGCAGGCCCCGCCCGCGCCGTCCCTCGTGGGGCGGCCCGGGCGGGGCGGCCGGCCCCCGCGCGGGCCGCGACCCGGCGGGGCACTGTGGCCCTGGCTCTTCGTCGCGCCGCTCGTGGCCGGGATCGCCGTGTTCTACCTGTGGCCGATCGTCCAGACCGCCTGGTACTCGCTGACCGAGACCGGCCCCTTCGGCGGCTCGACGTTCGCGGGCGTCGCGAACTACGCCGCACTGTTCCAGGACACCGAGCTGTACCTGTCGCTCGGCAACACCCTGCTCTACACCGTCGTGGTGCTGCTCGGCATCCCGATCGCGGTGGGCCTGGCCAGCCTGCTGAACCTGCCCGGCCTGCGGCTCGCCGCGCTCTACCGCGTGCTGTTCTTCCTGCCGTACGTGGCGATGCCCACCGCGGTCGCCATGGTCTGGCGGGTCATCTTCAACGGCGACTTCGGCATCCTCAACCGGGCCCTGGCCGTGGTCGGCATCGAGGGGCCGTACTGGATCTCCACGCCCGGGGCCGCGACCGTCGCCGTCGCCGTCGTCGGCCTGTGGTCGTCGCTCGGGTTCAACATGATCGTGCTCGCCGCGGGGCTCAAGAACATCCCACCGGAGCTCTACGAGGCCGCCGAGCTGGACGGCGCCTCCCGGTGGCGGCAGTTCCGGTCGGTGACCGTACCGCTGCTGACCCCGAGCATCTTCTTCGTGCTGATCATCACGGTCATCGCGAGCTTCCAGGTGTTCGACCTGCTCTACGCGATCCTCGGCAGCAGCAACCCGGTGCTGCCGCGCAGCATGTCGCTCGTCTACTTCTTCTACCGCGAGGGGTTCGTGGCCAACGACAAGGGGTACGCGGCCGCCATCGCGATGGTCATCTTCCTGCTCATCGGCCTGCTGACCGCGCTCCAGTTCCGGCTCCAGAGGCGGTGGGTGCACAGTGACTGACACCGCCGCACGCCAGGCCCTTCCCCGCCGTCCGCGTGGCCGTGGCGGCTCCCACGTCGTCGCGCACGTGGTGCTCGGGCTGGGCAGCCTGGTCATGGCCTTCCCGTTCGTCTGGCAGATCATCATGTCGCTGTCGACCAACGCCGAGGTGCAGAGCGTCACACCCGTGTTCTGGCCCGCAGAGCTCCGGTGGGACAACTACGCCCAGGTCTTCGACCGGATGCCGTTCCTCCAGCAGCTCGGCAACTCCGTGCTCGTCACCGTGCTGCGCACCCTCGCGCAGATCCTGTTCTGCACGCTCGCGGGCTACGCGTTCGCGCGGATGCGGTTCCGCGGGCGCGGCGTGCTCCTGGCCCTCGTGCTGTCCATCCTCATGGTGCCGTCACAGGTCTACCTGCTGTCGCAGTACCAGATCATCCAGGGGTTCGGCCTGCTCGACAGCGTGGGCGGCCTCGTGCTGCCCGGCCTGTTCAGCGCGTTCGGCACCTTCCTGATGCGGACGGCGTTCCTGGCGATGCCGGACGAGCTGGAGGAGGCCGCGCGCCTCGACGGCGCCAACCCCTTCCAGATCTTCTGGAAGATCATGCTGCCGCTCGCCCGGCCCACCGTCGCCGTGCTGGCGATCACCACGGTGCTGTGGTCGTGGAACGAGCTGCTCTGGCCCCTGGTGGTCACCACCTACAGCGAACGGATGCCGCTCTCGGCGGGGCTCGCCACGCTCATCGGCGACCGCACCACCGACTACCCGGTCGTCATGGCGGCGAGCCTGCTCGCCATGGCCCCCGTGCTCGTCCTGTTCGTGCTGCTGCAACGCCGGGTCATCGACGGCCTGGCCTCCAGCGGCCTCAAGTGAGACCTCACGTGAGACCCGGTGCGCCGCCCGGCGCACCGGCGCAGGCACCACCAGGCACCACGAGGAGGAACATGCGCACCGTTCACGGCACCGGACAGCACTCGCCGCGCACCGCTCACCCGTCCGCCACCACCCGCAGGGCCGCCGGCATCGTCGCGGCGCTCGCGGCCGCGGCCCTGCTCGGGTCCGCGGCGCTGCCCGCCGCCTACGCCCAGGGGCCCGGGCACGGGCGGCACCACCCCCGGCCGCACCCGCAGGTGAGCACGGCGACGTACACGCCGAGCGACGAGAACATCGCCAACCCGCAGCGCGGCTTCTACCACCACACCGAGACGCACTACCGCGCCGACGGGTCCGGGTACACCCCGCTGGACCAGGCCACGCTGGCCGGCTACCGCGCGGAGGGGATCACCCAGATCCTGCGCGTCTTCTACCTGGAAAAGTTCGCCGGCACGCCGCAGCTCGACCAGGCGTTCCTCGACCTCGTGCAGGCCGACTACGACACCGCCCGCGCCGCCGGCGTCTCGGTGATCACCCGGTTCGCCTACGCGCAGGGCGGGGAATGGCCCTACAGCCCGCCCTACGGTGACGCGCCGCTGAGCACGGTCCTGGCGCACATCGACCAGCTCGGCCCGCTGCTGCGCGCCAACGCCGACGTCGTCCCCGTGGTGCAGAACGGGTTCGTCGGGCTCTGGGGCGAGGGCTACTACACCGACCACTTCGTGGCCGACCCGGCCGACCCCGGCGTCGTCACCGACGCCGACTGGGCCAACCGGTCGGCCGTGACGCAGGCCCTGCTCGACGAGCTGCCCGAGAGCCGTGCGGTGCAGGTGCGCACGATGCTCTCCAAGCAGCGCCTGCTGGGCGTGCCCTCCGGGGCGGGCAGCGCGGTAGGCCCCGGTGAGGCCTGGACGGGGGAGACGATCGCGCGCGTGGGCCACCACAACGACTGCCTGCTGGCCTCGCCCGACGACTTCGGCACGTTCCTCTCCGACCCGATCACCCTCGACCAGGAGTACCTCGAGGCCGAGAGCCGGTACGTGCCCGTCGGCGGCGAGACCTGCGCCGTCAACGCGCCCCGCTCCGAGTGGGCCAGCGCGTCGGCGGAGCTGGCGCGCTACCACTACAGCTACCTCAACCGCGACTACAACCAGGACGTCCTGAACTCCTGGGGCCAGGAGGGCATCGCGGAGACCGCCCGCCGGCTCGGCTACCGGTTCGTGCTGGAGTCGAGCTCGGTCTCCGCGCGGGGCAGCGCCCCGACCGTGAGCGTGACGGTCCGCAACGACGGCTGGGCCGCGCCCTACACCCCGCGCCCGGCCACGCTGGTGCTGACCCGCGCCGACGGCACGGAGGTGACGGTGCCGTTCGGCTCCGACGCCCGGTCGTGGCTGCCCGGCACGACGACGACGCTGACCGCCGCGCTCGCCGACGTCCCGGCGGGGACGTACACGCTCGCGCTCGGGCTGCCGTCCGCCGACGCGGGGACGAGCGGGGACCCGCGCTTCGCGATCCGCACGGCGAACGTCGGCACCTGGGACACGACGCGCGGCGTGAACGTGCTGGAGGGGACGGTGACCGTCGGGTAGGCCCGGCGCACAGACGGAGCCCGGGTCAGGACCGTGCCTGACCCGGGCTCCGCCGACGAGGCGGCGACGTCGTCAGCCCTTCACCGACCCCGAGGCCAGCCCGGCCACGTAGTACCGCTGCAACGCCACGTACAGCAGCACGCAGGGGATCATCGCGATCACCGACCCCGCGGCCAGCAGCCCGAAGTTGACCTGCCCGTACGCCCCCTGCTGCAGGTTCACCAGCGACACCGGCAGCGTGTACAGGGTGGAGTCGGTCAGGAACGTCAGCGCCCCGAGGAACTCGGTCCACGACGCCAGGAACGCGTACAGCGCGGCGGTGGCGGTGCCCGGCACCACCAGGGGCCGCAGCACCGACACGAGGATCCGCATCGTCCCCGCCCCGTCCACGTGCGCGGAGTCCTCCAGCTCCGCGGGCACGGCGGCGAACGTGTTGCGCATGACGAAGATGCCGAACGGCAGGTTCACCGTCGTGTAGAACAGCACGAGCCCGAACAGGCTGTCCGTGAGGCCCATGACGTTCATCTGCAGGTACAGCGGCGTGAGGATGGCCTGGAACGGGATCATCAGCGTGACGAGCACCAGCCCGAACAGGATCCCGCGGCCCCGGAACGGGAACCGGGCGAACCCGTATCCCGCCAGCGTCGCGAGCGCGGCGGTGAGCACCGCCGTCGAGACCGACACGATCGCCGAGTTGAGGATGCCGCGCCACACCTCCGGCTGGTCGATCACCGCCCGGAAGTTGACCCAGGAGAGGTCGAAGAACCGGTCGTCCGGGGCCGCCACGATCACGTCGCCCGGCTGCCCGGCCCGCACGAACGCGACCGCCAGCGGCACCAGGAACACCAGCGCGGCGAGCGTGCCGCCCACCAGGTAGAGCGTCCGCTTGACCCGCGTGTCCCGCTCGGGCCCCGAGGGGCGGGACGCCGCGGCCGAGCCTGCGGAACGTCCCACGGCGGCACCCCGCGGCGCCGAAGTCACAGCAGTCATGTCAGCTCCTCTCCCGCAGCAGCCAGAACTGGGCCGCGGTGACCAGACCGGTGATGACCACCAGCACGAGCGACATCGCCGTGGCCGCCCCGAGCTGGAGCTGCACGAACGCGCGCCGGTAGATGGCCATGACGATCGTCGTGGTGTCTGACCCGGGCCCGCCCTGGGTCAGGATGTAGAACTGCGTGAACGCGAGGAACGAGCCGATCACCGACAGGATCACGGTCATCGCGATGGTCCGGCGCAGCATCGGCACCGTGATCTGCACCTCGCGCTGCCACCACGAGGCGCCGTCGATCTCCGCCGACTCGTAGACCTCGCGCGGGATGCCCTGCATGCCGGACATGAGCAGCACCATCGTCAGCCCCGACACGCCCCAGATCACCATGACGCACAGCAGCCCCGTGGCGAGCGGGCCGTCCACGAGCCACGCCGTCGTCCCGTCCGTGAGACCCAGGAACCGCAGCGCCACGTTGACCATGCCGCTGTTCGGCTGGGCCTCCAGCAGCATGAGGAAGCTGAGCGTCGTCAGCCCGATGACGAACGGGACGAAGAAGATGGTGCGCAGCAGGGTCGCGCCCCGCCGGTTGGACCGCACCAGCACGGCCAGCCCGTACCCGAGCAGCAGGATCGGCAGCGTGACGATCGCCGTGTACAGCAGGGTGTAGCCCAGCGCGCTCCAGAACGTGGGGTCCGTGAGCACCGAGGCGTAGTTGTCGAGCCCGATGAACCGGTACGGCCCGATCAGCGGGAAGTTGGTCAGCGAGATGTACACCGCCACGACCAGCGGCACGAACACGAAGACGACCACCAGTGCCACGGCGGGCGTCACCAGGGCCAGCCCGGTGCGGTGGGGGTGCGTCAGGGTCCCGCTCCGGCGGCGGCGCGGGGGCTGCGGGGCCGACGGCGTCGCCGGGCCCGACGTCGGCGGGCGGCCCGCCACGGTGGGCGCGCTCATGCCTGCGCCTGCCTCAGGATGCGGTCGTACGTGGTCTGGGCCTCGTCCATGGCGGCATCGACCTCCCCGTCGAAGACGGCAGAGCGGAACATGCGCAGCCATGGTCCGTCCTGCTGGTTGTAGATGAGGTTGTAGGCGAGCGTGGTGGGCGCGTAGCCGCGGTCGATCGCCTCCAGCGGCGGCAGCACGAACGGGTTCTCCCGCGCGAACTCCGGCGTGACGACGTCGGACCGGACGGGCGAGTAGAAGCCTTTGGGCATGCGCGACTGCTGCTCCACCGAGACGGCGAACTTCATGAACTCCCACGCCGCCGACGGGTTCCTGGCCCCGTTGGGCATGCACAGGTTGTCGCCGCCGTCGAAGAAGGCACGCCCGCCGTCGGGCCCGGGCAGCATGACGACCCGCGTGCGCTCCAGGAGCGCCGGGTCCGCGTTCGGCACGACGACGCCGTACCCCGCCGGGAACATCCCCAGCCGGCCGGCGGTGTAGTCGGCGGACCAGCGCGACGCGTCGTCGGAGAAGCTGCCGGGCGGCACGAGCTGCTCCGCCCACAGCGTGCGCTCCAGGTCGAGCGTGCGCCGCAGGGCCTCGTTGCCGGCGACGTCGCCGCGCTGGCTGCCCACGTCGCCCGCGATGAGGTCGCGGTCGGTGGCCCACACGTGCGGCTGCACCGTGAACCCCAGCGCGCCCGAGGCGTTGCCGGGGAAGGACCAGCCGTAGACGTCGTCGTCCAGGGCGGTGATGGCGCGGGCCGCCTCGAGGATGCCGTCGAAGTCCGCGGTGTGCTCCTCCACGTCCAGGCCCGCGCGGTCGAACAGCTCGGTGTTGCAGAACAGCACCGAGAAGTCGCCGATGAACGGCAGGCCGTAGTGCCGCCCGTCCTTGGTGCTCAGGGCGAGGTGCCCGGGGCTGAGCGCATCGCCGATGCCCAGGTCCTCGATGAGCGGCGTGAGGTCGGTGAACGCGCCACGGTAGGCGAACAGGGTCGAGTAGATGTCGTCGATGTCGATCACGTCGGGCACCCGCCCGCCGCGGATCGCGGTGGCGAGCTTGGTCACGTACTGCCCGTTCTGGATGGGCGTGACCTGCACCCGGATGCGGTCCTGGGCCCGGTGGAACGCGTCCACCACGGCCTGGGTGCCGTTCACGGTGTCGGATCGGCACCACAGGTTGAGGGTGCCGCTCGCGTTCTCGCCGAAGCCCGGGGCCTCGACGTCCGCCGGCCGCAGCGTGCCGCCGCAGCCGGCCAGCGCGGCGGCGACCGTCGCCGAGCCGGCCAGCGTGAGGAGCTGGCGTCTGGTGAGCTCCATTGCTCTCCTTCCGTACGCGTCGTCGCGTGGGGGGTTACGGGCCGGAGCCCGGGGTGCGGGGCCGGCCGGGTGCGACCGGCCCCGCGTGGGACAGCGGGTGGGTCAGCGGGTGGGCACCCAGACCCGCATCGGCTGCGGGCCGCGGTTGGCCCACGCGTAGTAGGGGATGGCGGTCAGGGTCACCTCACGCCCCGGGCCCTCGGCCGACGGCGCGGCCGAGTACGGCGTCGTCGCCTCCGCGTCCGGCCCGGGGACGACGGCGCCGCGTGCGCGCACGACCGTGACGCCGCCCAGCAGGTCGGGCCGGAACTCGTCGGACAGCGTGGCACCGGCGTCGATCCGCAGGTCGTCCACGACAGCGCCGTCCTCCTGGTCGGGCTGCTCCAGGGCGTAGACCAGCGGGCCGCGCTCGACGGCGACGCAGCCGCGGACGGCGTCGACCCGGGGGTCGGCGACCGTGAGGCGCGGCGTGAGCGGCAGGTCGAGCACCACCGTGTCGCCCGCGGCGAACCGGCGCGTCACGCGGGCGTACGTCCCCGCAGCGGCGGGGGAGCCGTCCAGCGTGGCGCCGTCGGCCCAGGCGGGGACGCGCAGGGCGAGCGTGGCCTCGCCGTCCGGTGCCTCCTCGACGTGCAGGGCGATGCGGCCCTCGTCGGGGTAGCGGGTCTCGACGCGCAGGCGCAGCGTGCCGCCGTCCAGGGGTGCGGTGACCGTGCCCGGCGCGTACTGGTGGAGCTGCAGGCCGGAGCCGTCCGCCGTGGCGAGGTAGCCGGTCAGGCTGGAGACCGTGCGCATGATGTTGGGCGGGCAGCACGCGCAGCTGAACCACGAGCGGCGGCCGTGGGCCGGGCTGCGGTCCTCCTCGGCGTGCGCGTCGCTGCGCAGCTGCAGGGGGTTGACGTAGAAGTACTCGGTGCCGGTCAGCGACACCCCGGCCAGGAAGCCGTTGAGCAGCATGCGCTCGATCTGGTCGGCGTACCGGGGCTCGCCCGTGGCCAGGAGCATGCGCCACGCCCACTGGACGCCACCGATCGCCGCGCACGTCTCGGCGTAGCCGCGGTCGGTGGGCAGCTCGTACGGGTCGCCGAACGACTCGCCCTCCCAGCGGGCCCCGAGGCCGCCGGTGACGTACTGCTTGCTGCGCTCCATCGCGCGGTACTGGGTGTCGAGGGCGGCCAGCAGCTGGGCGTCGCCGGTCTCGATGGCCACGTCGGCGGCGCCCGCCCCGAGGTACACCGCGCGGACGGCGTGCCCCTCGACCGTGGTCGCGTCGCGCACCCGCACGCGGTCCGAGAAGTAGGTGGGCGCCTTGCCGTGGCCCTCGATGATGCCGGTGCCGCGCGCCTCCACGAACCAGCTCGCGAGGTCCAGGTAGGCCCGCGTGCCGGTCTCGCGGTACAGCTCCACCAGGCCCATCTCGACCACCGGGTGGCCGTCCACGTCGCGCAGCTGCCCCTCGCCGTCGCCGAACGTGGCCACGAGGTGGTCGGCGAGCCGGACCGCGACGTCGAGCAGCTCGGTGTGGCCCGTGCCGCGCACCTGCGCGACCGCGGCCTGGAACAGGTGGCCCGCGCAGTACAGCTCGTGGCTCCACGGCAGGTCGCTGTACCGGGGCACGTTGCGCAGCGCCGGCACGGAGTCGAGGTAGCCGTCGTCGGCCTGGGCTGCCGCGAGGAGCGCGGTGACGCGGAGCTGGTCGGCCAGGAGCTGCTCGTCGGGTTCGCGGGCGTACTCCCAGGCGGCGGCCTCCAGCCACTTGTGCACGTCCGAGTCGGCGAAGATCGGGCCGATCGCCTCGCCCTCCGCCTGGCCCGCGGCGATCTCCAGGTTGCGCAGGTTGCCGGCCTTGCCGAGCTGGTCGAGGCCCTCGGGGATGGCGGCCGCCCGGTTGACGTCGGCCGTACGGCGCCACAGCCCGCCGTCGATGGTGACGTGCCCGGGGGCGAGGGGCCGGAGCAGCACGCGGGCGTCGGCGGAGGGTTCGGCGGGGCCGCGGGTGGTGCCGCTGGGCGTGAGGGTCGTCATCGGTCGCTCCTTCGGGACGGGAATCTCGGAAACAAGGAATCCGATTTCCTGATCGTAGAGAGTCCGGCTCGTGCACGTCAAAGGTCTGGGGAGGATCTACGATGACGGTCTGGACGGAAACAGCGGAAACGAGAAGGTGGGTGCGGGATGGAGCGGGGACGGGTGGTGCGGATCACCGACGTGGCCGCCCTGGCGGGCGTGGCGCCCGGCACGGCGTCGAAGGCGCTGAACGGGACGGGGTCGCTGCGCGAGAGCACCCGGGAACGGGTCCGCGAGGCGGCGGAACGCCTGGGCTTCGTCCCGGACGTGACCGCGCGGTCACTCTCGGCGCGGCGCAGCTTCACCGTCGGGCTGCTCAGCACCGACTCGGCCGGCCGGTTCTCGCTGCCCGTGGTGCTCGGCGCGGAGAACGCGCTCGTCGGCGGCGAGCTGTCGGCGCTGCTGGCCACCGCCCGGCACGACCCGGTGCGCGAGCAGCACCACGTGCGTGCCCTGGTGGCCCGGCGGGTCGACGGCATCATCGTCACCGGCCGCACCACCGAACCGCGCGAACCCATCCGCGTGCCGATGCCGGTGGTGTACGCGTTCGCGCCGTCCGCCGACCCGGACGACGTCTCGGTGGTGCCCGACGACGCCCTCGGCATGCGACTGCTCGTGGAACACCTCGTGGGACTCGGCCGGCGCCGCATCGCCTACGTCGGAGGGCGCGCCGAGCAGGCGGCGTCGGTGGTGCGGCACGACGCCCTGGCCGCCGAGCTGGCAACCCGCGGCCTCGCGCTGGTGGGCCCGCCGCTGTACGGCGACTGGTCGGAGCAGTGGGGTCGACGGGCGGTGGACCTCGTTCTGGGCCTCGACGCCGCTGCCGGGGGTGACAGACCGGCCGTCGACGCCATCGTCTTCGCCTCCGACCAGCTGGCGCGGGGCGGGTGCGACCGGCTGCGGGAGCTCGGGGTGCGGGTGCCCGACGAGGTGGCCGTCACCGGGTACGACGACTGGGAGGTCATGTCGCTGGCCAGCCGCCCCCCGCTGACCACCGTGGACATGCAGCTCGAACGGCTCGGCCAGCGCGCGGCGGAGCTGCTGATCGCGGCGATCGAAGGTGATCCTGGGCGAGGGGTCGAGCGGCTGGCGCCGCGGTTGGTGGTGCGGGCTTCTACGTTGGGGGATGCGTAGGCGGGGGTGCCTGGGGTGCCTGGGGTGCCTGGGGTGCCTGGGGTGCCTGGGGTGCCCGGGGTGCCCGGGGTGCCCGGGGTGTCGGTGGGTTGGGGTGTTCTCGGCCCGGGGCGGGCGTACCGGGGGTGCTGGGTGGTGCTCGCCCGGGGTGCCGGGGCGGGCGTGCTTGCCTGGGTGTGCTGGTGGCGCGGATGCATGCCGGGGCATGCCGATCGGGGGCCGCGCTCGGACGGCCGCCGAAAGTCATGTTCTACCCAGTCATCAGGCCCAGAATCCCGCGTCATTGTGGGCCTGATGACTGGGTAGAACGTGACTTCGCGGCGGGCACGCCGGGCGGGAGGGGACAGGTGGGGCGGTGGTCAGCCAGCCGGGGAACGGGCACGACGCCGTGCCGCCTCTGCATCGTTGGTCAGCACGGTCAACGGCACAGCCCCAGCGCGGTCGCCAGCGCGGTCGCCAGGGCGGCCACCCGGTGTATTCGGCTGGCGTCGCCGCCGTGCCGACCGGATATGATCGGTCCGTCGGCCGGGGCCGTCCGGGCGAAGCCTCAGGTGACGGCCGGTTTCCTCCGCCGACGGCGGGCTGTGGCGCAGCTTGGTAGCGCATCTGCTTTGGGAGCAGAGGGTCGCTGGTTCGAATCCAGTCAGCCCGACTCGTCTGGCCTGGTGAGCCTCTGGTTCGCCAGGCCAGAACGGACCCGAGACTTGAACTCCCCGACAGAAACCCGACACCTTGGTGTTCTGGACGCCCGTCCCACGACGGGCTTCGCAGAGCGTGACGGTCACCTCGCATCGTCGCCCATGGCGCCGGGTTGTCGGGTAGCTCCCCACGCCTTCCTCGGATACCTCAATGGCATGCGACAGGTGGGGCGCAGCCTCTCCGGGCAGCCACCATCATGACCAAGAAGCCGCTCCGAGGTCGATGAGGTCACCCCTGTTCCCGGTGTCGACCGGAGTGCCGAGCTCACGCTTTGCGCTCCCGCTGGAGGGTCCTTCGTCGACGGCAGGTCCCCGTCGAGGGTGCGAATGTGAGTCTGATGGGAGTCTCCGCTGTCCGCCGGATGCCAGGCCGCCGGTGGCTACTGCCGTCCTGCGTGTACGTCGGGGGAGGCGATCGACTCTCGCCAGATGATCTGGTTGAGGGGTTCTTCGTGCTCGGGTGGTGCTTCCTTGCGCAGAGCTGCTACGAGCCGGAGCATCGCTCGGCGCCCGGCCTCAGCTCGGTTGGTGTCTACCGTGGTCAGCGAGGGGAAAAGGAACGGGCCGACGTCGTAGTTGTCCCAGCCGGTGATGCTCAGGTCTGCGGGTACGGTCCAGCCGCGCTCGGCAGCGCCGCGCATCACTCCGACCGCCACGAGATCGTTGACGGCGATGACAGCGACCGGCGGAGTGCCATCGGGAAGGGCTCGCACCGCCTGAACGCCGGTCTCGCCGGTCCAGCCGTGGCCGACGACTCCGAGCGACTCGAGCCCGAGGTGTTCGATCGTCTCGGTGAACACGTGTTCTCGTGCTCGTGCAGAGAGGAAGTCGGAGGGCCCCGCGACGTGCAGGAAGCGCGTGTGGCCGAGGGATGCCAGGCGCTCGATGAACAGCCTCACCGGAGTGGCATCGGCGAGCTCACCGGCTGAATGCATCTCGTCGTTGAAGTTCGCCGACATGACGATCGGGACATCGGGCGGAGCCTTGGTCTCGAGGCCGGGCTCGACGGGGGCGAAGGACAGAACGCCCTCGAACTCTCCTGATCCGGCCAGTTCCAGCACGCGCTGGCTACGGAGCCCGATGTGGCCGTCGACGCTGTGGACCTCCATCGTGTAGCCGGCGTGCTCTGCCGCGGCACCGGCACCGGCGAGCATGCGTACGGGGTTGTAGATCGGGAGTCCCATCACCACGGCGACGCGGCCGGTGCGCCTCGTGCGCATCGCGCGCGCCACGAGGTTGGGCTGGTAGTTCAGCTCCTCGACGGCGCGTAGCACCCGCTTGCGAGTCTCGGCCGAGATCGACCCCTTGCCCGCGAGGACGTACGAAACCGTCGACTGCGCCACGCCCGCACGGCGTGCGACATCGCGGCTGGTGGCCCGCTCCGCCATGGTCCGTTCCTCTCGTCGTCGTCCCGGACGCACCAGTGTGCCCGCCCTGTCCGTCCGACAACGTTCTTGACACCGGTCGCCGGCGCAGACACTATACCGATACGTATCACCACCGATACGTATCACTGCCCGTGCCGCCGAAGCGGTCGCCACGGGCCTTGCGACCTCAAGGAGGAGGGAAAGTGTCGTGAGCGCGATCATTCCGCAACGCCGCCGTCGGCGATCCTGCAGTCGATTCCCCTGGAGCTACCTGTCGGGCGCGCGGCCCGGGACACGGCGGTGCCCGCGATGAGTGCACTGGGCGAGCTTCGTCAGCTGCGTGCCCACCGTGCGGGTGGAGCTGGCGGCAAGAGCGCGAAGGCTGACGGCCGGGCCGCGCTCGGGTTCCTCGCGCCGTGGCTCGTGGGGTTCGTGGGCATCACGCTCGGTCCGATGCTGGTGTCGCTCTATCTGGCGTTCACCAACTACAACCTGCTCCAGGACCCGGTCTTCACAGGTCTCGACAACATCGAGCGGATGCTCGGCGACGAGCGCCTCGCCCGGTCTCTCGGGGTGACGTTCGCCTATGTCCTCGTGTCGGTGCCGGTCCAGCTTGCTGTCGCGCTGGGTATCGCGGTCCTCCTTGACCGGGGCCTACGCGGTCTCCCGCTGTACCGGTCGGTGCTCTATCTGCCCTCCCTCCTAGGTGGGAGTGTGGCCATCGCGGTCCTGTGGCGCCTTGTCTTCGGGGCCGAGGGCCTTCTGAACTCGTTCCTGGCATTGTTCGGCATCCATGGACCGGCGTGGATCGCCGAACCGAGCACAGCGCTGGGCACCATCATGGTGCTTCACGTGTGGACCTTCGGCTCGCCCATGGTCATCTTTCTTGCGGGTCTTCGCCAGATTCCTACGGAGCTTCAGGAGGCGGCACAGGTCGACGGGGCGTCCCGATGGAGGCGGTTTCGCTCGATCACCCTGCCGCTGCTGAGCCCGATCATCTTCTTCAACCTGGTGCTCGGGATCATCGGATCGTTCCAGGCGTTCACGCAGGCCTTCATCATCTCGAACGGCAGCGGTGGACCGGCGGACTCGACCCTCTTCTTCTCCTTGTACCTCTACCAGGAGGGATTTGCCGGCCTGAGAATGGGCTACGCCTCGGCCCTCGCGTGGTTGCTGCTCATCATCATCGGAGCGTTCACGGCGATCAACTTCTGGCTCTCCAAGTATTGGGTCTTCTACAATGACTAATCGCCAGCGAAAGATCCGCTCGTCGATACGGAGCGTGACGACACACGGCGTACTCATCCTCGTCGTGCTGGTCATGTTGTATCCGCTCCTGTGGATGCTCGCGAGCTCGGTCCGGCCCAACAGCGAGATATTCACGAACTCGGGAATCTTCGTCGACACGTTCGACTTCTCGCACTACCCGGATGGCTGGAACGCCCTGCAGCGCCCTTTCGGCGCATATCTTGCGAATTCCGCGATCGTGGTGGCCGGTTCGGTCATCGGGAACGTGCTCTCGTGCTCGATGGCGGCATACGCTTTCGCGCGCCTGAACTTCTCGTGGCGGCCGGTCGCTTTCGTCGTCATGATCGTGACGATCATGCTGCCGGTCCACGTCCTGATCATTCCGCAGTACGTGCTCTACGCGCAGCTGGGCTGGATCAACACCTTCCTGCCGCTCATCGTGCCCAAGTTCCTCGCCACGGATGCGTTCTTCATATTCCTCATGGTGCAGTTCATCCGTGGAATTCCGCGCGAGCTGGACGAGGCGGCTCGTCTCGACGGTGCGGGGCACGTGCGGATCTATCTGCAGATCATGCTTCCGTTGATGGTGCCGGCGATCGCCACCACCGCGGTGTTCACGTTCATCTGGACCTGGAACGACTTCTTCTCCCAGCTCATCTTCCTCACCAAACCCGACGGGTACACCGTGCCTGTCGCCCTGCGCTCGTTCATCGACGCGCAGTCCCAGTCAGATTTCGGCGCGTTGTTCGCCATGAGCGTCGTATCGCTCGTCCCGGTGTTCTTCGTCTTCCTGTTCGGCCAGCGGTTCCTCCTGCGAGGGATCGCGACGACCGGCGGGAAGTAGACGCCGAACCATCGAGCACCACCCATTTCACGTCAAGCTGACACGGAAGGCAGTTTTCAATGCGACGGATACACAAGGGCGGGGGGCTGGCGGCGCTGGCAGCCGTCGGCATGCTCCTCGCGGGCTGCGGGATCGCTTCTACCGGAAGTGGCGATGTCGAGCTCTCTGAGCAGGACGTCACGATCTCCATGACCTGGTGGGGCGGGGATGCCCGGACGCAGGCCACGCTGGAGGCCATCGAGCTCTTCGAGGCAGACCATCCGAACATCACCGTCGAACCGCAGTTCGCCGACTGGAGCGGCTACTGGGACCGGCTGGCGACGACGACAGCCGGAGGCGAAGCCCCGGACGTGATGCAGTTCGACGAGGTCTACCTCGCCTCCTACGGGGCAAGGGGCGCCCTGACGGACCTGGAGTCTCTCTCCGGCGTCCTGAAGACGGACGACCTCGATGACTCGGTGCTCGACTCGGGTCGGGTGGGCGAGCAGCTGCTGGGCCTGCCGATCGGTGCGGCGCCGAACGGCGTCATCATCAACAAGAGCCTGTTCGAGAAGTACGACGTGCCGCTGCCCGACACCACGTCGTGGACGTGGGACGAGTTCAACGCCACAGCGGAGGCGCTCTCCGACGCCTCGGGCGGAGAGGTGCGCGGCGTCAACCTCTTCGGGGCCGACACGTTCAGCCTGCGGATCTGGGCGCGACAGCACGGTGACGAGCTGTTCGACGCCGACGGCAACGTCGCCATCAGCGCCAAGACCGTCGAGGACTACTTCAACCTCGAGCGGAGCTGGATCGACTCGGGCGCCTCGGCGTCCGCCGCCGAGTGGGCCGAGACCAGCGGAGTTCCCCTCGACCAGAGCTCGATCGTCACCGGTGGTGTCGGCATGATGTTCATCGCGGCCGGCTCGTTCCCCTCCTACCAGGCGGCGGCACCGGACTTCGAGTACACGATCGCGAACTGGCCGACGGACGACTCGACCCAGGACGGATTTCAGTATCTGAAGCCGTCCATGTACTGGTCGGTCTCCTCCAGGAGCGAGCACCCGGCCGAGGCCGGTCTGCTCGTGAACTTCCTCAACAGCGACGAGCGCGTCGCCAAGCTGTTCGGGGTGGAGCGCGGCGTCCCGGTCAATCCGGCCATGAACGACGCCATCGCGGGCTCGCTCGACGAGGCGAATCAGCTGGTGGTCGACTTCACGGAGGACATGGGTCAGGAGTCCGGGCCGAGCTCCCCGGTCACACCGAACGGCGCCAGCGACGTCCAGACCGTCATCGGCCGTTACAACGAGCAGGTGCTGCTGGGCCAGATGTCCGCCGAGGAGGCGGCGGCGGGCTTCATCGACGAGGTCCAGAACGCGATCGACGCCGCGTCCTGACCTCCCGCGGCGACCACCAGGCGAGGCGCTGTCCAGCGGTCACAGCTCACTGACCGCTGGACAGCGCCGGTATCGCCGTCGTCCCGGCGGACGACCTATCACGTTCCCCACGACAGGAGACAGAAGTGATCAAGGTTGCCATCATCGGCACCGGCAACATCTCGATACTCCACATGGAGGCCTACAAGGCCTTCCCGGACCGCTGCTCCGTCGTCGCGCTCGTCGACGAGTCGATCGACAGCGCCGAGGCGAAGCGGAACCAGCTCGGTCTTCGCGACGCGCGTGTCTACGGCTCGCACGAGGAGCTCCTCGCGCAGGAGGACATCGACCTCGTCAGCATCTGCACCCCGCCGTCCACCCACGAGCAGATCGCCGTCGACTGTCTCACCGCCGGCGTGAACGTCCTGTGCGAGAAGCCGATGGCGCCCTCGCTGGCCGCGTGCGATGCCATCCTCCGGGCAGAAGCCGCCAGCGGAGCACTGTTCTCCTCCGTGGCGCAGAACCGGTTCCGGGACGACGTCGTCACGCTGAAGTCGGCCGTCGACTCCGGCCTGATCGGTCCGGTCACGCGTGTGCAGGTGGACTCGGCGTGGTGGCGCGGGCTGTCGTACTACGACCTGTGGTGGCGCGGGACCTGGGAGCAGGAGGGCGGAGGCCCGACGCTCAACCACGCGGTGCACCACATCGATCTGCTCCTGTGGCTCCTGGGGGAGCCGGAGGCCGTGACGGCGGTCCTGACCAACGCCGCTCACGAGAACGCCGAGATCGAGGACCTGTCGGTCGCCGTCCTGCAGTACGAGCGCGCCCTGGCGACCGTCACGAGCTCCGTGGTCGACCACGGCGAGCGGCAGCAGATCGTCGTCCAGGGACGGGACGCCGGCGTAAGTCTCGACGGGGTCGTGGTCGCGGACGTCGCTCAGCCCAACGGCTTCCCCGCACCAGGGGGCAACACCACGTTGGTGGACCGCCTGCACGCGCTGGCCGACGAGCACGTCCCGCTGTCGCACCTGGGGCACCAGGGGCAGGTCGACGACGTCCTGAGAGCGATCGAGCAGGGCGGGCGTCCCGCCATCGACGGCCGGGCAGGGCGGCTGACCATCGAGGTCATCACCGCCATCTACCAGGCCGGCATCGAGCGTCGAACGGTCGAGCTGCCCCTGACCACCGATGATCCCTACTACCGCAGCGGCACCATCGCGGAGCGCGCGCCGAGGTACTTCACCAAGTCGGCGTCCGTACGGCATCAGGCCGGTGCGATCAGCGTGTCCGGCGAACATGGCGTCGACGTCGCCGGGCGAGCACGATGAACGCCGGCGACGGGGCGACGTACGCACCGGCACCCCTGCCTGCACCGGTCGTCGAGGGGGGAGAGTTCGTCTTCGCCGCGGTCGGGCTGGACCACGGTCACATCTACGGCATGTGCGAGGGCCTCATCGGGGCCGGCGCCACGCTCAAGTGGGTGTACGACCCCAGTGCCGCGCGAGTTGCGCAGTTCCGGGACCGGTTCCCGGACGTTCGCGTGGCTCGCGACGAAGCCGAGATCCTGAACGATCCCGAGGTCCAGCTTGTCGCTGGCGCGGCGATCACCAACGAGCGATGCGCCCTCGGTCTGCGGGTGATCGAGTCGGGCAAGGACTACTTCACCGACAAGGCCCCCTTGACCACGCTCGAGCAGCTCGCGAGCGCTCGGGAGGCGGTCGACCGCACCGGGCGGAAGTACGCGGTCTACTACAGCGAGCGCATCCACGTCGAGGCCGCGGTGTTCACCGAGCAGCTCATCGAGCAGGGCGCGATCGGCCGGGTTCTGCAGGTGGTGGGGTTCGGGCCGCACCGGCTCAACGCGGGCAGCCGGCCTGACTGGTTCTTCCAGAAGGACAGGTACGGCGGCATCCTGACCGATATCGGCAGCCACAACGTCGACCAGATCCTGTACTACACGGGCTCGACCGACGCCCGGGTGGTCAACAGCCAGATCGCCAACTACGCCCATCCCGAGCACCCCGAGCTGGACGACTTCGGCGATGCCAACCTGGTCACCGACACCGGCGCGACGGGCTACTTCAGGTGCGACTGGTTCACCCCCGACGGCCTGCAGACGTGGGGGGACGGCCGCACCTTCATCCTGGGTACAGAGGGGTTCATCGAGCAGCGCAAGTACATGAACCTCGGCACCCAGGACGGCCCCGGGCACGTGTACCTCGCCAACGGCGAGGGGGAGACCCACTTCGAGGTCAGCGGAAAAGTGGGCTATCCGTATTTCGGCAAGCTCATCCGTGACTGCCTCGAGCGGACCGAGAACGCGATGACCCAAGCCCATGCCTTCAAGTCCGTCGAGCTGGCGATCATCGCCCAGGACCAGGCGACCGACCTGTCAGTGAGGCGCTGAGTCGCGTCCTGGCTGGCACGTGGGTCCTTCTCCCGCATGGAGGAGGACCCACGTGCGAGTGGCCGGTCAGACCTCCCTGCGACGGTGGACCACGCGGACCTCGCCGGCGGGCACGACGAGCGCGTTATCGATGGTGAGCCCGGTGAGCAGCTCGGAGCCCCGGATGCTGACCTTGGCGTCGTCGGCTCGATGGTTGATGAGGAAGACGAACTCGTCGGTGTCGGTCTCGCGCATCCCGACCTCGAGGCCGGGGAGCTTGTCAGTGACGGGCGGGGGAGTCGGCTCGATCAGATCGGTGACGAGCGCGTCGATCGACGGACTGTCGATCCCGGCCGAGACGTAGATGGCCCGGCCGCCTCCCGGATGGGTCCGAACGGTCACAGCGGGCCGGCCGTCCAGTGGCCCACCCTGGTACCGCGTGACGACGTCGGCCTCGTCGGCGTGGACGTGTTCGGTCCATTCCCGGCCGCTCCAGCCGTTGTCGAGCTGGAAGGTCTCGCCTTCTTGCAGGGGGTAGAACTCCTCGGTCCATGCGCCGAGTACGTCACGGAACGCTCCGGGATAGCCGCCGAGGCGGACCTGGTCGTTCTCGTCGACGATCCCGGAGAACGCCGTGACGACCAGAGTGCCGCCGGCCGTGACGAACTCCTCGGCGCGCCTGGCCGTGTCGTCCGCGACCAGGAAGAGCTGGGGTACGACAAGAGTGTCGTAGCCGGCGAAGTCGTTCCACGGTGGGAGGACGTCGACGCCGTCGCCCCGGCGCCAGAACGCGGCGTGCCACGCGCGGACCGCCGCGCCGTAGGGCAGGAAGTTGTTCGGCTTCACACCACGGCGAACCGCCCAGCCTGCCTCGTTGTCGAACAGGATGCCGACCTTGGCGGCCGGTACGCGGGAACCGAGGACGGGTGCCAGGCGCTGGAGGTGGGCGCCGAGTGTGCTGACCTCGCGGAAGATCTTGGTGTCCGGTCCGGCATGGGGGACCATCCCGGAGTGGAACTGCTCGGCTCCAGCTCGGGAGGCGCGCCACTGGAAGTACATGACGCCGTCGGCGCCGTGCGCGACGTGGCTGATCGCGTCACGGATGAGCTCGCCGGGGTTCTTGGCGCGGTTGCGTGGTTGCCAGTTCACCGCGCTGGTCGAGTGCTCCATGAGGAGCCACGGCCGCCGGTCGGTGGTCAGGGAACGCATGCGGTCACCGGAGAACGCGACATCCTGCTGCGGCACGGGGTCGGGTGACCGCGTGTAGTGATCGTTGGCGAGGATGTCCATGTGCGGCGCCCAGCGGGCGTAGTCGACGGCGTCCGGCTCGGCACCGACCATGAAGTTGGTGGTCACGGGCAGGTCGGGGGTGATCTCCTTGAGCAGAGCCCGCTCGGCGAGATAGTGGTCGAGCAGCTCGTCGGAGGAGAACCGGTCGAAGTCGAGCATGAGAGACGGGTTCTTCGCGTCGTTGCCACGGGGCGGCAGGATGTGCTCGAAGCTGCGGTAGTAGTGGCCCCAGAACGCTGTGCCCCAGGCCTCGTTGAGCTTCTCGACCGTCCTGTACTTCCGCTCCAGCCAGCCGCGGAACGCGGCGGCGGACACGTCGCAGTAGCAGTGCCCGTTCCCGCCGCCGAGCTCGTTGCTGACGTGCCACATCACGACGTGCTGACGGGAACCGTAGCGTTCGGCGACGGCCCGGACGATGCGCAGGGCGTGCCTGCGGAAGTCGGGGTTGCTGGGGCACCAGCCCAGCCGGGCGCCGGGCCAGTGCCGCGTCATGTCGTGGTCGACGGGTGGAAACTCGGGGTGCTCGGCCAGGAGCCAGCTGGGCGGGGCGGCGGTGGGTGTGGCCAGGTCGATCGAGATGTCGTTCTGCTCGAGCAGGTTGATGATCTCGTCGAACCACCCCCAGTCGTAGACACCCTCTGCCGTCTCGAGCAGGCCCCAGGAGAAGATGCCGAGGGAGACCATGTTGACCCCGGCCCGGCGCATGAGTTCGACGTCTTCGCGCCAGACCGACGGATCCCACTGTTCGGGGTTGTAGTCGCCGCCGAAGCTGATGCCGGCCGTGGGCCAGGGCTGGTCGGTGTGGGACAGGGTCATCCTTTGACTCCTCCGGAGATGAGGTCGAGCCGCCAGAAGCGCTGCAGGAACAGCACGAGGGCGATGAGGGGAATGATCGCGACGGCGGCGCCGGTGATCGCGAGCGAGTAGAGGGCGGGGGAGCCCGAGCCTTGGTACAGCAGTGAGCTCAGTCCAACCGTCAGGGGGAACGTGGACGGGTCGGCGAGCATGATGTAGGGCAGGAGGAAGTTGTTCCAGATGCCCACGAACTGCAGCAGGAAGACGGTGACCATGCCGGGCACCATCAGGGGCAGCACGATGCTCCGGAAGATGCGCCACTCGCCCGCGCCGTCGATCCGCGCGGCTTCGAGGGCCTCCTGGGCGATGGATCCTTCGGCGAACACCTTGCACAGGTAGATGCCGAAGGGACTGATGATGCTCGGAAGCAGCACGGACCAGCGGGTGCCGGCCAGCTGCAGCTCGGAGAGCAGGAGGTACTGCGGTACCGCGAGGGTGATGCCCGGGATGAGCAGACCGGCGAGAAGGGTGACGAAGAAGATGCGTCCTCCGGCGAAGTCGTACTTTGCCAGCGCGTAACCGGCCGCTGCCGACACGAGCGTGGACAGCAACCCGCCCAGCCCGGCATACAACGCGGAGTTGAGCGCCCACATGCCGTAGGCGCCGTCCTCGCGGGCGAACAGGTCGCCCAGGTTCTGGAGGAGTCCGCTGCCGGGGGCGAACGTGAAGGAGCTGAACAGCTCGCCCGGTGCTTTGGACGCGGCCACGAACACCCAGATCACGGGGATGAGACAGTAGATCGCGCCGATGACGAGGACGACTGTGGGAACGACCTTGCCGCGGTGCAGCGGTGATCGGCCGGGACGGACCGGAGCCGTGGTCGTGGTCATGCCATTCCCCTTCGGCTGATACGACGGACGGCCGCGAGGACGGCCACGGAGACGGCGGCCGTGCCGATCGCCAGCACCATGGATGCCGCGGCGGCCGAGGAGAGGTTGTCCAGCACGAACGCGTCGCGGTAGATCGTCATCAGCGGCGCCCAGGTGGTGGAGATGCTGTTGGTCAGTGGCATGAGCATCGCGGGCTCGCCGTACAGCTGGAGCGCGCCGAGCAGGGCGAAGATCGACGTGAGGACCAGCGCGGGACCGACCAGCGGGACCTTGATCCGCAGGGCGACCTGGACCTCGCTGGCGCCGTCGATGCGGGCCGCCTCGATCATCTCGTTCGGGATGCTCTGCAGGGCCGTGTAGATGACGAGCATGTTGAAGCCGATGCCGCCCCAGATCGTGATGTTGGCGATCGACCCGTACAGGCTGTCCGGTTCGAGGAACGGGATCGTTCCGAGGCCGATCGCACGGGTCACGTACGAGAACGGGCTCGTGTCCGGCAGGTACATGAACCCCCACATGAGGGCGGCGACGACACCTGGAACGGCGTAGGGGATGAAGATCGCGGTGCGGCCGAACCGCTTGAGGCGGGTCCCGTTCGCGTCGAGCAAGAGGGCGAACAACAGGGCCAGACCCAGGGTGAGCGGTACCGCGATGATCCCGTAGATCGTCAGCCGGCCCAGGCCGGCGACGAGGCTGGCATTGGTGAGGACCTCGGCGTAGTTGTCGAACCAGACGAAGACCGTCTGGCGTGTTCCGAGGATCCCTCCGCCGGTCAGCCGCTGGGCGAAGAAGCTTGATCCGAGGGCGTATCCGAGCGGGATGACGGTGAAGGCGACGTAGAGGACCATCGCCGGCGCGCTGAAGAGATACGGCGCGACCCGTGGGCGGAGCGAACGTCTGCGCTGTGGTGGGTGCCGGTGGTCGGGTCGCCGCGGGATCGAGACGGCGGCTGGGTCGGTGGTGGCGTGGGTCATGGTCGGTTCTCCCGCCGGCTGCGGGCTCAGTTGCCTTCCTTGACGGTGAAGCCCTGTTCCTTCATGTCCGCGACGACCGCCTCCTGCGTCGCATTGAGCGCATCCGCCCACGGGGTCCCGTTCTGGACAGCGGCATTCATCGCATCGGTGAAAGCCGCAGCGGCGACGTCGGTGTTCGGGCCCCACGTGACCGGCTTGGTGTTCTTCGCGATCTCCGCGACGATCTCGTAGTAGTCGGCCTGCTGGGGCATGAGAGCGGGCGGGTCCTGCTCGGTCGCGATCTCCTGACCGGACAGCGCGGCCGGATAGCCGTTCTGGACGTTGAGGATCATCTCGGCCCCCTCTTCGCTCGCGTTCAGCCACTTCGCGAACTCCGCGGCCTCCTCCGGGTGCTCGCTCGAGGAGGTGACGACGACGGACGACCCGCCCTGGAACGAAACGGTGGGATCGTCTGCGTCCCACCGGGGCAGCGGGGCCAGGGCCCACTTTCCGGCAGTGGAGGGCGCCACGCCCTCGATGACTCCAGGTGCCCAGACGGCCGAGGGCCACGTGAGCATGGTGCCGTCGTTGAGCTGCTTGTTGTAGGTCGGCGTCAGGATCGGGTCGGCGGCGATGAGCCCGTCGTCGTACATGCCCTGGAAGAAGTCCATGACCTCGCGTGACTTGTCACCGTCGATGTCGACCGTCCAGGTCTCGCCCTCCACCGACCACCAGTCGTCACCGGCCTGGGCCGCGACCGGGGCGTACCAGCCCCAGCCGTCGGTGCTGAGGGAGGCCATCGTCAGGTTCGGGTCCTGCTCCTTGATCGTCGCGGCCGCGTCGCGGTAGTCCTGCCACGTCACCGGCGGTTCGATCCCGAACTTGTCGAAGACGTCCTGGCGGTACAGGAGCGCCATCGGGCCAATGTCTTGCGGGATCGCGAACGCGTGGCCGTCGAAGGTGGTCTGTTCCCAGGAGCCCGGTGCGAAGTTGTCCTGCACGTCGGCGACGTAGTCGGTGATGTCCAGGGGGACGCCGGAGACGATCATCCGGGGCAGCGAGGTGTTCTCGACCAGGGCCAGGTCGGGCGCGTTGCCGGCGCGCAGCGCCGTGATGAGCTTGGCGGACGAGGTCTCGCCACCGCCCGCGTCGACGTGCTTGACCTGGATGTCCGGGTGGGACGCGTTGAACGCGTCCACTTCTTCCTGGGAGCCGGGTGCCCAGGCCCAGTACTCGAGCGTGACGGGCTCGCCCGTGTCGTCACCGGATGCCGAGCAGCCGGTGATCGCGATCGCCGCGAGCCCGAGCGCGAGGGCTGCTGCTGTGTTTCGTGGGGTACGCAAGACGTCTCCTTTGACCGAGCGTGGTTGCCGCAGTTTTCGGCAGCCGCGTTCAGGTTCGCGGACGCCTTCCGAGTTTGTCAAGTGACGAAAATAAGACCGGCAGAAGTGGGTCGGGCGTCGCTCGAGGGTCTCGGGGGCGTGCCTGAGCGTGCCCCCGTCGAGCCGACGGAGCGCGCTTCGAAGGTGCTCAGTAGCCCTGGGTGCTCACGCTCCGGTAGAGGGCCAGCGCTGCGGCGGCTCGGGCCCATTCCACGAAGTTGAAGTCGGGCAGGTCGACCTGAACGTCCCGGTCGCCGAGGTAGGTGCGCTGGAGGGCCGAGTGGAACGGGCCGAGGCGACCCCGCAGGACGGTATGGCTCTCGCCGGTGAGGACGAGCTTGTCCGGGTCCAGGAGGTTCGCGAGGTATCCGGCGACCGTGCCGAGGCCGTCCGCCGCGCGTGTCATGACGTCATTGCTCAACGGATCGCCGTCGTCCGCGCGCGCGACGACCTCGGACATGGTGCTCGATCCTGGGACGGCGCGGGTGACCGCTGTCGTCGAGCAGACGCTCCAGAGGCATCCGCGGTGGCCGAGAGGGCACTCGGGGCCACCGGAAAGGACCGGCACATGGTCGAAGCGGCCGGCCGCGCCATGGGCGCCGCGGATGATCTGCCGGTCCTCGACCAGGCCGAAACCGATCTCCTGGCCCACCGAGATCAGGACCATGCTGTTCTGGCCTTCGGAGAGCTGGGGCCATTGCTCGAACGCCGTCAGGGCGACCACGTCGTCCTCGACCCAGAGCGGGACGTCCCATGTTGCGGTGAACTCCTCCTGGAGCTGTTCGCCGATCCCGCGAACCTGTTGATGCGCCGGGTCGAGCCCTACCCTGCCCAACGGACCGCAGATCGCGACAGCGGCCACCCGGAACGCCGATGCCGTCTCCTGCAGCCACCTGGCTGCCAGCTCGACGACCTCACGGGGTGCCTCGGTCTCCAGCGAGGCGCTGTCCTCCCAGACCACCCGCCCGTCGAGGTCGACCAGCGCGGCGATGACGTCTGTCCCGCGCAGGTGCAAACCTAGGAACTGGTACGCGGTCGTCACCGCGTGGAGCATCTCTGCCGGGCGCCCCGTGGCGGCCCGCAGCTCCCGGTGCCCCTCGACCAGCAGGCCGGCGGCTTCCAGGTCGCGTGTGATGGCTGTGAGCCGGGCTCGAGAGATCCTGAGCTTGCGAGCGATGTCGCTGCGGGAGAGCCCGCCCTGCCAGAGGACCTGGTTGAAGGCGGCCTGGGTCGTCGGATGGAACTCCGGCCACCGCTCGATACCGCTGTGCCGGAGAGCGGCAGCCTCGTTCATCGGCACGAACTTAGCAGAGTGCGGGTGACCGTCCTGGTTCTCGTGGTGCCACCCACCCGCACTCCTGGTCACGACGACGAGCGCGGGCCCGCCACGCTGTCCTCCACGGCGGCGACGGTCGCGACCGCGGGGGTGCCCCGGCTCGAGCCGATGGTGACGGTCAGGCCCCGGATCGTCACGGTGGGGAATCGCATGACCCGGCGGTACCCGACCGACTCGGCCTGCGCGAGGACGACGTCGCGGCCTCCCACCACGGCGCGCACGGTCAAGCTCTCGATGCGTTGGCCGTGCCGGATGTCCTCGCTCACGACCACGGCTCCGATCGGCCGTGGCTCGTCGAACGTCAGCTCGACCGTGGGTTGCGCATCGGCAGGGTCTGGTTGCCACGGGATGTCCCGATGCGGGCCGAACACGCACGAGAAAGCGGCTGGGAGCGTGTCCGCCCCGGTCGCGCCGCGGATGGACGACGGGTAGGCGCGCGAGGGCACCACCCCGGTGCGGAACCGTTCGACGAGCTCGCCCAGCCGCGCGAGCTCGCGCTGGTCCGGTTCGGCGACGAGGCCGCGAGCGTCCGGCGGAACGTTGAGGAGGAACGTCGCGTTGCCTCCGGTGGAGCTGCACCAGATCTCGAAGAGCTCCTCTGCGGTGCGCACGGCAGCGTCCTCGTCGGCGTGGTAGAACCACCCGGGCCTCATGGAGGTGTTGACCTCGGCGGGGTACCAGACCAGGTCGTCGAGGCGGCCGGCCAGGGCCTCGCGGCTACCGAGATCCTCGTCGTTGCTCCGTACCAGGCGTGAGAACTGGCCGTCGTCAACGTGCTGGGACTGCTGCGCGATGCGTTCCGCGTCACGCAGTGCGCCCGGGACGACGCTCCACTCGTTCGTGCGCGTGTGGCCGGCCTCGTTACCGCACCATCGGACGTCGGGTCCGCAGACGCTGATGACCGCGTCCGGCTGGAGGTGGCGGATCGTCTCGTAGTAACGGTCCCAGTCGTAGACCTGAACGCGCCCGTCGGGCCCCTCGCCGTTGGCGCCGTCGAACCAGACCGAGAAGACCGGACCGTACCGGGTGAGGAGCTCGGTGAGCTGCGCGACGAAGAAGTCGTCATAGGCCGGGCCGGAACCGTAGGTGCGCTCGGTGCGGTCCCAGGGCGAGAGATAGACGCCGAACTGGAGGCCGTGCCGCCTCGCAGAGTCCGCTACTTCGGCGACCAGATCACCGGAACCGTGGCGCCACGGGGAAGAGGCGACGGAGTGGGTCGTCACGTCGCTGGGCCAGAGGCAGAAGCCGTCGTGGTGCTTGGCCGTGAGGATCACGCCCGTCATGCCGGCGCTCCTGATCGACCGCATCCATTGATCGGTGTCGAGCCCGGTGGGATCGAAGAGCGCGGGGTCCTCGTGGCCCAGGCCCCATTCGCGGTTGGTCATCGTGTTCATCCCGAAGTGGATGAATGCGTAGAACTCCAGCTGCTGCCAGGCGACCTGGCGTTCGTGGGGTCGGACCGCGGCGAGACGGTCGGTCTCGTCGACAACTGAGGTCATCGGTTCCTGCCTGCCTGGTGTCGTGTCGGAGCGGCGCTGGTGCTGGCCGGGCCGAGTTATTTTTGTGAGTTGACAAACGCGACTCTACAGGGTGGACAACGGGGGTGTCAGCATGGGAGCACTCGGTGAGGTGGACGGGTCGCGGGACCTGCTGGGTGAGCTGAGGGTGCTGGCCCAACGCCGCGGACAGTCTCCGGGACGTGCATAGACGTCTTGCGTCATCGTTCACATTGGGATTGTTGTTGCGCCAGGAGGTGCGAGGTCCGCTTCGAGAACGCGATCTGGCATGGTGCGACACGGCGAGCATGCCAAGCCGCGTCTCAAAGCGTGCAAGGCACCTGGCTCGAAGCTCCGGGCTTCGTGCGGTGAGCGCGCTGCGGCCCAGCACTGGACGGACGAGAAGCACCGCGTCGTGCATCCCGGACCCGGCTACTCGTCTTTGGCTCGGGCCGGCGTGACGCGGACCTTGAGGTTCTTCATCAGGGGCTGGTTGCTCTGTGTGCTGTAGTCACTGATTCCGACCAGAGCGTTCATCTCCGGCATGTAGCCCGCGGCGCTGCCCCGGGGCAGGTCGTACGCCAGCGCACGATAGCCACGCAGTTCCCGGACGCTTCCGTCCTTGGAGGTGGCGACGATGTCGACCAGTGTGCCCTGGGGGATCCCGCGTGAGGTCATGTCCTCGGTGTTCATCAGGATCAGGGTGCGCAGGTTCTTGATCCCGCGGTAGCGGTCGTTGTCGGAGTAGATCGTGGTGTTCCACTGGTCGTGTGACCGCATGGTCTGCAGCACGAGCACGTCGTCCGACTCCGGGACGACGTCGGGCAGCGGGGCGCAGGAGAACTCGGCGCGTCGGGTCGGTGTGTGGAAGACGAGCTCGCGGGCGGGCTGCTCGATCCGGAACCCTCGGGGGCGGCGCACCCGGGTGTTGAAGTCCTCGAAGCCGACCAGAGCTCGGGCCATCACGTCGCGGATTCGGTCGTAGTCCTCGACGTACCACTCCCATGGGGTGGTGCTGTCGGGCAGCGTGGCCCTGGCCATCGCGGCGATGATCGCGGGTTCGGACAGGAGGTGGGGCGAGGGTGGTTTCCGGTGGCCGCGTGAGAGGTGCACCATGCTCATCGAGTCCTCGACGGAGACGGACTGGAGTCCGCTGCGCTGGGGGTCGCGTTCGGTGCGGCCCAGGCACGGCAGGATGAGCGCCTTGCGGCCGTGGTCGAGGTGGCTGCGGTTGAGCTTGGTGCTGACGTGGACGGTCAGCTCGCACCGGTGCATGCCGGCTGCCGTGTATGCGGTGTCGGGAGCCGCGCGGACGAAGTTGCCGCCCATGCCGACGAAGACCTTGACCGCGCCGCGGTGCATCGCCTGCACGGTGGCCACCGTGTCGAGGCCGTGCTCGAGTGGCGGACGGATGTCGCAGGCCGCGGCGAGCCGGTCGAGGAACTCTCGCGACGGGCGGTGGTCGATGCCGCAGGTGCGGTTGCCCTGGACGTTGCTGTGGCCGCGCACGGGGGAGGGTCCGGTGCCTTCCCGGCCGAGGTTGCCGCGCAGGAGCAGGACGTTGACGATCTCGCGGACGGTGTCCACGCCGTGCTCGTGCTGGGTGAGGCCCAGGCACCAGCTCATCAGCGTGCGGTCGGACGCCAGGTAGATCTGACCGGCCTTGCGGATCTCCGACTCGCTCAGGCCGGACTGCGTGGTCAGATCCGCCCAGGTGGTGGCTTCGACCAGCGCGCGGTACCGGTCTGATCCATGGGTGTGCCGTGCGAGGAAGGCCTGGTCGACGGCGGCGGGGTGGGTGGCGTGGGCCTCGAAGACCGACTTGGCGATCCCTCGCAGGAGCGCGAGATCCCCGCCCGGGCGTACCTGGAGGTTGAGGGAACTGGTCCTGGTTGCCTTGTTCAGGGCCATGTCGACGACCTCGTGCGGGATGATGGCGCGCCGTGCTGCGGCTTCCACGAGCGGGTTGACGTGAACGATCTGAGCGCCCCGTTCGTATGCGTGGGTGAGCGCGGTCAGCATTCTCGGCGCGTTGGAGGCGGCGTTGACGCCGAAGATGAACAGCGCGTCGGCGGTCTCCCAGTCGTCGAGGTCGGCGGTGCCCTTGCCGGTGCCGAGGGCCGCCTGCAGGGCCAGGCCCGAGGCCTCGTGGCACATGTTGGAACAGTCCGGCAGGTTGTTGGTGCCGTACTCGCGGGCCATCAGCTGGTACAGGAACGTCGCCTCGTTGCTGAGCCGGCCAGATGTGTAGAAGGCGGCCTGGTCTGGGCTGTCCAGGCCGCGCAGCTCCTGCCCGATCATCGCGAACGCGGCCGCCCAGGTGATGGGTACGTACCGGTCGGTTGCTGCGTCGTACGACATGGGTTCGGTCAGGCGGCCCGCCGCCTCCAGGTCGGCGTCCCGCCAGCCGCGCAGCTCGTCGACGGCGTGAGCGGCGAAGAAGTGCCGGTCGGCGCGCCGGGCGGTCATCTCCCAGGCGACGTGCTTGACCCCGTTCTCGCACAGGTCGAGCGCCAGGCCTTTCAGGTCGTCCGGCCACGCGCAACCGGGGCAGTCGAAGCCGCCGTCGGAGTGGTTCATGCGGGCCATGGCGCGCGGGCCCGAGACGACGGCGCCCTCCTTGGCCAGGAACGTCCCGACCGACCGGGCAGCGCCCCACCCGGCCGCCGGATGGTGATAGTCCGCCTGCGACCACGACGGGTCCGGCGTCTGGTGTGACTCGGGGTCGGTCATGCGTTGCTGCTCCTGTCGGGGACGCGGTTTCTCGGGCCTGTCCGGAGCCGTGCACGCCGGTGCGCCGGGCGCACCGTGCTCGGGCGGGCTCGTCTCACGTGGCGGCGGGCAGTGGCGTCCGTACCCGCCCGACGGTCGTGACGTAGAGCAGCAGGCCGGCGCTGGTCAGGACGGCGCCGGCCCAGACCGTGGACAGGGTTCCCCAGCCGGCGTCGAGGGTGATGGCGCCGCCGATCGCGCCGAGGGAGTTGGCCAGGTTCAGGGCGGCGAGGTTGAGGGCGCCCATGAGGGTGGGGGCGTCGGGCGCGAAGCCGGTGAGCCGGACCTGGATGGTGGGGATGGCGAACATCATCGTGGCCCCGGTGCCGAAGAAGCAGAGCAGCAGGACGGTGAGGTTGTTGCCGGCGATGCCGATCAGGACCAGGAAGACGAGCACGCCGCCGTACCCGTAGAGCAGGCCGCGGCTCTCGTACCGGTCGGCGACGCGTCCGCCCAGGCCGTTGCCTACGGCCATGCCGATGCCGAACACGGCCAGTGCGAGGGGGATGAGAGCGGGGTCCTGGTGGGCGGCGTCGGTGATGAAGGGGCCGATGAAGGTGTAGACGGCGAAGATGCTGGAGATGCCGAGGGCGGCGACGGCGACCATGAGCCAGACGTTGAGGCGGCGCAGGGCGCTCAGCTCGTTGCGGATGGAGCCGCCGTGCAGGTCGCTGGTGCGTGGCAGCCAGGCGACCAGGGCGGCGCCGGCGAGCAGGCCGATGACGACGACGGCCCAGTACATGGCGCGCCAGCCGGCGTTCTGCCCGATGAAGGTGCCCAGGGGTGAGCCGACGATGGTGGCGACGGTCAGACCGCCCATGACGGTGGCGAAGGCTTTGCCGCCGCGCCCGGGACCGTAGACGTAGGCGGCGACCACGGCGCCGGCCCCGAAGAACGCGCCCTGGACGCTGCCCGCGATGAACCGGAACACGACCAGCAGGGCGAGGTTGGGTGCGATGGCCGACAGTCCGTTGCCGATCAGGAACAGTGCGACCAGGCCGAGCAGCAGGGTGCGGCGGTTGGTGCGTGCGGCGATCAGCGTGATGGCGGGGGAACCGATCATGACGCCGAAGGCGTAGGCGGTGATGGCGTAGGTCGCTACGGGGATCGACACGTCCAGGTCGGCGGCGAAGAGCTGGATGATGCCGTTGCTGCCGAACTCGCCGGTACCGATCGCGAACGTGCCCAGCGCCAGCGCGAACAGGGCCAGTCGCGGGTTGCGGCTGGGTGCGGTGGCGGCAGTGTGGCGCGGCTCCTCGGCTTCGCACTGCGCCTGGTAGGCATGCTCGTGCATGGTTCCTCCGTCGTGAGGGTCAACGATCTCGGGCCGAGCCTGCCGGTTGTCGGTAGACACCCTGTGAATCGATGTCTCAGTGCGCGACGGCGAAATCCACTCGTTGTCCACCGCGTCCTCGTAGCGTTGAGCCCTGGCCGGGCAGGCGCCCGACGGTCGTCAGGTGGCCTGGATGATTCACCGCGCTGGAAGGTAGGGCGGAGCATGCCTCAGGAGAGCGAACCGGCAGCCGGCACAGAGGATGTCCGTGCCGAGGCTGTCGCGGCCCTGGCAGATGCGCCGTCCTTGAACCCGGAGCAGTTTCGCCGTCTCGCCTCGTACGGTGAGCGTGAGGACGTCGCTCAGGGCGATGTGCTGTACGCCACGGGTGACCGGCGCTACGACCTCTTCCTGATCGAGTCGGCGGTCGTCGACGTGGTGCGCGATGCCACGGCCACCGACTCCGAGTACGTGGTCTACTCCCGGCACCCGGGTGACTTCACGGGCGAGCTGAGCATGCTCACCGGGCAGTCGGTGTTTCTGACCGCCAGGGTCAGCCGCCCTGGTGTCGTGATCCGGATCGGTGGAGAACGGTTCCGTGCGGTGCTCCGTGAGCAGGTCGACATCGCCGACGTGATCGTCGAGGCGTTCAGCGTCCGCCGCCGCATCGTGCAACGGGCTGCCGGCAGCGTGCTGGAGATCGTCGGCGCACCGAACTCTGACCAGACGCGTGCTCTTCAGGCCTATGCGGCCCGGCTCCTGCTCCCGCACGAGGCCCTGGACGCCGACTCCGTTCCCGGACAGGCGCTCATGGCCGCCCATGGCCTGACGGCGGCGGACCTTCCGGTCGCGGTCGTCTCGGACCGCGCGCTCCGCAGGGCGGCGCCCCACGACGTCGCCGCGGCGATCGGCCTGACGTACGACGGCTCCCCGGGGTCCGGCGACTCGATGCGCGCGGTGGACCTCGTGGTCGTCGGAGCAGGCCCGGCCGGTTTGGCGGCGGCGGTCTACGGGGCGTCCGAAGGCCTGGCCACGGTGCTGCTCGACTCGGGTGGGGCAGGTGGGCAGGCTGCCACGAGCTCTCGGATCGAGAACTATCTCGGGTTTCCGCGTGGCGTCAGCGGGGAGGAGCTGACGAGGCTGGCGCTGGTGCAGGCGCTGAAGTTCGGTGCGCAGCTGTACGCACCGTGCGACGTGGTGGCGCTGGACGTCGGCGACCCGCGCGGTCCCGCGGTGCGCCTTGCGGACGGCGTGCGTCTTCGGGCCCGGTCGCTGATCGTCGCCACCGGAGCGCGCTATCGTCGGCTGTCCGTTCCCCGGCTGGACGAGTTCGAGAAGCTCGGGCACGTGCGCTACTCGGCCACCGAGCTCGACGCGCGCGACTGCGTCACCCGGCCCGTCACGGTGGTCGGTGGAGCGAACTCCGCTGGTCAGGCGGCCCTGTTCCTGGCGGCCCGGGGTGCACGTGTCGATCTCGTGGTCAGGGGCGAGGAGATCCGGCAGAGCATGTCGGACTACCTGTGCAGGCGGCTGGAGGCGGATCCCAAGATCCACCTCCACCACCGCACGCAGGTCGTGGGGTTGACCGGCGACGGCGCGCTCAGCGGCGTCGTCCTGGCGCATGGCGATGCCCCCGGCCGTGAAGTTCCCAGCAGTGCGGTGTTCTGCTTCATCGGTGCCGACCCCGACACGGACTGGCTCGCCTGCCTGGAGCGCGACCCGCACGGGTTCCTGCTCACCGGGACCCGGACGTCCGCACGGACGGCAGGGCCGGGCAGGCCGGCCCTGCCGTATCAGACGAGCCACCCGCGGGTGTTCGCCGCGGGTGACGTCCGTGCAGGGTCGGTCAAGCGGGTGGCCTCGGCTGTCGGTGAGGGGGCCGGGGCTGTCGCATCCGTGCACCAGATGCTGGCTCAGGAGCACGACGGAGCACTGCGGCTCTGACGGTCAGTGCAGGAGCTCCGTCCAGTTGTGCGGGAGACGTTCGACGGGACCAGGGCTGGGCTGGCTGAGGGGGCGGCTGCGCGGCGGAGCCAGGACCGGCCCGTCCATGGACAGTCCGGTGCGGTAGTCGTAGAACCAGTCCTCACCTGGTTCGAAGCTCTGGATGATCGGGTGCCCGGCCTGTCGGGCATGCCGGGACGCATGCCCGGCCGGTGAGCTGTCGCAGCACCCCACGACACCACAGGTCGCGCACCGCCTGAGGTGCAGCCACCAGCCCGTGCCGCTGGACAGACACTCGCGGCAGCCCAGGCCGCTCGGTGGCTTGTCGGTGTCGATCAGCGGGTCGATGTCGCTCGTCATCGTGCTGGCTCCTCGTGTCGTTGCTGAGACGTTCTGATGGCGCCCCGGGGATGGTCGCCGCCGCCGGGACTCACTGCCGCACGGCGTTCTCGAGCGCGTGCGCGATCCGCACCAGCGTGGCCTCACCCCAGCGTGGGCCGACGAGCTGCACTCCGACGGGCAAGCCCGCGGCATCGGTGCCCGCGGGCAGGGAGACCGCCGGTAGGCCTGCCATCGAGATCCCGTAGGTGTACCTGACGAAGGTCTCGAACGTGCCGGCGGACCGTCCGTTGTGTCGCATGGTGGTGTCCTGGGTGATCGGGACAGCGGTCGCCGGCGTGGTGGCCGTGAGCAGCACGTCCACCGTGGTGAACGTGTCCGCGAACGCCCGGCGGAGCGCGGGCAGCGTGGCGGCCTGGACCTTTGCGTACTGGAATGCGGGTACGGGCTCCGGCTCAGGTCCGACCTGCGCACCCAGAGCGGCCCGGACGTCCGCGCCGAAGCGGTCGAGGTGCGCGACGATCCCGCCGTCGATGCCCGCGGTTCGCAGTGCGCGCTCGGTGAGCACGACGGCTTCCGGAACTACCGTGACGAAGCCCTGTGCGGTCGCCGCCTCGACACCTTCGACCGTCACCGGCACGAGGACGGCGCCCGCATCTTCGAGCGTGCGGTATGTACGGGCCAGGGCACGGTCGACGTCGGGCGTGTTGTCCGCCGCGAAGAAACCGTCGGGAATCCCGATGCGCGCTCCGCGCAGGCATCCGATGGCCGTCGCGAGGGACTCGGGTACGTCCGTGCCGGGCGGCCCGTGTCTCGCATCCGGGTCCAACGTGTCCGGGCCGGAGGAGATGACCCGAAGGAGCGCCACTGCGTCGGCCACGGTGTGGGCGATCGGCCCCACGACGTCGCACGTCCATGACAGGCCGAACATGCGTCCCCGGCTGACCCGGCCGAGCGTCGGCTTGAGACCGACGACCCCGCACAGCGCCGCCGGGATCCGCACCGATCCACCGGTGTCGCTGCCGATGGCCGCCGAGCACAGGCGTGCGGCGACCGCGGCAGCCGACCCGCCGCTGGAACCTCCGGGGATCCGCAGCGGGTCGTAGGGGTTGCGCACCGCACCGTAGTGGGGGTTGTTGCTCGTGATGCCGAACGAGCTCTCGTGCAGGTTGGTCTTGCCCAGGACGACCGCGCCGGCCCGGCGCAGCCGCCGCACTGCTGTGGCGTCGTGGTCGGGGATGAATGACTCGAGCAGCGCGGTGCCGTTGGTCGTGGTGGTGCCGGCGGTGAACAGGTTGTCCTTGACGGCCAGCGGGACACCGTGCAGCGGACCCAGCGGACCCCCCTGGGCACGGAGGCGGTCGAGCCGGGTGGCCTCCGCCAGGGCGTCCTGCCCACGCGAGAGGATGAACGCGTTGAGCCCGTCCGGTCCGTCCAGTGCGTCGATCCGTTCCAGGTACGCCCGCGTGAGCTCGAGGCTGGACAGGTCGCCACGGCTTATCGCGGCGGCCTGGTCGAGCATCGCTCCGGACACCTCCGACACGTACGGGCCCGACACGGCGGCCGGTGGGGGCGGGACGGTTCGAGAACGGCCGGGGGACGTGACCATCGCGTCACGCCCCGGTGTTCCGGACCATCGAGATCAGCTCCATGGCAGCGGGACCCGACGACGCCGGGTTCTGCCCGGTGACGAGCATCCCGTCGACCACGACGTGGGGCTCGAAGTTGCGCACCCTGGAGAACACGGCTCCGCGCGCGACGAGGTCGTCCTCCACGAGGAACGGCACAACCTCGGTCAGGCCCATCGCGTCTTCCTCGCTGTCGGTAAATCCGGTGACCTGTCGGCCTGCCACGAGCGGCTCACCGTCCGCGGTGGTGGCGTGGCGCAGCGCACCAGGCGCATGGCACACCAGCGCGAGAGGCCGGCCGGCCCGCACCATCCGTTCGATCAGCGCGATCGAGGCCGGGTCCTCGGCCAGATCCCACAGCGGGCCGTGCCCACCCGGGTAGAACACCGCGTCGAAGTCGTCGACGGAGACCGAGTCCAGCCGGGCCGTCGCGCCGAGCAAGGCTTCCGCATCCACGTCGGCCTCGAACCGCCGCGTTCGTTCGGTCTGGAACTGCGGCTCGTTGCTCTTGGGGTCCAAGGGCGGACGTCCGCCCTGTGGCGAGGCGAGGGTGATGTCCCATCCCACATCACGGAAGTGGTAGTAGGGCGTCGCGAGCTCCTCGAGCCAGAACCCGGTCTTGCGTCCCGTGTCGCCCAGCTCACCGTGCGAGGTCAGTACGATCAGGATCTTCATGGACGCGACGCTATGGCGCTGCACTGGACACCCTGTTGACGGGGCGTGGACGGTCGATGGATCGCTCTACGGCAACGGATTGCCGCACGAGCCAGGGTGAAACCACCCCCTGCGGGATGGCGGACCTTGTCCCACGGCGTTGAGATTGACTCGTGGCGTCGTCTGATCCGTATGCAAGTATCGCCGCCCTGCCCCGGGCGACCCGGGACCTGCTGCTTGCCGCGGCGGCAGCGGCACCGGAAGACCTCCCGTTGTTCCTCGGATCGCTGCCGGACGACGCGCTCGCGGACCTGGAGCCGGCAGAGGATGCAGGGCTCGTCCACCTGGGTGGCACCGAAGCTCAGCCGCTGGTGTGGTCCAGTCCCGAGGTCCCGAAGGGCCTCTACGGCGCAGCGCGGTACAGCGACCGCCGACGCGCCCACCGAAGACTTGCCGACGCGCTCGCGGGACGCGCAGACCGGCAGGCCTGGCATCTGGCCGCCGCCTCGCTCGGACCGAACGACGACGTGGCCACCGCGCTCGAAGACGGCGCGGAGGTAGCGCGTGTGCACTCGGGCTGGGCAGCCGCGGCAGAGATGCTGGAACGGGCCGCCGAGCTGTCGACCCAGCAGCGTGCCGCTGCCCGGCGCTACCTGCTGGCGATGCGAGCAGCCATCTTCGCCGGCGACGGTCCGTGGGTACGACGGCTGGGCGTCCGGGCCGGTGAGCTCACCGACGACCCGGACGACGCCCTCGAAGCCGCGCTGGCATCCGGTTGGGCCCTGGCGCGCACTGACCGGCACGGGGAGGCCGTCGCCATGCTGACCGCAGTGGCGGTCCGTGCGGCCGGTACCGGCAATAGCCGTCTCGCCTGGTCGGCCCTGTCGCCTGCCGCCGTGGCGGCCTTCTATTCCGGAGCCGTCGCACACCGCGAGCAGCTGACGAGAGCACTCGACGTCGTGGTCCGGCGGTTCTCGCGCCCCCCGCCCGATGCGGTTGCCTCCACGGACGACTCGCCCCTCCTGAAGCCCGCGGCAACCGCGCCCCCGGCCTTCGTCACCGCCGCCGGAGGAGAGAACGCGCCGGACCTGTCCGACCTACCGCAAGCGGCATGGCTGACGGCCTCGCTCGACCCCGTCGGTTCCGTGAAGCAGATCGAGGCGGTCCTGACCGCAAAGGGGCACCCCACCGGCCTGGACCAGGTCACGCTGAACCAGCTCGGCGGCGCCGCATGGGCCATCGACCAGACGCAGTACGCCGTCACAGCACTGCGCACGTTCCTGGACCGGCAGGAGGACACCGCGCTGGGGGGCGTCAACGCCCTGGTCTCGAACACTCTCGGCACCGTGCTGCGCGACAGCGGTGCCTGGGATGCCGCCGCCGCGGCGTACGGTGACGCCCTCCGGGTGGCCGAAGGGACCGGGATGGAGATGATCCGCCGGACCGCCGAAGCCGACCTCGCGATCATCGCCGCCATGCGCGGCGATGCGGACCGGGCGCACACGCTGGTAGCGAGGTCGTTGTCCGGCCTCGACCTGGACACCAGCCGCGCCGTCGCCGTGCTCACCCGCCGCGCGCTGGGCCTGGCGGCCCTGGCCGGCGGCGACCACGAACGCGCCCACGACGTGCTCCGCCTGATCCTGGACGACTCCGGCCAGCCGCTGCACCCGCACCTTTCGCTGTACGGCATGGTCGACCTGGTGACCGCAAGCCTGCGCACAGGCCGCCACGTCGCGGCACAGGAGGCGGCGGCAACCTTCGAGCAGGTGGCCGGGCACGGATCCGCCCGGCTGCAGATGCTGGTGGCGCATGCCGCGGCACTGGTCGCCACCGCGGGTGACGAGCACGCCGACCAGGCCCAGGGCGAGACTCATTTCGCGCGGGCACTCGCAGACTCGCGGAGCACGACGTGGCCGTTCGAGCGTGCTCGTGTTCAGCTCGACCTCGGCGCCTGGCTGCGACGGCAGCGCCGGGTGACGGAGGCGCGCCCGCACCTCATGGATGCCCACAACACGTTCGAGCGCCTCGGCGCAGCACCTTTCGCCCGCCGTGCCGGGGCTGAGCTGCGCGCGGCGGGCGTCCGGGCCGATCTTGCTCCGGGCGGCTGGTCGACACCGAGGGATTCCGCCTCCAGTGGTACGGGGCAGCTCTCCGTGCTCACCCCGCAGCAGCGCCAGATCGTGCTGCTGGCCGCCGAGGGGCTCACGAACCGGGAGATCGCCGAGCGGCTGTACCTGTCACCGCGGACGGTGGGTATGCACCTGTACCGGGTGTTCCCGTTGCTCGGCGTGACCAGTCGCAACCAGCTGCGGGACGTCGTCGACCGGTCTTCGCCAGGCCCTGAGCAAGACTGACCGGCCCACGTGCTGTCGACGAGCCAGGTGTAGTCATCTGACAGAAGCCCTGCCGCCGTCTCCCGGCCGAGACTGTTGTTCAGGAGCACGGCGACCGCGGAGGAACGGATGAGTACTGTGGTCTTCGTCCACGGGTTGTGGCTGCACGCCACGTCCTGGACCGCATGGTTGGAACACTTCGCGGCGTCCGGGCACACGGCGCAGGCGCCGGGCTGGCCCGGCGACTCGCCGACCGTGGCCGAGGCGCGCGCCAACCCCGACCGTGCTGCCGGGTTCGGTCTCGATGACGTCGTGCGGCACTACGGGCATCTGGTGGCCGGCACAAGCAGGCCCGTCGTGGCGGTCGGCCACTCGTCCGGTGGCCTGGTCGTCCAACGGCTGCTGGCCCGCGGCGGGGCCGACGCCGCCGTCGCGATCAGCTCAGCACCCGTCCACGGCGAGGCCCTGCTGCCCTCGTCCTGGTCCGTGGCGGCCCCGGTGGCACCGTGCGGTGGGGTCAGCTTCCGGGGCTCGGTCACGTTGACTCCACACGAGTTCGCCACCGGCCTGGGCAACACCCTGCCCGCGGAGGAGTGCGCCGATCTGTACGAGCGCTGGACCGTGCCAGCACCGGGCCGCATCCTGCTCGAGGACGCGGCGAACCTGAGGGCCGGCTCACCGACCCCGATCGACGTGGACGCCGATCGGGGGCCCCTGCTGCTGATCACCGGGGGCATGGACCGCGCGGTCCCGCCGGCACAGGCCCGCACCGTGCACGAGCTGTGCTCCCGCAACCCACGCGTGGTCACCGACCTGATCGAGCTTTCCGACCGGGGGCACACGCTCACCGTCGACCACGGGTGGAGCGAGGTCGCCGACGTGGCCCTGTCCTGGATGAAGCACAATGGCCTCTGAGATCGACCGCCCCCCGGCCGCCCCGGCCGTACGTGGTGGCGCACTGCGCATCCAGATCCTCGGACCGCTGCGGCTGTGGCGGGGCCAGACCGAGCTGGACACCGGTCCACGGCAGCAGGCCTACCTCCTGGCCCTGCTGGCGGCGCACCCAGGGCTGCCGGTCAGCAAGTCGGAGCTGGTCGACCTCATCTGGGGGGACGCGGCACCGGACAGCGCGCTCAACGTCATCCACAAGTACGTCGGCGTACTGCGGCGGCTGCTCGAGCCGACACTGCCCAGCCGAGGGCAGAGCTCCTACCTCGTGCGGCGGGGAGGCAGCTACCTGTGCACGGCGGGATCTGGGACGCTTGACCTCGCGACCTTCAGGGATCTGGTGGCCTCGGCTCAGAGCGACTCGGGCGACGGCCGGCCCGAGGACGCGCTGGACGCCTTCGAACGCGCACTGAGGCTGTGGCACGGCTCCGCGGGCGACGGGCTGGCCCTGCGGCCTGACGCCGTGCCCGTGTTCGCGGGGTTGAACAACGAGTTCTTCGGGGCGTGCACCGCCGCAGCCGACCTCGCGGTGGCCGTCGGCCAGCCTGAGCGGGTGCTTGCTCCCCTCCGGCTGGCGGCGTCCATGGGTCCGCTGCACGAACCCGTCCATGCCAGCCTGATCACCATTCTCGGGGCCGCCGGCCAGCAGGCCGAGGCACTGTCCGTCTACCAGTCCGTGCGGACCCGTCTGGTCGAGGAGCTCGGTATCGATCCGGGCCCTCTGCTGGAGCTGGCTCATCAGCAGGTGCTGCGGCAGGATCTCCCGGCCGGACATCCGACGTCGCCGGATCATGCTCCGCCGGCTCGTGCCGAGCTCGTGCCACCGCTGCGACCTGTCGACGTCGAACCGGTAGGCCGCGCGGTCGAGCTCACGGCCCTGCGGGACACCGTGAGCCGCGTCGCCGGTGGCGCGACAGGCCTGGTCGTCCTCGAGGGAGAGCCGGGCGTCGGCAAGACCCGGCTCCTGGAGCAGGTCGCAGGGGAGGCGGGCGCGAAGGGCTGCCTGGTGGCGTGGGGCCGGTCCGCCGACAGAGAGGGTGCTCCCTCCATGTGGCCGTGGCTGCAGACCGTCCGCGCGATCCTGGAGGACCTGCCCGAGGCGGAGCAGCGGCCCTGGCTCACCGGCGCGCTCGGTGAGCTCCTGGAACCCCACGATGCCGCCCCCGCGGGCCGGCTCCTGCCCGGCGGCAGCGGCCAGTTCCGGTTGTTCGAGAACGTCGTGGCGTTGTTCTCTCAGGTGTCGGCGCGGCGCCCCGTCATCGTCGTCCTCGACGACCTGCAGTGGGCCGACACCGCCTCGCTGCACCTCTTCGCCCATCTTGCCACCCGCATGCCGTCCAGCAGCGCGATCCTCGCGGCCGTCCGCGACCACGCGCCCGTGCACGACCCGCACCTGGCGCGGGCCCTCGCGACAGCGAGCCGGTCGTCGGCGCACCGCAGGCTCCGCCTCGGCCCACTGGGCGTGGACGACGTCGCTGAGCTGGTGCGCCGCGAGATCGGAAGGCCTCTGGACCCCCAGGCAGTCCGCACTCTGCACACGCGTACCGCCGGCAACCCGTTCTTCGTCCGGGAGGTCGCGCGGCTGCTCGGAGACGACCAGCCCGTCGGCAAGCCGCGGTGGCGCGAAGGGGTACCCACATCGGTCCGCGACGTGGTTCGCGACCGGCTGACCGACCTGGACGCCGACGCCACCGTGCTGCTCGAGACCGCAGCGCTGATCGGCCGAGACGTGGACCTCAACCTCCTGGCCCGCGTTGCCGACCTCGACCTGGGCACCTGTATGACGAGGCTCGAGCCCGCCGAGGCGCTGAGCCTGCTGACACCCACCCCGGGCGACCCCTGCTCGGTGCGCTTCGTGCACGACCTCGTGCGGGAGTCGATCTCCGAGGCGATCTCACCTCGGCACGCCACCCGCCTCCACCTGCGGGTCGCCGACGCGCTGGAGCACATGGCGGCGGACGGCGAGGTCGTGCCCGAACGGGTGGCGCACCACCTGTGGGCGGCCGGACCGTTGGCGGAGCCGGGCCGCACGGCCGACGCCCTGGTGCGGTCCGGGCGCAGGGCGGCCGCGCGATCGGCCCTGGAGGCTGCGGAGCAGCAGCTGCGGCTCGCCGCACAGGTGTCCCGCAGTGCCGGGCTGACCGAGGCAGAGCTTGCCGCGCTCACGGAGCTCACGGCTGTCATCGGGATGCGTTCGATGTACGCCGGCGCAGAGCGGGGACTGCTGGAACGGGCCGAACACCTGGCCCGCACGCTGGGGCGCGAGGTGGAAGCCGCAGGCATCCTCTACTCCCGCTGGGCTTCCTTCGCCCAGGGCATCCACCTGGACCAGACGGGTCCCCTCGCGAGGCAGCTGCTCATGCTCGGCGAGTCGTCCGACTACCCGATCGTGCGCACCTACGGCCTGCAGGCATGGGGGATCCACCAGTGGGACATCGGCAACATCGGAGAGGCGTTCCGGTACCTGAGCCGGTCCGAGGAGACCCTCCGGGCCGACTGGGTCGGCCGCGAGGAGAACCCCGTCCAGTACGACCTGCAGCTGCTCATGACAGGCCTGCATGCCGAGACGACGGTCCTGCACGGCAACCGTGAGCAAGGGCTGGCACTCCTGGACCGGTTGGAGACCGCCGGCCCGGACCCCTACACGGTCACCGTGTGGGCCACCATGTCGGCGAGGATCGCCGTGCTCATCGGGGACCCGGTCATGGCCCTCGACGCGGCCGAGCGGGGCATCACTGCCGATCCCGACTACTCCTACGCGTTCCTGGGCACCTACCAGCGGCTGGCCCGCTGCTGGGCGCGAGCGGTCGCCGCGACAGAACCCGCTGCAGCGGCCGGCGCTGCCGAGGAAGCCGAACGGATCATCGAGACGAGGTTGTGCAACCCCGTGCGTTCGTGCGTCTCCACCTGGTACGGGTTGCTGGCCGAGATGCTGCTCGCCGCAGGCGACGTCCGCGGCGCCGCGGAGGCTCTGGACCGCGCCGACCACTACCTGCATGACTATGGCCAGCGTTACGCGGAAGGTCTGCTCCTGCTCCTGCGCGCGCGACTGCTACGGGCCGAGGGGAAGCCCGCTGGGAAGGTGCGAGCGGCCGTGCTCAGGGCCCGAGACGTCGCCCTCGCGCAGGAGGCGTACCTGTTCGTCCAGCGGGCCGACGACCTCCTTGCGCGATGGGACTCGACGGCTGCGTGATGGACGCTCCACTCGTGTTCCACCGCTGGTCAACAACACGCGCCTAGGTTGACGAGCGTCGGAAAGCCCCTTCTGCACGGATGAGGTCAGTGATGAGACGGCGCGTCGTGTTCATCCACGGTCTGTGGATCCACTCCACGTCCTGGACGCCATGGCAAGACCACTTCGCCAAAGAAGGCTATGAGACGCTCGCACCGGGCTGGCCGGGCGACGCGGACACACCCGAGGCCACACGGTCCGACCCGTCCGGGATGATCGACGTGGGCGTGGACCGGATCACCGAGGCCTACGCCGAGACGATCGCCGGCCTGGAGGCGCCGCCCATCGTGGTCGGACACTCCTTCGGCGGGCTGGTGGCACAGAAGCTTCTCGAACGTGGCCATGCCGCGGCTGCCGTCGCGATCTCACCCGCGCCGGTCAAGGGTGTGCGGGTCGTGCCGCTGAGCCTGCTCCGGTCGAGCTTCCCGGTGCTGTCCAACCCGCGCAACAGGCACAGGACGGTCGCCCTCACTGCCGACCAGTTCGCGTACGGTTTCGGCAATGCCCTGTCGCGTGCGGAGTCGGACGAGCTCCACCGGCGCATCGCGATCCCTGGGCCGGGCCGGCCGCTGTTCGAGGCGTCGTCGGCCAACTTCACGCCCCGTGCGGCCACGACGGTCGACACACGGCGCAGTGACCGAGGGCCCTTGCTGCTGATGGCCGCAGGCAGGGACCACACCGTGCCCGCCGTCGTGGTCCGGGCGGCGTACAAGCTCTATTCCGCCTCGGGTGCGGATACCGAACTGCTCGAGTACCCCGACCGCGGGCACAGCGGGGTCTTCGACGCGGGCTGGCGCACCCTGGCGGATGCCACGCTGGACTGGCTCACCCGGCGGGGGCTCTAGGCGCGATGAGCTTCCAGGACCAGATCCGCGCCACCTTCCGCCGGGGTGAGACCGCCGAGGTGCGCCGTCTTGCGGAAGCCGGTGTGCGGCGCGCCAGAGCCGCGGGGGAGCCGGAGGACGAGGTCGAGGGACTCTATGCCCTGGCGCGGCTCGCGCTGCGCCAGGGTGAGCTCGGGGAGGCTGAACGGCTTGCCGGGCAGGCTCTCGAGGTCGCGGTGCGAGCGGCCGACCGGCGACTGGAGGAGCGGCCCCGGCACGTGCTGGCCGCTGTCGCCCGTATGAAGGGAGACCATGCCCTGGCGCGCGAGCGTTACCTGGCGAGCATCGAGCTGAACCGGGACCTGGGGCGGCCAGAGCAGGTGAGTTCCGAGACCTACAACCTGGCGCTCACCGAGCTGCACCTCGGAAACCTGGGCCGGGCCCGTGACCTGCTGCGCACCGTCCAGGAGCGGGTCTTCCGAGTGGGGGACCACACGTTCGTGCCGTACCTGGGCGTCGCGGCGGCCACCCTCGCCGCGGCCGAGGGTGACGCCGAGACGGCTGCGTCGATGATCGGGTTCACGGACAGCGCCTTCGACGGCCTCGGGCAGGTTCCCGACCCCGACGACGCCGAGGAGCTGGCCGCCGCCCGCACCTTCGCGACCGTGGCCCTGCACCCCGAGCGGTTCGCCGCGCTGTACGCCGTGGGCACCGGCTGGGACGCGCCCACGGCCTTCGGACTCTCCTGGGGCACCTGATGGACCACGACAGGACGCCCGGCCTTGCCGGGCGCGTCCATCAACGGTCCACCAGCCGTCAACCGCTGCCCGGAACGCTGGGTGGACACCCAGCGGATCGACGGAGGGCACGACGATGAGCACGTTCACGACCTCGGACGGCACCGAGATCTTCTACAAGGACTGGGGATCAGGCCAACCGGTCCTCTTCAGCCACGGCTGGCCGCTGTCGGCGGACGACTGGGACAGTCAGATGCTGTTCTTCCGGGACCACGGGTACCGGGTGATCGCCCACGACCGGCGTGGCCACGGGCGGTCGGCACAGCCCTCGGGCGGGCACGACATGGACCACTACGCCGACGACCTGGCCGCGCTCGCTGAGCACCTCGACGTCCGCGACGCCATCCACGTCGGACACTCGGCCGGTGGCGGCGAGGTGACGCGATACCTCGGCCGCCACGGGCAGGGCCGCGTGGAGAAGGCCGTGCTGATCAGCGCCGTCACCCCCTCGACCGTGCAGTCGGAGGCCAACCTGGACGGTCTGCCTCGGTCGGCGTTCGACGGGCTGCAGGCCCAGCTCGCGGCCAGCAGGACAACGTTCTTCCGGGACCTGCCTGCCGGGCCGTTCTACGGGTTCGACCGTCCCGGTGCGGAACGTGTCGACGCCGTCGTGGACAATTGGTGGCGCCAGGCGATGATGGGGGCCGCCAACGCCCAGTACGACTGCGTCAACGCCTTCGCGCACGAGGACTACACCGCGGACCTGGCCAAGATCACGGTGCCGGTCCTGGTCATGCACGGGCTGGACGACCAGATCGTTCCCTACGCCGCCACCGCGCCCCGGACCGCACAGCTCCTCCACGACGGCACGCTGCTGTCCTACCCCGGCTACCCGCACGGTATGCCGACCACTCAGGCCGACACGATCAACGCCGACCTGCTGGCGTTCTTCCGGTCATGAGCTCGGCTGCGCACAACCCCGCCGCCAGGACGCACCACCGGTACGCCACCGTCGACGGCCACCGGCTGTTCTACCGCGAGGCGGGACCTCCGGACGCCCCGGTGGTCGTGCTGCTGCACGGGTTCCCCGCCAGCTCGTTCATGTTCCGTGACCTGATCCCGCGGCTGGCCGACCAGTTCCACGTCGTGGCGCCCGACCTGCTGGGCTTCGGCCTGTCCGACGCACCGCCGGCCGACCGGTTCACCTACACCTTCGACAGCCTCACCGATGTGACGGCCGGCCTGCTCGACCAGCTCGGTATCAGCCGGTACGCCATCTACGTCCAGGACTACGGTGCGCCGATCGGATGGCGCTTGGCACTCCGGGACCGGTCAGCGGTCACCGCAGTGGTCAGCCAGAGCGGCAACGCCTACGAGGAAGGCTTCCAGCCACAGTTCTTCTCGACGGTGCGCGCCTTCTGGGAGAAGGAGACACCCGAGACCGAGGCCGGTGTCCGGCAGGCCCTGACCCTGGACCTCACGCGCTGGCAGTACCTCGCCGGCGTGGTTGACGAGTCCCTGGTGGACCCCGTCACCTGGATGCACGACCATGCACTGCTGTCCCGGCCGGGGAACGACCTCGTGCAGATCGCGCTGTTCCGGGACTACGCCACCAACCCGGCGCTCTATCCCGAGGTCCACCGCTGGTTCCGGGAGAGCCAGGTGCCCCTGCTGGCAGTCTGGGGACGCGGCGACCCGGTCTTCGGCCCCGACGGTGCACGCGCCTTCACCACCGACCTGCCCCACGCCCAGGTCCACCTCCTGGACGGCGGCCACTTCCTGCTCGAGAGCGCCCTGGACGACGCAGCCCCTCTCATCCGTGACTTCCTCACCACGCAGGCCGGCCATCTCGACCTGAGCACCTCGACCTGACCACCTCGCTACAGCCGCATGGAGCCACGATGTCTCTGCCCGTCGTCATCGACACGTCGCCCGACCCCGAGCGTGCCGACCCGGAACGCCAGCGGGGACCCTCCATCGCTGCCTGGATCCGGTCGATGGGCCCCAGCCGGACGGGCGCACTGCTGCTGGTGGCGGGCACGCTGCTGGCCATCGTCTGGGCGAACGCATCCCACGAGACGTACGAGACGTTCTGGGACACCCGCCTGACGATCGGCGTCGCCGACCTGAACCTCGACTTCACCCTGCACGCCCTCGTCAACGACGCCCTCATGGCGGTGTTCTTCTTCACGGTGGGCCTCGAGGTGCGCCGTGAGTTCTCGATCGGCGAGCTGACCAGCTGGTCGAGAGGCGTGGTACCGGTCGTGGCCGCACTCTGCGGCCTGCTGGTGCCGAGCCTGCTGTACGTGCTGATCGCCCGAGGGTCCGGCTGGGAAAGCGCCTGGGGTGTGGTCATCTCCACCGATACCGCCTTCCTCGTCGGTGGTCTGGCCCTGGTCGGGCCGAAGGCCGCCGGCCGCCTGCGGATCTTCCTGCTGGCGCTCGCCGTGGTCGACGACATCGGGGCGCTGAGCATCATCGCCCTGGTCTATACCGAGAACTTCAACCCGCAGCCGCTCCTGGTCGCCGCAGTGGGACTCACGGGGATCTGGTTCACCCGCTACGTGCCCACGGGCCGCGGCCCGATCTATGCCACGCTCGCGATCATCGTCTGGTTCGCGTTCCTGGCATCCGGGGTGCATCCCACCCTCGCAGGGGTGGCGGTGGCGCTGCTGGTCCCGGTCTACCGTCCGAGCCGGCGCGATGTCGAGCACGCACTGGCCTTGGCGCGCACGTTCCGGCAGTCGCCCACCACCCAGTATGCGCGCGCGGCCGCCAACAGCCTGCGTGAGTCGATCTCGATCAACGAGCGCTTGCAGTCCGCGTACGCGCCCTACGTCTCCTTCGTGATCCTGCCGGTCTTCGCCGTCGCCAACGCCGGTGTACAGATCTCCCGGGACGTCCTCGTCGAGGCTGCGACCTCGCCGGTGACCTGGGGAATAGTGGTCGCCCTGGTCGCGGGCAAGTTCCTGGGTGTGTTCGGGTCGACGACGCTCGTGCGGGTCTTGAAGCTGGGTGAGCTTGGGGCAGGCCTCACCACCGGTCGGGTCGCCGGCGGCGCCGCGCTGTGCGGCGTCGGGTTCACGTTGTCGCTGTTCATCGTCGACCTGGCGATCTCCGATCCGTCGGTCCAGAACCAGGCACGCGTCGGGGTCCTGCTCGCCTCGGTCCTGGCCTTCGGGATCGCGGCGCTGATCTTCCGGGCGACCGAACACTCCCCACGCGAGATGGAGATCGGGCAGGTCCTGCAGCGCCCGGTCGATCCCGCCCGTGACCACATCTACGGACCGGTCGACGCGCCCTTGACGCTGGTGGAGTACGGCGACTTCCAGTGCGGGTTCTGCCTCAAGACGGCCGGCACCATCCAGGAGGTCGTCCAGGAGCTCGGTGGACGCCTGCGCTATGTCTGGCGGCACGCGCCGTTGCTGCACTACCACCCGAACGCAGTCGCGGCGGCGGAGGCGTCCGAGGCCGCGGCGATGCAGGGCAAGTTCTTCGAGTTCGAACGCTCCCTGTTCATCGATCAGGACCATCAGCAGCCGGCGGACATCCTGCGTCGTGCCGAGCAGCTCGGTCTCGACCTCGAACGGTTCGAGAGAGACCTCACCTCGGCCTCCGTCGCAGCCAGGGTGCGTGACGACATGCTGGACGCTGAAGCCATGGACATCACCGCGGTGCCGACCCTCTTCGTCAACGGTCGCCGCCACACCGCCCCGCACGACGCCGCGTCGCTGATCGCCGCCCTCACATCGGACAGGTCCCCGTTCCGCGCCGAGGAGAGTCACGGGCAGGGATGAGGAAACCGGGATCCGGAACGTCGGGCGGAGCACGCCGAGACCCCGCAAGGCAGGATGCCTGCGGGGCCTCGGCGCACGTCACTCGTCAGGGACGAGGGTGTACTTCGTGGACAGGTACTCGTGGATGCCCTCGCTCCCACCCTCGCGACCCAGCCCGGAGTGCTTCACGCCTCCGAACGGCGCCGCTGCGTTCGAGACGACGCCCACGTTCAGGCCCATCATCCCGGTGTCCAGCCGGTCCATCATCCTCTGACCCCGGGCGAGGTCGGTCGTGAACACGTACGAGACCAGGCCGTACTCGGTGCCGTTGGCCAGACGCACGGCCTCGTCCTCGGTGTCGAACTCGACGATCGAGACCACGGGACCGAAGATCTCCTCGTGCAGGATGTCGGCATCTCCGGGCACCGCCGAGACCACCGTGGGTTCATAGAAGGTGCCCGGCCGGTCGATGGCTCGGCCACCGACCAGCACGGCGGCGCCCTTGCTCACTGCGTCCCGGACCAGCGAGTCCGCCTTCGCCACGGCGTCCTGGTCGATGAGGGGGCCGATCGTCACACCGTCCTCGGTACCGCGACCGATCTTCATCGCGCGGACTCGCTGGGCCACGCGGTCGGCGAACTCGGCTGCGACCGAGCCGTGCACGATGAATCTGTTGGCCGCCGTGCAGGCCTGCCCGGTGTTGCGGAACTTCGCCAGCATCGCACCTTCGACCGCTCGGTCCAGGTCCGCGTCCTCGAACACCACGAACGGTGCGTTGCCGCCCAGTTCCATCGACGTGCGCAGGATCCCGTCCGCGGCCTGCCGCAGCAGCGTCCGGCCCACCTCCGTCGACCCGGTGAAGCTCACCTTGCGCAACCGCGGGTCCGCGAACACCGCCTCGGACAGGGCGCCTGAGCGGGATGTGGGCACCACGTTGAGGACACCGTCCGGCAGGCCCGCTTCCTGCAGCACCGCGGCCAAATACATCGTCGTCAGCGGTGTCGCACCAGCCGGTTTGACGACGGCGGTGCACCCCGCCGCGAGGGCCGGGCCGATCTTGCGGGTCGCCATCGCCAGCGGGAAGTTCCACGGCGTGATCAGGAAGCAGGGGCCGACCGGACGCTGGGACACGACCATCGATCCTGTGCCCTCTGGGCTGCGGCCGTACCGTCCGGTGATGCGGACTGCTTCCTCGCTGAACCAGCGCAGGAACTCGCCCCCGTAGGCGACCTCGGCGTAGGAGTCGGCGAGCGGCTTGCCCATCTCGAGGGTCATCAGCAGCGCGAACTCGTCCTTGCGTTCCTGCACCAGGTCGAAGGCCCGGCGCAGGATCTCGCCCCGGTCACGCGGCGGGGTAGCAGCCCAGCGGTCCTGGGCTCGTGCGGCGGCGTCCAGCGCGCGGACACCGTCGGCAGGCGTGGCATCGGCGACGGTCTTGATCGGCTGACCCGTCGACGGATCGTCGACGGCGAATGTCGTGCCGGACGAGGACGGTACCCACTGACCTGCGATCAACAGGCCGCCGGGCACCCTGGTCAAGAGATCGGACTCAAGGCTCATGGTGTTCCTCCCAGGTTCGTGTCGCTGTTGGGGCGCCGCGCGGACGGGGACGCCCGGACTGGGCTCTTCGTCGGCGCGGTCGGCCTCGGGTGGGCAGCGAAGGCGGTCGTGGCAGCGAGAGCATGTCCGCCGCCACGACCGCCTTCGGTGCCGCCCCGTAGGTGCGTTGCCGCCGCTGTCGGGCCGGATCAGTAGGTCACGACAGCCTTGAACCGCAGCTGTCCGTTGATCATCCGCTGGTACGCCTCGTCGACCCGTTCCTTGGGGAAGACCTCGATCATGGGCTTGACGTCACCCCTGGCGACGATCTCCAGGGCCTCCGCCAGGTACTCCGGGCCGTTGTGCGCGGAGCCGATGATCTCGAAGCTGTGCCCCGTCAGAGACAGGGCGGGGAACGAGAACGAGTCGTTCGCCGAGATGCCCATCAAGATGATCTTCGCCCAGGGCCGGAGCCCCTTGAGCGCGTCGATCGCCGGGGCGTGGGTGGGCGCGGTGTGCAGGAGCACATCGGCGCCACCGACCTCGCGCAGCTCGTCACCGTTGGACACCACGTCGTCCGCGCCCAGCTGCTTGGCCAGGTCGTGCTTGTCAGGGGAGTGGGTCACCGCGATCACGTGGTACCCGGCGGCCTTGGCGAACTGGACCCCGAGGTGGCCGACGCCGCCCACGCCCACGACCGCGATGCGCGCGCCCGGCTTCGCGTTGGCGCGCCGCAGGGCGGCCCACACGGTGTAGCCGGCACACACCGTCGGTGCGGCGAGCTCGTACGGAAGGCCGTCGGGGAGCAGGACGGTGCCGTTGGCGTCCGCAGCGATGTACTCGGCCTGCCCGCCGTCGACGTTCACTCCGGTGAGGATGGGCGCGACGCAGTTGTTCGCGGTGACGAAGCTGTACGGGTGCCGTTCACGACAGAAGTCGCACCGACCGCAGGGCTTCTGCGTGATGGGCAGCCCCACCCGGTCGCCCACCTTGCGGGTGGTGACGCCGTCACCGACCGCGACCACCTCGCCCACGCCCTCGTGTCCCAGGACCAGGGGGAACGGCCGGAACGAGAGGACGTTCTGCGCCAGGAGCGCGTCGGTGTAGCACAGGCCACAGGCATGGATCTTCACGAGTACCTGGTGCGGGCCTGCTTCGGGCTGTGGCACGTCTTCGAGTGACCAGGGGGCGTTTGCCGCTGGAACTACCGCCGCCTTCATGGTTGTCATCGCTCTTCCTTACCTTTCGCGGAACGCAGGCCCCGGTCAGGAGGACCAAGGGTCCTGACACTGCGACGGCCGTCGTCTGACCGAGCGGGCCGCCACTCCTGCAAGCTATGCGGGGGAAGTTGAGGACCAGTTGACGGTCGGTGTACTGCATCGAATGCGGGTCCGCGGGCGAGAGGACGCTGCCCTGTACCAAGGCCGGTCTGGGTGCTGGACTCGCTCGAGAGGCAGCACCTGGGCCACTGCCCGCATTCGCTCAGGGCGATCCGGACGTTCGGCATCACGGCACATCACGCGCTTCATGTCGGCCGTGTAAATACTTGCGGCCGGTATCGGCCAGTGGCCGAATGCGGTCATCGTGCTCATTGCTCTCACGGGTCGGCAAAGACTAGACAGCCCCCATGCAACCTTCGTTCGCCGGCCGCCACTGGGGCGCTCTCGTGATGGGCGCCCTCGTCTCGGCCTCAGTGATCCTCTCTCCCGGTGCCGCCATCGCAGCTCCGGAAGCCGATCCTGTACGGGTCATCATCGAGCTCGACGCTCCTAGCGCCGCCGACATCGTCGGCACCGAGGAAGTAGCAGCGGCTCGCGCCCGGCAGGTCACAGCACGTAGTGCGTTCGCTGCCGACTACCGCGCGGCCGTGGTGACGGTCGAGGACGCGCAGGAGGACGTCACGTCCTGGGCCGTGCGCGAGGGCGTCGACTTGGGCGACGCCGAGTCGGTCACCGGGCTGCTGTCCGCCGTCGTGGCCACCGTGGACCCCGCCGACCTGGCCGAGCTGCGCTCCGCCCCCGGGGTCGCGCGGGTCACCCAGGACGCGCCCGTGCGGATCCTGGGCCAGGAGGCCAACATCCCCGCCACCGGCGCCCCGCAGGTCTGGGAGCAGCAGGACGCCGACGGCGTGCCCGTCACCGGCGAGGGCCGCACCGTGGCGATCATCGACACCGGCATCGACTACACGCTGCCCGACCTCGGGGCCGGGTTCGGCCCCGGCCACCGCGTGGCCGACGGGTACGACTTCGTCAACGACGACGCCGACCCCATGGACGACCACATGCACGGCACCCACGTGGCCGGCATCGTCGGCGCCGGCGGCGACAACCTGACCGGCATGGCACCCGACGTCACACTCACGGCCTGGAAGGCCATGGACGCAGGCGGCGGCGGCACCACCGAGGACCTGCTGCTCGCCCTGGAGGCCGCGACCGACCCGCTGGGCGACTACCCGGCCGACGTCGTGAACATGAGCCTGGGCACCCCCGGCGACGGCACCGACCCGCTCGGCCGCGCCTCCACCGCCGCCGTGCGGCAGGGCGTCGTGGTCGTGGCCGCGGCCGGCAACGCCGGCCCCGGCGACCAGACGGTCAGCTCGCCGGCGGCCGCCGAGGGCGTCATCGCCGTCGGCGCGAGCGTCACCGGCGTCGCCGACCCCACGCTCACGCTGGCCGGCGCCCGGCGGGGTGACGCGCCCCGTCCGCTGGACGTCACGCGCTTCCCGATGTCGGCCAACCCGCCCGCGGGCGGCATCACGGCCCGCCTGGTCGACGTCGGCGACGGACTTGAGGAGGAGGACTACGAGCAGGCCGGCGACGTGCGCGGCGCGATCGTCGTCATGCAGAGCGCCACCACGACCTCTCTCGGCGAGTTGCAGGTGCCGCACCTGTTGCAGGCCCAGCTCGCCGAGGAGCACGGGGCTGTCGCCGCCCTGCTGTACGCGCCCAGTGCGACCGACCCGACCGGCGATCAAGGCTCCGGTCCCCAGGGGTCCGCGAACGTCCTGGCCGGCGGTGGGTTCGACCTGCGCCGCGAGTCCCTGGTCATGATGAACATCAGTTCGGCCCACCTCCAGGCCTTCAAGGCCGAGCTTGCGGCCGGCACCGTCTCGGGCACGATCGGCTCGGTCGACCAGACCGACACGATCACCGACTTCAGCTCCCGCGGCCCGAGCGACGCCATGACGCTCAAGCCCGAGATCGTGGCCCCCGGCTACGAGATCATGTCCGACATCCCGGCCATGTTCGGGGTGGACGGCAACCAGTACCGGATGTCCGGCACCTCGATGGCCGCACCGCACGTCGCCGGCGCGGCCGCCCTCCTGGCCCAGGCTCGCCCCGAGCAGACCGCGCAGCAGCTGCGCGCGACCCTCATCGGCAGCGCGCAGGCCATGGACCCCGTCACGGAGCCCGCCGACGCCGACGCGTCACCGTCCGCCCAGGGCGCCGGCACGCTCGACGTCGCCGCCGCCGTCGACCAGCGGGTCACCGCGTCCCCCGACGCCATCTCTTTGGGGCTGGCCGACATGGGTCCGAACCCGACCCGGACCAGCACCGTGGTGCTGCGCAACTCCGGCGCCAAGGCCGTGACCGTCAGGCTCTCCGCCGAGCCGTCGAAGAGCAGCACCGGCACGGCTGACCTGTCCACCCGGACGCTGCGGATCCCGGCGGGTCGTCAGGCCTCGGTCGACCTCACCGTCACGCCGGAGTCCGGCGAGATCGACGGCGAGATCTCCGGCGTGGTGGTCGGTAGTGTCTCTGACGGCACGACCGTGCGCGTCCCGTACGCGGCCTACGTGCGCCCGCTGTACGTGCAGTCCTCGCCGTCGCTGGCGACCGGCAGCACCGATGTGTTCGTCTACGCGCCGATGACCCCCGAGGCGACACCCACCGCGACGGCGACCGCGCCGTCCGGCGAGAAGTACACCGCCGCGCTCACCGCCGTCGGCACCAGCCCCGGCTGGTACCGCGGCACCGTGCCGCTCGACGAACCCGGCACCTACCGCCTCGACGCCCGCGCGACGGTGACCGGCCGCACCCTGACCGGTACCGGCGGCGTGCAGTCCGAGGGTGCCGACCAGGCCGGGCAGTGGGAGCAGGTCGGACGCACCGGTGTGGCCAGGGCCCTCGCCACGTCGCCGAATGCTCCGGGAACCGGCCTGGCGATGGCCTCGACGGGTGTGCACCCGTTCGTCACCACCGACTACGGCCAGACCTGGCAGCGGGTGCGCAGCATGCCCGTGGCCGACGGCTGGGGCATCCCCGTGGCCGACACGACCACGCCCGGCGGCTTCTATGTCGCACTGAACGGCTCCTCGGGCAAGTCGGTCATGGACCCGAGCTACGCCGGCCGCATCGTGCACACCCTGGACGCGGGCGCCACCTGGACGGTGCTGCCGTTCCCGGACGTCGCCGTCAGCGAGCTCGTCGCCCAGGGCGACGCGCTGGCCGCGGTGACCGACGACGGCGTCTACCTCAGCAAGGACGGCGGGCAGAACTGGCGCCGGGTCGCCCCGGCCTGGAGCGGATCCGTGTCCAACGCCACCTTCGCCGGCGACGACCTGCTGATCACCACCTACCACGGCATCTATCGCGTCGCTGACGTCCTGGCCGGCGGCAGCGAGGTCACGCAGACCTACACGACCACTGCCGCGGACCCCTTCCCCCAGGGTGTCGTCGGTGACGGGTCCGCCGCCGTCGCCATCCAGGGCGACGGCCTCGCACTGATCTCCTCCGACGGCGGTGCAACCTGGACCAAGGGCCCGGACACCGGCCAGACCTATGTCACGCAAGCCACGCTGGTCGAGGGCACCGTGTACGTCGCGGGTCTGTCGAGCTACAGCACCAGCGCCGATGGAGGCGCCACCTGGGACACGCATCCGCTACCCGTTGACGGCTCGCTCGCGACGGACGTGGACCACTGGCCCGGCAAGCCCACCGGAACCATCGTCCTCGCGATGGAGGCAGCCGGCTACTACGCGACCGACGACGGCGAGCACTGGGCCCGCACCGGTGTCCCGGGCACCGACGTCTACGACGTCGAGGCCGGTACGGACGCGGAGGGGGAGGCCGTGCTGCGTGCCGTGGACGACTACGGTCTGCACACACGGTCGCTCGCCGAGATCTCGGCGGACACACCGGACTGGGGACCTTCCGGTCACGAGGGTTGGATCGGGTTCCAGCTCGACGAGGTGGTCCAGTCGCCGGTAGGTGACCGGGCCGTCTGGGCCATCGGTGCGGACGCGCTCGGGCTGGGCAAGATCCGCACGGGCACCTCCGGCGCCGGTGACGGCGACCTGACCGACGTCGGGCCGTATGGCGGGTTCAAGGCCCTGAGCCTCGCCGTGTCGCCGCACGAGGTGACGGGCGAGGGCGGGGACACCGTCGCGGTGTCCTACGCGACCCAGCGCGAGGCCGGAGTCATGGTCTCCCAGGACGGGTTCGCCCACTGGACGACCTATCCACACCAGGTGCGGATCAACCAGGTCGCCTTCGATCCCCAGAACCCGGAACGGCTGTGGCTGGCGACGGTGTCCGGTCTGTACCGGTCGGACGACCTGGGCAGGACGATCACGCGCCTGACGCAGGACGAGGCGCGGTCGGTGTGGGTCGACCCGGCCGACACCGACCACGTGGTGATCGGCGAGACGCCGGGCATCCGCGTCAGCACCGACGGCGGCGAGACCTTCGCCGACGCCGAGGTGCCGAACACGTCCGCCGCGGTAGGCACGTTCGTCGCGGTCCAGGTGCCGGACGGTCCGGCCGCCGGCACGCAGCTCCTGGTCGCCGGTGCCGCCCGCTGGCGCCCCTACGGTCTGGCGGCCAACGGTGCCGGGGTGCTCGTCTCGGCCGACGGCGGCGCCACCTGGGCGTCGGCGTCGCAGGGCCTGACGGCGATGTCGGTGCGGTCCCTGACCGTGAGCCCCGACAGTGCGTGGGTCTACGCGGGCACCGACGAGGGCGGCGTGCACCGCAGCGCGGTCACCGCCCTGGTGCCCGCGGACCTGCTGCCCGCGGCCACCAGCACGCAGGTCAAGGCGCCGTCCTCGGTCCGCCCGCTGGAACCGTTCCTGGTCAAGGTCACCGTGTCCGCCGAGGACGTCACGCCGTCGGGCCGGGTGACCGTCACCGTGGGCCAGGACGGCGACCGCCACCCCTACCAGCGCACCGTGACGCTGCGCCACGGCAAGGCCGACGTGCTGGTCCCCCCGCTGCTGCGCACGGGCCAGTACACGATCACGGCCGGGTACGCCGGCACCGACGACCTCGGTGCCTCGGAGGCGACCGCCGACCTGGAGGTCAAGCGACGCTGAGACGCGCGACCCGGCCGGGTGGTCGGTAGAAGGTCAGGTGGTCGGTACCCCGGGGTGCCGACCACCTGACCTTCTACCGACCAGCGTTCTACCGGTCGGCTGATCTTCCGTCACCTGGCCGGGCCGCCGTCGGGCGGACTGCCACGGCCCGGCGGCGGGCGGCGCGGACGAGGGCCCAGCCGCAGGTCAGGAGCACCAGCGTGAGGCTGAGCAGGGCCGTGACGTCGGCGCCGGTCGTGGCGAGCCCCGCGCCGGGGGTGCTCGCACCGGGGTCCGGTCCGGTGGCCCCCGTTCCACCGGGACCTGTTCCCCCGGGGCCTGTCCCGCCGTCGTCGGAACCGCCGCCGGAACCGTCGCCCGGGCCGCCGTCAGGGCCGCCGTCAGGGGGTGGCGCCCCGCCACCGGGGCCTGGTGGCGTCGGGGAACCGGTCGGAGTGGGCGTCGGAGTGGGCGTGGGCGTCGGCGTCGGCGTGGGCGTCGGCGTCGGCGTCGGCGTCGGCGTCAGGCACGTGACCGTGTTCGTCACCACCACCTCGCGGAACGGCAGCGCGGCCGTCGTCTCGTACGGCAGCACGGCCTCGGCCGGGTCGCCGTCCACGGCGGTGACCAGGGCGTCGTCGGCCGTGCAGTCCTCGGGCACCTGGGCGCTCTCGTCGACGGTGACGGCCCCACCGACGTCGTAGCCCTCGCGGGCCTCGCCCCAGGGCTGCGGCGTGGCCCCGGTGCCGCCCGGTCCGGTGAGGCTCGCCTGCGCCGTGAAGCCGTCGGGCTGCTCGCCGTCGGCGTACGTCTCGCCGTCGATCACCCACTCCTTGTCGACGACGACGCCCGCCGACGGCCGGTTGTAGACCGTGCACGAGACGAGCTCCGTGGCGGGCAGGTCGACCACGAATCCGGGCCGCGCCGGGTCGTCGACGTTGCTGACCGCGACCGGGTCGCCCGTCGACCGGTTGACGCACACCGCGTTCTGCCCGCCGGGGGCCACCAGCTCGTACCCGGGCTGCTGGGTCTCGGCCACGGTGACGTCCGACGTCAGCGTGCCGGTCGGGTACGCCAGGTCGAAGCTCACGCCGCCGGTGCCGTCGTCGGTGGTGGTCGCCGTCGCCGGGTCGACCGTCACGCCGGGTGCGGACGCGCTCGCGTCGAAGACCCAGCCCGCGCCGGCCGGGACGGACCCGCTCACGTCGTCGCCGGTGTTCTGCGCCGGGACGATCTCCTTGAACACGCTCACCGAGCCCTGGCACTGCGACAGCGCGAGGTCCTGGAGCGCGGCGCCGGCCTCGGCGTAGTCGGCGGCGTCGAAGTAGTCGGCCTCCAGCACGTTCGTGCCGTCGAACAGGGTGGGCCCGGACAGCGCCCGCAGGTTCAGCCGGGTCACGTCGTCCACGCCGTCCCCGACGCCGAGGGCGACGAGCCGCGAGCCCTCGCCCTTGACCGCGTTGGCCGAGTAGATGCCGTTCTCGACGTCGCGGAAGTGGGTGGTGCCGCCGGTGCCGAGCAGCGGGTCGGCGCTGAACCGGGTGGGGTTGCCGTCGGTGATCACCACCGTCAGCTCGTAGTCCGGTGCGGCGTCGGCGACTGCCCACAGCCCTCGGTCCCAGTTGGTGCCGCTGCCCGTGGTCCATCCCGCGTAGACGTCCTTGAACTCGTCCGCCCCGGCCTGGGTGGACACGTTCGTCAGGTCGGGGACGTTCGCGCCGACGCTCGTGCTCGGCGAGCTGCCGTCGAACGAGAAGACGGCCATCCGCGACGGCGTGCCCACCAGCGCGTCGGTGAACGTGTTCGCCGCGCCCTTGAGCGCCATGAGCTCGCTGGAGCTCACCGAGGAGGACAGGTCGAGCACGAGCGCGACGTCCAGCCCGCACCGCTCCGGCAGCGGAGGGTTGGTCCGGGACTGCTGCCACACGCCCTCGGAGTCGGTCACGGGACGCCCGCTGCCCGCGGTGCCGACCATGAAGTCCGACGTCGACGAGTAGGTCGTCCCGCCCGCGAGCGCCGGCGCCTGGAAGACGTAGGGGCTGGCGTTCGAGCTCGATCCGGAGCCGGGTCCGGTGCGCAGCGTGGGGTTGGTGAACCAGCCGGACGGTGCGTCGATCTGGCGCACCCACCACTGTGCCCCGGCGTTCGGTCCGCCGGGCGCGGTGCCGGGGACCACGAAGCTGCAGTCGCCGTCGGCGTCGGACGTGCACACGCCCCAGGTGGGGTCCACGGGGTCGGTGGCGTCCGCCGTGGCGAAGAGGCCGAGGGTCGTGCCCGCGAGCGGTGCGACGGTGCGCGTCCCGGTGCGGTCGGCGCCCACGGCCACGGTCACGACGGACTGGTCGGGTGCCGGGTCCGGCACGGCGGCGGGTACGACCACCGGTGTCCCCGGCACGGACCTCCCTGACACGGACGTCCCGGGCACTGCCGCCGGAGCCGCGACGGCCGTGCCGCCGAGGGCCAGCAGCCCCGCCAGTGCGGCCGACCGGACCATCCGTGCCGAAGCTCTGCGTCTCATGCGGTCCTTTCCGCCCCGGACCCGCGCCAGGACCCGGTCCAGCCTCGCAGGGGCCCGGCGACTTGTCGCGCGGGCCCGGTCCCGGCGCGGATCCGGGGCGTCGGTGCGATGGTGGGCCTCATGACCGTTCCTCCCGCACGCCCCGCCCCCGCGCCGGCGAGCCCACACCTGGCCGAGTCCGTCCTGGCTCCCCTGCCCGGGCTGCTGGCCGGGCTGCGCGAGACCTACGTCGACCTGCACGAGCACCCTGAGCTGTCCTACCAGGAGACCCGGACGGCGGCCCTGGTCGCCGAGCGTCTCGCCGCGGCGGGGTACGTGGTGCACACCGGGATCGGCGGGACCGGGGTGGCCGGGGTGCTGGGCAACGGGGACGGTCCGTGCGTGCTGCTGCGGGCCGACATGGACGCGCTGCCCGTCACGGAGGACACCGGGCTGCCCTACGCCAGCACGGTGCGCACCACGACGACGGAGGGCGTCGAGTCCGGCGTCATGCACGCGTGCGGGCACGACGTGCACGTCACCGCCCTGCTGGGCGCGGCGGACCTGCTGGCCCGGGGCCGCGCGGCATGGTCGGGCACCGTGGTCGTCGTCTTCCAGCCGGCCGAGGAGCTCGGCACCGGGGCGGACGCGATGGTCGACGGCGGCCTGTACGACCGCGTGCCCCGCCCGGACATCGTGCTGGGCCAGCACGTGGCGCCGGTGGCGGCCGGCCTGCTGGGGCTGCACGCCGGCCCGGCGTTCGCCGGCACGGACGTCCTCGACATCCGCCTGGTGGGTCGCGGCGGGCACGGTTCCCGGCCCGAGGCCACGGTGGATCCGGTGGTGATGGCGGCGGCCACGGTGATGCGCCTGCAGACGGTCGTGTCGCGGGAGGTGGCCGCCGGGGACGCCGCGGTGGTCACGGTGGGGCGGCTGCAGGCGGGCACCAAAGACAACATCATCCCGGACGAGGCGGCGCTCGGCGTGAACGTGCGCTCGTTCGACGAGGCGGTGCGGGCCCGGGTGCTGTCCGCGATCGAGCGCATCGTCCGCGGTGAGGCCGACGCCGCGGGTGCGCCCGAGCCCCCGCGGATCACGCCGGGCGAGTCGTTCCCGCCGCTGGTCAACGATCCGGTCGAGACCGAGCGCACGCGCGCGGTGCTGGCGGCGCAGTTCGGCGCGGAGCGCGTGATCGACCCCGGTCCGGTGTCGGGCAGCGAGGACGTGAGCGTGCTCGCCACCGCTGCCGGGGTGCCGCTGGTGTACTGGCTGCTCGGCGGCTGGGACCCGGCGGCCTTCTTCGCGGCGCAGAGCGCGGGCACCACGGACCGGGACATCCCCTCCAACCACTCCCCGCGGTTCGCCCCGGTGCCGCACCCGACGCTGGAGACCGGCGTGACGGCCCTCGTCGTGGCGGCCCTGGACCGGCTGTCCGGCCCGGCCGGGGCCTGACCGGGGGCGGTCAGGCGCGGGGCGCGACGGCGGCCATGGCCTGGTCGACCAGGTCGGCGAACCGCCGGCTGGTGCCCCCGGCGAGCCATGCGTGCTGCGCGGCCAGCACACAGCCCATCGCGGCGGCGACCACGGCGCGCGGCGTGGGATCGTCGTCGGCCCACGGGGTGCCGGCGGCCGTGGCCCGTTCGCGCACGACGGTCTCCGCCGCGCCCGTGACGCGCTCGAGCTTCTCCAGGTAGCGGCCGAGCAGGTCGGGCGTGCCGAAGATGACCCGCTGCATGGGTTCGGCCAGCTCGGCCTTGTGCGGTTCGTCGAAGGAGGCCACGAGCCGGTCGAACGCGCGTCGCAGCGAGACCCACAGCTCCTCGCCGGCCGGACGGTCGCGCAGCGCCGTCAACAGGTCGTCACCCACCAGGTCGAGCTTGCCGAGGACGATCTCCTCCCGCGTCGAGAAGTACCGGTAGAGGGTGCGCCGGGACATGCCGACCGCCTCGGCGATGTGCTCGATGGTGGTCGCGTGGTACCCGCGCTCGACGAACAGCCGCTCGGCCGTGTCGGTGATGTCCCGCTGGATCACGCGCCGCGTGCGCTCCCGCAGCCCGCTCCGCGCCTCGTGCGTGCCCCCGCCCATGCCGCCCTCGATCCGTCCGTCCGGCTCCACGGCAGGCAGATTACACGATGCGCCGCTCTTGACACACTGTGCCACCACTCGCATGCTGTGCCACATGGAGACCCCCGCAGCACGGACCATCGTCATCACCGGAGCCAGCGACGGGATCGGCGCGGCGGCCGCCCGCGCCCTCACCGAGGCCGGGCACCGCGTCGCCGTCGTCGGCAGGTCGCCGGACAAGACCGGACGGGTCGCCCGCGCGCTGGGCGCCGACCACTTCGTGGCCGACTTCACCCGTCTCGCCGACGCCCGCCGCCTCGCGGCCGAGCTCACCGACGCCTACCCGCGCATCGACGTCCTGGCCAACAACGCCGGCGGCCTCCTGGGCGACCGGACCCGGACCGAGGACGGGTTCGAGCGGACGTTCCAGGTCAACCACCTGGCGCCGTTCCTGCTCACCAGCCTGCTGCTGGACACGCTGGTGGCGAGCCGGGCCACCGTGGTCCAGACGTCCAGCACCGGTGCCCGGCTCTTCGGCCGGCTCGACCTCGACGACCTCCAGCACGACCGGGACTTCACGCCCCACCTGGCCTACGGCACCGCCAAGCTGGAGAACATCCTGTTCACCCGCGAGCTGCACCGCCGGTTCCACGGGCAGGGCCTGGCCGCGGTGGCCTTCCACCCGGGCGGCGTCGCCACCAACTTCGCCGCCGAGAGCACCAGCTTCCTGCGGCCCCTGTACCGCAGCCCCGTCGGCAGGCTCGTCCTGGCCACCCCCGAGCGGGGCGCGGCGCAGCTCGTCCGCTTCGCCCGGACCACGCCGGGCGTGGACTGGGAGCCCGGCGCCTACTACGAGCGCGGACGCGTGGCCCGGCGCGTCAACCCGCAGGTGCACGACGCCGACCTGGCGCGCCGGCTCTGGGAGCGCTCGGCCGAGCTCGTGGGCGCACCCGCGGCCTGAACGGCTCAGCCGCGGCGTCCGCCCCGCCGGCCGAACGGGCCGCTCGCCCAGTCCGCGACGACCGCACGGCAGGCCGCCCGGTCCGCCTCGGCGACCAGGAGCACCAGGTTGCCGACGTGGTCGCTGTACTGGACCCGCACGTTGACGCCGGCGTCACCCAGCCGGCGCGCGAGCGTGCCGAGCTGGCCGGGCACCTCCTGGTCCAGCCGGGCCAGCACGACGTCGCGCACCACGGCGGGCCCGAGACCGGCGGCCGTGACCGCCCGCAGCGCGCGGGCGCCGTCGTGCACCAGGTAGTGCGCCACGGCGTGGCCCGGACCGGCGTCCGGCCCGACCGCGAAGACACCACCGCCCTCCAGGCTGACCCCGGCCTCGCCGAGGGCCTGGCCCAGGTCCGCGAGCGCCCCAGGGCGGTCGGGCAGGAGGACCTCCAGGTCCTGCGGGTGGGCGCTCACCGGAACCGCACCGTGACGCCGACCTCGACGCCGACCGCGAGCGAGGAGGCCACGTAGCAGGCGTGATGGGCCTGCTCGGTGAGCTCGCGCACCACGGCCTCGTCGGTCCCGGCCGCCACGGTGACGGTGACGGCCAGGCGGATGGTGCCGAGCCGGGCGGGCGACTCGGTCAGGTCGAGGTGGCTGGTGGCCGCGTCGTCGTAGGCGAGCACGTCGACCCCGGCACGGGCAGCGGCCCCGAGGAACGACAGCATCTGGCACGACGACGCCGCCATCACGACGAGCTGCTCGGGGTTGAGCCGGTCGGGGTCGCCGCGGAAGGCGGAGTCCGCGCTGAGCTCGACGACGGGGGTGGCGGGCGCCGCGACGGCGGTGTGGTCGCGGGAGTAGGAGCGCGGGCCGCCGCCGGTCGACCCGGTCCAGTGCAGGCGGGTCGCGTAGGGGTGGGACGGGGTGCGGTGCACGGGGGCCGTGCGGGTCTGGTCCATGCCGGGACGGTAGGCCGGGGACGCTTCGGTGGACGCCGAAATGTCCGCGCCGTACGGTCGGCGCATGAGCCGGGACCGGGACTTCACCGCCGTGGGCCGGGCGCTGTCCACCCCGGCACGGTCGACGTTCCTGAACCTGCTCCTGGACGGCACCAGCCGCCCCGCGGGCGAGCTGGCCGCGGCGGCCGGGGTGAGCGCCTCCACAGCCTCCGAGCACCTGACGGTCCTGGCGGACGCCGGCCTGGTGACCGCCCGCACCCAGGGCCGGCACCGCTACTACACGCTGGCGGGGCCCGATGTCGCGGCGGCGCTGGAGTCGCTCGGCATGCTCGCCGACGCCGCTCCCGTGTCGGGCTACCGGCGCAGCCGCCGGGCGCAGTACCTGGCCGCGGCCCGGTTCTGCTACGACCACCTGGCCGGGCGGCTCGGCACCGGCCTGACGGACGCCTGGGTGGGCTGCGGGTGGCTCGCCGGCCGCGACGAGCTCACCCTGACCGGCCCGGGAGCGGCGGGCCTGCGGGAGCTCGGGGTGGACGTCGACGGCGCCGTCGCCGCCCGCCGCGCCACCACGCGGGCGTGCCTCGACTGGACCGAACGACGTCCGCACCTGGCGGGCGCGCTCGGCTCCGCGGTGGGGGCGCGGTTCCTCGAGGCCGGGTGGGTGGTCCGGCACCGGTCGGGCCGGGGGCTGGACGTCACCGAGGCAGGGCGGGCGCTGGTGCGCGATCGGTGGGGCCTGGAGTGGGACCTGAAGTGGGGCCCGGACGTGGCGGGCACGCGCGCGGGCAGGTGATCCCCGGGGGTCAGCGGCCCGAGTCGTCCGCGGGCCGCCCGGGGGACGAACCCGCTGCTGCTGCCGCCTCCGCCGCCGTCGCCTCCAGGAGGTCCGCCAGCGCCCGCAGCCGCTGGGCGACCTGCTCGCCGAGCGGCGTCAGGCCGTACTCCACGCGCGGCGGGATGGTGGTGACCACCTCGCGGGTGACCATGCCGTCGCGCTCCAGGGCCTGCAGGGTCTGGGACAGCATCTTCTCGCTGACGCCCTCGACGCGGCGGCGCAGGGCGTTGAACCGGTAGCGCCCCTCCCCCAGCGCGATGAGCGCCAGCGAGGCCCACTTCGACGTGACCACCTCGAACGCGGCGCGCGACGTGCAGCCCCGGGCGAAGACGTCGACCACCAGCTCCTGCGTGGGGCCGCCGGCCGGGTCCGCGCCCACGGGACGGCCGTCATCCGGACGGACGGCAGAGGGGTCGGTGGCGCTCACACGACACAGGGTACCGCGCACCGTCGGAATGTGGTGTACTTTCGATTCGAAAGCACTAACCGTCCGCAACCGGCGGGCGGCGAACCCTGCCAGCAACGGAGAATGACATGACCACCTACGCCGTCACCGGAGCCACCGGCCACCTCGGCCACCTCGTCGTCGCCGAGCTCCTGTCCCGCGGCGTCCCGGCCGCCGACGTCGTCGCCGTCGTGCGCACGCCGGACAAGGCCGCCGACCTCGCCGAGCGTGGCGTGCAGGTGCGCGAGGGTGACTACGACCGCCCCGAGACGCTGCCCGCGGCCCTGGCCGGCGTGCAGCGGCTCCTGCTCGTCTCCGGCAGCGAGCCCGGCCGGCGCGTGCCGCAGCACGCTGCCGTGATCGAGGCCGCCCAGGCCGCGGGCGTGGGGCGCATCGTCTACACGGGCATCCTCAACGCCGACGAGACCACCAACCCGCTCGCCGGCGAGCACCAGGCCACCGAGCAGGCGCTGCGCGCCTCCGGCCTCCCGGTCTCCGTGCTGCGCAACGGCTGGTACACCGAGAACTACACCGATCGCCTGGAGGAGTTCCTCCAGCGCGGCGAGATCGTGGGCGCCACCGGTACCGGCAAGGTCTCGGCGGCCCCGCGCGCCGACTACGCCGCCGCCGCCGCCACGGCCCTGCTCACCGACGACGGCGACGTCGTGGTGCACGAGCTGGGCGGCGAGGCGTTCACGTTCGCCGAGCTGGCGGCCACGATCAGCGACGTCACCGGCACCCCGGTGGCCTACCGCGACCTCCCGGTCGAGGAGTACACGGCCGAGCTGGAGCAGGCCGGGCTCGACGCCGGGACGGCGGGCTTCGTCGCCGGGATCGACGCGTCGATCGCGGCGGGCGACCTGGAGACCTCCAGCGACGACCTGGCCCGCCTCCTGGGCCGCCCGGTCACGCCGCTGGCCGACGTCGTCCGGGCCGCGCGCGGCTGAACCGGTCGCCCGGGGGTCCGCCCGATTCGACACGGCATGCGTCAATAGGGGCATGCGAGGAGCGATCATTCATGGAGCCGGGGACGTCCGCTTCGAGGAGCGGGCCGACCCCGGGATCGTCGAACCGACCGACGCCGTGGTCCGGACCGTGGCCACCTGCGTGTGCGGGTCGGACCTGTGGCGCTACCGGGGCGTGGCCCCGGTGCGGCGGCCCACGCCGATCGGGCACGAGTACGTCGGCGTCGTCGAGCAGGTGGGGGCGGCGGTCACCACGGTCAGGCCCGGCGACTTCGTGGTCGGCGGGTTCCTGCACAGCGACAACACCTGCGCGGTGTGCCGCAAGGGCATGCAGGCCAACTGCCTGCACGGCGGCGGGTACGACGGCTGCCAGGCCGAGAAGATCCGCGTCCCGAACGCCGACGGCACCCTGATCGCCACCCCCGGCGAACCGGACGCCGACCTGGTGCCGAGCCTGCTGAGCCTGTCGGACGTGATGTGCACCGGCTGGCACGCGGCCGTCTCGGCCGGGGTCGGGCCGGGTTCGAGCGTCGTGGTGGTGGGTGACGGCGCCGTCGGGCTGAGCGGCGTGCTGGCGGCCGCCCAGCTCGGCGCGACCACCATCGTGGCGATGAGCCGGCACGTGGACCGGCAGCAGGTGGCGCGCGAGTTCGGCGCCACCCACATCGTCGCCGAGCGCGGCGAGGAGGGCCTGGCCCAGGTGCTGGAGCTCACCGAGGGCATCGGTGCCGACGCGGTCCTGGAGTGCGTCGGCACCGAGCAGGCCCGGGCCCAGTCGGTCGAGCTGGTGCGGCCGGGCGGCACGATCGGCATCGTCGGCGTGCCGCACGGCGACCTGCCGGTGGACACCCTGTTCTGGGGGAACAAGGGCCTGCGCGGCGGTGTCGCGCCCGTGCGGGCCTACCTGCCGCACCTGCTGGACCTGGTGTGGAAGCGCGAGATCGACCCGGGGCGGGTGTTCGACCTGACGCTGCCCCTGTCCGAGGTCGCGGAGGCCTACCGCGCCATGGACGAGCGGCGCGCGATCAAGGTGCTGCTCCGGCCCTGACGCCACCCGCCCGGCGCCCGCGCAGGCCCAGGAGCACGTCGAGCACGACGAAGGCCGCCAGCGTCCAGCCGACCAGCGGCAGCCACCAGCCGATCAGGACGGCGCCGGCGAGCACGAGGGCGACACCCCACCACGGTGCGCCCCGCAGCACGCCCCGCTCCGGCGGCGCCCCGCCCGCGAGCCTCCGCTCCCGGGTCGGGCGCCGCCGCCACCACATCAGGTAGCCCAGCACGACCAGCGAGGCGATGCCGCCGGCCAGCGCGAACAGCACGAGCTGGTGCGGCAGGCCGAACAGCGAGCCCATGTGGGCATCGATGCCCCACCGGGCGAGCTTCGCCGCCAGCGGGAACTCCGAGAAGTCGACGCGGTGCACGGCCTGCAGGGTCTCCGGGTCGACCGCCACGGCGTCCACCTCGGTCGGGTAGCTGCGCTGGATCTCCTGCACCACCCAGGCGGTGCCGGGCTGCGCGGGTGGCGTGATCTCGACCAGACCGGTGTTCACGTTGACGGTCTGCGCGGTCGCGAGCACGGCGTCGAACAGCGTGGGGTCCAGGGCCTCGCCCGCCCCGTCGGACGCCGTGGCCGCCCCGTGGTGGGCGTGCTCCCCCGCGCCGGGGTCGGCCCCGCCGTCGGCCGCGCCCGGCAGGCTGGTGTCCACCGTGGGCGTGCCCCAGTCGAGCGCGGCGCGCAGCGCGTCCACGCGGGGCCCGGCGTGCTGCGACCAGGTGATGCCCGTCGCGGAGAGGAACAGCGCCCCGAGCAGCACCCAGAACCCGACCGACGCGTGCCAGCCGAACAGCCGCCGGTACCCGGTGCGCCCGCGGGCGGGCCGGACCATGTCCCGCGCCGTGGCCGCCCGGCGGCGGGACCGCAGGACGCGACGCAGCCAGAGACCCAGGCCGGCGAGCGCCACGATCCCGAGCCAGGAGGCGGCGAGCTCGCTGTAGAGGCGGCCGACGTCGCCCAGGTGCAGGTTGCGGTGGAGCTGGTCGAGCCAGGTGCGCAGGGGCAGGGCGCCGCTGGTGCCGTACACGGTGAGGTCGCCGCGGACCTCGCCGGTGCCCGGGTCCACGAACACCGCCCGGGACTCGCTCTCGCCGAGGCGCTCGTCGGCGAACATGACGCGGGTGGTGTCTCCCGGGCCGGGTGCGGGGCGCACCGCCGTGGGTGTCGCGCCGGCCTCGCCGACGTGCTCCTGGGCGATCCGGGTCTGCTCGGCGAGGCTGAGCCGCGTGTCGGCGACCGGCGCGTGCAGCACGTCGCGGTAGGCCACCTGCTCGATGGTCGGGGTCAGGGCGTAGAGCGCGCCGCTCACGGCGGCGACCAGGATGAACGGGCCCACCAGCAGGCCGGCGTAGAAGTGCAGCCGGAGCAGGAGGGCGCCGAACCAGCCCGAGCCGCGGCGGCGTGGCGCGCTGCGGCCGGGCCGGGCGGCCGGCGCGGAGGTGGAGGGGGTGGCCGTGCTGGAGGGGTTGGACGTGGTGGACAGAGGTGTGCTCGTCATGGCGGTTCGCCTTCGGGCCGAAGAGGGCAGCACGGACCGCTCGCGCGCGGGCGCGTCAGGACGACGGGCGCGACGGGGCGGGTCGGTGCTCGGGAGAGGAGTCAGATCGCGCGCGGCAGCGGCGGTCCGCGCCGTCGCGCCGGTGACACCTCAGGACGAGCGGGAAAGGATCCGGTGAACCAGTCGGGCGCCGGCACGCGCACGACGGTCAGGGGCGCGGCGACGTCGGCGCGCGCCGGGAGGTGGCGGGAGAAGCGCCCGGCCACCCGGCCGGCCAGGTCCCGGAGCCGGGCGATCAGCCGCTCGCCACCGAAGAGGGCGGCCACGGTCGCCGCGGCCGCGACGCCGTGCCAGAGCCACATGGCCGGGCCCGCGCCCACGAGGTCGGGCAGGTAGGCCGACGGGTCCGCCCCGGCAGCAGGCAGCGAGTACCCGCCGTGCGCGCCGTGCCCACCGGGCCCGGCAGGCCGCCCGCCCGCCGGGGTGCCCAGCACGAACAGCGTGTGGAACAGCACCTGGCTCAGCCCGACCGACACGACCGTGCGCCACAGCGCCAGACGGCGGCCCGCGAGCACGGTGCACACCGTCAGCGACAGCACCCAGGGCACCAGCACGCCGAGCCACCCGGGGACCGCGCCGCCGCCCGCCAGGTGCGACAGCAGGGCCGCCGCCGTGGCCACCGAGGCGACGACGGGTCCGCGCGCGTCGCGCGGGCGTCGGTGCCGGTGGGAGCTCACGCGGTCATTCTGGCGCACGGTCGGCCGCCCTGCCCAGAGGCAGCAGGTGGTTCGGTCAGGCCCGGTCCACGGCCCGCCGGGCGTCCGCGGTGAGCGCACCGCGCACCTCGCGCACGATGCGCGCCATCGCCTCCTCGGCCGCGAGGTCGTCGCCCGCGGCGACGGCGCGCGCCACCTCCTCGTGCGCGTCGAGCGCCTCGGGCACGGGGTAGGCCGGCATGAGCCCCAGGTGGATGCGCCCGGAGATGACGACGGCGACCACGTCGGCCAGCGCGCTGAACAGCTCGTTGCCGCTGTTCCGCAGCAGGAGCTCGTGCATCCGGATGTCGAGCTCCAGGAACCGGGCGCCGTCGCCCTGGCCGCTCTCGCCCAGCTCGCGCAGCCGGGCCGCGGTGACCACGAGCTCGTCGCGGACGGCCGCCGACGCGCCGCGTGCCGCTCCGGCCGCGGCCAGCGGTTCGACCGCCTGGCGCAGCTCGGTCAGGGAGCGCAGCTGCGCGGCCCGCCCGGGGCCGTCGAGCCGCCAGGCGATGACCCGGGGGTCCAGCACGTTCCACGCGTCGTGCGGTAGCACCACGATGCCGACCCGCGGCCCGGAGCGGACCATCCCGAGCCCTTCGAGCAGGCGCATCGCCTCCCGGGCGACGGTCCGCGAGACGTCGAACTCGCTGCCGATGCCCTCCAGCGTGAGCACCGTGCCGGCGGGCAGGTCGCCGCCGGTGATGCGTCGGCCCAGCGTGTCGAGGACGGGACTGTGCAGCACCGGGGGCATCCCCCCACTCTAGTTGAGCCCTCGGCCGCGGTCGCACGGCGTCCCGGTCGCCGACGCCGTCCGGTCATTGGTGAGATGAATCACGCCCCAATGATGTGACTAATGGGTGAGGATGGGGGGATGGACGCAGACGTCACCGAGACAGCGATGTTCTCGACACAGGGTTCGGCAGAGGGTTCGGGCCAGGGTTCGGGCCAGACAAGCAGCAGCACGCCCCGCGCCGTCGTCGTGATGGGGGTGGCCGGGTCGGGCAAGACCACGGTCGCCGCCCTCCTGGCCGGCCGGCTCGGCGCGTCGTTCGCGGAGGGCGACGACTTCCACTCGCCCGCGAACGTCGCCAAGATGGCCGCGGGCCACCCCCTGGACGACGACGACCGCTGGCCCTGGCTGCGCGGCATCCGGGACTGGTTCGCCAAGGAGCTGAACGAGGGCCGTAGCGCGGTGGTGCCGTGCAGCGCCCTGCGCCGTGGCTACCGCGAGCTCCTGGCCACCGCGGGACCGCCCGGCACCGTCCGGTTCGTGCACCTCACCGGCTCCTACGACCTGCTGCGCACCCGCATCCAGGGGCGGGCCGGGCACTTCATGAAGCCCGAGATGCTCGACAGCCAGCTCGCCACCCTCGAGCCCCTGCACGACGACGAGGCGGGTTTCGCCGTCGACGTCACGCCGCGGCCCGACGAGATCGTCGACGAGATCCTGCACCGCCTCGGCGACCCCGAGGCCACCCCCGCACCCACCACGCCCGAGGACCACTGATGCTCCACACCGCCCACCCGCTCGTCCAGGCCACCGCACAGGCCGCCGACGCCGCCGCACCGGCCGCCTCGACGCCGCAGCTCGTCGTCGCCGCGGTGGCGGGCATCGCCGTCATCGTCGCGCTGATCGTCTGGCTCAAGCTGCACCCGTTCCTGGCGCTCGTGCTGGGGTCCGGGGTGCTCGCGCTCGTGGCCGGGATCGGCCTCACCGACACCTTCACCAGCTTCACCGCCGGGCTGGGCAGCACCGTCGCGGGCGTGGGCGTGCTCATCGCGCTCGGCGCGATCATCGGCAAGCTGCTCATCGACTCGGGCGGCGCCGACCGCATCGTCGACACGATCCTGGACCGGACGCCGGCCGCGCGCCTGCCGTGGGCCATGGCCCTGATCGCGTTCGTGATCGGCATCCCGCTGTTCTTCGAGGTCGGCGTCGTGCTGCTCATCCCGGTCGTGATGATCGTGGCCCGTCGGGTGCGCACCAACCCGGTGCTGGTCGGCATCCCGGCCCTCGCGGGCCTGTCGGCGCTGCACGGCCTCGTGCCGCCGCACCCCGGCCCGCTCCTCGCCATCGACGCCCTCGGTGCGAACCTCGGCCTCACGCTCGGGCTCGGCCTGCTGGTCGCCGTCCCGACGGTGATCGTCGCCGGGCCGCTCCTGGCGATCCCGCTCACGCGCTGGGTCCGGCTCGCGCCGCCGACGACGGTCCTGGGCGTGCCCGACTCCGGCACCGACGACGCCGCGACCGGCACGGGCGGCACGGGCGGCCTCCCGGGTGCCGGCGGCACGGCGACCGCCGTCGCCCCCGCCGCCACCCTGCGCAAGCCGTCGTTCGGCATGTCGGTCCTGGTCGTGCTGCTGCCCGTGATCCTCATGCTGGCCCGGTCGGTGGTCGAGATCGCGGGCGCCGGCGAGACCGGTTACGGCACCGTCCTGGAGTTCCTCGGCGAGCCGCTCGTCGCCCTGCTGCTGACGTCCCTGTTCGCCCTGGTCGCGTTCGGCACGGGCACGGGACGCACCCGGCAGCAGCTCGGTGACCTGGTCGGCTCGTCGTTCGCGCCCATCGCGGGGATCCTGCTCATCGTGGGCGCCGGCGGCGGCTTCAAGCAGACGCTGGTCGACTCCGGCGTCGGCGAGGTCATCGCCTCCGGTATCGCGGACGCCGGCATCACGCCGCTGCTGGCCGGCTGGCTGGTGGCCGCGCTGATCCGCATCGCGACCGGCTCGGCCACCGTCGCGACGATCACGGCCGCCGGCATCATGGCACCGCTCGCCGCAGGTCTCGACCCCACCCAGGCGGCGCTGCTGGTCCTGGCGATCGGCGCGGGCTCGGTGTTCCTGTCCCACGTGAACGACGCCGGGTTCTGGCTGGTCAAGGAGTACTTCGGCATGACGGTCGGCCAGACCTTCAAGACCTGGTCGCTCATGGAGTCGGTCCTGTCGGTGGTGGCCCTCCTGACGGTCCTCCTCCTGGGCGCCGTCCTCTGACCCGACCGCCTGAGTCCGGGATCTCCGGGCTCAGGCGGAGGAGGAGGCCGGCCAGGCGGTGGCGGGTGCGGCCGTCCGGGGACCTCGGGTCGTAGCCGAGGTCCCCGGTCAGGGCCTCGTGGCGGGCCTGGAGGGTCGAGTGGTGCATGCCCAGGGTGGCCGCGGCCGCGCGCACGCTGTCGGACCCGGCCAGCACCTCCAGCACCGTGCGGCTGCGCGCGTCCAGCCGGGCGAGCGCGACGACGTCGGGCAGCCGCGCAGCCACCGGTTCGAGCGCCCCGACGGCGGCGAGCAGCACCCCGAGCTCCGCGGCGTCGACGACGGCGGCGCCTGGACCGCCGGGCACCAGCCGGAACGCCAGCAGGGCCGTCCGGAACGACTCCGGGAGCTCCTCGCCCGGCCCGGCGACCCCGATGCCGGCGGGTCCGGCCACCATGACACCCCGGCGGAGCACCGTCGCGCGCACCAGGCCGTGCGGCGTCGCCACCACGGTCGACGGCGCGGCGCCCGGGTCGCTCGCGACCGGGAGCGCCGCGACGCGCAGGTCACGCGCGCCGTCGAGCCGGAGGCGGGACAGCGCGACCCGCCGGTCGGCCACGTCGCGGGCGGCGTCGAGAGCGACGTCCAGGGCACCACCCGTGCCGCCGGGGCGGCGCGCCGCCACGAGATCCACCGCGAGCGCGAGCCGCTCCACGACCATCGCGTCGTTCGCGTGCGGGGGTCCCTCCCGCTCCAGCCACACCGTCCCGCTCCCCGCGGTACGGGTGGGCCAGCCGGGCTCGGGCCCCGCCCCGTCCGCCGTCGCGGCGAGCCGGCCGCCGTCGGGCGCGACGCGGTGCGCGCGCCGGCCGTCGAACGCCCCGGCGACGGCCCCGCTGAGCACGGCCGCGCCCCGGAGCAGCGCGTCCAGGCCGACGCCGCCGGCGATCAGCGCGTCGAAGTAGGCCACGACCTTGAGCGTCTCGCTCGCCTCGGGGTCCAGGGCCGTCAGGCGGCCGACCAGCTCCTGCATCGTTCGCTCCATCGCGCGGGTGGTCCCACCCTAGCCGGGGCGTGCACGGCGGCTGTCTCAGGCGCCGAGGACGCGGGCCACCCACGCGTCCCGGGCGGCGTGCGCGGCCTGACCCAGCGCGCTGTGCGGTGCCATCAGGTCGAACCCGTGGAAGCCGCCGGGCCAGACGTGCAGCTCGGCCTGCACGCCGGCGTGCCACAGTGCGGTGGCGTAGGCGACGTCCTCGTCCCGGAAGACCTCCGCGCTGCCGCAGTCGACGAACGCGGGCGGGAGGCCCGTCAGGTCGGTGGCGCGCGCGGGGGCGGCGTACACGGAGACGTCGTCGGTTCCGCACCGGTCCCCGAGCAGGGCCTGCCACCCGGTGCGGTTCGAGCCGCGGTCCCAGACGCCGACGCCGTCGATCTGGGTCGTGGAGACCGTCGCGTCGCGGTCGTCGAGCATGGGGTAGATCAGCACCTGCCCGGCCAGCGCGGGGCCGCCCTCGTCGCGGACCAGCAGCGCGGTGCCTGCGGCGAGCCCGCCGCCCGCGCTGGCGCCGGCGATGATCAGGTGGTCGAGGTCGATGCCGAGCTCGTCGGCGTGCTCCGCCGTCCAGAGCAGTCCGGCGTAGCAGTCGCGGACGGGGTACGGGTCGGGGAACTCGGGCGCGAGACGGTACTCGACGGTGACCACGACGACGTCGAGCGTGGTGATCCAGCCCAGGAGCACGTCGAGCCCCACGAACCGGTCGCCCATGATCATGCCGCCGCCGTGGGTGTGGTAGATCCCCGGCCGGACGCCGGTGCTGTCCCGGCGTCGCAGCACGCTCACCTGGATCTCGTCACCGCCGTACCCGGGGACGGTCACGTCCCGGCGAGTGACGCCGGCCTGGTCGAGCGCTGCGTCCACCCCGGGGTCCAGCCCCGGGCCGGCCTGTCGCAGCAGCGGGATCATCTCGGGCGTGATGGTCGGCGGGAGCTGGTCGGACAGCAGCGCGAGCGCCGCCTCCAGCTCGGGGTCGAACGGGGGTCGCTGCACGCTCTCAGCCATCAGAACTCCTTCGTTCCACGGTCCTGCACCGATGGGTGCACACCAGTCTCGGCGCGGGCGGCGTGGCGGAGCACCCGCCGGACGTGGCGCTCCGTGGGCCGTTCGCCCGCCATCCGGCGGGGGATGCCGCTGCGGGGCGGGTCAGCGGGCGGCGGCGTCGCCGGAGTCCGCCAGGTCGTCCAGGAAGCGGGTCACGATCTCGCGCTCCTGCGGGGTGAGGCGGGCGGCGACGTCGAACCGGCGCGCGTGGCTGCGTCCGACGGTCTCGCGGGCGACGCGCCGCGTCTCCTCGCTGACCTCGATCGCGAGGCTGCGCCGGTCGGACGGGTGCGGGAACCGCCGCACGTGGCCGCCCGCCACGAGGCGGTCGATGAGCTTGGTGGTCGACGCCGTCGTGATGCCCAGGTGCGCGGCGATGGCCCCCGGTGTGGCGACGCGGCCCTGGTTCTGCAGCGCGATGACGAAGCGGACCGCCTTCATGTCGGTCTCGCCCAGCTTCATGTACGCACGGGAGGCCTCGCTCATGCGGCGCTCGGCCTCGCGCCACCGGCGCAGGGCCTCCAGCACGCGCACGACCTGGTCGACGTCGGCGTCGTCCAGGCCGGAACGGCGCACGATCTCCTCCCGGGGGTCCATCACGCGCGGGTCCATGATCGACGGCTGGTCGCCGTCACGCGGCGCGAGTGCTGGATCCACGAGGGGATAGTAACGCGTCGCTGGTTGCTTCGTATGCTTGAATATAGCCTGGCTAGCGAATTTCGATCGACGTGACATCCGAACGAGGCATCTGAACGAGAGGAGAGCTGCGCATGCGGCTCTGGTCCCTGGACCCCGCCCTGCTCGACCGGCAGGGGCTCACCGCGTGCTGGCGCGAGGCGCTGCTCGCCCAGGCGGTGCTGCTCGGCCGCACCCGGGGCTACACCGCGCACCCGCAGCTCGACCGGTTCCGGGAGCACCCGGACCCCGTGACCGCCGTCGGCGCGTACCTGCACGCCGTGCGCGACGCCGCCACGCGGCGCGGCTACCGGTTCGACGCCGCCCGGATCGACCGGCCCCTCGACGAGGTCACGCGGTCGGCGGCCCGCATCCCGGTGACGACCGGGCAGCTCGACCACGAGTGGGAGCACCTGCTGGGCAAGCTGGCCGCCCGGTCCCCCGAGCACCGTGCCCGGCTGCTCGCCTCCGGGACCGGACCCGCGGCGCACCCCCTGTTCGTCGTCGTGCCCGGCGACGTCGCGGGCTGGGAGCGGGCGGCGTGAGCGCCGCGCGCGTGCCCCGCTGGCTGCGGGTGACCCTGCCGGCCGTCCTCATCGCCGTGTGGCTCGTGGGGGCCGCGATCGGCGGTCCGTACTTCGGCCGGGTCGACGAGGTCTCCTCCAACGACCGCACCGCCTACCTGCCGGCCACCGCCGAGGCCACCGAGGTCCAGGACCGGCTCGCGGGCTTCACCGACGGCGACGCCGTGCCCGCCGTCGTCGTCTTCGTCACCGAGGACGACGCCCGCCTCGGCGAGGACGACCTGGCCGCCGTCGGCGACCGGCTCACCGCCGCCGCCGACCTGGCCGCGGTGGACGGGGAGGCGTCGCCGCCCCTGCCGTCCGAGGACGGTGCCGCCGCCCAGGCGTTCGTGCCGCTGTCGGGCGACGCCGACCTGGGCGAGGCCACCGCCGAGCTCCGCGACACCCTGCGCACGGGCCTGCCCGACGGCGTCGAGGTCTACATCACGGGCCCCGCGGGCTTCTCCAGCGACCTGGTGTCGGCGTTCGCCGGCATCGACGGGCTGCTGCTCGGGGTGGCCCTCGCGGCCGTCCTGGTGATCCTGATCGTCGTCTACCGGTCGCTGCTGCTGCCGCTGGCCGTGCTCGCCACCAGCATGTTCGCGCTCTGCCTCGCGCTGCTGACGGTGTGGCACCTGGCCCGCTCCGGGGTGCTGCTGCTCAGCGGGCAGACCCAGGGCATCCTCTTCATCCTCGTCATCGGTGCCGCGACCGACTACGCCCTGCTGTACGTGGCACGCTTCCGCGAGGAGCTGGTGCGCACGCCCGACCGCTGGACCGCGACATGGCGCGCGCTGCGGGGCTCGGTCGAACCGATCCTCGCCTCGGGCGGCACGGTCATCGCAGGCCTGCTGTGCCTGCTGCTCAGCGAGCTGCGCTCCAACAGCACGCTCGGGCCCGTGGCCGCCGTGGGCATCGTGTTCGCCATGCTCGCAGCCCTCACGCTGCTGCCCGCCATCCTGCTCGCGCTGGGCCGGGCCGCGTTCTGGCCCCGCCGCCCGGTGTACGACCCGGAGGCCCCCGCCCAGACCGGCACGGAGGGGCTGTGGGGACGCGTCTCCCGCGCCGTCCGCGCACGGCCCCGCACCCTCTGGGTCACGACCGCGGCCGTCCTGGCCCTGGGGTGCCTGGGCGTCACCCAGCTCCAGGCGTCCGGGGTGCCGCAGTCGGACCTCGTGCTGGGCGCCTCCGAGGCGCGCACGGGTCAGGAACGCCTCGCCGAGCACTTCCCCGCCGGCTCGGGCAGCCCCGTCTACGTCGTGGCACCCGAGGGCGACCTCCGGGAGGCGGCCGACGTGCTGCTCCAGGAGGACGGCATCGCCCAGGTGGCGGTCACGGCGGACACCGCCAGCGGGACGGCGCGCGTGACCGCCGACGGCATCGAGGCGGCGGGTCCCCCGACGGCGGCCGCGCCCGAACCCGTGGTGTCGGACGGCGCGGTGCTGCTCCAGGGCACGCTCACCGATGCCGCCGACTCCCTGGCCGCGGAGCAGACCGTCCGCGACCTGCGCACCGCCTACGCCGGCACGGTGCCCGAGGCGCTGGTCGGCGGCGAGTCCGCGACCGACCTGGACACGAACGACGCGTCCATCCGGGACCGCACGCTCATCGTCCCGATCGTGCTCGTGGTGATCCTGGCGATCCTCATGCTGCTGCTGCGCGCGGTGCTCGCGCCGGCGCTGCTCGTCCTGACGACGGTGCTGTCCTTCGGGACGGCGATGGGCGTCGCGGCGCTCGTGTTCAACGACGTGCTCGGCTTCCCGGGCGCGGACCCGGCGGTGCCGCTGTTCGGCTTCGTCTTCCTCGTCGCGCTCGGCATCGACTACAACATCTTCCTCATGACGCGGGTCCGCGAGGAGTCGCTGGCGCACGGCACGCGCGAGGGCGTGCTGCGCGGGCTCCGGCTGACAGGAGGCATCATCACGTCGGCCGGGCTGGTGCTCGCGGCGACGTTCACGGCACTGGCCGTGATCCCGGTGCTCTTCCTCGCCCAGCTCGCGTTCATCGTGGCCTTCGGCGTGCTGCTCGACACCTTCGTGGTGCGCTCGCTGCTCGTGCCGGCCCTCGCCTACGACGTGGGCCGCACCATCTGGTGGCCGTCCCGCCTGGGGCGCGGACGGCCCTAGGCCGACGCCGCCCCGTCACCCCCGGCGAGGCCCGCGAGCACCCGGTCCAGCCCGTCCCGGAACCAGGCGTCCACGTCGGTGGCGAAGGCGGCGGGCAGCGCACCGCCCGAGACGTCGTCGAGCCACGGGTGCCTCCGGCGGGCACCGGTCCGGTCGAGCCGGCGCACCTCCTGCACCCACCAGGCCGGGTAGGCGGTACCGGACCGGGCGGCCTCGTCGCGCTCGGTGAGCAGCAGCAGGGCCATCCCCTGCACGTAGCCGCTCAGGGCCACGTAGCGGGCGAGCGCCGTCGGCGGGTCCAGACCGAGCGCGACGAACGCGTCCACGCTCGCCCGTGCGGCGTCCAGCACGGCGGGCACCAGCGGCGGCCGGCTGCTCGCCAGCACCGACACCAGCCACGGGTGCCGCCGGTACGCCTGCCACTCCGCCTCGGCGAGGCCGGCCAGCACCCGCGCCGGGGTCCCGTGCGGCGGCGGCTCACCGCCGTGCGGCCCCGCCAGCAGGCGCTGCACCATCGCCTCGACGAGGCGCTCGCGGTGGGCGAACACCCGCCGCACCTCGCCCGGTGACGTCCCCGCACGATGAGCGACCGACCGCAGCGTCACCGCCCCGATGCCCTCGGCGTCGGCGAGGACGACCGCGACGTCGACCAGTCCGGCACCCGCTGCCCCGCCCCCGGTACGCCGGCGCGGGTCGGGAACGCCCGCGCGCGTTCGCGGGACAGCCGTCCGGCGGCCCTCGTCGCGGCGACGGCGGTAGGCCCGGGACTGGCACGACCGGGAGCAGTACCGGCGCGGACGCCCGGTACCCGCCGCGGGCCCCAGGCCGGTCCCGCACTCGGCGCACGACGCGCCCGCTGCGTCCACGTCCGGCCACCTCCGCGTGCGCTCTTTCGTCTCACTCCCCGTGCGACGAAACTACTGCACCGGCCGGCCACCACCCGGGCAGCCTGAACCCATGGAGCACCGAGAGAGCACGCAGACCGCGCCGCTGGTCGTCCGCCCTGCCGCACCGGAGGAGTTCGGCCGCCTGCTGCCCGTGTGCGTCGAGGCCTTCGCCGACGAGGCGGTCTCCGCATGGGTGGAGCCGCGGCCCGGCCTCCGCCTCGACCGCACGCGTGAGCTCTTCGAGACCTCGCTGCGCGAGGCCGTCGACGCCGGGCAGCTCGTCGTCGCGTTCCTCCCCGCGGGGGACGCGGTCGCGGCGTCGGTCTGGATCGACCTGACGGACGGCGCCGCCGAGCCGCCGCCACCCGCGGACGACACCACCCCGCACCACGCCACCCGAGCCACCCGCCGCCTCGCCACCGTCCTGGCCGCGACGAGCGCACGACACCCCGGCGCCCCGCACGTCTACCTGTCGGCCATGGCCGCGCTCCCCCGACGGCGGGGCCTCGGCGCCGGGAGCGCGATGCTGCGCCACGGCCTGGACCGGGCGCGCCGGATCGGCCTGCCGGTGTACCTGGAGGCGTCCACGCCCCGGAACCGGCGGCTGTACCTGCGGCACGGCTTCCGCGACCGGGGCAAGCCCATCCACCTGCCCGACGGCGGGCCGTCGCTCCAGCCCATGTGGCACCCGGCGGGCAGGTGACCGGGGTCAGCCGCCGGCGGGACCGAACCGTTCGGTCCGGACCCGGGCGGGGTCGTGGCCCTGGGCCACGAGCATGCGGGACACGGTCTCCACGAAACCGGTCGGCCCGCAGACGTAGACCCGGGGCTCCAGGTCGGGCGGCCAGCCCCAGGAGGCCAGCTCGGAGTCGGTCAGGCGGCGCGGTCCCCGCAGTGCCGTGAGCGAGACCGCGCGCGTGAAGATGGTCCGGGCCTCGAACCCGTCGCTGCGCGCGGTGAGCGCGGCCAGCTCGTCCGGGTAGAGCTGGTCCTCGGCGGTACGCACCGAGCAGATCAGCCGGAACGGCGTGCGGTCGCCGGCCTCCCGCCGGGCCCGCGCCATGGCCATCAGCGGCACCAGGCCGGAGCCGCCCGCGAGCAGGAGCACGGGCGTCCCGGCGTCGCGCACCGGGTCCCAGACGAACCAGCCGCCGATGGGGCCGCGCACCTCGATCGCCGAGCCGACCGGGAAGGAGTCGACCAGGTAGGGCGAGACCTCGCCGTCGGCGACCCGCTGGACCGTGATCTCGACCCGGCCGCCGCCGGCCGCCGGCCCGGACGCGCTCGCCAGCGAGTACGAGCGCTCCGCGGTGTAGCCGTCGGCCGCGGTCAGGCGCACGTCGAGGTGCTGTCCCGGCTGGTGCCCCGGCCAGCCGGGTACGTCGAGCACGAGGGTCGCGGCCGAGGGGCTCTCGGTGCGCCGCTCGGCCAGCGTGGCGACCTGCCACCCGGAGCGGACGGCGTACCGCCCGCCGAGCCGCGCGCCGTCAGTCACCCTGGTACCTCTGCTCCCGCCAGGGGTCGCCGAGGTCGTGGTACCCGAGCTTCTCCCAGAAACCCTGGCGGTCGGTTGGCATGAGCGTCAGCGAGCGCACCCACTTCGCCGACTTCCAGAAGTACAGGTGCGGCACCAGCAGCCGGGCGGGGCCGCCGTGCTCGGGATGCAGCGGCGCGCCGTCGAAGGTGTGGGCGATCCAGGCCTTGCCGCCCAGCAGGTCGGCGACCGGGAGGTTGGTCGTGTAGCCGCCGTACGAGCCGACCAGGGCGAAGTCGGCGGTGGACTCCACGTCGGCCAGCAGCACGTCGAGCGAGACGCCGCGCCACCGCGTGCCGAACTTCGACCAGCGCGTCACGCAGTGGATGTCGACCGTGGGCGACTCCTGGGGCAGCGCCATGAGGTCCGCCCACGTCCAGGACGTCGACGTTCCGGTCTCGGTGGTCACGGTGAGGGACCAGGTCTCGGCGCTGACGTTCGGCGTCGGCCCGGCGGACAGGACGGGAAAGCCCTCCTCGACGTACTGCCCCGGCGGGAGGGCCACGCCCTCCGGGCGGGCCCGGCCGTGGAAGCCCGGGGTGAGGGCCGGCGGTGTCTCGCTGCTCATGGCCTCACGGTAGCGGGACGACGGCGGGGCCGGGTCTACGTGGTCACCCTCATTGTCCGGGGGCAGCGCGGCCCATAGCATCCACGTACCCCGACTTTCACCCGCTGAGGGGCACCGCTCCGGACACGGGCCGGCGGGTCGGACCGGGCGCGCACCACGGCGTCCGGCGCCGGCCCGGCGGCGCAGGAAGGGTCAGTCATGAACCGTCCGACCATCTCCCCGACACCCATGAACGAGCCCGCCGGCCCCCGCCCCCGACGCCGCCGCACCGCACGCCTCGCCGCAACGCTCGCCGCCGTCGTGCTCGCCCTCACGCCCGCCACGGTCGCGCACGCCGACCCGCCGCCCAGCCTCCCGCAGAACGCGTCCGGCACCGAGCAGACCTTCTCCCCCGCCTACGACTACGACGGCGACGGCTGCTACGCGACCCCCGCCATCGGACCCGACGGGACCATCGCACCCGGCCTGGACATCGGCGGCGCCGTCAACGGCAGCTGCCGCGACCAGTGGGACCTGGACAACTCGCAGACGTACTCGCGCGAGAGGTGCAACAACGGCTGGTGCGCCGTGATGTACGCGAGCTACTTCGAGAAGGACCAGACCCTCGACGGCCCGATCGCGATCGGCAGCCACAAGCACGACTGGGAGCACGTGGTCGTGTGGGTGGACCAGGGGTCGAACCAGGTCGAGTTCGTGTCGATCACCGAGCACAGCGGGTACGCCACCTACCCCCGGTCACAGGTCCGGTTCGACGGCACCCACCCCAAGATCGTCTACCACAAGGACGGTCCGAGCACGCACCTCTTCCGCCTCGCGGGCGGCAACGACGAACCGCCCGAGAACCACTACGGCACCTGGCGCTACCCGCCGCTGGTCGGCTGGGACGGCTGGCCCGGCACGGCGCTGCGGGACCGGCTGACGACCGCCGACTTCGGCGGCGCCACCCTCAAGATCGACGACGGCGACTTCACCTGGTGGCTGGGCCAGATGAAGCCGGCCGGCATCCCGTTCGACCCGGGCGCGTGACGTCCGGGGCGTGGTCCGCTCAGAGCGCGCCGACCACGGAGAGCAGCCGGAGCCGCTCGTGGCTCTCCGTGCCCGGCACGGCCGTGAACACGGTCAGCGCCTGGTGCTGGTCGGGGTCCAGGAGCGTCTGCCCGTGCAGCTCCAGGAGACCGACGTCGGGATGGTTCAGGCGCTTGGGCTCGCAGTACGGTCCGAGCACCGGGTGCTCGTCCCAGAGCCGCGCGAACTGCGTGCTGCGTCCCCGCAGGAGGGTGGCCAGCTCGCCGGCCGGGGAGCGGGGGCCCGTGCGTGCCTCGACGGCGGCCAGGCGGGCCACGAGCGTGCGCCCGTGCCGGGCGTGGTCCTCCTCGGGGACGCGGTCGCGGCCGCGCGGGTCGGCGAACCACCGGTAGACGCGGACGCGCTCCGGCCCGGTGTACGAGGTCTCGTCGCCGAGCAGGAGCGCGGCCAGGCGCGTCTGGCGGAGGGTCACGCCCAGCACGTTCTCGACCTGGGCGGGCGCCTCCGCCAGGCCGTCCAGGATCCGCATCAGCCCGGCGTTGACGTGGTCGCCCCGGGCGCGCCGGGGTGTGGCGTGCCCGGCGAGCTCGACCAGCCGGTCGCGCTCCTCGAGCGTCAGCCGCAGACCGTGGGCGATCCCGGAGAGCACCTGCTCCGACGGGACCGGCCCCCGGCTCTGCTCGATGCGGCTGTAGTAGTCCGCCGAGACACCGCTGAGGGCCGCCACCTCCTCGCGCCGCAGCCCGCTCGTGCGCCGACGCGGTCCGCGCGGCAGGCCCACGTCCTCGGGCTGCAGCGCCTCCCGGCGGGCCCGCAGGAAGTCACCCAGCCGTTCGCGGTCCATCGTCACCTCGTTCTCGTCCCGGGGCCGCAGGAACCACCGGACCTGTCCGGAGGGCGCCGTCCGGGAAGCGCACGCCCGTCAGCTCCTCGGAGACCGCCCAGAGCCGGGCAGCCGCGGCGGCGTCCGTCGCCGCGCGGTACACGCGCTGCGGTGCGGAGCTGCCCGTGAAGTGCCCAACGCCGTCGGGCCCGTAGAACGTCCCGCCCCCGGCGGCGGGGTCGGTGGCCGCCTGGAGGGCGGGCAGCAGGCCCTGCGCGACCGGCTGCACGAACACCCCGAGGGCGAGCAGCCGCCGCATGACGATGTCCACCCGCGGCGGCCTCGCGCTGCTGCCCAGCCCCGGTCCGGCGGAGTACAGGCCCGAGTAGGTGGTCCCGGGGTGGGCGGCGTTGCTCACGATGCCCCAGCCGTGCGCGCGGCTGCGGCGGTCCAGCTCCAGGGCGAACAGGAGCTGCGCGAGCTTGGAGAGGTTGTAGGCGCGGACGGGCGAGTAGTCCCGCTCGCTGTTCAGGTCGGCCCAGTCGATACGCCCGAACCGCGCGGCCGCACTGGTCATGGTCGTGACGCGCGCGCCCCCGCCGGGGCCCTGGGCGACCAGGAGCGGCAGCAGGCGGCCCACCAGGGCCATGTGCCCCAGGTGGTTGGTGCCGAGCTGGAGCTCGAACCCGTCCGCCGTGATGGTCCGGGACGGCGGGGTCATCACCCCGGCGTTCGCCACGAGCAGGTCGATGGGCCGCCCCTCGGCCAGCAGGCCGTCCGCGAGCGCCGCCACCGACGCCAGGGACGCGAGGTCGCCGGGCCGGGTGGTGACGACGACGCCGGGGACGGCGTCCCGCAGGCGGGCGACGGCGGCCGCCCCCTTGGCCGGGTTGCGCACGGGTAGTACCAGCTCGGCGCCTGCTCGCGCGAGGCGTTCGGCGAGCCCGAGGCCGATCCCGTCGCTCGCCCCGGTCACCAGGGCCCGGGTCCCGGTCAGGTCCGGGACGACGACGTCGGTGTACCGGCGCGCCCGGTGCCGCGTGTCGGTGCCCGGGAGCTTGGTGCTGCTGCCCAGCGGTGCTCCGCTCGGGGTCTTCCTGGTCACGTGGTCCGTCCTCACGGTGAGTTCTCGTGGCCGGCCGGGGGCCGGACGTCCCCAGCGTGCGCAGGCTGCCGCGCCGGATCCAGGTTCGATCTGTCCGTGGCTGCGAGCCCGTGGACGAGCGCGTATCGCCGCAGGTGGCGGGCTGTGACCAGGGCCACGTCACGTTCGGGCGCGCCGTGTTGTCGAACAGGTGAGACCACCAGAGGCAGTTGCACAGGAGGTTGTGATGCGAAAGATCCTGATCGTCGGAGGCGGCTACGCCGGCTTCTACACGGCGTGGGGCCTGGAGAAGCGGCTCCGCCGCGGCGAGGCGCACGTCACCCTCGTCGACCCGCACGGCTACATGACGTACCAGCCGTTCCTGCCGGAGGTCACGGCCGGGTCGATCGAGGCGCGCCACGTCATGGTGTCGCTGCGCCGGCACCTGCACCGCACGACCGTCGTCGCCGGTCACACGACGTCGATCGACCACGCACACCGCACCGCGACCGTCCGCACCAACGACGGCGCCCTACGTGAGGTCCGCTACGACACGATCGTCGTGACGGCGGGCGCGGTGACCCGTACGTTCCCGGTCCCCGGGATCGAGCAGGAGGCCATCGGCCTCAAGCACGTGGAGGAGGCGGTCGCGATCCGCGACCAGCTCCTGACGGCGTTCGACCGTGCCGCGCTGCTGCCCCCGGGCGAGGAACGCCGCCGGCTGCTCACGGTCACCGTGGTCGGTGGCGGGTTCACCGGGGTCGAGGTGTTCGGCGAGCTGCTGTCCCTGGCCACGAGCCTGCTGCGGGCCTACCCGGAGCTCGGCCGCGACGACCTGTCGTTCCACCTGGTCGACGCGAACGACCGCATCCTGCCCGAGGTCACCGACGAGCCCGGCCGCTGGGTGGTGCGGCACCTGCGGCAGCGCGGCGGGCACCTGCACCTGGGCACCCAGGTGGTCTCCGCCGCCGACGGCCGGATCATGCTGTCGACCGGCGAGTCGTACGGCAACGGCCTGCTGATCTGGGCCGCGGGCAACGGCAGCAACCCCGTCGTGGCACGCAACACCGACCTGCCGGTGGACGAGCGCGGGCTGGTCCGTGTCCGGGCCGACCTGCGGGTCGGCACCGACGACGCCGTCGTCCCGGACGCCTGGGCGGCCGGCGACAACGCCGCCGTGCCGGACCTGGCCTCGCCGGTGCCGGGTGCACGGACCGTGCCCAACGCCCAGCACGCGGTGCGGCAGGGCAGGCTGCTGGCGGCCAACCTGGTCGCCGACCTGCGCGGCCGGAAGGTGCGCCCCTACGTGCACCACAGCCTCGGTGTCGTGGCCACGCTCGGCATCGGGCACGGCATCTTCCAGTACAAGCGCCTGGTCGTCACGGGTGTGCCGGCCTGGCTGATGCACCGCGGCTACCACGTCCTGGCGGTGCCGACCTGGGAGCGCAAGGTGCGGGTGCTGCTGGTCTGGGCGTCGGCGGCGCTCTTCGGCCGCGACATCATCCCGCTGGCCACGGTCCAGCGACCGCGGGCCGCCTTCCTCGCGGGCGGCGACCCGTTCGCCGGGGCGGACGACGCCCCCGCCGTCCGCCGCGAGCTCAGCGCGGTGCGCGATGCCCGCTGACCCGGGCGGACGCCGCCGCCTGACCGCGTACGCGGCCGAGCTCGGCGCCCGCCGCGTGCAGCTGCGCTGGTCGAACCTGTTCGGCGTGGTGACCGTCGCGTGCCTGCTGGTCCTCGCGGTGACCGGGGTGCTGCTGGCGACCTGGTACACGCCGTCGAACGACCTGGTCACCTACGACGGCCCCTACGGGCCGCTGCGGGGCGCCACCGTCACCGAGGCGTTCGCCTCGACGATGGCCGTCTCGTTCGAGGTGACCGGCGGGCTGCTCGTGCGCCAGACGCACCACTGGGCCGCCCTGGTCATGCCTGCCGCGATGATCGTGCAGCTGCTGGTCACGTTCTTCACGGGCGGGTTCCGCCGTCCGCGGCAGCTGAGCTGGGTGCTGCTGGTGGTCGCGTTCCTGCTGGTGCTGCTGGCGGGCTGGAGCGGCTACGCGCTGCCCGACGACATGCTCTCGGGCACGGGCCTGCGCATCGTGGAGGGCGTGGTGCTCAGCATCCCGTTCGTGGGCACCTGGCTGGCGGGCTGGATGTTCGGCGGGCCGTTCCCCGGTCAGATCATCGAGAACCTGTACCCGGTGCACGCCGTGCTGGCGCCGGGTCTGCTCGTCCTGGTCCTGGTGGTGCGCGCCGCGCTCGCCGTCCGGCACGGCCAGGCCCAGCAGCCGCCGGCGGTCCGCGCGGCCCTCGGCCTGCGCCTGTGGCCGGACGCCGCGCTGCGCGCCGCCGGGATGACGGGCCTGACGGCCGCGGTGCTCGTGCTGCTGGGGGCGACCTCGACCATCAGCCCCGTGTGGTCGTACGGGCCGGCGTCCGTGGGCGAGGTGGGCGCGGGCAGCCAGCCCGACTGGTACATGGGATTCCTGGACGGCGCGCTGCGCCTGGTGCCGGCCGGCTGGGAGACCGTGTGGGGCGGCTGGACCGTCACGTTCGCGATGCTGGTACCTCTCGCGGTCGTCGCCGGGTACTTCGTGCTCCTGACGCTCTACCCGTACATCGAGGCGTGGGTGGACCAGGACCGCCTGCCGCACCACGTGCTCGACCGGCCGCGCAACGTGCCGGTCCGCACCGGGATCGGCGTGGCGGGCATGCTCTTCTACGGGATCCTGTGGGGCGCCGCGAGCGCCGACATCGTCTCCACGGAGTTCAGCGTCAGCTTCGAGACGGTCATCACGACCCTCCAGGTGGCACTCGTCGCCGGCCCTCCGCTGGCGTTCGAGGTGACGCGCCGGATCTGCGTCGGGCTGCAGCGCAAGGACCGCGAGATCCTGAGGCACGGGCACGAGACGGGCCGCATCGTCCGGATGCCGAACGGCGGCTACGTGGAGATCCACCAGCCGGCCGACGACGCCGAGCGCGCCCGCCTGGCCGTCACCGCCGCGTCACCGGCACCGGGCCGGACGGACGACGTCGGGCGCCTGACCGCGCGCGAACGCCTGCGCGGTGCGTTGTCGCGGGGGTTCGGGGAGGGGCACGTGGTGCCGGCCGACGCCGGACCGGACGCGCTGGACCGGGACCCGCGCCTCACCCACCGAGCGCGGCAAACCCCTCGTACACCATGAACGCCGGCCAGAAGATGCCCTGGACGATCGCCCACACGTACTCCCAGAAGCCGTCGGCCTGCTGCCAGAAGTAGACCCATGCGCCCAGGATGCCCAGCCCGTAGATCGCGCCGCCGCCGGCCGTCGCTCCCGCGTTCCGCTCGCCCATGTGGCACCTCCTTGTCTCCACACTAGGCGTCTCCGGACTAGGTCGTCTCGGCGGGACGGCACGTCCGGACCCTGCCGCACCCGGTGACCGCACCGTCGTCGTACCGCCGACCCTGACCCCGTACGGTGGGAGCGGAGCACCGAGAATGGTCGGGACCGGCCTGATCGGGACGGTCGGAGAGGAGCACGGGGTGGGCATCGGCGCAGGACGGCGGGACCACGGGCTGGCAGGCGTGGCGGACCCGGAGGCGGGGACCGACCTGGAGGCAGGCACCCGGACAGTGACCGGCGCCCGCACGCCGCGGCGCCGGGCGGGCGCCCGGTGAGCCCGCGGGACCGCCGCTTCCCCGCATCCGTCTTCGGGGTCGGCGCGGAGCCGGACGCACGGTTCACCCTCGCCAACGAGCGCACCTTCCTGGCATGGATCCGCACGGGGCTCGCGCTCGTGGCCGGCGGGGTGGCGCTGGAGACGCTCGGTCTGGACCTGCACCCGGGCCTGCGGCTGGCGGCGTCCGTGGTGCTGATCGTGGGCGGCATCGTCGTACCCCTCATCGCGTGGACGGGCTGGATGCGCGTCGAGCGCGCGCTGCGTCGCGGAGCGCCGCTGCCGTCGACCGTCGTGGGTGTCTGCCTCGCGGTGGTCGTCGCCGCGGTGGGCGTGCTGGTGCTGCTCGGCGTGCTGCTGCGATGACGGTACCGACCCCGGGGACGCCTGGGCTCCAGCCGGAACGCACGGAGCTCGCCTGGCGGCGGACGGCGCTCTCGGTCGCGGCCGTCTGCCTGGTCGGCGCACGGCTGCTGCCCGCGCTGTTCGGCGACGCCCGATGGCTGCTGCCCGGCGCCGTGGGCACGCTGGTGGCCGGGTGGCTGTGGCTCGCGTCCCGGCGCCGGCACCTGCGGTATCCGCGCACACCAGGGCCGAGCCCCGCTCCCGCGCCACCTGGCTCGTCCGCCTTCGGCCCGGCGTCGACCGGTGCGGGCCTCCTCGCCGTCGCGGGGGCCGTGGTGGTGGTCCTCGGGCTGGGCGGTCTGGCAGTCGTGATCGGCCTGCACGTGGGCGGCTGAGCCTCGCTGCCTCTGTGGCTCCTGAGGTCTCCGTCCCCGCTGAGCGCTCCCCCGCCCGTGGTGGCTCGGAGCGTCCCGGCCGCCCGGGGCCACCTACCTGCTCGGCGCACCGGAAGCGACGTCCGCGGCGACCATGCGGCGGCCATGCGGCGACCACGTAGCGACCACGCAGCGACCACGCAGCGACCACGTAGCGACCACGCAGCGACCCGCTGGACACCGGGCCGCACGTCGGCTGAGGTGGGCGCATGCCGTTCACCCTCTCGCACCCCGCAGCGGTGCTTCCGCTGCTGCGCCGCCCGTTCAGCACCGTCGCCCTGGTGGCCGGCGCCGTGGCGCCTGACCTGCCGTACTTCGCGCGCAGGACGCCGATACCCGTGACGGCGCAGTCCTGGTACGAGCCGTACATGAACGCGACGACGTCGCACGGTCTGGTGGGTGCGCTCACGGTCAGCCTGCCGTACGCAGTGGCGCTGTGCGGGCTGTACTGGGTGGCGCGGCGGCCGGTGAGAGCGTTGCTGGCGGATGGCGCGGCGGCTGCGGCGGGTCCCACGGCCGAGACACGCGGCGCGGGATCACGTGCAGCCGGCGGGGGTGGGGCCACGGCCGGGACGCCCCGAGGCGTCGGAGCAATGCGACGCCGCACGTTCGGCGCCGTCGCCCGCCGGGCCGGCTGGGTGCTGCTCTCACTGTTGATCGGCGTCGCCACGCACCTGCTCTGGGACTCGTTCACGCACAGCGACGGGTACGTGGTCCAGCACGTGCCCGCGCTCACCGAGCCGCTGGCAGCCGGCCTCACCTGGGCCAGGGCCCTGCAGCACGTGAGCACGGTCGTCGGCCTGGTGCTCGTCGCGGTCTACCTGTGGCGCCGTCGGACCCGTCTGACCGATGCCGCGGGCGGGCGGGTCGTGGGCGCGCGGACGCTGTGGGTGGTCGGTGCGGTGGCCGTGGCGGGCGCCTCGCTCGGGACGATCGATCTGTGGGAGGGCACCGGGCTGACCGTCGGTCAGACGACCGAGGCGGCGCTCGCCGGGGCGGCCACGGGGGCGGGGGCGGCACTGGTCGGTGGGCTGGTCCTGTACGTGACCGGGTGGTGGGTCGCCCGGGGACTCGGGGGCCTGCGACGGGCGCGCACGGCATGACGGAGACCGGGGTGTCCTCGCCACCTCCTGTCGATCTCGTCAGCCACGCGGCCTGCTGCTGACCCGCGTCAAAGCACACCTGAACATCGGCTCGTGTCCTGGATGCACTCGGCGCCGTTCAGAACGGCGGCCGGTCCGTGTCGCGTGCCCCACCCCGGTCCGTCGGGTTCGCCGTTCCCGTCGTCACCCGCGGCCGGCGTCGGCCGCCCGGGGGTTTCAGGGCAGCCACGGACAGGGCGTAGCTCGTGTCGGGGTCGACGGCGTCGAGCTCGACGTGGGTGTCGAGCACCGTCGGCGGGCGCGCGTGCGTCCGGCCTGACGGTGCGGTCCAGGTCGTGATCCCGCTGACCGGGTCGCGGACCACCGCCCAGCCGCCGTGGGTCTTGAGCAGATGGTGTCGCCGGCAGAGGGCCTGGAGGTTGTCGGCGCGGGTCTGTCCCGGCGTGCCGGGTGCCTGCGCGCCGGGGTCGAGGTCATGGTCGAACGGGACGACGTGGTCCAGGTCGGCCCAGGTCGCCGGGTGCTCGCAGTGCGGGAACGTGCACGTCTCGTCCCTGGCCTGCACCGCACGGCGCAGCACGCTGCCCGGCTGGTACACCGTGGTCGAGTAGTCGGCCAGGGTCCCCGTGACCGGGTCGGTCACCAGCCGCTGCCACGTCGCGTCGGTCGCCACCGTCCGCGCCACCTCGGCCGGCAGCGGACCGAACCCGGCCAAGTCCGCGGCAGCGTCGTCCAGGCCCAGCAGCACGCCGGCAGGCACCGTCACGCGCACCACCGGGCGCGTCGGGATCACGCGGACCTGCTGCACCACCGGTCGCACGACCGGAGCACGCCCGCCACAGGTGCAGTCCCCACGCTCGGCCTCGTCGCGGGTGCCCGGGGCGTCCGCCTCGCCTTCTCCGGCGGGAGAGCCCTGGGCGCCTTGGGCGGGACGGGCGTCCCGCGTCCCGGGGAAGGCATCCGGCGCGCCCGCGCTCCCGCCGCCGTGCGTGAACCGGTCGGCCGGGACGAGGCGGCCGGTCACGATGCCCGTCAGGCAGTCCGCACGCAGCTGCCCGAGGTCCCGCTCCTCCCCCGCCACCCTCCGCAGCTGGCGGGCCATGTCGTCCACGACGCCCCAGACCGCCGTGGCATCGACCGCCGGCAGGTACGCCGACAGCCACGCCATGTCGTTCTCGGCCCGGTCCACCTGCACCGAGCGGCGGGTCACCGCGGCCTTGGCGGCCGCGTCGGCGCCGTGGCGCGACTTGGCGAAGGCGAGCATCTTGGACTGGAGCCAGCGCCACGTCCGCGACGGCGCCTGCGGCAGGTAGCGGACGATCGCCTCGGCGCGCTCCTCCACGGTCAGCTGCGTGGCCGACCGCAGCAGCGTCTGGGCCTTGCGCGCGTCGATCCGCCCGGCCCTCAGGGCCGTGATCACCGCAGGGTGGTCGGCCCCCGACTCGCCTCGCACCACCACCTCCGACGCCTCCGACCCCGTCACGACGAGCTCGCCCGACACCTGCGCGACCAGCGAGCTGTGCGCCAGGGGGTGCGACTCCCGCGCCGCACGCTCGGCCACCACCACGGCCTGCACACCGGCCGCCCAGGACTGCAGCCGTCCGCACGCCACGACGAGATCGCCCAGCAGGTCGTCGGACAGGTCGGACAGGACGGCGGAGCCACCGTCGGGGTGACCGCCAGAGCTGTCGCCCGGCCCACCACGCCGGGCGTCGAGCTCTCCGTCGAGGTCGACCGCCTCGGCGACGACCCGCGCCAGCCGCACGCCAGGCCCGCGCGCCAGCGCCTCGCGCAGCACCGCCGTCGGCCACAGCACCACGGGCATGTCGTCCGGCGGCAGGTCCGGGCCATGATCAAGACCAGCATCGGCCGTCCCGCCCGGCGCCAGGCCCGCAGGCGCATCGGCACTCGACGCCGACGGCTCCTCGGCCATCACCCGTTGGAACAGGTCCCCTTCGAACCAGGCGCCGTTGTACCAGTCCTCGTCAAAGGCCGCCTCGTCGGACGTCCGGCCGTCGGACACCGCCTCGTCCAACGTCCCGCCGTCGAACACCCCGCCGTCGTCGACAACCCCGCCGTCCACCGCGGCCCCGTCGACCACCGCGGCCCCATCGACCACCGCGGCCCCATCGACCACCACACCCTCGCGCACCCCGTGGAGCACGCCCACGTCTCCCGACCATCCCGCTTCCATGCACCCCTCCCCACCCTGACATCAGACCCAGTGCGCACATTCACCGGTCCATCAGCACATACCTTTCAGACGTTTGTTCGACCCTATCTCCTACCACTGACACGCACCCGCACCGGGAAGAACGGCAGTCCTCAGAACCCCCGGTAGTCCACCAGCGGTGTCCTCGGCCCCCGCCGCGGTGCCCGGTGCCGCCCATCCAGCATGAGCAGCCGGACCACCCGGTGCCGGTGGGGTGCGTACGGCGCCAGCAGCCGCAGCATGCCGGCGTCGTCGGTGCGCTCACCGGCCAGCGCCATGCCCACGGCCGCCGGCAGGTGGAAGTCGCCCACCGAGACGGCGTCGGCGTCGCCGAAGGCACGTTGCGCCACCTCCGCCGACGTCCACACGCCCACGCCCTGCACCTTCTCCAGGCGGGACCGGGCCTCGGCGGGCGGCATGGCGCCCGCCTCCTCGAGACGCGGCGCCACCAGCGCGCAGCGTGCCACGGTCCGGGCGCGTCCCGGGTCGACGCCGGCCCGGTGCCAGTCCCACACCGGCACCCGCGCCCAGGTGCGCGCGTCCGGGACCACCCGCAGCCCGCCCGGCACTCCCTCGGGCGCCGGGCCCGGGGCCCGCGTGCCGTACCGGCGCACCAGCCACCGCCACGCGCGGTGTGCCGTCACCGTCTGCACCCGCTGCTCCAGCACGGCCGGCACCAGGGCCTCCAGCACGCGACCGCTGCGCGGCATCCGCATCCCCGCGGCACGGCGGTGCGCGTCGCGCACCTGCGCGGGCGGGGCGAAGCCCGCGACGTCGTCGTCCTCGCCGAGCAGCACCGGCAGGGCCGAGGCGGCCTCCCGCGCGCCGTCGCCCCAGTGGTGCACCACCACCTCGTGCGGGCCCGCCGGCACGAGCCGCTGCGTCACCGGCCCGCTGCGCAGCAACGACGTGCGCCAGACCGTGCCGTCGGCCGCCCGGTGGAACGTCGGGTCCGCGGGCCCGTGACCGAGGGGCCCGAGCGTCAGGGCGACGTCGAGCCGGCGCGGCGACGTGTGACGGACGGTGAGCACCTCTCCAGTGGACCACGTCCCGCCGGGTGCTCCGTGACGGGTCGGCCGCCCCGTCACCCCGACTCCAGCCGCGCAACCTCCCGCACCACCGTCCTGACCAGGAGCGGGTGGCCCAGCGGCCGGAAGTGCCCCGACAGCGGCAGCTCCACGTTCCGCGCGCCGACCAGGTGGCCCGTCTCGGGGATGTGCGGGTCGAACGTGGGGTACACGGCCGTGATGCGGTCGTTGACGAGCAGCTCGCCCGCGAGCGCAAGCAGCACCGGGTCGCGCGGGTCGAACGACCGCAGCGCCCGCGACAGCATGTACCGCGCCCACCGGGAGCCCGCGAACGGCGTCGCGACGGCCACCATGCCCAGCACCCGGTGGCCCGCGGGCGAGAGCATGACGTGCTTGCCGATGAGGCCGCCCTTGCTGTGCGCCACGAGCACGACGCCGGTCAGGCCGGCGCGGTCCAGCTCGTCGGCCACCACGTCGGCGGACTCGGGCACGGGACGCCCGTTGTGGCCCAGGCCGGCGACGGCGTGCACGGGGTGCCCTGCCCGGGCGAGGGCGTCGGCGACCGGGCCCAGGAACTCCCACGTCTCGTAGATGCCGGGCAGGAGCACCACCGGCGCCGCGGCGGCCGCACCGGGCACCCGGGGTGCGACCGGCAGCGCCGGGGGTCGCACCAGGTGCCGCAGCTGCCGGTCCAGGGCCCACGCGTAGTCGGCGGCCCAGGCGCCGAGCCGGGCGAGCGAGCCGCGGGACGACCGGCGCCGCGCGCTCACACCGTGCCCCGTTCGGCGGCCCGCCACGCGTCGAGCACGATCCGGGCGACGCCGTCGGGGTCGGAGTCCATCGCGTGGTGCCGGCCGCGGACGGTGGACCACCGGCCGGAGGGCGCGCAGGCGGCGAGCCGGGCGGTCCACGCGGGCGGCGCGACCGGGTCGCGCTCGCCGCGCACCACGACCACCGGGACGGTGGCCCGGGGCAGCACCTGCTCCAGCCGGTGGTCCACCACGTGGCGCAGCTGCCCGAGGTAGTACGGCACGCTGCACCGGACCAGGGCGTCCACGACCAGCACGCCCAGCGTCCCGGGTGGTTCGCCGACGGCGTCGGCGGCGAGCCGCATCGCCTGGCGGGCGATGGTGCGGGTGCCGGGTTCCGCCGTCGGGCCGACCAGGACGCCGGCGCCGGCGACGCCCGGGTGGTCGGCGAGGAGCTGCCCCACGACCTGGGCGCCCATCGAGTGGCCGACGACGACCGGGGCGGGCAGGCCGGCGTCCAGCACGTGCTCGTGGACGTAGCGGGCGACGGCGGCGGCGTGCTCCGGGATGTCGACGTCGCGCCGCAGGTGCGGGGACGCGCCGTAGCCGGGCAGGTCGACGGCGTGCACCGCGCCGTGCGCCACGAGGCGGTCGCCGAGCCGCCGGTAGGCGCGCGCCGACGAGCCGACGCCGTGCACGAGGACCACGGCCCGGTCCGGGTCGGCCGGTCCGCGCACGTGACCGACGACGGTCAGGTCGCCGTCGCGGGTGCGGGTCATACCGTGCACGGTACCGGCGGGCTCGCGGGCAGGGTGCGGTGGCGCGCGCGGGCCTGCGGGACATGGCACGGGACATGGCACGGGACATGGCACGGGACATGGCACGGGATGTAGCACGGGACATGCCGCGGGATGCGAGCGGCACCGCCGGGTGTGACGGTGGCTCCATGCGGATCGTCGTCGTGGGGGCCACCGGGAACGCCGGGACGGCACTCCTGCGCGCGCTGCACGAGGAGCCCGCGGTCACCTCCGTGCTGGGCGTGGCCCGGCGTCTGCCGGACCGGAGCGCCGAGCCCTACCGGCACGCCGGGTGGGCGTCGGTGGACATCGCCGCCGGCGACGGTCCCGAGCCGGTGGTCGCCCGGCTGGCCGAGCTCTTCCGCGGGGCGGACGCCGTGGTGCACCTGGCCTGGCTGGTGCAGCCGAACCGGGACCGCGACCTGTTGCGCCGCACCAACGTGGAGGGCACGCGCCGCGTGGCGGACGCCGTGGTGCGCGCCGGAGTGCCCCACCTGGTCGTGGCGTCCTCCGTGGGGGCGTACTCCGCCGTGGACGACGACACCCCGCGGCGCGAGGACTGGCCCGCCCGCGGCATCCCGACGTCGCACTACAGCGTGGACAAGGCGGCCCAGGAACGGGTGCTGGACGAGCTGGAGGCCGCCCGGCCGGAGCTCGCCGTCGCCCGGCTGCGGCCCGCGCTCGTCTTCCAGGGCGACGCCGCCCAGTCGGTGGTGCGGTACTTCCTGGGCCCGCTGGTCCCGGTGCGGCTGCTGCGGTACGGCCGCCTGCCGCTGCTCCCGCTGCCCGCTGGCCTGCGCCTGCAGGCGGTCCACGCCGACGACGTCGCCGACGCCTACCGGCGCGTGGTCGTCGAGCGGGCTGCCGGAGCGTTCAACGTGGCGGCCGACGACGTGCTGCACGGACCGGACCTGGCTCGCCTGGTGGGCCACGGGCGGCTCGTCGAGGTGCCGCGCGGCGCCGTCCGCGGGGTGCTGGTGGCCGCCCACGACGCCCACCTGGTCCGCGCGGACCCCGGCTGGCTGGACCTCGCCGCGAGCGTGCCCGTGCTGGACACGTCGCGGATCCGCACGGAGCTCGGCTGGCGGCCCCGCCGGAGCGCCGCCGAGGCCGTCGAGGACCTGCTGGCGGGCATGGCGGTGGGGCGCGGCCTGCGGTCCGCTCCCCTGCACCCCGCCACCCACCGCCCGCCAGGCGACTCCGTGCTGCCCCTGCGGCACCGCGGCGACGTCCGGGTCCCGCCGTCGATGGACCGCGGCCTGCTGGGTCTGTACCTCGCGGACCACCAGGCGGTCGCGACCGCGACCCTGGAGCGCGTCCAGCTGATGACCGACCGGTACCGGGACACACCGTTCCACGCCGAGCTGGCCGAGGTGACCGAGCAGCTCCGCGGCCAGCGCGAGCTCTCCCGCGACCTGCTGGACCGCCTGGGTGTGCCCGCGCGGCGGTACCGGCAGGCGGCGGCCCGGCTCGCGGAGCGGGCCGGGCGGCTGAAGCTCAACGGGCGCGTGGTGCACCGCTCGCCGCTGTCGCCGGTGGTCGAGGCGGAGGTCGTCCGCTCGGCGGTGCTCGGCACGATCGGCAGCTGGCAGACGCTGCGTGACCACGCCGACGAGCTCGGCCTCGACCCGGCGCAGCTCGACGAGCTGATCGCCCAGGCCGACCGGCAGGTGGAGATGCTCGACCGGTTCCACGCCTATGCCCGGGAGCGGGCGTTCACGAGCCGTCGGCAGACGGAGGACGGGACGGAGCGCGGGTAGCCCGGTCCTCCCGGGCCGCGTCGCGCAGCTCTCGCCCGCGCTCGATCTCCCGCTGCCGCTTCGCCTCGCGCTTCTCGCTGGCACGGGCGTCCTTGGGCGGCAGCCGCAGCACCTCCTCCGCCGCGAACCCGCCCTGCAGCTCCCGGCCGCGTTCCAGCTCCGCGTCCAGCTCGGCCCCCAGCAGCAGGGCCAGGTTGGTGATCCAGAGCCACAGCAGGAACACGATCACGCCGGCCAGCGACCCGTAGGTGGCGTCGTAGCTCGAGAACGTCGCCACGTAGAACCCGAACGCGGCCGACGCCACCAGCCACCCCAGGATGGCGACGACCGCGCCCACGCTGACCCAGCGGATCCGCGGCTGCCGCACGTTCGGCGTGACGTGGTAGAGGATCGCCACCAGCACCACGACCAGCACCAGCACGACCGGCCACTTGGCGACGTTCCAGACGGTCACCGCCGTCGTGCCCAGGCCGACCGCGTCGCCCACGGCCCGCGCGACCGGCCCGCTGAGCGCGAGCGCCGCCACGACCAGCGCCGCGATGACCACGGCCACCAGCGTGACCAGCAGCAGCACCGGGCGCAGCTTCCAGACGGGACGGCCCTCGTCCATGCCGTAGACGCGGTTCATCGCGCGCCCGAACGCCCCGACGTACCCGGACGCCGACCACAGGGCCAGCACGACACCGAGGATCAGGGCGAAGCCTGCCCGGCCCCCGGCCCCGGCGGCGTTCTCGACGAGCGGCTGGACGACGGTCAGCACGTCCGGGGGCACCACGCCCTCCAGGGTGCCGATCACCCGCTCGACGGCCTGCCCGCCGCTGCCCACCAGCCCGAGCACGGACACGAGCGCGAGCAGTGCGGGCGCGGCCGCGAGCACGGCGTAGTACGTCAGGCCCGCGGCGAGGTCCAGGCACTGGTCCCGGGAGAACTGCCGCACCGTGGACCCCAGCACGTGCGTCCAGGTCCGGCGGTTCAGGTCCGGGGGTGAGTCGGGTTTGCGCCGGTCGTCCGGCGCCGGGTCGGCTCCGGTGCGGGCCGCGGTGTCGTCGATGTGGGCCATGGTGCCTCCCAGGACGGGTCCGGGACCGGCGGTGAGCCGGTCCCGGTGACCGGCGACGGGCCGGCCGTGGGGTACCTGTCGCGCGCCGACCGGCTCAGGCCGTGGAGCCGCCCGAGCCGGAGCGCAGGTCGGCGGCCGCCTCCCGGCCGTGCTCGCCGACCGACCGTGCGGCGTCCTTCGCCGCGTCGCGGACCGCGTCGACACCCTCGCGTGCCGGTTCCTGCAGGTCGTGGACAGCGTCGCGCGCCGTCGTCCGCAGGTCGTCCACCAGCGGGGCCGCCTTCTCCTCGACCGCCGCCGCGGCACGCCGCTCGGCGCGGCCGGCAGGGATCAGGGACGCGGCCGCCAGCCCGGCGCCGAAGGCCACCAGGCCCACGACCAGCGGGTTGCCCCGCGTCCGGTCACGCACCGCGTCCGGCGCCGCGCTCACGCCGTGGGCGACCGACGACGCCGCCTCCCGGCCACGGTCCGCCAGGTCGTGCGTGGCGGCCTGCGCGGAGTGCGTAGTGTCGTGCGCCGTGCCCATGACCCGGTCCTTCACCCGGCCCATGCGGGACCGTGCCCGGTCCGCCTGACGGCGCACCGCGTGCCCGGGGTGCACCTTGTCGCCCAGGATGTCCACGTCGTGGCTGAGCTCGGCCCGGGTGCGTTCGATGTCTGCTCGGATCACGTCCGGATCGTTGGTGCTCATGCGTTCCTCTCCTCGTCTCGTCGCGGGTGGTCTCCTCGCGGGTGGTCTCCTCGCGGGTGGTCTCCTCGCGGGTGGTCTCCTCGCGGGTGGTCTCCTCGCGGCTCGTCGGCGTGCCCACGCAGGGCGTCCGGGATCTTCCGGACCGTCTCGGCGGTCTGCGGCACGCCGCGGACCGCCCGCAGCTCGGCCCGCCCGCGCAGCGCGAGCACGGCCGCCACCACTGCCCAGACCGCGGCGACCACGAGCGCACCCCAGCCGCCGCCCAGGACCGACCCCAGCGCCCACCACAGGGCGAGCGAGCCGAACAGCAGGACCATGTGTCCCGCCACGCCCGCGCCGCCGAACATCCCGGCGCCCTTCCCGGCACGCCGGGCCGACTCCGTCGCCTCGGCCTTGGCGAGCGCCACCTCCTGCCGGACCAGCGTCGACAGGTCGCTGGTGACCTCGCTCACGAGCTCGCCCAGGCTCGGCAGGTCGCCCGCGGACCGGCTGGTCCCGCGAGCCCCGTCGGGTCCGGACCGCGTGTGCTCGGCGACGGTGGACGTGCCGAAGGGGTCACGTGCGCCCGGCATAGGTCTCACCTCCTGTGGCCACCGGCTCCGCGACCGGTGCGCGACCGGCGTCGGGGTCGTCGTCCGCGGAACCGTCCCGGCTGCCGCGCAGCAGCCTGCCCGCGAGCAGGCCTGCCCCGGCGGCGATCAGCACGAACGTGCCCGGTCGTCGACGGGCGAACGCCTCGACCTCGTGCAGCACGTCGTCGGGCTCGCGGTCCTCGAACCAGCGGGCCACGCGCCCGGTGGCCTGCCCGGCCCGGTCGACCAGGTCGCTCGCGTAGCCCGGGTCCTCGGCCGCGCCGGCCATCCGGCCCAGCTCGTCGCCGAGGGACCGGAGCCCGCCCGCGAGGTTGCGCTGCTGGTCACCCATGCGGGACCGCAGCTCGGACGTCGCGCGGTCGGCAAGACCGCGGGCCTGGTCGCCCGCCTCGTGGGCGACGTCGTGCACGCGCTCGCGGGCGTCCCGGGCCGTCTCGCGGCCCGCGTCGCCCACGCGCGACGCCGCCTCGCCGAGCCGTTCCTGGACGCCCGGGGGCTCGGGCGCCTGGCTCGGGGGCGCCGGGCTCGGGGGCGTCTGGCTGCCGGGCGGAGCGCCGTACGGCGTACCGCCCGGGAGGTTCGTCTGGCTCATGGTCGGACTCCTGTCGTCGTCCCGCCGGGACCGGCCCGGCAGGTCGTGGAGCACGTGCCACGGCGGGCTGTGCTCCACCGGTACGGCCGCTTCCTGACCACTCACCAACCTAGGAGGGTGCGTGCCACTCGCAACCCAGCACGAAAAGGGAAGGGGCACGACGGCCCGGTCTCTCGGTTCTGGGGCTGTTCGCCGTCGCGACGGCCGGCTTCGGCGCAGTCGCCTCGACCCTGCGGCTCGCCGCGGGGACCTCGACCGGGCATCCCGGCAGAGCCCATGGTGGTGACGCGCCTCACGCCGGTGTGAGGTGCGCCGTCTCAGACTCTGCCCTGGATCCGCGGGGCAGGCAACAGCAACGTCACGCGGCACCGAGGTGCGGGAGCTGGTCGAGGCGCTGGAGGATCACGCCCTCCCGCAGCGCCCACGGGCAGATCTCCAGCTCGACCAGGTCGAACACGTCCATGCACGCCTCGGCCACCAGCGCGCCCGGCACGATCTGGTGCGCCCGGCTCGGCGAGACGCCCGGCAGCCCCGCCAGCGCGTCCGGTGCCATGGTGGTCAGCTCCTCGACGCGCTCCCGCAGCGTGTCCAGGCGCAGCACCCGCCGCACCAGCGGCCCGTCGCCCGCGGGCGCGGCCCCGCAGATCCGGGCCAGGGACCGGAACGTCTTCGAGGTCGCCGCCGCGCGGTCGGGCCGCCCGCTGCGCAGCAGGCTCCCGGCGTTGCGGGCGATGTCCGCGCGCAGGTCGCGGCGCAGGGCGCGCAGCGACCCGGCGTCGGGCAGGGCGGGCGAGGCGAAGTGCGCCCGGGCCAGGCGGGCCGCCCCGAGCGGCAGGGACCAGGCGGCGTCGGGTGCCTCGTCGGAGCCGCCCGCGATCTCGAGGGAGCCGCCGCCGATGTCGAACACGGCGAGCCGCCCGGCCGACCAGCCGAACCAGCGGCGCACGGCCAGGAAGGTCAGCCGGGCCTCGTCCTCGCCGCTGAGCACCTCCAGCCGCACGCCGGTGCGGTCGAGCACCGTCTTCAGGACGTCCTCGGAGTTGCCGGCGTCGCGCACCGCCGAGGTGGCGAACGCGAGCGTCTGCGCGCAGCCCCGGTCCTCCGCGACGCGCATCGCCTGGGCGGTGAACTCCGCCAGCGCGTCCACGCCGGCGGGACGCACGGCGCCGGAGTCGTCGAGGTGCTCCGCCAGCCGCAGCGGCTGCTTGAACGACGACGCGGGCAGCGGCGCCGCGCCGCCGTGGGCGTCGACCACCAGCAGGTGACCCGTGTTGGAACCGATGTCGAGCACGCCCAGACGCATGGGACAGACGCTACCGGGCCGGTGGGCGGGCGCGGCGTGTCAGGGCCGTGTCAGGGCGGTGTCAGCGCGTGCGGCCAGAGTCCTCCGCATGACGACGAACAGCAGCTCCCCCAGTGCTCCGTGGTCGGGCATGGTCCCGGTCGACGACACCGCCCTGTACACCGTCGACTCCGGCGGCAGCGGCATCCCGGTCATCTACCTCAACGGCCAGTTCGCCACCCTCGGGTACTGGGACCGCGTGATCGCCGAGCTCGGCGACGGCTACCGGCACATCACCTACGACGAGCGGGCCCGCGGGCGCCGGTCGAAGCCCTCGGCGGACTACTCGTTCGAGTCCGTGGTCCGCGACGTCGACGTGGTCCTGGCGGCGCGCGGCGTCGACCGGGCGCTCGTGGTGGGCTGGTCCTACGGGGCCTTCGCCGCGGCGCACTGGGCCAGCCGCAACCCGCGGCGCGCGCTGGGCGCGGTGCTGGTCGAGGGCGCCGAGCCGAACGACTGGCTGGACGAGGCCATGGAGCGCCGCATCCGGAAGCTGTTCCGGCTGCTGCGCCCGGTCACGTGGCTGCTGCGTCCCACGGGCCTGACCCCGCGGCTGAACGCCGCGCAGCAGGCCGAGAGCAACATCGAGCTCGGCCGGATCGGCAGCGAGCGCGCGCTCGGCCCGGTCCTGGACGCCGTCACGGTGCCCACGCGCTACGTGCTGGCCTCCGGTGCGTCGCTCGGCAGCAAGGGCGACGAGCAGGAGAAGATCCGGGCCAGCCTCGGGCCGGTGCTGGAGCGCAACCCGAACATCGAGATCAGCGCCAAGGTCGCCAGCAACCACGACTGGATCCTGAAGAAGGACTTCCGCGCGGTCGCCGACGCCGTCCGCGAGGTCGCCGCCCTCGGCCACGCGGGGCGCTGACCGGGCAGGACGCCCGGGTGGCCGACCTTCGGCGACATGGTGGAGGCACGGTCACCCGGCGTGGCAGGATCTGCGCGTGCAGATCGGGTTGATCGGACCGTTCGAGGTACGCCTGGACGACGGCGTCGTCGCCGACGTGCCCGGCGCGCGCCTGCGCGCGCTGCTCGTCACGCTGGCGCTCGAGCCGGGCCGGGTGGTGCCCAAGTCCACGCTCGTCGACCGGATCTGGGGCGAGGAGCCGCCGCACGACGCGGCCGGCGCCCTGCAGCGCCTGGTCTCCCGCCTGCGCAAGACGCTGCCGGACGGCGCCGTCGAGGGCCACCCGTCCGGCTACCGGCTCCTCGTGGCGCCCGACGACGTCGACGCCGTCCGGTTCGAACAGCTCCTCGCCCGCGCCCGCGCCACCGAGGGTCCCGGACGGGTGCGGCTGCTGCGGGACGCCCTGGCCCTGTGGCGCGGTCCGGCGCTGGCCGACGCGGGGCTGGAGGGCCCGGCCGCGACGGCGGTGGCCACCCGCCTCGACGGGCTGCGCCTGGCCGCCCTCCAGGAACGGATCGACGCCGAGATCGGGCTCGGCCACGGCGCCGACCTCGTCGACGAGCTCACCGACCTCGTCGCGGCGCACCCCACGCGCGAGCCGCTGGTCGGGTCGCTCATGCGCGCCCTCGCCGCCGCGGGCCGCGCGAACGAGGCGCTGCTCGCCTACCAGCGCACGCGGGAGACCCTGGCGGACACGCTCGGCGTGGACCCCTCGCCCGAGCTGTCCTCGCTGCACGTGGCGCTGCTGCGCGGCGAGCTCGGGCCGCAGGAGACGGACCGCAGGACCAACCTGCGGGCCGAGCTGACCAGCTTCGTGGGCCGGGCCGACGACATCGCGGTGGTCCGCGACCTCGTCGGCGAGCACCGGCTGACCACCCTGGTCGGACCCGGTGGGGCCGGCAAGACCCGGCTCGCCACCGAGGCCGCGCGGGCGATGCTGCCCGACCTGCCCGACGGCGCCTGGCTGGTCGAGCTCGCGGCACTGGACGCCGACGGCGACGTCGGGCAGGCGGTCCTGGCGGGACTCGGGCTGCGCGACGGACTGCTCGGCGAGGGATCGCACGACGCACGCAGCACGACCCCCGCGGAACGGATCGTGTCGGCGCTCCGGGAGCGCGAGCTGCTGCTGGTCCTGGACAACTGCGAGCACGTGGTCGAGCAGGCGGCCGCGCTCGCCCACCGGTTGCTCGGCGAGTGCCGCCGCCTGCGGATCCTGGCCACGAGCCGGGAACCGCTCGGCATCACCGGCGAGGCGCTGTGGCAGGTGCTGCCGCTGCCGCTGCCGGACGCCGACGCCCGCCCCGGCGAGATCGAGGCGGCACCCGCCGTCCGGCTGCTGCGGGACCGGGCGGCGGCCGTGCGCCAGGACCTCGTGCTCGACGAGAGCACCCTGGACACGGCGGCGCGCGTCTGCCGCGTCCTGGACGGCATGCCCCTGGCGATCGAGCTGGCCGCCGCGCGCCTGCGCACCATGACGATCGACCAGCTCGCCGACCGCCTCGACGACCGCTTCCGCCTGCTGACCAGCGGCAGCCGCACCGCCCTGCCCCGCCACCGCACCCTGCGCGCGGTGGTCGACTGGAGCTGGGAGCCGCTCACGGACGCGGAGCGTGCGGTGCTGCGCCGCCTCGCCGTCTTCTGGGGCGGCGCGAGCCTGGAGGCCGCCGAGGAGATCTGCTCCGGGGGCGCCGTCGCGCCCGAGGACGTGCTCGACCTGCTCACGGCCCTGGCCGAGAAGTCGCTCGTGGTGGCCGACGGCGCCGGCGCGCCCCGGTACCGCCTGCTCGGCACCATCAAGGAGTACGCCGCGGGGCGCCTGGCCGAGGCGGGCGAGACAGACCGGGCCCGGCAGGCGCACCTCGCCCACTTCACCGGGCTCGCCGAGCGGGCCGAACCGCACCTGCGCCGCGCGGAGCAGCTCACGTGGCTCGCCCTGCTCGCCGCCGAGCACGACAACATCGGCGCCGCCATGCGGTTCGCGCTCGCCGAGCGCGACGCCGCGGCCGCCATGCGCCTCGCCGCCGGCGCCGGCTGGTACTGGTGGCTCAGCGGGCACAAGTCCGAGGGCATGGACCTGATCGTCGCGGCCACCGAGCTGCCCGGCGACGTGCCCGACGACGTCCGCGCCTGGGTGTACGCCCTGCTGTCCATGTTCATGAGCTCGGGCCTGGGCGACGAGCACACCGCCGCCGACTGGATCCACAAGGCCTACCGGTACGGCACCACCAGCGAGCAGCCGCACCCCGCGCTGCCGCTCACCGTGCCGCTGGAGCGCATGCTGGCCGACCCGGCCGACGGGCTGGCCGCCTGGGCGGAGGTGCTGGACGACCCCGACCCCTGGGTCAGCGCGCTGGCCCGCCTCCACCTCGGCAAGCTGCGCCTCGTCCTCGGCGACACCGGGCACGACGGGGTGGCCGACCTGAGGGTGGCCCTCGCCGAGTTCCGGGCGCTGGGCGAGCGGTTCGGCATCATGTTCGCGCTGTCCGAGCTGGCCGACGACGCCGCGGCGTGCGGTGATCTGGCCGGTGCCTGCGCGCACTACGAGCAGGCGGCCGAGGTGGTCACCGAGATGGGCGCCGTCGACGACCTCATCCAGATCCGGACCCGGCAGGCGCACCTCCACTGGCTCCTGGGCGACGCCGACGCGAGCGCCTCCGCCATGGCGGAGGCCGAGCGGTACGCGCGGCGGGTCACGTGGCCGGGCACGCTGGGTGGGCTCGCGCTGTCGCGGGCCGAGCTCGCCCGGTGGGCCGGCCTGCCCGAGGAGGCCCGCGCCCACCTGGCCGCGGCGTCGGCGCTGTGGGGTCCCGAGGGCGACGGCGCGCACATCCGCGCGGTGACGCACGACCAGCTCGGGTACCTGTCCACGGACCTGGGCACGGCGCGCGAGCACCACGCGGCGGCGTACCGGGCCGCGCTGGAGACGGGACACGCGCCGATGACCGCCATCGCGATCGTGGGCGTCGCCGACCTGGCGCTGCGCGGCGACCAGGTGGAGCAGGCGGCCCGCCTGCTCGGGGCGAGCGCGGGGACGCACGAGCACCCGGACTACCGGGTGCTGCCGGACCTCGCCCGGATCGAGGCGGCGGCACGGGACCGCCTCGGCGACGCGGGGTTCGCCGAGGCGGTCCGGCAGGGCCGGGAGGCCGAGCAGGCGGAGCTGGTCGCGGTCACGCTCGCCGGGTGAACGTGGCCCCGGCCCAGACGTAGCCGACCACGGCGATTGCCACGCACCAGCCGACGGCCAGCAGCGCGTCGCCCGTGTCCGGCGTGCCGGCCAGCAGGCCCCGCAGGGTCTCGATGACCGGCGTGAACGGCTGGTACTGCGCGAACTGCGCCAGGCCGGGCCCCATCGCGTCGGCGGGGACGATGGCGCTGCTGAAGAACGGCAGCATCACCAGCGGCACGGAGGCCAGACCGGCGGTCTCCGGGGAGCGTGCGGCCAGGCCGAGGGCGACGGTCAGCCAGCCCGTGGCGCACCCGAGCAGCACCACCAGGCCGGCCACGCCGAGCCACTCCAGGAGCCCGGCCGCCGGGCTGAACCCGAGCAGCAGGGCCACCCCGACCAGGGCCGCGACGGCCACGACGTTGGTCAGCACGCTGGTCACCACGTGCCCGGTCAGCACCGCGCCGCGCGAGACGTCCATGACCTTGAACCGGTTGATGATGCCCTTGGTCATGTCGGAGTTCGCGGCCGTCGCGGTGGAGCCCAGGCCGTAGCAGACGGCCAGCAGCATGAGGCCGGGCGTCGCGTAGTCGACGTAGTCGACGCCGACGTCGAAGGCGTCGCCGAACATGTACACGAACATCAGCAGGATGATGATCGGCATCAGGACGGCGTTGAACACGGTGGTCGGGTTGCGGGCGACGTGCTTCAGGTTGCGGCGCAGCATGACGAGCGCGTGGGGCCGGGTGCTCATGGCGCTACCTCCGTGGTCGGGGTGGTCGGGGTGGTCGGGACGTGGCCCGTCAGGGCGAGGAACACGTCGTCGAGGTCGGGGGTGTGCACGGAGAGCTCCTGGGCGCTCAGCGCGTACTCGTCGAGCCGGTCCAGCAGGGCCCGCAGCGACCGGGTGCCGCCGTCGCCGGGCACGCGCAGGGTCAGCTCGGCGTCGTCGGGTGTGGCGTCCGCCAGGACCCGGGCCGCGGCGTCGAGCTCGGCCGCCGAGGCGAACCGGAGCCGCACGTGGGAGCCGGGCACCAGGCGCTTGAGCTCGGCGGCGGTGCCCTGGGCGACGATGCGGCCGTGGTCGAGGACGGCGATCCGGTCGGCGAGCTGGTCCGCCTCCTCCAGGTACTGCGTGGTGAGGAAGATGGTGACGCCGTCGGCCACGAGGTCGCGGATGATCGACCACATGGTGCGCCGGCTGCGCGGGTCCAGGCCCGTGGTCGGTTCGTCCAGGAAGATGATCCGGGGGTCGCCCACGAGCGTCATCGCCAGGTCGAGCTTGCGGCGCATGCCGCCCGAGTAGGTGGCCGCCGGCTTGTCCGCCGACCCGGTCAGCTCGAACCGCTCCAGCAGGTCGGCGACCACGTGCCGGCCGCCGGCCGCGGACCGGTTCAGGTCCACCATGAGCTCCAGGTTCTCCCGCCCGGTGAGCAGCTCGTCCACGGCGGCGAACTGGCCGGTGACGCCGATGGCGGCACGCACCGCCCGGGCCTGCGTCGCCAGGTCGTGCCCGGCCACCCGGGCCGTGCCGCCGTCGGCCCGTACGAGCGTGGTGAGCACGTTGACAGTGGTGGTCTTGCCGGCGCCGTTGGGGCCGAGGAGGGAGAAGATCGTGCCCTCCTCGACGGCGAGGTCCACGCCGTCGAGCACCGTCTTGTCCTTGAACGTCTTGCGCAGCCCGGAGACCGCGATGGCCGGCGTCGTCATCACATGGCCCCCAGCAGCAGCGCGACGGTGCCGCCGGTCGACATCAGCAGGGTGGTGCCGACGTGCATGCCGATGGACAGGCGCAGGTCCTGCTTCTTCCAGACGAACCAGGGTCCGGGGAAGAAGAAGATCACGCGGGACAGGAACACCCACGGCGACCACAGGTGGTAGAGCGAGAACAGCACCGTGCTGAGCACCGGCGCCCAGGCGCCGAGGTGCGCGATCCGCGGCAGGAGGAACCCGCGGAACCAGTACTCCTCGATGAGCGGCAGCGTGAACCCGGTGAACGGGATGGACGCGGCCAGGGTGGCGATCATGACCGTGCGGTCGGTGCCGTCCAGGTAGGTGGTGGCGCTGGCGCCCGCGTCGTCGAACGGGATCCACGTGAAGAACGCGTCGTACACGACGGCGTCGAGGGCGGTGAGCAGCGACGAGACGACCACGAACCACACGATCAGGCCCGCGACCATGGCCACGAGGCGGCCGCGCGGCACCGGCTTGTCCAGGTAGCCCAGCACGCCGCGCAGCGAGTACCGGCCGGTGCGCCGGCGGCCCAGCCACAGCAGGAGTCCCTGGAGCGGGAAGAGCACCACGGTCAGGGCGATCGCCCAGCCGAGGAACGACGGAAGGTCGAGGGCCCGCATGAGCGGCTGGGCGAGCAGCAGGTAGACCGCGACGATCAGGACGCCGGGGACGAGGTGCAGGGCGATCGAGAGGGGCAGGGAGTGGCGGTCGGCGAGCAGCAGCTCGGCGAAGCGGTTCGGCCGGACGCCCGGCAGGGCGGTGGGGTGCGGTGTGTTGTCCATGCCGCAGATGTTTGCGGCCGGTCCGGACACGACCCTGACACGGCGCTGACACGGCGTGGGGGCGGTGTCTGCGCGGGTGTCGGCGCGCGGGAGTCAGTCGACGAGCTCCTGCGTGCCCAGCACCACGGCGAGCGCCAGCCGTTCGGCGTCGGGCGTGCCAGGTTCGGCGGTGTAGACCATGAGGCGCAGGTCGTCGGCGGTCACCACGAGCACGTCGCAGTCGAGCGCGATGCGGCCGACGGCGGGGTGGTCGACGACCTTGTGCCGGGAGGTGTCGCGGGGCAGCTCCGGGGTCTCGGACTCCCAGAGCTCGGTGAAGCGCGGGCTGGCGGCGGCGAGGTCGCGCACGAGGCGGCCGACGGCCGGGTCGGCGGGGTACCGGGCGGCGGTGAGGTGCAGGTCGGCGACGAGACGGGCCACGACGTCGGCCTCCTCGTGCGGGGTGTGCACCACGCGGCTGCCCGGTCCGGCCAGGTGCCGCCACAGCGCGTTGCGCTCGATGCCGCGCCAGCTCGTGGTGGCGCCCATGAGCGCGTCGTAGGGGGAGTTGGCGACGATCAGCGTCTGCGTGGCGTCGTAGACGGCGACGGCGGTGCCGTCGAGCCGGTCGAGCAGACGCTGCACGCTGGGCGGGATGTGCCGGGGCACGAGGTCGAGCCCGGGTGCGGCGTGCCCGGCCAAGCGGTACAGGAGGTCGCGTTCGTCGTCGGGCAGCCGCAGGGCGCGGGCGAGCGCCTCGACGACCTGGGCCGACGGCGAGACGGCCCGCCCCTGCTCCAGGCGGGTCAGGTAGTCGGCGGAGATGCCGGCGAGGCCCGCGAGCTCCTCGCGTCGCAGCCCCATGGCGCGGCGGCGGGGTCCGCGCGGCAGGCCGACGGCCTCGGGGGCGACGGCGTCGCGCCGCCGCCGCACCATCCGGCCGAACTCCCAGGCGTCCACGGTCCCAGTGTGCGCGGGCGGGGCGGGGTTGTCCTGGCCCTGGTGGTCCTACGACAACGGGACGGCTCCCTGTCCCGCGCCGGGCGGCCGACGCTGGAGGCATGACAACGACACTGATCACCGGGGCCACGCGCGGCCTCGGCAAGGAAACGGCCCGCCAGCTCGTCGCCGCCGGGCACACCGTCTACGTGGGTGCCCGGGACGAGGACGCGGGCCGCGCGGTGGCCGCCGAGCTCGGGGCCCGCTGGGTGCGGCTCGACGTCACGGACGACGCGTCCGTCGCGGCCGCGTTCACGCGCCTCGAGGCCGAGGGCGGGCTGGACGTGCTGGTCAACAACGCCGGCATCGCGCTGCTCGCGCTGAACGGCCCGGACGCCCTGGCGGTGTTCGACACGAACGCAGTGGGCGTCGTCCGGGTCACCGAGGCGGCGTTGCCGCTGCTGCGCCGCTCGGCGAACCCGGTGGTGGTGAACGTGTCCAGCGCCCTGGGCTCGTTCTGGGCCAACCACTCCCCCGACCGCCCGGCCTCGCAGGTCTCGGCGATCGTGTACGGCGCGAGCAAGGCGGCCGTCTCCATGCTCACGGTGCAGTACGCGCGCGCCGTCCCGGAGGTGCGGATCAACGCGGTGGAGCCCGGCTACACGGCCACCGAGCTGGGCGGGCAGCCCAACCCGCACGGCCGCCCGGTCGAGGTCAGCGCACGCACGGTCGTGCGGCTGGCGACCATCGGCCCGGACGGGCCGACGGGCACCTTCCAGGAGGACGACGGCGAGCTGGGCTGGTGAGCGGACGCCGGGCGTGCGGATCACGCGCACGCCCGGCGCGCGCCGTCAGGCCGCGCGGACCGCCACCTCGAACACGCGGGCCACGTCGGGGGTGTAGTTCGACGGGTCCGTGACCACCAGGCGCACCTGGTCGACGGCGGCGGCCGGACCGGGCGCACTGACCAGGCCGAGCGTGTTGTCGTCGAACGCCGCCGCCTGCTGCCACCCGGCGGACGTGTGCACCTCGACGGTGAAGTCGCGCAGCACGTTGACCGAGCCACCGCCCACGAACCCGCTGTACACGTCGATCTGGTCCACGACGGTGGGCGCGTCGAGCGTGATCGTCAGGGTGGGTGCGGCGTCGCCCTCCGCCGAGAGCCAGCGGCCGGCGTTGGTGCAGTCGCCGTCCACCGCCTTGGCCGCGCCGGAGGTGCTGCTCCCGGACGACGAGGCGACCGCCGTCGCCCCCACCGCGGCATGGTCAGCGCACGGGGACGCGTACGGCTGGTCGGCGAGCCAGGCCTTGATCATGGCGCCCTGGTGCTCACCGCCGAGCAGGTTCCAGTCGTGGTCGAACATCTGGGGCTTCCAGTAGTTGTCGAAGAGCCAGGCCGTCCAGCTGATGTGCGGGCGGGCGTCGAGGTACTGACGCAGCGGGATGCCCCAGCCCGACGTCGTGCCCTGGGTGACCACCGGGTCGGAGAACTCGCCGGGCGGGTTCCAGCCGAACTCGGTGAGGATGACGGGGATCTGCTGGGCCGCGTTGCCGAACTTGGCGTCGAGGTTGGCGGCCGTCGCGTCCCCCTGGTTGGGGTACAGGTGGTAGACGTAGGCGATGTCGGTGCCCGCGATCGGGTCGGCCGCCGCCTGGTTGACGTAGGTGCTCCACTGGGGGCTGCCCATGAGCAGCAGCGTCTCGGGCGCGACGGCCCGGATGTCGTCCACGACCGGCTGGATGTACGACTTCCACGTGGCCCAGCTCGCCGGGGCGACGGGCTCGTTGAAGACCTCGTAGATCACGTTCGGCACGTCGGCGTACAGCGGCGCCACGTAGTCCCAGAACTCCGAGACGGCGGACTGCGGCACCCCGGTGCTGCCGTAGTCGGACACGTGGTGCAGGTCCACGATGATGTAGACGCCCAGCTCGACGGCCTGCTGCACGTACGGGTCGACGTACCGGGCCACGTTCTCCTCGACGGTCAGCGAACCCCAGACCGTGACCGGCAGGCGCACCACGTCGGACTGCCAGCCGTCGGACACGGTCATGTCGATCACGTCGGAGATCGGCTTCGGGTTGCACTCGGGGCACTCGGCGTTGTGCCGCGGGGCGAGCACGGACACGCCGCGCAGCTGCACGGGCGTGCCCGACGCGTCGACGATCGTGTTGCCCGAGGTGCCGAGCCGGGAGACGGCGGCGGGGGCGGCGTCGGGCGACAGGCCGGCGGGCGCGACCTCGGCGCGCACGACGTCGGCGGACGCCGCGCCGGCTGCTCCCGCCGCGGGGACCGCGAGCCCCAGACCCGCCACGACCAGCGCGAGCGCGGACGCGACGGCCGCGGGCCGTGCCGGCTTGCGCCGCGGCGGGCGGACGGCGGGGCGGGAGACGTCGGAAGACGGGCTGGTGGGCTGGGGCCTGCGACCCCTGAACAGGATGTTTCGCAGCACGATGGTTCTCCGTTCTTCGTCGAACGAGCGGTCGAGCTGGTACAAGACATGGCACAGATGGGAACAGCACGACGAGATCGGTCGGATGCCCTGAGACCGGTCGATTGACCGACCGATCTCAGCGCATCGGACCGAAGTCGCTGGGTTCGGTCAGTTGCCTCCCCTCACTCGCGGTGGGTGCGGATGTGGTCGGGCCAGGCGAGCGTGATACCGAGCGTGCCGGTCAGCAGCCGCTGGTAGTCCGCGAGCCGCGCGGGGTCGTTGCGCACCTTGCGCGGCGGCAGGCCGCGGTCCAGGCAGAACGCGACCAGGGCGCCGACGGCCTCGCCGATGCCCCACTCCACGGGGTGCAGCCGGTAGCAGCCGTTCGTGATGTGCGTGGTGCCGATGTTCTTGCCCGCGGGCAGCAGGTTCTCCACCCGCACCGGCACCAGGGCGCCCAGCGGCACCTGGAACGGGTACGCCTCGATGTCCACGTAGGAGCGCCCGGCCGTGCTGGGGTGCAGGTCGATCCGGTAGCGGCCCAGGCCCACGGTGTCACCGAACACCTCGCTGCCCGCGCCGTCGGGCCGGGCCTGGACGCCCACGTGCTGCTCCGTCACGGTCAGCTCCGCCCGGATCCGCCGGGCCTCGCGGATGTAGGGGGTCTTGGCCAGGCCGTCCGGTGTCCCGGTGACGTCGGGGCGCAGACGCAGGCCGGGGTAGCCCGTGCCGCCGTCGGACCGGGGCGCGTCCGTCTGGAGCCAGTGCAGGAACGAGAACGACAGGTCGCGCGCGCCCGCGAGCGCCGATTCCCGGGCGGCGGCGTCGACGCCGGGGCCGAGCAGGGGCGCGGCCCAGTAGTCGATCTGGGGCCAGTTGACGATCGTGACGTCGCGGACGGCGCCGTCGGCGAAGTTGTCGCGGGCCAGGACCCGGCGGAAGGTCCACAGCGGGAAGTGGGCACCCCGGGCGTGGTCGGCCTCGAACAGCCGCCAGGTGCGTCGTTGCAGGGTGATGGGCACGACGTCGTCGAACGAGAGCTGCGGGCCGGGCCAGAAGGGGGCGACGGTGGTGCGCCAGTGCTCGTACCGGGCGGGGCGGTCGATCGTGTGGTCCTCGCCGGGCCGGTGCTCCAGGGCGAAGCACCAGGAGATCGCCTGCTGGTCGAGCGGGTCGGCGACGGCGGGGGCGTGCGGCTCGCCGGTCTCGTCCTGTCCTTCGGCGCCGACCACGTGCTCGACGCCCGCGAGGTCGAGCAGGTCGCCGAGCTCGGTGGCGTCCACGACGTAGTCGGCCTGGACGGTGGTCTCGGTGCCCGTGCGCGTGTCGCGCAGGGTCACGGCGTCCACCTCGTCACCGGAGGTGTGGGCCGTGACGGGCTCGTGGCACAGCAGCAGCTCGATCTGCCCGCCCGCGCGCCAGGGCGCGACCATCTCCTCCAGCACGGCGGCGGCGACGCGCGGCTCGTGGCACAGGTGGCTGACGATGCCGAGGCCGGGGTCCAGCAGCGGGTCGGCGGCGGCGCGCGGCGTCAGGGGGTAGTTGCGCCGGTAGTAGTCGCGCACGCGGCGGCGCAGCTCGGCGTAGCCGGGCGGGGCGTAGCGCTCCTCGATCCAGGTGTGCTCGTCGGGCGGCACGGCCTGGGCGGTGAGCTGACCGCCGAGCCACTCGGTGGGCTCGGTCAGCACTACCCGCCGGCCCAGCCGGGCCGCGGTCAGCGCGGCGGCCACGCCGCCCATGCCTCCGCCGACGATCAGTACGTCGGTCTTGCGCTCTCTCGTCCCCGCGCTCATCCGGCGTTCCCCTTCGTCGGTGCTGATGGTCTGGCCGGCGGCGCGGCCACGGTCTCGCCCTCGACGACGACGCACTCCACGAGTACGTCCGCCACCGGCTCGCCGGGTTGGTCGAGCATGCCGACGAGCGTGTCGATGGCGAGGCGGCCCACCTCGCGGCGCGGGATCTGCAGGCAGTCCCAGCGCACGGCGGCGTCGGGTCCGACGCCTTCCAGGACGGCGACGGAGACGTCGCGCGGGATGGTCAGCCCGCGCGCCGCGAGCCGCTCGGCGAGCGGGTTGGCCAGCCACTCGGCGTCGGCGACCACCGCGGTGACGCGTCCGTCGGCCACGGCGTCGAGCCATGCCGTGCCCGGCCCGGCGGTGTCGAGGCCCGCGCCCTCCAGGCCCGGGCTCGCCGGCGACACGTCCCGCAGGCCGCGCCGCGCGACGGCGGACTCGTAGCCCCGCCGGCGGTCCGCGTAGGACTCCTCGTCGATGCCGGCGCGCAGGTAGCCGATCCGCTCGTGCCCGAGGTCGGCCAGCCGGTCGACGATGGCGGCGGCGGCCGACTCGTAGTCGGGCACGACGCACGTGATGCGGGTGCCGGGCACCTCGCGGCGGCCGATGTGCACGAAGGGGTACCCGTCGGCCTCCAGCCGGGCCAGCTCGGCGCGGTCGGCGGCCACGCCGAGCAGCACCGCGCCGTCGGCCACGTTGAGGCGGTTGACGCCGTCCCGGTAGACGCGGCGCCGACCGTCGCTACCGCCCGTGGAGGTGAACAGCACCAGGTCGTGGTCGATCTCCTCGGCGCGCTCCTCGATGCCGAGCAGGAACTCGAAGTAGAAGTCCTCGCGCGCCCGCGGGAACACCGCCTCGAAGGTGTGCACGCCGAGCAGGCGGTTGCGGCCGGTGCGCAGCTTGCGCGCCGTCGGGTTGGGCACGTAGCCCAGCTCCTTGATCGCGTCCTGGATGCGCCGCACGGTGGCCTCGGGGATCCGCGCGGCGTCGGTGTCGCCGCCGATCACGCGGGACACGGCGGACTGCGAGACGCCGGCCAGGCGGGCGACGTCGGACTGGCGGGGCGCCCGGGCGCGGCGCGGGGTGGTGGTCACTCGTTCTCCTGGGTGGGCTCTGACGGCTCGGGCGTGGTGCGGCCGGCGGCGTGCAGCCAGCAGCGGGTCCAGCGCCCGTCGCCGAGGTCGGCGCGCGGCGGGGCCTGCGTGCGGCAGACGTCCATGGCGAACGGGCAGCGTGGGTGGAACCGGCAGCCGGGCGGCGGGTCGATGAGGCTGGGCGGCTCGCCCAGGCCGTCGGCGTCGGCGTCGAACAGCGCCTCCCGGTCGCGGGCGCCGCGGTCCGGGTCGGGCGACGAGTCCACGAGCAGCCGGGTGTAGGGGTGCTGCGGGTCGGCGATGACCTGCTCCTTGGGCCCGCCCTCGACCATCTCGCCCGCGTACATGACCACGACGTCGTCGCACAGGTAGCGGGCGCTGGCGATGTCGTGCGTGATGTAGAGCAGCGCCAGGCCGTCCTCGGTGCGCAGCCGGTCGAGCAGGTTGAGCATCTCCAGGCGGATGGACACGTCGAGCATCGAGATGGGCTCGTCGCCCAGCAGCACCTTGGGCTCCACGGCCAGGGCGCGGGCGATGACGACGCGCTGGCGCTGCCCGCCGGAGAGCTCGTGGGGGAACTTGTCGGCGTACTGCTCGGCGGGCGTCAGGGCCACGCGCTCCAGCAGCTCCCGCACCCGCCGGTCCAGCTCCGCCGTGCCACGCACCCCGTGGTGCAGCCTGAGGGGACGCTCCAGGTTGTGCCGCACGCGGTGCAGCGGGTTCAGGGAGCCGAACGGGTCCTGGAAGATGAGCTGGACGTCCTTGTGGTAGCCGCGCTCCACGCGCCCGCGGCGCTGCCGCACCGGCACGCCCTCCAGGGCGATCTCGCCGCTCGTGGGCGCGTAGAACCCGGCGAGCAGCCGGGCCAGCGTCGTCTTGCCGCTGCCCGACTCCCCCACCAGCGCCACGACCCGGCCGCGGTGCAGGTCGAGCGTGGCGCCCTCGACGGCGCGCACCACGGACCGGGCGCCGACGGCGGAGCGCACCGTGAAGTGCCTGGTCACGTCGACGGCGGACAGCACGGGTGGTTCCGGCGCGGCGACGGGGGCCGACGGCGCGGGGGTGGTCGCGGTCATGACGCTCCTCCTTCGGTCCGGACAGCCGCCGGGTCAGGTGCCGAGTCAGGTGCCGAGTCAGGTGCCGGGCCGGGTCTCGCGGCCGGCTCGTGCAACCGGCACGCGACGGCGTGCCCGCCCTCCGCCGGCCGCCCGAGGGTGACCAGCTCCGGCCGGTGCGTGTCGCACCCCTGGAACCGAGCCGCGCACCGCGGGTGGAACGGGCAGCCGGACGGCGGACGACGCAGGTCGGGCGGCGTGCCCGGGATCCCGGTGAGCCGTGTCAGGGGCGCGTGCAGCGGCGGGAACGAGTCGCGCAGGCCGCGGGTGTACGGGTGGCGCGGGTCGTCGTAGAGCTCCCGCGCGGTGCCGAGCTCCACGATCCGCCCGGCGTACATGACGGCGATGCGGTCGGCGAGCTCCAGCAGCAGCGACAGGTCGTGCGTCACGAAGACGACGGCGAACCCCAACGTGCGGCGCAGCCGGAGCACCTGGGCCAGGATCTGCCGTTGCATGACGACGTCGACCGCCGTCGTCGGCTCGTCCATGACCACCAGCTCCGGGCCGCACGCGAGGGCCAGCGCGATGCTGGCGCGCTGGCGCATACCGCCGGACAGCTCGTGCGGGTAGCTGCGTGCCCGGTCCCCCGAGATGCCGACCGTGGCGAGCAGCTCGGCGGCGCGCGCCCAGGCGGCGTCCTTGCTGAGGGTCCGGTCGTGGGTGCGCAGGGCGTCGGCGAACTGCGCGCCGAGCCGCATCACGGGGTTGAGGGCGTCCATGGCGCTCTGCAGCACGATCGACAGGGACGTCCAGCGCAGCGCCCGCAAGGCCTTGGGGCTCGCGGTGACCAGGTCGATCGCGGGGCCGGCGTCGCGCGGGTGGAACACGATGCTGCCCGCTGTCGTGACGGCGGGCGGGCGCTGCAGCCTCGTGAGAGCCGTGATCAGGGTGGACTTGCCGGAGCCGGACTCGCCCGCGACGCCGAGGATCTCGCCGCGGCGCAGCGTGAACGTGACGTCGGCGCAGGCGCGCACGGGGTCGCCGTCGGTCACGTACTCGACGGTGAGGCCGGAGACGTGCAGGACGTCGCCATCCGCTCCGCGCGCGGAGGTGGTCCCGGCGTCGGACCGATCGGTGTCAGGCACGAACTGGGTGACCATCAGGCATCGCTCCCTACGGTGGTCTCGGCGGCGGTCGTCTCGGCAGCACGGTCGTGGGCACGGCGCACCACGGAGCGCCGTACCGTGCGCAGCTTGGGGTTGGCCAGCTCGTCGACGCCGAAGTTCACCAGCGTCGCGGCCGTCGCAACCAGCGCGATGCACAGCCCCGGCGGCACGAACCACCACCACATGCCGCGCAGCACGGCGCTCTGCTGCTGGGCGGCCTGGATCATGGTGCCCCAGCTGATCGCGCCGGAGTCGGAGATGCCGAGGAACGCGAGTCCGGCCTCGGCCATGACGCCGCCGATGACGCCCGAGAGGAACATCGCGGCGATCCAGCCGGTCAGGTGCGGCAGCACCTCGTGGAACAGGAGCCGGTGGTGCGGCTCGCCGAGGGTGCGCATGGCGAGCACGAAGTCGCGGTTGCTCACGCTCATGGCCTGCGCGCGGATGGTCCGGGCGCCGCCCGACCAGCCGAAGAAGCCGATGATCAGCGCGATCACCCACAGCCCCGTGCCCTGCATGTAGCCGGCGACGATGAGGATCAGCGGCAGCACGGGCATGACGATGAACAGGTTGGACAGGAAGTTGAGCCAGGCGTCCGTGCGGCCGCCGAAGTAGCCGGCGGGCAGGCCGACGAGGATCGCGAGCGCCGTGCCGATCACGGCCGAGAGGAACCCGACGAACAGGGAGCCGCGGGCGCCCTCGATGGTCTGGGCCAGCACATCCTGGCCGAACTGGGTGGTGCCGAGCCAGTGCTCGGCGCTGGGCGGCCGGCCGATGGCGGTGAGGTCGTTGGCGCGCGGGTCGAGGCCGGGGATGCTCGCCGTCAGCCACGGGCCGAGGATCGCCAGGAGCACGAAGAATCCGATGACCGAGAGGCCGACGCGGACCTTCCATCCCTTCAGCAGTCCCGTTCTCATTGCACTCACCCCTGTTCCCGGATGCGCGGGTCGAGCACCACGTACAGGGAGTCGGCCAGAAGGTTGGCGAGGAGCGTCGCGAGCGTCACGATCAGGAAGACCCCCTGCATCATCGGGTAGTCGCGCTTGGTGAGGGACTCGAACAGCAGGTAGCCGATGCCGGGGTAGCTGAACACCGTCTCGGTGAGCAGTGCGCCCCCGATCACACCGCCGAGCGCCATGGCGAACCCGGTGAAGCTCGGCAGCATGGCGTTGCGTGCGGCGTACCGCAGGATCACCCGGCCGCGCGAGAGGCCCTTGGCCTGGGCGAGCAGCACGTAGTCCTCGCGCACGGTGGTGACGGTCATGTTCCGCATGCCGAGCAGCCAGCCGCCGAACGCGGAGAACACGATGGTGGCGGCGGGCAGTGCCCCGTAGTGCAGCACCGAGGCGAGGAAGGGCAGGTTGAAGCCCTCGGCGAGGTTCGCGTCGTAGCCGCCGGACAGCGGGAACCAGCCCAGCACGAACCCGAACACCCACAGCGCCAGCAGCGCGACCCAGAAGTACGGCACGGACGACAGGAACGCCGTCAGCGGCGTGAGGATCGAGTCGAGCCGGCTACCGGCCTTCCACCCGGCGACGACGCCGAGACCGGTGCCGAGCACGAACGCCAGCACGGTGGTGGTGCCGACCAGCAGGAGTGTCCACGGGAGTGCCTGGAGCACGAGCTCGCTCACCGGCACGGGGAAGTTGACGACGGAGACGCCCAGGTCGAACCGCGCGAGCTGGCCCAGGTACCCGGCGAACTGCTCGCCGAGGTTCTGGTCCGGGTCACCGAAGATCGCCCGGATGCTCTCCAGGGTCTCGGGCGGCACCTGCTGTCCGCTGACGCGCTGCAGCTCCTCCACGATGGCGGACGACGGGTCGCCCGGCATCAGCCGCGGCAGCAGGAAGTTCAGCACGATCGCGGCGGCCGCCGCCGCGGCGTAGAACCCCAGCCGGCGCAGCAGGAACCCCCAGCGGCGCACGGCCCGCACCGCGGCCGTCGGTGTGGGTGGCGCCGACGTGGGCGCCTCCGTCGTCGTCATGTCAGTCCTCCGCCGGCTCGAGGTCGAGCAGCGTGAGGATGAGGTCCGGACCGAGACCCACCATCGGGATGTGGTCGAAGTCGTCCGGTGTGGGCCAGCCCTGCCAGCGGGAGGCGTTGATCTGCACGAAGTAGAAGTTGTCGTACAGCGGGCTGAACGGCACCTGGTCCACGACGAGCCGCTGCATCCGCAGGCCCAGCTCCTTGAGCTCGGCCTCGTCGTCCGTGCTCTCCATCGCGTCGATGATCTCGTCGGCCTCGTCGTCGGACCAGCGGCCCTGGTTGAGCGTGGCCGACTCCCCCTCCGGCACCACGAAGTCGCTGTCCAGGAAGTTGTAGACGCCGTACACGCCGGCCCCGCCCGTGGAGGCGGCCGTGATGTCGAAGCTGCCGAGGTTCATCGCGTCGTAGTACCCCGCGGTGGGCTGCCCGGCGGGCTTCACCTCGAGGCCCAGGGCGTCGCGCCAGCCGTTGATGAGGATGTCGGCGTAGCTGCCCCACGCCCAGTCGTTGTTGAACAGGATGCTGGGCCGGTAGCTCTTGCCGTCCTTGACGAGGGCGCCGTCCTCGACGGTCCAGCCGCCGGCGGTGAGCTCGGCCCGGGCCGCGTCGGCGTCGACCGGCCACGGCTCCGTGAGCTCCGGGTCCACCCAGTCGGCGTAGACCGTGGCGTTCAGGCCGGTGGGCCCCGCCTCGGTCCCGGGGCGCTGCAGCGTGGTCGTGATGGCGGTGCGGTCCATGGTCATGGCCAGCGCGCGGCGCACGTGGACGTCGTCGAACGGGGGCCGGCCGGCGTTGAACATGGCCGACATGGCGCCGCCGTTCGGGTAGAGCTGGTACAGGTGGTGCTCCGGGTCCTGGGCCGTGAACTCCTGCTCGCCGCCTGCCCACGAGCCCTGCGCGATGTCGATGTCCCCGCGCAGGAGCTGCGCCTTGGCGGCGTCCTGGCTGGTGGGGATGATCTTGTACGTGGACATGGGCAGCGCGCCGCCCCAGTAGTCGTCCCGGGCCGTGAGCGTGACCTGCTGGGGCTTGAACTCCGCCAGGGTGAACGGTCCGGTGCCGACCGGCTCCGGGTTGGTCCAGGTGTTGAGGTCCTGGTCGCGCCAGATGTGCTCGGGCACCATCGGCAGCAGGATGTTGGCGAACTGCTTCACGGTGGCGAACGACGGCTCGGCGAACGTGACGGTGAACGTGAGGTCGTCCACCTTCTCGGCCTTCTCGTAGGTGACGCCCGCGATCGAGAACTCCGGCTGCTCGATCGGCAGGTTCAGCGAGAAGACGGCGTCGTCCGCGGTGAACGGCTCGCCGTCCGAGAAGGTGACGCCGTCGCGCAGGTGGACCGTGAGCGTGGTGCCGGCGTCGTCGAACTCCCAGCTCTCCGCGAGCCAGGGTTCGACCACGGCGCCGTTGCTGTAGTCGACGCGCATGAGCGGCTCGTAGACCAGCTCCATGTTGGGCGCCTTGTCGACCGCAGGGCCCACCACGTTGTAGTTGTGGACGAACGTGGTGCCGCCGTCCGTCTTGCCGTAGACCATCGTGTCGTCGCGTCCGCCCGCGGTCTCCTCGCCGGACGTCGAGCCGCCCGCACAGGCCGAGGTGAGCAGGACGACGGCGACGGCCAGCGCTGAAACGCGCCGTCCGAACGATCGTGCGTGTCCCATGCCAGATCCCTTCCGCTTCGTCGAGGTAGGTCAGTCTGCTCATACGTATGAGCACCGGTTCGCGGCGATGCGGAGGGTTGCTCCTACGTATGAGCGAGGACATTAGGGGCGTGCGGGGTGGGGTGTCAATGGGTTCGGCCGGGCGAACACCGTGCACCGCGACGGACGCTCGCGGACCGGTACACGCCTAACGCAGCTCGAACTCGAACCGTTCGACCCACCCGAGGTCGAGGTCCTGCCGGGCCACGTCCCTCAGCACTGCCACGATGTCGTCGAAGAGGTCGGCACCGAGCCGTGACCTGCTCGTCGCGGAGTCCAACCAGATGATCCTCAGCGGCCGGTCCACGTCGGTCGAGAGCCGATCATGCAGAGCGGCCAGATTTCGCCCGTACCAGGGCCCGAGATCCAGCTGCTCCGCCAGTACCCGATGGACGTCGGACTCCGTCGTGACCGAACGTCCTTCGATGCGTATCTCCGCCATGCTCACCGCCCCCGTCACTGGATGAACGTCTCGGTATGTCCGCCCGTGCTGCGTGAGCGTCCGGTGCCTACGACCCGGCCCGCCCCCGCCGGGCCGCCCGCCCGTCGAGCTCGGCCTCGTGGATCGCCCGCTCCAGCGCCTCGGCCACCTGGCCTGCGACGTCGCGCAGCAGCCGCGCCTTGTGCAGCGCGTTCCGTGCCTCGGCCGGGGTGTCGGCGTCGAGGTCGATCGTGACGACGCGACCGCAGTCGGCGACGGAGAGGCGCGCGCTGACGCGCCTTCCGCGCTCGTCCGGGTCGAATCCGGGCTCGACGGTGATATCAGCCAGCGCGTACGCGCCGGCGTGGTGGCCGCGCAGGTTCAGGAAGGTGCGGCGGTAGAAGCGCCGGAACGCCATGGGTACCTCGTCTCAGGACAACTCCCGCCTGAGTGGGCGGGGTCGGTACCCGCCCCATGACCCGCCGGATGCTCGCACCATGCCCGCCACCCTACGCGCACGGCATCCGTGCGCGCACCGGTTCTCGCACGGCGGCGCCGGCCCGCCGCGCACGACGCCGCCGCAGCCGGCCCGCCGCCATGCGTCCCGCCGATTCCCAGGCACCATAGGGATACGGCACACGAGCCCAGCCCCATCCGGACCGCGCCACGGAGGACACCGATGACCACCGAGACCCCGCGTCACACCGCCACCGCGACCACCCACATCGCGGAGCCGCCCGAGCGGGTCTGGGCCGAGCTCACCCATCCCGGGGCACGGTGGATGCTGGGCGCCAACGTCGAGACCGACTACCGGCCCGGCAGCCCCATCACCTTCGAGGGACACTTCTTCGGCCGGGTCTTCGCCGACAAGGGCACCGTCATCGCCGTCGACCGCCCGCGCCTGCTGCACTTCACGCACTTCGCGCCGCTGAGCGGGCTCGACGACGTGCCCGAGAACTACCACGAGATCCGCATCGAGCTCGTGGCGGACGACGGCGGCACGCGCGTCACCGTGGTCCAGGACAACATCGACACGGCACACCACGCCTCCGCCGCCGAGGGGCACTGGAAGGACGCCCTGGCCACGCTCGCCCACCGCGACGACGGGACGGGCAACACCCACTGGTGAAAGGTCAGCCCGCCAGCGCCGCGTACCGCGCGCTAAGGGGCACGTAGTCGGCGTCGAAGTCGCCGAGGTCCGGCAGCTCGCCGCCCTCGACGGCGGCGACCAGGCGGTTCAGGTACCACTCCCAGCCGGGTCCGGTCTCCGACAGGGTCTTCGGGTCGAGCTCCATCTGGCGCAGGGTCAGCGTGGTGCCGCCCTCCACCTCCGCCAGCTCGGCGCGCAGGCGCCAGTGCCCGTACTCGTCGACGGCGCTCACCGCCAGCAGGTGCGGCGCCTCGCAGGCGTGGACCTGGAACTCCGTCGGGTCCGCCGGCTCGGCCTCGGCGGTCATGGTCACCAGCACCCGGCCGGTCGACGGGTCGCCCGTCCAGGTGCCGAACCAGCGGGCCAGGCGGTCCGGGTCGGTGACGCTCCCCCAGACGTCCTCGATCGGCGCCCTGAACCGGCGCACCAGCACCAGCGTGCGCCCGTCGTCCTCCAGCTCTCCGGTCAGGTTCATGCGATCCGCTCCTTCGTGGTCGTGGTACCTGGTGTGGGGGCCGTGCCGGCTGCAGACGTCCCCCGGCGGCGGTCGCGCGCCGCCCGGCGCACCTCGGTGTCCAGCCCGTCGAGGTGGCCGGCCGAGACGGGTGCCCGCCGCGCGGCGAGCGCGCCCAGCAGGTCACGCACCTCCGCCAGCGGGCCGGGGTCGAGCGTGTAGCGCCGCTCCCGGCCGTCGTCGGTGCCTCGCACCAGCCCCGCATCGCTCAGCACGCGCAGGTGCTTGCTGATCGCCGGGCGCGACACCGCGTGCCCGGCCGCGAGGTCCACCACGCGCGCCGGACCCGCGGCCAGCCGCAGCAGCAGGTCACGGCGGATCGGGTCGGCGAGCGCTGAGAAGACGTCCACCCCCTAATGGTAACCGACCGGTTACCATTCGTCAGGATCCGGGCGGCGCCACCGAGCCACGCTCCACCAGCCGCACACCGAGCGAGACCGGCGCGGCACCGGGCCCGGCCACGCCCTGCGACCGCCCGGCCCCGCGCTCGATCTCCTCCAGCACGATGCGCGACGCCTCCGCCACCTTCGCGGGCATGTCCTGCGCGATCGTGGTCAGCCCCGGCGTGGTGTACGCGCCGAAGTCGAGGCCGTCGAACCCGATCACCGACACGTCGCCGGGCACCGACCCGCCCGCCTCCGCGATGCCCGCCATGATGCCGACGGCGAGGTGGTCGGCCGTCGCGAACACCGCCGTCACCCCGGGGTGGTCCCGGCGCAGACGCACGCCGAGGCGCCGTCCGTCCTCGAACGAGGTGAGCACCTCGACGGCCCGGACGCCGCCCGGTTCGAGACCCCCCTCCAGGCACGCCTCGCGGAAGCCCGCCCAACGCCGGCCCACCACGCCCATGCCCTGGTAGGGCGGCCCGGCGAAGAGGACCCGCCGGTGCCCGGCGTCGGCCAGGCGTGCCCCGGCGAGGCGCCCGCCCCGCTGGTCGTCGCTGCGCACGCCGACGACGCGGGGGTTGGCCGAGTAGCTGTCGATGGCGACCAGCGGCACGGTGTCGACGCGCAGCCTGTCGACCTGCTCGTCCGGGAACTCGACCAGCACCACGCCGTCGAGCGACCAGCCGCGCACGGTCTGCGCCACCTGGTCCTCGTGCTCGATCCCGCGCAGCAGCACGTGGTAGCCGTGGTGCCGCAGGTGGGTCTCCATGCCGCCCACGACGGCGACGGTGTGCGGGCTGACCAGCAGGCTGTTGTTCTCCCCCACCGGCACCAGCGCGGCCACGATGTGCGACCTGCTCGCCGCGAGGCTGCGCGCCGGGATGTTCGGCACGTAACCGAGCCGGGCGGCGATGCCGAGGACCCTCTCGATCGTGGCGGGCGAGACGCGGGCGCGCTTGCCGTTCATCACGTTCGAGACGGTCATCACGCTGACGCCGGCCTCGTCCGCGATGTCGCTGAGCTTGACGGTCACGCGGCCCTCTCTCGTCGATGGTCCCTGCCGACATCCTAGGGACGCCCTTGACCGCGCGGCAGGAGGCGCCGTACCGTCGCACCGCAAAGTTTACCGCTAAACCTTCCGGTCCCGGCGATGACGCCGCGGCCTCCCCGCACGACGGGCGCACCGCGGCGCCCGCGACGAGACGGAGCGACAGCATGACACCCACCCTGACGACATGGCGCAGACGCCTGGCCCTGCTGGCGGCCCTCGCGCTCGCCGGCACCACCCTCGTGGCGGTCGCGGCCCCGGCGGGCGCCGCGACCACGCGGTACCAGGCCGAGCAGGCCGCCCTGTCGGGCGGCGCCGTCGTCGCCACGGAGCACGCCGGCTACACCGGCACCGGCTTCGTCGGCGGCTACACCGACGGCAACAAGGGCACCGCGACCAGCACGTTCGCCGTGACCGCGGCGGCGTCGGGCCCGCACACGCTGGCCCTCCGGTACGCCAACGGCACCGGCTCGGCCAAGACCCTCACGCTCCTGGTGGACGGCGCCGCGCAGCAGGTGACCCTGCCCGCGACCTCGGGTTGGACCACGTGGGCGACGCAGAGCACGGTCGTCACGCTGTCCGCGGGCAGCCACTCGATCGCGTACCGGTTCGGCTCCGGCGACTCGGGCAACGTGAACCTCGACGCCCTCGACGTCAGCGACTCGGGCGGAGGCAGCGGCGCGGACTACGGTCCCGGACCCACGTTCGAGGCGGAGGCCGCGACCCTCGCGGGCGGCGCCGTGACCGCCGCGGACCACACCGGGTTCTCCGGCAGCGGGTTCGTGGGCGGGTTCACGGACGGCAACGCCGGCTCGGCGTCGGTCACGTTCACGGTGCAGGTCACCGCGGCGGGAGCCAAGGACCTCACGGTCCGGTACGCGAACGGCACCGGCTCGGCCCGGACCCTCTCGCTGTACGACGGCGGCACGCGCCTGACGCAGCTGTCCCTGCCCGCGACCGCGAGCTGGGACACGTGGGGCACCGTCACGCACACCGCGACGCTGACCGCGGGCAACCACGACCTGCGGCTGACCTACGCCTCGGGCGACAACGGCAACGCGAACATCGACAGGCTCGACGTCTCGGCGAACGTGCCACCGCAGCCCGCCGACCCGGGCGAGGCCGAGACCGCGTACCGCTCCGGGAACGCGGCGGTCGCGAGCGCCACCGGCGGCTTCACGGGCGCGGGCTACGTCGGCGGCTTCACGACGGCGGGGGCGCGCGTGCTGCGCACGGTCCAGGCCGGTTCGGCGGGCACCGCGACCGCCACGTTCCGGTTCGGCACGCCTGTGGGCGGGCGCACCCTCGACCTGCTGGTCAACGGCCGGGTCACGGGCCAGGTGAGCTTCGCCGCCGGCAGCGGGTGGCGCACCGTGACGGCGAGCGTGCCGCTCCGGGCGGGCGTGAACACGGTGGGCGTGCGGGCGGCGAGCGCCGGCGCCGACGTGCTGCTGGACAGCATCGCCGTCTCGGGTGAGACGGACCTCGCGGCGCGCGGCGCGTCGACGTCGTACACGCAGTACGAGGCCGAGGCGGGCACGACGACCGGAACCAGGCTGGCGCCGTCGCGCACCTACGGCACGGTGCAGGCCGAGTCGAGCGGGCGCAGCGCGGTGCGGCTGGACGCCGTCGGCGAGAAGGTGGACGTGACGCTGACCGCCCCGGCGAGCGGGGTCGTGGTGCGCTACTCGATCCCGGACGACGCCGCCGGGACCGGGCAGACGTCGCCCCTGGCGGTGTACGCGAACGGGACCAAGCTGAAGGACGTGACGCTGACGTCGGCCCACGCCTGGCAGTACGGCGAGTACCCGTTCCACAACGACCCGTCCCTCGGCGCCGCCCACCGGTTCTACGACGAGCTGCGGTTCGAGATCCCGGAGCAGGCAGCCGGAACGGTGCTGTCGCTGCGGAAGGACTCGGGCGCCGTCGCGCACATCGACCTCGACCTGATCGAGGCGGAGCGGGTCGATGCCCCGCTCACCGCGCCCGCGGGCGCGGTCTCGATCACGGCGCACGGCGCGACGTCGGGCGGGGGTGACGACACGGCGGCCATCACGGCGGCGGTCGCCGCCGCGAAGGCGGCGGGCGTGCCGGTCTGGATCCCCGCGGGCACCTTCCACGTGAACGACGCGATCCGGGTCTCGGGTGTGTCCGTGCTCGGCGCCGGACCGTGGCACTCGGTGATCGTGGGTACCGGCCGGGCGGGCGGCTTCTACGCGACCGGCGGCGGCGTGACGATCGCCGACGTCGCGGTCTTCGGCTCGGCCACGGTCCGCGAGGACGCCGAGGGGCAGGCCGCGATCGAGGGCGACTTCACGGGCGAGTCGCTGCTGCAGAACATCTGGGTGCAGCACACCAAGGTGGGCCTGTGGGTGCGGCCGGGGTCGCGCGACGTGCTCGCGGTCGGGCTGCGCGTGCGCGACACGTATGCCGACGGCGTGAACCTGCGCTCGGGCGTGACCAACGCTCAGGTGACCCAGTCGACGTTCCGCAACACGGGCGACGACTCGCTGGCGATGTGGTCGGACGGCGCGGCCGTGAGCGGCAGCGTGTTCTCGTTCAACACCGTGCAGGCGCCGGCGCTGGCCAACGGGCTGGCCGTGTACGGCGGCGGGGGCGGCAACCGGGTCGAGGACAATCTCGTGGCCGACACCGTCAACGCGGCCGCGGGCATCGCGGTGAGCACGCGGTTCGGGGTGCCGTTCACGGGTACGACGACGGTGGCGCGCAACACGCTGACGCGCACCGGCAGCCGCGAGCCGAACTGGCCGGCCGAGCTGGGCGCGCTGTGGGTCTACGCCGACGTGCACGCCATCGACGCGCCGATCGTGATCCGGGACCTGACCATCCAGGACAGCACGTATGCGGGCGTGCTGATGTCGTGGCAGAAGTCGATCCAGCAGGTCAGCCTCGACCGGGTGAGCATCACCGGTTCGGGCACCTACGGCATCGAGCTGCACGCCGCGGGGAGCGCGTCGTTCGCGAACACGACCGTCTCCGGCTCGGGGACGGCGGGGCTCCTGAACGACATGGGGTTCGTGCTGGACCGGCAGGGCGGGAACTCGGGGTTCTGACCCGTTGATTCCCGGGGCGGCCCGGGCCTGTGGTGGCCCGGGCCGCTCCGGACGACGTCGGCTACTTGCCGCCCGTCGTCGCGATGCCCTGGACGATGTACTTCTGCCCCACGAGGAACACCACGAACACCGGGACCAGGCTGACGACCGACATCGCGAACAGCGGCCCCCAGCTGCTGGCGCTGGTCGAGTCGACCAGCGAGCGTAGCGCGACCGAGGTGCTGAACATGGCCGGGTCCGTGAGGTAGATGAGCTGGGTGAAGAAGTCGTTCCAGGTCCAGATGAAGGTGAAGATCGTGGTGGTCACCAGGGCCGGGCGCATCAGCGGCAGCAGGATCTGGGCGTAGATCCGGAAGAACCCGGCGCCGTCGATCCGGGCGGCCTCGTCGAGCTCGCGCGGGATGCCGCGGATGAACTGGACCATGAGGAACACGAAGAACGCGTCCGTGGCCAGGAGCTTGGGCACGATGAGCGGCCAGAACGTGTTGACCCAGCCGAGCTGGGAGAAGATCACGTACTGCGGCACGATCACGACGTGGATCGGCAGCATGATCGTGAGCAGCATGATGCCGAAGAACACGCGCCGTCCGCGGAACCGCAGGCGGGCGAACGCGTAGGCCGCCATGGAGCAGGAGACCAGGTTGCCGACGATGGCGCCGAGCGCGATGAGGCTGGAGTTGACCAGGTACCGGCTGAACGGGAGCCCGGCGCTGTCCCAGCCCTCGACGAAGTTCGCGAGGTCGTCGCCCGCCGGCCACAGGCCGGGCGACGTGAAGATGTCCGGCTCGTCGCGGACGGCGCTGACCAGCATCCAGGCCAGCGGGTAGGTCATCGCCAGCCCGATCAGGATGACGACGAGGTGCTTGGTCGCGGTCTTGAGCGTGTCAGTCGTCATAGAACACCCAGAATCGTGAGGCCCAGAAGTTGATGGCGGTGAAAGCGGCGACGATCACCAGCAGCACCCAGGCCATGGCGGACGCGTACCCCATCTGGAAGTTGCCGAAGCCGCTCTGGTAGAGGTACAGCGTGAAGAACATCGTCGAGTCGGACGGTCCGCCGGTACCGCCGGACACGATGAAGGCCTGCGTGAACGCCTGGAAGGCGTGGATGATCTGCAGCACCACGTTGAAGAAGATGATCGGCGTGATCATCGGCAGCGTGATCCGCGCGAACCGCGCCCAGCGCCCGGCGCCGTCCACGGCCGCCGCCTCGTAGAGCGAGACGGGCACCTGCCGCAGGCCGGCCAGGAAGATGACCATGGGGGCGCCGAACGTCCAGACGTTGAGCACCACGAGCGTGCCGAGCGCGGTGTCGGGGTCGGCCACCCAGGCGGGGGCGTCGTGCACGCCGAGCAGCGCGAGCCCCTGGTTGACCAGGCCGTCCGCGCCGAACAGCCGCCGCCACAGCACGGCCACGGCCACGGACCCGCCCAGCAGCGAGGGCAGGTAGTACACGGAGCGGTAGAAGGCCAGGCCGCGCATCCCCCGGTTGAGCACCACGGCGATGCCCAGGGCGGCGGCGAGCTGGAGCGGCACGGAGACGAACACGTAGGTGAAGGTGACGCCCAGCGAGTTGAGCAGGCGTTCGTCGTCGAGCATCTGCACGTAGTTGGCCAGGCCGAGGAACTCGGGCGGCTGGAGCAGGTTGTAGTCCGTGAGCGAGACGTAGAGCGAGGCGACCATGGGCCCGGCCGTGATGAGCACGAGGCCCGCCAGCCACGGCACCAGGAAGAGGTAGGCGGCGCGCTCCTCCTTGCGGGCGGCCTCGCTCAGCACCTCCGAGCCGCCCTGCCTGCGCAGCGTGCGCAGCTCGCCGAGCGCGCTCATCGCAGCACCCGCGCGGCCTGCTCGAAGAACTCGGTGGCGGCGGCCGAGACGGTCGCCTCGCCGAAGCCGATGTCCTGGTCGAGCTTGACGAACAGCGTGAGCAGCTCGTTGTAGCCCAGCGGCCAGGCCGGGGGCGCGGGCGGGACGGAGCCCGCGATGCGGCCCACGTAGTCGACGGCGCGCTGCTCGGCGGACCCGGCGTCCAGGTCCAGCAGGCCGATCGCCCGCTGCGACGGCGGCACGCCGAGCACGATGCCGAGCGTGCGGATCGCGTCGTCGTCGTTCACGAGGAAGTCGATGATCCGGGCCGCCTCGTCGGGCTGCGAGCTGGTCGAGGCGATGGACCAGAAGTCCAGGCACTTGACGAACAGGCCCGAGCTGCCCGTTCCTGCGGTGGGCGGAGTCAGGATGTCGAGGGGGCCGTCGAGGAACGGCTGCACGAACGCGACCTGCTGCACCCAGCCGAAGCCCACCGCCGTGGTGCCCTTGGCCAGCGGCCAGGTGTCGAAGCCCGCGACCTCGGCCGACACGGCCGCCGGGGGCGCACCCCGGTTCGCCCGCAGGTCGTCCCAGTAGGCCCACCACTCCTCGAGCACGCCCTGGTCGAACGCGAGGTCCGAGCCGTCCGGCGTGAACATCTCGGTGCCGTGCTCGCGCACGTACGACTCGAAGAGCTGGAGGCTGCCGCCCTGGTCCATGGACCCGTACACGTCGTCGCGCGCGGCGCCGACCTCCTTGGCCCAGGTGCCGAAGTCGGCCCAGGTCCACGTCTCGTCGACGTCGGCCACCCCGAGCGCCGCCACCAGGTCGCGGTTGACGAACGCGGCGTTGGCGATGGAGCTCTGGCTGACGCCGTAGTACGTCCCGTCGATGCGGGCGCTGTCGGCGATGTCGGGGGCCATGTCGTCGATGTGGATCGCCGAGCCGAGGTAGGGCGACAGGTCGGTCAGCGCGCCGCGGTCGGCGTAGTCGGCGAGGTAGCTCATCGACATCCGCATCACGTCGGGCGCGGAGCGGCCGGCCGTCTGGGTCGCGAGGCGGTCCCAGTAGTCGTCGAACGCCGAGAACTGGGCCACGACGTCCACGTCCGCGTGCTTGCGGCCGTAGAGGCGGACGAGCTCCTGCATCGCCTCGTGGACGGGGTCTCCCCCGTACCAGCTCAGGCCTGGTCTGCCCGGCGGCGAGCCGGTGGGGCGGCAGGCCGCGAGGGACGCCGCCGCGAGCCCGGCCAGGGTCACGCCCAGGAGCTGGCGGCGGGTGAGGTCGGGGGTCATGCGGTGGCTCCGTCCGGGTCGAAGGCCCAGTTGTGGGGTGCGCGCTTGGCCGTGTACGCGCCGGCGGGCAGCTCGTCCTGCGCGCGGAGCATCCACTGCGTCAGGCGCCACAGCAGGTCGGCGCGGTCGGCGGCGTGGGCGGGGTCGTGGAACAGGTCGTGCACCTCGGCCGGGTCGGCGGCGAGATCGTACAGCTCGCCGCTGCCGTCGCTGTGCACGATCAGCTTGAGGTCGCCGTGCCGCAGCATCCGCGAGCGCCCGCTCTGGGTCACGGTGTTGAGCTCGTCGAACGTGCGGCCCTCGTACGGGAAGTGCAGGGGCGGGCGTTCGTCGGCGCGGTAGGTGAGGCCGCCGAAGCCGCGTTCGGCGTAGAGGTCGTCGAACTCGGGTGACGTGCGCCCGGGGTCGAGCAGGAGGGGCGCGAGGCTGCGGCCGGTGACGCCGTCGGGGACGGCGGAGCCCACCAGCTCGGCGACGGTGGGCAGGATGTCCACGATGGAGACCAGCTCGCCGCGAGTGCGGGCCGCGACCGGTCCCCCGCTGACGAAGAACGGGATCCGCATGAGCACCTCGGGCATGCCGGCGCCCTTGCGCTGCAGCCCGTACTCGGCCACGTAGTCGCCGTGGTCGCTGACCATGATGACCAGCACGTCGTCGCCCAGCGTGGCCCAGACGTGCTCCATGAGCCGCTTGACCTGGTCGTCCAGGAGCCGGAGCTGTCCGCAGTAGTTGGCGCGGTAGCGGGCGCGCTCGTCATCGTAGCCCGGGCGCTTCTCCTCGATGAGCTCCTGGAGCCAGGCCCAGTGCCCGCCCTTGGCGCGCGCGACGTCGGGCCCGTGCAGGCGCTCCGGGATCTGCTCGGCGGGGAACATGCTGAAGTACGGCTCGGGCACCTGGTAGGGGTTGTGGGGCTCGGGGAAGGAGACCCACAGGAAGGTGGGCACGGACGGGTCGGCGCCCAAGATCTCGTCCACGGCGTCGGACACGATGCGGTACGGGAGCGAGGCCTCGAGCGGGAAGGGGGTGGGCTCGTGGGCGACGCCGTGGTCCAGCTCGTCGAGCCACCGGTCGAACGCCTCGTGCTGCGGGTTCCGCTCGGGTCCGTCGGTGTGGAAGTAGGGCCCCCGGTAGGCGTCGAAGTCGTCCGGGCCGCGGTGCATGTGCGGCTTCCCGGCGAACACCCGCCGGTATCCCGCCTCGCCCAGCACGTCGAGCAGGTCACGGTCGTAGGACGCCGCCGCGGCGGTGCTGTTCTGCGTGACCCGGTGGGCGGACGGGAACCGGCCCGTCAGGAGGCTCTCCCGGGCGGGCACGCACAGCGGCGAGCTGGTGTAGCCGCGCTGGAAGTCGGTCCCCCGCTCCGCGAGGTGGTCCAGGAACGGGGTCGTGTCGAGGGGGAACCCGGTACGGGCCGAGAGGTCGGCCCGGTGCTGGTCGGTCATGATCAGCACGATGTGGGGCGCGGCTGGTGGCGCGTTCATCTTTTTCCTTCCACTGTGGAACGTTGCATCCTCGGGGAGCGGGTCGCCGCGGGCGGTCTGCGCCGCCCGCGGCTCGCTCAGCCCTCCGTGACGGTGATGTCGCGCCAGCTCCCGGTCCCGGTCTGCGCGCGGACCCCGACGGCGCCGTGGGTGAAGCAGCCGGGGTCGGTGTACGTCAGCTCGACGGGCGCCGCGCTGCCGCCCGACGGCGTCCCGGTCACGGTGAAGGTGCAGCCGTGCGCCTCGACCGTCACGTGGTACCAGGCGCCCCGGGCGAGCCCGCCGGGGATCGGGACGCCGGCCAGCGGGGTCCACGTGCCGTCCATCCTGCCGAGGGACAGCGTGGTGGTGGAGACACCGGCGTAGTAGCCGTCGAGCCGGTCCGCGCCGACGCGGGGATCGGTGACCCGCACCACGAAGCCGGCCTGGGGCCCGGTGTCGATCCGGACGTCACCCTCCAGCGTGTAGTCGGTCCACCCGGTGTTGCCGGCGACCGCCTTGTTGCCGTCGCTGCCTCCGCAGGTCTCGGAGAACACACCGTCCGCCGTGGTCCAGCAGCCCCCGTAGTCGATCCAGCCCGACTGGCCGTCGTCGAACGCGCTGGCGTACGGGAGCTGGCCCACGGAACGCGTGCCCGTACCCTCCATGCACCCGGTGGAGCCGACGGCGGTGGCGGCCGTGTAGCGGACCGAGGCCGCGTCGGGGCTGAGCAGCAGGTTGGGGCTGTAGCTCGTGCTGCACGCCTCGGCCTGGGCGGTGCGGGGCTGGAACGGGGCCGGCATCCAGGTCCAGGGACCCTGGCCGTCGGGCGGGCCGACGAAGATGGCCTGCCGGTCCTCGCGCGTGAACGCGTTGTCGGCGGCGAAGCGGGTGCGCATGCCGGTCAGCAGGAGCTGCCCGTCGGGTCCTCCCTCCGGGGTCCACACCACGTACGGGCTGCTGCCCAGGTACCTGCCGTCCGTCGTGACCGCCATGGTGCCGAGGTCGGAGGGTCCGGAGCCCCACGTCTCCCCGCCGTCGGTCGAGGTCTTGGTGTAGGCCTCACAGTTGCGGCCCTCGCCGCAGATCTCGTAGGCCAGCACCATGGTCCCGTCCGGGAGGGTCGCCACCGTGGGCATCCCGGGCCGGTCGGTGGCCACGTCGCTGCGCACGTCGACGACGAGGCCGGGGCTGAAGTTCGTCGATCCGTCGGGGTTGGCGCTCCAGGTGACGCCGCCGTCGTTCGACACCATGTGCGCGAGCACCTGGGCGTGCTCCGGCTCGGTCCGCTCGTCGGAGAAGTACATCGCGAGCTGCCCCGCACCGTTGACGGTGAGGAAGGGCTCCCAGACGCCCGAGCCGCCGTGCGGCGCGCCGATGCTCCCACCGCCGGTCTGCAGGATCGACTGGAAGGTCCAGCTCGCGCCGTGGTCGGTGCTGCGCCACAGGACGAAGTCGGTCCGGACCTTCTCGCTGGGCGCGATGTTCCCCGCCAGCAGCAGCGTTCCCGCCGGGAACTCCCCCATCGCCGTCGGCAGCTCGAAGAGGAACGGCTGCCAGAACTGGTCGGACGGGTGGTTGGTGCCGGTCAGCGGGTCGGTCAGCGTGGTGAGCGTCGTCCAGGTCGCGCCGTCGTCGGTGGACCTGCGGATGATGAAGCTGCTGGGCGTGCCGTCCGTGGTCGCGTGCTCGAAGGTGCCGATCAGGGTGCCGTTCGCCGAACCGCTGTGCTCGAGCCGGATGATCCGCGGGTAGGCGAGACGCTCCGTCGTCGAGGAGCGCGTGTACATGCTCTCGCCCAGGTCGTTCGCCGAGGCGCTCCGCAGCTGCAGGGCGCCGAGCACGCTCAGCAGCATCACCACCGCGGCCAACGCACCGACCCACCGTGCCGCACGCGGCACAGGAACCTCTCGCATGGTGCCTCTCCTTCGAGTCCCCGGCCCCGAGAAACGGTCCGGTCGCGGCCTTGCCTCGATGCAAGCCGTCGGGGCGAGACCTTATCCAGTACGCTTGCCTCGATGCAATATCTCGATGCCACAGGGAGGTCGCATTGGGCCGGCGCGAAGACGTCGCACGCCTCGCCGGAGTCTCCGCGCGCACGGTGTCGAACGTGGTCAGCGGTACCGTCAACGTCGCGGCCGACACCCGCCAACGGGTGCTCGCGGCCATCGAGGAGCTCGACTACCGGCCGAGCGAGATCGGCCGGATGCTCCGGTCGGGCCGCACCGGCATGGCCGCGCTGGTGGTCCCGGACCTCGACAACCCCTACTTCGCGGAGCTCGCCCGCACGCTGATCGAGGCCGCCCGGCGCCAGGGCTACACGCTCATGATCGAGCAGACCGACGGCGTCCGGGAGCGTGAGCGGGAGCTGCTCGCGCGGGCCGACACCAAGGCGATCTTCGACGGTCTCATCGTGAGCCCCCTCGGGCTCACCGACGACGACCTGTCCCGGTCGTCGCGCACGCAGCGGCCCGTGGTGCTGCTGGGCGAGGAGTCCCACCCCGGGTTCGACCACGTCCACATCGACAACTTCGCGGCCGCGCGCACCGCCGTCGAGCACCTGCTGGCGACCGGTCGCGAGCGTGTGGTGGCCGTCGGTGCGCAGCGCACCGGGGAGTCGTCGAGCTCGCTGCGGCTGGCCGGCTTCGAGGCCGCGATGGGCGCGGCACCCTCGGCGTCGGGCGACGTCGCCTACGTCGACTCGTTCACCCGGCGCGGCGGGGCCGAGGCGACGCGGGCCCTCCTGCGCCGCGGCGTCCTGCCCGACGCCCTGTTCTGCTTCTCCGACCTGCTCGCGCTCGGCGCCCTGCGCGCCCTGCACGACGCCGGGATCTCCGTGCCCGAGCAGGTCGCCGTGGTGGGCTTCGACGACATCGAGGACGGGCGCTACGGCAACCCCAGCCTCACGACGATCTCGCCGGACAAGGCGGCGATCGCGCAGGCCGCCATCGACGCGCTGGTCCGCCGGATCGGCGGCGACGACGGCGAGGCGGTGCGCGTCATCACGCCGCACCGCCTCGTCGTCCGCGAGAGCACCGGGGTGCGGCCCGGCTAGCCGGGCCCGCTCAGCGCGGCACGTCCGACAGCGGCACGTCCCGCAGCGGCGTGTCCGACTGCGGCAGGTCCGACAGCGGCACCGCCGCGGGCCGCTCGCACCGGCTCTCGACGGCCACCGTCGTGCCGCTGCCGGCCGACTCGAGCAGCGCCGTCATGATCTCCAGCACGTGGTACGCGAGCTCGCCGCCGGCTCGCGGGGGCACGCCGTCCGGCGTCGTCGCGAGGTCGGCGACGCCGTAGCCGCGCCCGGCGTCCCGGTAGCCGGCGCTCGGCGGAAGGGTCACCCAGGAGCCGCCCAGCTCGTGCAGCTCGACGTCGCCGTCGAACTGGTTGGGGTCGGGCACCACGAGCGAGCCGGCCTGCCCGTGCACCTCGATGTTCGACGCGCGCGTCGCGACCGAGTCGAAGCTCATCACCAGGGTCGACAGCGCGCCGGAGACGTGCCGCAGCACGCCCGTCACGTGCGTGTCGACGTCGACCGGCACGGTCTGGCCGGCCCGCGGGCCCGCGCCGATCGTGCGTGTCGCACGGGTGTGGCTCGCGGCCCCCACCACCGACTCGACCGGGCCGAGCAGCGTGACCAGCGTGGTCACGTAGTACGGCCCCATGTCGAGCAGCGGCCCGCCGCCGGGCTGGTAGTAGAAGTCGGGGTTCGGGTGCCAGCGCTCGTGGCCGGGCGTCGTCATGGTCGCGGTGGCCGCGACCGGCAGCCCGATCACGCCGTCGTCGATCGCCTTGCGCGCCGTCTGGACGCCCGTGCCGAGCACCGTGTCGGGTGCGCAGCCCACGCGCACCCCGGCCGCGCGGGCGGCGTCGAGGACCGCGCGCGCCTCGGCGGGCGTGGCCGCCAGCGGCTTCTCGCCGTAGACGGACTTGCCGCCAGCGATGGCCCGGAGGGCGACCTCGGCGTGGGCGGCGGGGATGGTCAGGTTCAGCACGAGGTCGACCTCGGGGTCGTTCACCAGCTCGTCCACGGTGAGCGCGCGCACGCCCTGCTCGGCGGCCACGGCCGCCGCCCGGGCGGCGTCCAGGTCGGCGACGGCGACGAGCCGCACGGCCGCCAGCCGCTCGAAGGTGGACAGGTACTGGCCGGCGATCGCCCCGACCCCGACGATCCCGACGTTCAGCGGCTGGCCCACAGGATGCCCCTCTCGATGACGGTGCGGACGTTCGGGTCCTGGACGACGGCGAGCTCGTGGCCCGGCGTCGAGACGAAGACGCGGCCCTCGCCCCACTGCCGCGTCCAGATCGCCGGGCAGGTGACCGGCCGGTGCCACGGGTCGAAGTCGCGCGCGGCGAGCGTCGTGGTGGCCAGCACCTCGTTGTACTCGTCGGTCAGCACCCAGTACTGCTCGGTCGTCAGCTCGAAGTCGCCGATCCCGGCGACGATCGGGTGGTCGGCCCGCTCGGGCACGATCTCGATCGTGTGCCGCACGAAGTTGTCGGCCGCCTCCCCCGCCAGCTCCTCGCGGGGCGCCCGCGGCGGGTGCGCCGCGAACTGCCCGCCGACGAGCTGCAGGTAGTCGGAGCTGCTGCGGTAGGAGTCGGCGATGCCGCCGTGCCACCCCGCCAGCCCCGTACCGCTCGCCACGGCGCCCATCAGCCCGCGCAGCTCGTCGGTCTCGATCGTGCTCATCGTGTTCGTCTGGACGATCAGGTCCACGCCGGCCAGGTAGCCGGCGTCGGCGTAGACCGCCGTCGTGTCCTCGACGCGGACGTCGTAGCCCTGCTCGGTCAGGAACGGGATGAACGCGTCGGTCGTCTCGACGGGCTGGTGGCCCGTCCATCCGCCGCGCACGATCAGCGCCCGCTTCTCCATCGAAGTCGCCATCTACCGCTCCACTCCACAAGTTGCGCAACATACGGACCCTCTGGGTGCCGCACCTCTTGATACATGAGGACTTTTGCCGTTTCAAGACCCAGTTAGTTGCGCAACTTCTGCGCGCGGTCCTACCGTCGGTCCCATGGAGAACGCGCGCCGCACCACGCTGGCCGACGTCGCCCGCGCCGCCGGGACGACGGTTCCCACGGTGTCCAAGGTGCTCGGCGGCCGCTCCGACGTCTCCGCCGGGACCAGGACCCGCGTCATGCGCGTCGTGGCCGAGCTCGGGTACCGCGGCCGGGCGGGCCGGGCTGTGCCACCCGACGCCGGGCGGCCGCCGTTCGTCGACCTCGTGCTCAGCGGCATCGAGGGCACCTGGGCCAACCGGGCGCTGAGCGGCGTGGAGCGCGCCGCCGCGGACGCGGGCGTCGAGGTGGTCGTCTCGGTCACCCGGCCGCCCGACGACGCCTGGCTCACCCGCCTGCTGGCCCGCCGGCTGCGCGGCGCCGTGCTGGCCCTCGTCGACACGACGCCCGACCAGCTCGCGACGCTGGCCGCGGCCCGCATGCCCGTGGTGCTGCTCGACCCGGTACGGCAGCCGCCCGGCACCGTGCCGAGCGTCGGGGCCGCCAACTGGGCCGGCGGGCGGGCCGCCGCCGAGCACCTGCTCGCGCTCGGGCACCGGCGGCTCGGGGTCCTCGCCGGGCAGCGCACCCACCTCTACAGCCAGGCGCGCGTCGACGGCTTCCGCTCGGCCGTCACCCAGGCGGGCCTCGACCTGGCCGACGACCGCGTGGTGCACACCGACTGGCGGCGGGCGCCCTCCCGGGCCCGGGCGGCCGAGCTCCTGCGTGGTGCCGACGGGCCGACGGCCGTCTTCGCGTGCTCGGACGCGATCGCGCTCGGCGTGTACGACGCGGCCGCCGAGCTGGGCCTGCGCATCCCGCAGGACCTCAGCGTGGTCGGGTTCGACGACCTGCCGGAGGCGGAGTGGGCCACCCCCGCGCTGACCACGGTGCACCAGCCGATCGCCGAGATGGGCGGCGCCGCCCTGCGCATGCTCCTGCGCCTCGGCACGGACCAGCCGCCCGAGGCGCCCCGCGAGGAGCTGGCGACGCGCCTCGTGGTGCGCGGCTCGACCGCCGCCGCGCCCTGACCGCCGGCCTCAGGCGCCGACCGGCGCCAGGCGCACCAGCGGGTCCGGGCTGTGCACGCCGCGCGGCCGGTAGCCCAGGCTGTCCGCGAGGCCCAGGAGGTCGGCGAGGTACCAGACGATGGCGAGCCACATCTCGGTGCCCTGGAGCCCGGGCACGCCGTCCGGGCCGGGGTCGTCGGGGGCGAAGGCGAAGCCCGCGCCGTCCGACCAGTGGCCGAGCGCCCGCCGGAGCTGCGTCCGGGCCCAGCCCGCGCCCTCCGCGCGCCGGTGGCTCGTCTGCCGGGCCGCGAGCCAGAGCGGGTGCACGACGTCCAGGACGTTGCAGGCGGTGTAGCCCGCGGGCGTGGCCAGGTGCGGGTCCGCCGCGTGCTCCAGGACCGTGCCGACCGCCGCGTCGGGGTACGGCAGCGGGAGCCCGAGCTGGGCGTACGTGCCGCGGGTCAGGCGGTAGAAGCCGTTGACCGCCTGGAGCCAGCGCGGTGCCGGCTGCGGGGCGCCCCACAGCCCCGTGGCCGGGTCGGCGCGCGCCGTCAGCCAGCCCAGCAGCGGGTACAGCGGGCCGACGCCGCCGTCGTCGAACCGGTCGGCGAAGTCCGTGACGTTCAGGGCGCAGGCCGTGGCCACCGCGTCGACGGCGGCGCCGCTGCCCCAGGCCCCGGCGCCCCAGTCCCGGGCCTCCAGCGCCCGGACCAGGTCGCGCCCGGACAGGCGGTGCACGGCGTGCACGGGATGGGGCAGCCGCCCGCCGAGCAGCCGGACCGCGTACCCGACGCTGAGGACGTGGTAGCTCGGGCTGCCGTCGAACGGGTCCAGCGGCTCGCCGTCCGTCCCGGGGCCGGCCAGGCCCGCGTCGGCGAGGTCTCCGTCGGGCACGAGGCCCGTGACCGGGTCCTGCCGGTGGGTGAGCCGCCGGACCAGGTCCGCGGCCTCGAACCCGGCCGGCGGGGCGCCCAGCAGCAGGTCGGCGATCTCGACGGCGTCCGCCCACGGCCGCACCGCCGGTCGGCGCGGGCCCGCGAGGGCCGCCGGGCGGTCGACGAACCGCCCGTCCTCGAAGCACCGCGCGAGCACGGCGCCCGCCTGGTCGCGCACGCGGTCGCCGAAGGCCCGCAGCTCGGCGGCGAGGTCGGGCACCCCGGCGGCAGCCGCGTCCGCGCGGCGGTCCCGCAGGACCCGCGCCGGGTTGCCCGCGACCACGGCCCAGTCGGGCACGTCGCGGGTGACCACCGCGCCCGCCCCGACCACCGCGTGGTCGCCCACGGTGACGCCGTCGAGGATCGTGACGTTCGAGCCGACCCACACGTCGTCGCCGAGCACGATGCCCTTGCTCCAGGTGTCCTGCTGGTGGATCGGCAGGTCGGTACCCATGCTGTGGTTGAACCCGAGGATCGAGGTGTGGGCACCGATCCGCACGCCGTCGCCCGCCCGGACGTCGCCGCGGACCACGGCATACGGGTTGACCGAGCAGTCCGCGCCGAGGGTCACCTCGCCCGTGAGGTAGGCGTGGGCGGCGACGTAGGTGCGGTCGCCGAGGGCGAGCCGGTCGCAGAAGACGGCCGCACCGGGTGCCACGAAGACGCCCTCGCCGATCCGGGCGCCGGCCGCGACGAGCTCTCGCCGCCGGGCCTCCTGGGCCGCGCCCTCCGGGGACGCGGGGTCGTACTCCCAGGGCAGGTAGTCGATCCGTCGGGCGCCGTCGGCCGGTGTGGGGTGCACGCGCGCCACCCTATCCGGGGCCCTCCTGCCACCGTGCGCTCAGCCCGCCAGGAGCGCCCCGCGCGCGGCACCGGCCAGCGCCTCGGCGAGCTCGTCGACGCGCTGCGGGTCCGCGGGGATCTGTGGTGTGGCCACCCGGAGCCACGCGGGACGCGGCGGGGTCGCGAACGTGCGGGACGACGGCGTCAGCACGATGCCGCGCGCCCCGAGCTCGACCAGGGCCTCGTCCTCGTTCTCGGCCCGCACCCACACGACCAGGCCGCCGGGAGGCGTCATGGTGCGCACGTCGCGGGCCGCGAGCGCCGCGGCGAGGTCGCGGGCGCGGTCGGCGTACCAGCGCCCGGAGTCGGCGACGAGCGTGCCGACGCTGGGCGTGGCGAGCAGGTAGGCGAGCGCGTTCTGCAGGATGCGGCTCTGGGCGAGGATGCCGTGGCTGCGCAGGCGGCGCACGCCCAGCACGACGTCGCGGGCACCGCCCACCACGGTGGTGCGCAGGTCGAGGCCGAAGGCGCGGCAGAAGGACGTGATACGGACGACGCGGCCGGGCAGCAGCGCGCCGAGGCTGGGCGGCCGCACGGGGGCGAGGGGGCCGAGCACGTCCTCCTCCAGCACCCAGGCGTCGGGAGCGTGCTCGGCCAGCACGGCGGCCAGCTCGGCCAGCCGCTCCGGCGTGACGGCGCCCTCCAGGGAGAACTCGCCGCCGGGCTGGTAGACGACGGTGCGCGCGCCGGCCGCGAGCGCCCGCTCCAGCGCGCCGGGCAGCGGCCCGGAGGCGTCGGAGGCGATGCCCACCACCTCGAAGCCCACCGAGCGCAGGTTCCCGATGGTGCCGGAGACCGCGGGCTCCTGGACGGCGATGAGGCCGCCGGGCGCCGTGGCGGCCTCGGCCGTGAGCAGCGTGGCCTCGCCGGCGCCGCTGACGGTCACCCATTCGGCGGCGTCGAACGGCCAGTCCTGCCGGACGGCGTCGAGCAGCGCCGGGGTGATCGCCTCGCGGCGCAGCGAGTTGGTCTGGGGTTCGCGCAGGCTGTGCGCGAACGCCTCCAGCAGGTCGGGCAGACGGTCGGTGGTGGGGTGCGCGGAGGCGAGGTCGACCGTGGACCAGCCCGCGAACACGGGGGTCTCGCCCGCCCGCGGCCAGGTCGGGGCGGCCACCGGCCCGGCGACGATCGTGCCGCCCCGGCGGCGCGTGGTGACCAGGCCCCGGTCGACCAGGAGCGACCAGATCCCGGCGATGGTCGAGCGGCCGAGGCCGGAGGCGGAGGCCACCTCCGCGATCGTGGGCAGCCGCGTGCCGGGCGCGAGCACGCCCTCCTCGATCCATGCGGTGAGCTGCTCGGCCAGCTCGGGCCCGGAGACGCCGCGCACCGAGGAGATCAGGCCGGACGGCGTGTCCGGGGAGACGCCCCGGGCGTCGGATGCTGTGCTCGTCATCGCCCCTCGTCGGTCGCGTGCTGCCGGTTATCTTCCAGATGTATATCAGGATCGCCGTGCGGCGCGCCAACCCGTCTCGGCGCCCCGGATACGGCGCCGTACCAGCATCTCATCAGGCGGACGGCGGCGGCCGCGGCTTGGAGCGAACGGGCCGTCATGGTTAACGTCTACCCGTGACCACGAATCTTCCATCACATAAGCCGGCGTCCCGCCTGCCGGTGATGGACACCGCCGACCGGATCCGTTCCGGCCGCGAGAGCGCGCGCTCCGTCGCCGAGCGCACCCTCGCGCGGGCGGACGCCGTCGACCCGGCCGTGCGGTCCCTCGTGTGGCGCGACGACGCCGCGACGCTCGCCGCCGCGGACGCCGTCGACGCGGCGCTGGCCCGGGGCGCGGACCTGCCGCCGTTCGCGGGTGTGCCGATCACGGTCAAGGACACGTTCGCGGTGGCGGGCCAGCCCTGGACCCGGGGCTCCCTGGCGATCGACGAGACGCCGGCGACCACCACCGACCTTCTTCCCGCCGCCGCGTTCGCGGCCGGCTTCGTCCAGGTCGGGCGCGCGGCCACGCCGGAGCTCGCGATGACGACGTCCTGCGAGAGCCCGCGCTCGGGCGTCACGCACAACCCGTGGGACCTGGGCCGGTCGCCCGGCGGGTCCAGCGGCGGGCCGGCCGCCGCGGTGGCCGCGGGCATCGTCCCGGTCGCCCTGGCGAGCGACGGGGGCGGCTCGCTGCGCGTGCCCGCCGCGTTCTGCGGCCTGGTGGGCCTCAAGCCCGGCCGCGGCCTGCTCCCCCAGCGCGTCCAGGGCTGGGAGGGCGGCGCCACGGAGGGCGTGGTCACGCGGACGGTGCGCGAGACCGCGGCCGTGGTCACGCACCTGGCGGCGCCCGACCCGCTGGCCTGGTCGCGCGGGGCCGCCGCCCCCGACTACCTCGCCGCGCTCGACGACCCGCCAGGCCCGCTCCGCGTCGGCCTGCTGACCCGCTCGTGGGACCCGCGGATCCAGGTCGACGCCGCCTGCGTCGCCGCCGCGGAGGACGTCGCCGCCGTGCTGCGCGCCGCCGGGCACACGGTGGTGGCGCTCGACGCCGCCGCCGAGGGCGCGGAGCTCATGGACCTGTACCCCGACGTCGTCATCCCGGCGTGGCTGCGGCAGGTCCCGCTGGACCACCCCGGCCGGCTCCAGCCCTACATCCACCGGGTGATGGCCCAGGCCGACGCGCTGGGCGCCGCCGACTACGTGCGCGGCGCGGTCCGCCTGCGCGCCCTGGCCCGCGACGTCACGGCCACCCTGTTCCGCGGCGCCGACGTGGTCGTGACCCCCACGACGGCGACCCGCGTGCCCGAGGTCGGCGTCGTGCTGAACGAGCTGACCCGCGCGGCCCCGACGCGCGACGCCGTCGTCTACGAGCGCACCCTCGCGTTCACGACCGTGCCGAGCGTGCTCGGCACGCCCGCCCTGACCCTGCCCGCCCACCTGGACGGCGACGGCCTGCCCCTGGGTACCCAGCTCGTCGCCCCGCAGGGCGGCGAGGCGCTCCTCCTGCGGCTCGGCCAGGTCCTGGAACGGCACTACGCCTGGGACCTGCGCCGCCCGCCCCACCACGCCGGGGACGCATGACGACCGCCCGGAACCCCGACCCGCACCGCGACCCCGTGCGCGGCCCAGCACCCCACAGGAACGAGACCACCATGACCTCCCGCTCCCCGCGCCGGACCACCCGGCCCCTGCCCCGCACGCTCGCCGCGGGCGCGGCGCTCGCGCTCACCGGTTCCCTCGCCGCCTGCTCGGCCGGGGGCGACGACGCGTCCGGCGGGGCGTCGGACGGCACGCTCAAGGTCGCCGTCTATGCCGGCTCCTGGGGTGAGTCGTTCACGAAGGCCTTCGTCGAGCCGTTCGAGGAGGAGACGGGCGCCACCGTCGAGCTCGTGCCCGGCAGCCCGGCCGACTGGCTCACGGCACTGCGCACCACCAAGGGCGGCACGCCCGCCTACGACGTCGTCGCGTTCACGCCGAACGTCATCCCGAGCGCAGTCTCCGCGGGCGTGGTCGCCGAGCTCGACACGGCGCGGATCGAGCAGTTCGACCAGCTCAACACGGTGCTCGCCGAGCAGAGCAACATCGCCGGCACCCAGTACGGCCTGCCGCTGACCGTCGGCTCCACCGGCATCGCCTACCGCACCGACAAGATCGAGGAGCCGCCCACCGACTGGTCCGACCTGCTCGACCCGGCCTACTGCGGCCACGTCGCCGTGTCGCCGCTCACCTTCAACACAGGCATCGAGTTCGTCGCGGGCCTGATCAACGAGGCCGGCGGGACCATCACGGACCCGGCGGACGTCGACGCCGCGTTCGAGCAGCTCGAGACCCTCAAGGACTGCGCCTCGACGTTCCCCGCGGACGGCACCAGCGTGGAGACCGCGCTGTCCAACGGCGACGCCTGGATCGCCGCGCACTGGGACGGCCGCGCGTTCGTGCAGAAGAACCAGGGCGAGCCGATCGGCTTCGCCTACCCGGCCTCCGGCTCGGTGGGCGCCCTGACCTCCCTGTTCGTCACCGAGGGCACCGAGCAGGAGGAGCTGGCGTACACGTTCCTCGACTACGTGGCCTCCAGCGACCACCAGCCCGTCTTCTCCGAGGGCACCTGGTACGCCGCGTCCAACGACCAGAACGAGTACCCCGCGCAGTTCGACGGGCAGATCACCAGCGGCCCGGGCGCGTACGACAGCTTCGTGTGGGTCGACTACGAGACCATCACCCCGCAGCTGCCCGACCTGCAGGCCCGGTGGCAGGAGATCTTCGGCTGATGACGGCACCCACCACCCCGGAGGCCGGCACCGCCGGCCGTGTCGAGGTCCGCGGTCTCAGCGTCGGGTACGGCGGCGCACCGGTGCTGGAGCTCGACGAGCTCACGATCGAGGCGGGCGAGTTCCTGTCCGTGCTGGGCCCCTCGGGCTGCGGCAAGTCGACGCTCCTGTCGGTGCTGGCCGGGTTCGTCACCCCGACCACCGGGTCGGTGCTGATCGACGGCCAGGACGTCACCCACGTGGCGCCCCACCGGCGCGAGACCGGCCTCGTGTTCCAGAGCTACGCCCTGTTCCCGCACATGACCGTGCGGCGCAACCTCGAGTACGGCCTGCGCACCCGGCGCGTGCCGCGCGACGAGCGGGCGCAGCGCGTGGCCGACGCCCTGCGCCTGGTCGACCTGGCGGGCTTCGCGGACCGGTACCCGCAGCAGCTCTCCGGCGGGCAGCAGCAGCGCGTGGCCATCGCCCGCGCCCTGGTCACCCGGCCGCGGGTGCTCCTGCTCGACGAGCCCCTGTCCAACCTCGACGCCAAGCTGCGCCGCCAGATGCGCCACGAGCTGCGCGAGCTGCAGCGCGAGATCGGCACCACCACCGTCTTCGTCACGCACGACCAGGCCGAGGCGCTCGCGCTGTCCGACCGGGTCGCGCTGCTCGCGCACGGTGACCTGGAGCAGCTCGGCACCCCCGAGGAGCTGTACCGCACGCCGCGCACCCGGTTCGCGGCCGACTTCGTGGGCGCCGCGAACCTCCTGCCGGTCCACGACGCCGACGGCGCCCGCACCGTGCTGGGCCGCCCGGTCCCGCTGTCCGCGGACGCCGGCACCACCGTGGCCCTGCGGCCCGAGCACGTGCGCGTCGTCGAGCCCGGCGGTGACGCCGCCGTCGCGACCGTGCTGTCCGTCGGGTTCGCCGGGGAACGGTACGAGTACCGCCTGCGCACGCCCGACGGCACCGAGCTGCTCGCCAGTCCTGCGGGGGCCGGGCGGCGTTTCGCCGAGGCCGAGACCGTCGGGCTCACGTGGTCCGACGACGCCCTCCTGCCGCTCGGGGCGGCCTGACGTGGCGGCCACGCGCGCCCGCGACCTGCGCGGCCACGTGGCGGCGATCGTGCCCACGGCGTTCGTCGTGGTCGCGTTCCTGCTGCCGCTGGTCGGGCTGCTCCTGCTGAGCCTGCGCCCGACCGACGCCATGAACAACGTGCTGCCCGGGTTCACCGGGGCCCAGTACGCCGAGGTGTTCGCCACGCCCTACCTGTGGGGCTCGGTCGTGGAGAGCCTCTGGCTCGCCGTCCGCGTGAGCGTCACGTGCCTCGTGCTCGCGTTCCCGCTCGCGTGGTACCTCGCCCGCTCGACGTCGGCCGTGGGCCGGTCCCTGGTCTTCGTCATCACGCTGTCGCCGCTGCTGACCAGCGAGGTCGTACGGTCCTTCGGCTGGCGCGTGGTCATGTCGGGCGAGGGACCCGTCAACGTGGTGCTCCAGGGGCTCGGGCTGGTCGACGAGTCGCTGCCGCTGCTGCGCTCCCCGTGGACGGTGTTCCTCGCCGTCGTGCACGTGCTGCTGCCGTTCGCGGTGCTGGCCCTGTCCGCCTCGCTCGGCGCCATCGACACCCGGCTGCTCCAGGCGTCCGCCGACCTGGGGGCGTCCGCCGTGCGCACCTTCCGCTCGGTGGTGCTGCCGCTGGCCACCCCCGGGATCGTCGCGGCGACCGTGATCGTGTTCTCGCTGAGCATGGGCGTGTACGTGACGCCGCTGCTCGTCGGCGGCGCCAACCAGTCGCTGGCCGGGCTGCGCATCCAGACCGAGGCCATGGTCGCGTTCGACCAGCCGCGCGCCGCCGCCCTCAGCTTCGTGCTGCTGGCCGTCACGCTCGCCGTCTGCGGGCTGGTCGGGCTGACCGGGCGGCTCGCCGAGAGGGGGCGTCGTGGCTGACCGTCCCGTGCGGGCCGCCGCCCGGCCCGGTAGCGGCCGGGCCCGCGCCCGGCGGGTGCTGACCCTGGTGCCCGTCGTGCTCGTGTGCGCGTTCCTGCTGCTGCCGCTCCTGGTGGTCGCGCTGAGCTCCTTCAACGCGGAGAACAACTTCCGCTTCCCGCCGTCGGGCCTGAGCCTGCGCTGGTACGCCGAGGTGTTCGGCTCCGCGCAGTGGCTCGACTCGCTGGGGTACTCGCTGCGCCTGGCCCTGCTCGTGGTGCCCGTCGTGGTGCTGCTGGGCACGCTCGGCGGGTACGCCGTCGGCGCCGGGAACTTTCCCGGGCGGCGGGCGCTCGGCCTGCTGTTCCTGTCCCCCATGGCCGTGCCCGGCGTGATGGTGGGCCTGGCGCTGCTCTACCAGCTCCAGCGCACCGGGCTGGTGGGCTCGGCGCAGGGGCTGTGGCTCGCGCACCTCGTGGTCACCTTCCCGTTCTGCGTGCGGGTCGTCGCGGTGAGCGCCGCGGCCCTCGATCCCGCGCTGCCACGCGCGGCGCGGTCGCTCGGCGCGTCGCCGCTGCGCACCTTCCTGACCGTGACCGTGCCGCTCATGCGCCCGGGGATCGTGGCCGGCGCGTTCCTCGGCGCCGTCATCTCGCTCGGCGAGGTCGCCGTGTCCGTGCTGGTGGCGGGCGCCGGCGAGGCCACCGTGCCCGTGCGGATCTACTCCGCGGTGCAGGTCCAGCTCGAACCCACCGTCGCGGCCGTCTCGACGCTCCTGCTGCTGGTCAGCGTCGTGACCATCGCCGTGCTCGACCGCACCGTCCACGTCTCGAGGTTCCTGTGACCCAGTCCCCCACCGCGGCACGCCGCCGCTGGCGCATCGGCATCGACGTCGGCGGCACGTTCACCGACCTGGTCGCCGTCCCGGGCGACGGCACCTCGTGGTCGCTCGCCGACGCCGTGACCCACAAGGTGCCGAGCACGCCGCACGACCCGTCGCAGGGTGTGGAGACCGGGCTGGCGCAGCTCCTGGAGCGGGGCATCGCCGTGGAGGACGTCGCCGCCGTGGCGCACGGCACGACCATCGGTCTCAACGCCATCCTCCAGGGTCGTGTCGCCCGGGCGGCGCTCGTGGTGAGCGCGGGCCACCGGGACGTGCTGCAGATCGCGCGTGCCCGCATGCCCCGGTCGTTCGACCTGCACGCGACGCCGGAGCGTCCGATCGTGCCGCGCGAGCACGTGCTGGAGGTCGCCCACCGGTTCGCGCCGGACGGCACCTCCGTCAGCCCCGGACGGGCGTCGCCCGGGGTGGGCGAGGCCGAGCTGGCCCGGCTCGTGGAGCGCCTGACGGCGGTGGCGCCCGAGGTGGTGGCCGTGAGCCTGGTGGGCGGGTACGCCGCACGCGAGGCCGAGCAGCACCTCGCCGACCGGCTGGCCGCCGCCCTGGGCGTGCCCGTGACGTCGGCCGCCGCGGTGTGGCCCGAGGCCGGCGAGTACGAGCGCACCACGCTCGCCCTGCTGGACGCACAGATCACGCCGCTGATGACCGGCTACTTCACCGCGCTGCGGGAACGGCTGCGCCGCCTGCGGGTGGACGCCCGCGTCTACATCACGACGTCGAACGGCGGCTCGGTGTCCATCGAGTCGGCGATGCGCCGCCCGGTGCAGACGGTGCTGTCCGGCCCGGCCGGCGGGGTCTCCGCAGCCGCCACGGCCTGGCCCGGCACGGACATGGTGACCGTGGACATGGGCGGTACCAGCAGCGACATCGGCGTGCTGCGCGGGGGCCGCCCCGTGCTCACCACCACCGCGACCGTGGGGCCGCACCCGCTGATGACGCCCGTGGTCGAGGTGTCGGCCATCGGCGCGGGCGGTGGCTCCGTGATCGGCGCCGACCGGTCGGGAGCCCAGCCGGTGCTCCGCGTCGGACCCGCCAGCACCGGTGCCGTGCCCGGCCCGGCCGCCTACGGCGCGGGCGGGACCCGGCCGGCCCTGACCGACGCCTACGTGCACGCGGGCGTCATCGACCCGCGGACCTTCCTCGGTGGCACGTTCCCGCTGCGCGCGGACCTGGCCACGGCAGCCCTCGCACAGGTCGCGGACGACCTCGCGCAGGAGGACGGGTCGCCGTCCTCCTGGGCCCCGGCCGCGACCGGGGCCGGGCCCGCCGCGCTCGCCGCCCGCGCCGACGGCGTGGCCGACGCCGCCCTGCGCGTCGCGTCGGTCGGCATGGCCGCCCGCCTGCGGACCGTGCTGGCCGCGCACGGCGAGGTGCCCGAGCGGTACACGTTCGTGGCGTTCGGCGGTGCGGGCGGCACGCACGCCGCGCTGCTGGCCGACGAGGTGGGCGTCCGCCGCGTGCTGGTGCCCGCGGCCGCCGGGACGTTCTGCGCGCTCGGCGCGGCGATCGCCCCGATCCGCCGCGACGTGGCGCGCACGGTGCGCACCGTGGTGGCCGAGCAGAACCTGGACGCGCTCACGACGTCGGCCGCGGAGCTGGAGCGCGAGGTGCTCGACTGGCTGCGCACGCAGGACGTCGCCGCGACCGGGACCGTGACGCTGAGCGCCGACCTGCGCTACACGGGCCAGCCGACCACGCTGGAGGTGCTGCTGGCCGAACGCCCGGCGGAGCCGGGCACGGACGGGCCCGGGCCGCTGCGTCTGGAGACCGAGCCGGTGCTGCGGCGGTTCGCCGAGCAGCACGAGCGGGTGCACGGGTTCGTGGACCCCACGGCAACGGTGCGCGCCGAGACGCTGCGCGCGAGCGTCAGCGTGCGCCTGGGCGAGGTGCGGTCCGGGCACGGCGGCGCGGCGTTCGTGAAGACCGGCGCACGCGACGTCCGCTACGACGGGACGCCGCGGCCGGCGAGCGTGCACGCGCTCGCGGAGGACGGCGAGGCGGCGGTGACCGGTCCGGCCGTGATCGAGAAGGCCGACACGACGGTGCTCGTGCCGGCCGGGTGGACCGCGACGACCGACGACGGCGGCAACCTGCACCTGGTGCGGGATGCGGTCGAGATCACGAACGAGGAGGGCTGAGCCGTGCTGACGACCGTCGAGAAGGACGTCGCCCACACGCGGCTGCAGGCCGCGGTCGAGGAGATGTGCCTGACCCTGCGGCGCGCGAGCCGCAGCCTGTACGTGCGCGACGCCGCCGACTTCGCGTGCGCCGTGGCCGACCGGTCGGGCCGGTTCGTCGCCTATCCGCAGGACGTGGGTGTCTCCGGCTTCGTGGGCCTGGACCTGACGCCCGCGATCGAGGCGGCGACGGTACAGGGCCCGCTGGCCCCGGGCGACGTGCTGCTGACGAACGACCCGTACCTCTCGGGCGGCCTCTCGACGCACCTCCCGGACGTGCACGCGATCGCCCCGTTCTTCGACGGCGACGAGCTGGTCGGCTACGGGTGGGCGTTCGTGCACGTGTCCGACGTCGGCGGGCGCGTGCCCTCGTCGGTGAGCGTGCTCAACGACTCCGTCTTCGCCGAGGGGCTGCGGATCCCGCCGCTGCGGTACGTGCGGGCCGGGACCGTGGTGCCCGAGGTCGAGGCGATCCTCGCGGCCAACTCCCGCACGCCCGAGGCCAACCGGGGCGACCTGCACGCCATGCTGGCCGCGCTGGACACCGGGCGCCGGCGGGTCGGTGAGCTCACCGCCGACCTGGGGCCGGCCGGGTTCGCCGACGTCGGCTCCTTCGCCCGCGAGCAGAGCGCGGCCCGCGCCCGCAGCGCCGTGCGCACCCTGGCCGACGGCACGTACCGCTTCGAGGACTACCTCGACAACGACGGCGTCAGCTCCGTGCCGCTGCGCGTGGTGGTCACCGCCACGGTCGACGACGGCACCGTGCACCTGGACCTGACCGGCACCGACCCGCAGGTCGAGGCCGCCCTCAACATGGTGACGTTCGGCCGCGCGCACTCGTGGGTGGTGACCCGCCTGTTCGCGATCGTCGGCACGCTCGACCCGGCCGTGCCGCTCAACGGCGGGCTGATGGACGTCATCGGCTTCACCGCACCCGAGGGCACGCTGCTCAACGCGACCGGCACTGCCGCCACGGGCGTGCGGCACGCGACGACCTCGCGGGTCAACGACGTCGTGTCCGGGGCGCTGGTCCAGGCCGCACCCGAGGTGCTGCCGGCGGCGTCGAGCGGGCTCGTGGTGCCGGTCGTGTTCGCGGCGGCCGACGGGTCGCGGGTCGACGTGGTCGAGCCCATGGTCGGCGGCACCGGCGCGCGGCACGGGGCCGACGGCGCCGACGGGCGCGACTCCGGCATCTCCAACCTGTCCAACAACCCGGTCGAGACCGTCGAGGCGAACGTGGGTGTGCGCGTGCTGCGCTACGCCCTGCGGCCCGACTCCGGCGGCGCGGGCCGCTGGCGCGGCGGATCCGGCCTGGAGCTCGAGTTCGAGGCGCTGACCGACGGCGCGCTCCTGGCCCGCGGCCTGGAACGACTCCGGTTCCGGCCCTGGGGCTTCGCAGGCGGACGGCCCGGCGCCCTCACCGAGCTCGTGGTCAACGAGGGGCGGCCCGACGAGCGCCGGCTGTCCGTCGTCGACGTGCACCCGCTGCGCGCGGGCGACCGCGTGGTGCTGCGCACCTCCGGCGCGGGCGGCTACGGCGACCCGCTGGAGCGCGCCACCGACGCCGTGCTCGCCGACGTCGCCGCCGGGCTCGTCACCGCCGGGGCCGCGCGGGAGACGTACGGGGTGGTGGTGCACGACGGCGTGCTGGACGAGACCGCGACGGCGGCGGAACGCGCCCGGCGGACGACGGGGCCGGACCAGGAGGCCGCGGCGGCACCAGGAACCGGGGACGCTGCCGGGCAGCCGCGCCCGGGCGGGACCCTGCACACGTTCGGCCCCGAGCGTGACCGCTGGGAACGGGTCTTCCCGTCCGCGCTCACCGACCGCCTCGACGTCCACCTGCGCACGCTGCCCACGACCAGGCGTGCCGCACGACGCCGGGAGATCCTCGGTGCGGTGCTGGCGGGGCTGCCCGAGCGGTTCCCCGGTACCGCCGCGTCCGGCGAGGCGCTCGCCGCGGCGGGGCGGGCGTTCGCGGAGGCCGTGACGAGGGCGGAGACGGGGACCGTTGCCGAACCACCTGCCGGGGCCGGCCCGGGGAACGCTCCGGCGCCCGCACCCGCGTGAGCGACGCACCGCACGCGTCGTTCGACGCGGTGATCGTGGGCGGCGGCCCGCGCGCCGTCGCGGTCGTCGCCCGGCTGGCCGCGCGACGTCGGCCGGACGCACCCTGGGGGTCCGCCCCGGACCCGGCGCTGCCTGTGCTGCGCGTCGCCGTGGTCGACCGGGTGGAGGTCGGGGCGGGCGCCACGTGGCGCACCGACCAGTCGCCGCTGCTGCTGAACAACACGTGGGCGGCGCGGACCACGGTGCACGCCGACTCCTCGACGCCCATGACCGGGCCCGTCGTGGCCGGGCCGGACCTGGTCGCCTGGGCGCACGCCGCGACGTCCGACGGCGGGCCGGCCGGCATGGCACCGCGACCGCCGGGCACTGCCTGGGCCGCGGACGAGGCACGGGGCCTCGGGCCTGGTTCCTATCCCACGCGGCGGCTCCAGGGCGCCTACTACCTGGAGCAGATCGACGAGGCCGCACGCCGCGGGGGCATCGAGGTCGTGCCGGTGCACGGGACGGTCACGGACGTGCGCGCGATCCGGACCGAGCTCCGGGAGGTGACCGTCTCGGCCGACACGGTCCCTGGGCCTGCCGGTCCGGCCATCCCAGCGACCCAGACGGCACCCACACGCCTCTCGGCACCCGTCGTCGTGCTCGCGCAGGGCATGATCCAGGCGCGGCGCGCGCCGCGCACCGCGCGGTTCGCCGAGGCCGCGCGCACGCACGGCCTCGTCTACGTCGAGCCGGGCATGCCCGCCGAGCGCGACTGGGCCGTCGTGCCGGCCGGCCAGGACGTGCTGGTGGCCGGGCTCGGCGCCAACTTCTTCGACGTGCTCGCCCTGCTCACCGTGGGCCGCGGCGGGCACTTCGTCGACGCCCGCACCGGCGCACCTGCTGATGCCTCCGGCCGGTCCTGTGACGACGGCGGCGCCGACGGCCCGCACGCCGGCGACCCGCTGCGCTACGTCCCCTGCGGCGCCGAACCGCACCTGCTCGCGGGGTCGCGGCGCGGCCTGCCCTACCGGGGCAAGGGCGCGCTCACCGACGGCCTGCCGGCCCCCTATGCGGCCCGGATCGCCACCCGGGAGCGCTTCGCCGCGCTGGCCGACCGCGCGGCCGGGCGGCCGGTGCTCGACCTGGCCCGCGACGTCTGGCCGCTCCTCGCCGCCGAGCTGACGCTCGCCCACCTGACGGCCCTCGCCGAGCACCGGCCGTCCGCCCTCCGCGCCGGGGTGACACCGGACGCGCTCGCACGACGCCTGGAACGAGCCACCGACCCTGCGTGCGTGGCGGCCGCGCTCGTGGTCGACCCGGCGGACGCGTTCGACGCCGCGCGCGCCGACCGCCCGCCGATCCTCGAACCCGCGACGTGGCCCGCGTGGGTCGAGCGCTGGGTCCGCGACGAGCAGGAGTCCGTGTCCGGCCCGCTCACCTCCCCGCGTGCCCGGGTCAACCAGGCCATGGAGACCCTGCGCGGCGAGGTGGCCCGGCTCACGCGGGCCGGCGCCGTGGACGGCGCCTCCCTGGAGTCGACCGGCGAGAGCGTGCTGACGCCGCTCGGCCTGGCGCTCGCCTCCGGACCGCCCCCGCGGCGCACTGCCCAGCTCCTGGCCCTGGTGCGGGCGGGCGTCGTGGAGCTGCTCGGCGAGGACACCCGGGTCGACGTCGAGGAGGGCGCGTTCGTGGCTCGCAGCCGGGTGCGCGCCGCCGTCCGTGCCCGGGCCTTCGTCGAGACCCGGATGTCGCGGGGCCAGGTGAGCCCCACCGACGACCCGCTGCTGCGATCGCTGCTCGACTCCGGCCGGGCCCGCCGCCACCCGCTGCCCACGGCCGCGGGCGGCGTCGTCCCGTCCGAGAGCCTCGACGTGACGCGGGACGGCTTCGCACTCGTCGACGCCGCGGGCCGCGCGGACGAGCGCGTCGTCGTGCTGGGGATCCCCGCCGAGGCCGTGCAGCGCGGCTCCGCGATCGGTGCGAGCCCCGGCGTGCCGTCCCCGCTGCTCGCGGGAGCCGACGTCGCCGCCCGCCGGATCCTCGCGGCCGCTCAGCCCACGGCGCCAGGAACGGGGAGGACCGCGAGCGGCACGTGGTGCTGACCGGCGTGGATGTCCCGGTCGCGCAGCGACCCCTGCGACACGGGCCGGGGGAACGAGATCTTCACGACGTCGAGGTCCGGCAGGCGGAAGATCCGGACCGTCGAGGGGTCCACGTCGTACAGGTCGGCGACCCGCCGCTCGTCGAGGAAGGCAGGGTCGGCCACGAGCCGGTAGGTCGCGCTGTCCTTCACGAACAGGTCGATGGTGACCCAGAACGGGCCGGCGTTCTTGGAGCGGACCTCGTGGCAGACGTCGGCCAGGGTGGGCGTGCGGTCAGGCATGGGCGGACACTCCGGTCTCGGTGCGGAACAGGGCGGTGGGGGTCGGGCTGTCGACCACGTGGTGCAGCACGAACTCGTAGGCGGCGCCGCGCTCCGTCTCGGCGGGCGAGGTGGCGAACGCGAAGCTCGGCAGGTAGTCCATCTCCGGCGTGGGCATGTGCAGCAGGTAGGGGTTCATCACCTTCGCGACGGCGGTGGCCGTCTCCTGGTCGGCTGCGCTGACCACGAGCATCACGCCCAGCTCGCGGGGCGTGCCCGTGCCGGGGTCCAGCGCGCCGAGCACGGCGTCGTACCCGTAGAGGCGCAGGTCGAACTCGAACTGGTCCGCGGACATCCCGAGCGCCTCCTCGGCGCGCCGGTACAGGTACGTACGCAGCAGGTCCGCCCAGCGCCCAGGGTCGGCGAGCACGAGCGGTTCGCGGACCCCGACGAACGACACGGTCTGGTACCCGGTGACGCGCGCGCCCTCCAGCTTGACCGTGTGCTGCGCGGCATGCCGGAAGACGGAGCCCTCCACGCGCACGCGGCGATCGTCGAGGGCCCGGTAGGTCGCGTGCCGCACGTCGAGCACGCCGTCCGGCTCGGTCAGCAGGAACGGGTCGGCGTTCTCGTACAGCATGTGCGCGGCCACCGACGTCGGCGTGCAGGCCGTGCCCGGGTCCACGGCCTCGATCGTGAACCCCTCGCGGTCGATGGTCGCGAAGATGCCGCCGGTGCGCGGGTTCGTCGTGGCCTGCGCGCCGCACTCGACGATCTTGCTCGCGTGCCACGTCGGTCCGGCAGGCATGCCGCGCAGGAGCGGCACGGCGGCGGCGACGGCGGTGTCGGTCGCGCGGCCGGCGAGCACCACCTGCGCGCCCGCCTCGAGGGCGGCGACGATCGGCTCGTGGCCCATCAGCCCGACGATGTGCGTGCACGAGTCGAGCGTGACGGGGTCCAGCTCACCGAGAGGCGGCAGCGGGTGGATGCGTCCCGCGGCCAGGTGCTCGCGCAGGTCCGCCGCGCGCTGCTCGCTGTAGATGCGCGCGACGGGCAGCTCCAGCCCCTCTTCGGCCATGATCCGGGCGGTGATCCCGGCGACCCAGTCGACGCCCGCGTCCGTGCCGCTGGTCCCGCACGACCCGACGATCAGCGGGATGCCGGCCCGGGCGGCTGCGCGCAGGAGCAGCCGCAGGTCGCGCGCGACCGAGGCGGCGGGCGACTTGGCGGTCGCGGAACCGAGGTAGTACGGGCCGGAGTCGGTGGAGCCGCTGTCGACGGCGATGACGTCGGGGCCCAGCTCCAGGCCCCGCTCGACGATCGACTCGGCGAAGCCGCCGCCCAGCATCCCGATCGGGACGAAGACCTTGACGCTCTCGGTGGGTGTGGCGATGGGTGGCACGTCGGCTCTCTTCTCCTCAGGTGGTGAGGTTCAGTGGGTGGTGGGGTTCAGTGGGTGGTGGGGTTCAGCTGTCAGTGGTGGGACGACCGGCCCGGCGGCCCCTGCGCCAGGGCACGCCGCACGAAGTCGACGACGGCCGGGGCGACGGCGCCCGCGTCGTGCCCGGCACCGGGCACCACCGCGGTCTCGACCGGGACGCCGCGCTCGGTCAGCTCGTGCGCGAGCCGCCGCGCCCGGTCCACGCGGGTGGCGCCCGCGCGCGCCTCGCGGGGGTCGGCGGCGACGGCGGCGAGCAGGGCGCCTGCGAGATCCTCGCTCCCCACCACGACCTGGTAGGGCACCTGCCGCAGCGCCGCCACGGACGGCGCCGTGCCGAACAGGTCCGCCACACCGCCGAGCCCGAGCGGCCAGGGCGCGTCGTCGGGCAGGGTCACGCGGCCGGGTGCACCCACGGAGACCGCCTGCAGCCGGTGCGGGTGCAGGTAGGCGAACCGGTGCGCGAACTGGCCGCCGCCGGAGAAGCCGGTCAGCACGAAGCGCGTGGTGTCGATCTCCCAGCGCCCGGCGGCCTGCTCGACCATCGCGAGCAGCGCCTCGTCGAACCGGATGCCGGCGGCCAGCAGCTCCTTGTAGGCGTGCACGTCGTCCGGTCCGTCGAGACCCGCCGGGAACAGGGGCGCGAGGACCACCACCCCCAGCGCGTCGGCCAGGGCCGCGAACCGGTCCCGGGTGGCCTCGACCCGGCGCCCCGTGCCGTGCACCGCGACGAGCAGCCGCAGCGGACCGGTCCGGTCGCGGTACGACGGCGGAACGTACGTCGTCCACGAGAGCCGCGGTTCCGCGGAGCTCACCTGGAACGGGGTCGCGCCCAGCAGGAGATCCCAGGCGGGGTGGTCGCGAGGGAAGTCGTCGAGCCGCCTCATGCCCGGCCGCCCTCGGCAAGCTGCCCGGAGCTGATCTCCCGGCGCACCAGGAGGAACAGTCCGAGCGCTGCGACGCCGACCATGCTGGAGTGCAGGAACAGGTACCGCCAGTCCGTCAGGTCCACCAGGCCGCCGATGAGGGCGGGCCCTGCCGACGCACCGACGGCGGCGGCCACCGCGTAGAGCCCGCTGTAGGCACCGGTGACGGCGCCGCTGGGGGCGAGGTTCCACATCAGCACCACGCCGTTGACGGAGAAGGCGGCGTACCCGAACGAGGCGATGACGATCCCGGTGATCGTCACGGGCAGGCTCGTGACGCTGAACGTGACGAGGCAGCCGACCACCATGACGACCAGTCCCAGCCGGATCATCCGCCGGCGGCCGGCCCGGTCGGAGACGAACGACAGCGGGACGGCGGCGGCGACGAAGGCCACGCCGGCGGGCAGCGTGAGCGACCCGGCCTCGCCCCGGCTGAGGCCGATCACCTCCATCGCGTACGGCGTGAGCTGCGAGCGCATCGCCGCCCACGTCCCCGCGGTGGCGACGATGCCGAGCAGCAGGAAGATCCGGCTGTGGTCGGGGTCGTGGACGAGCTCGCCGACGACGCGGCGGAAGCTCCATCCGCCCCCGCCGTCGGACCGCCCGTCCGCGAGCGCGCGCCGGTAGCCCGGTGAGCGCGTCTCGCGGATGGTCAGCGCCACGATCACCATGGCGCACACCATCAGCACGGCGGGGATCGCGAACGCCAGCCCGAGGCTCCGGTCGACCACGAGCAGGCTGATGAGGGCCGAGACGATGATGGTGAGGCTGGTCGCCACCTTGGCGATGCCGTTGGCGAGGCTGCGGCGCTGGGGCACCTGGAAGTCGGGCGTCAGCGCGTCGGTGAGCGGCTTGAAGGCGTTGGCGACCACCGCGAACAGGAACATGCACACCACCAGCGCCCCCAGCGAGCCGGTGTGCGGGATGAGCACGAAGAAGACGGCGGCGACGGGCGCGCCGACCACGAGGTACGGCACGCGCCGGCCCCAGCGGGTGCGCGTGCGGTCGGACAGGTGGCCCACGAGCGGCTGGAGCACGATCCCGAGCGCGTTGTCGACGCCCATGAGCAGGCCGATCAGGGCCGCGCTCGTCGTGTACTGCGCGATCGACGCGGGCACCTGCGCGTCGTAGAAGTTCCAGACGGACTCCTGGGCGAAGACGGCCAGGGCCACCAGCATCGCGGCGCGGGTGTTCAGCTTCCCGGCTGTGGCGGACGTCTCCGCGGGGACTGCTGCGTTCATCAGACTCCCTTGTCTGTTGCTATTTGCTATAGCAAAATGTAGCCACGTGCGACCCGGCGAGCAAGCATCCGTCACCACCCCGGCTCCCGGTCCCGCCGACCCGACCGCGACGACGCTGGAGGATCCGCCCGCATGACCCCCGACACCCCCACCCTGACCACCGCCGACCTCGACTTCCTCAGCGGCGTCGACAGCCCGACCGTCGCGAACGCGATCGAGCGCCTCGACCTGCGCGACCGCAGCACGGGCTACGTGGGCGGGCGCATCCGGTGCGGCTTCCCCGAGCTTGGCCCCATGGTGGGCCGCGCACTCACCGTGACGGTCTCCGACGCCCTGGGCCGGCCCGCGCGGCAGGAGGGCTACTGGGACCTCTGGGAGCGGCTGGAGGGCATGACCGGCCCCGTCGTGATCGTCATGAAGGACGCGAGCACCACGCCCAGCCGGGTCGCCTACGCCGGCGAGATCATGGCCACGCTGGCCCAGCGCCTCGGCGCCGTCGGCTTCGTGACCGACGGCGCGCTGCGCGACGTCGACGAGGTCCGCGCCAAGGGCATCCACTACTTCTCGCGCTACACCGTCGCCTCGCACGCGAACTTCGAGCTCACGCGCGTGGGTGACCCCGTGCGCCTGGACGGGGAGACGGTGGCCACGGGCGACGTCCTGCACGGGGACGTGAACGGCCTGGTGGTCGTGCCGTGGGCGGCCCTGCCCGGCCTGCCCGCCGCGGTCGCGCGCGTACGGGAGGGCGAGGCCCGCGACCTCGCCTACCTCGAGAGCCCGGACTTCACGCTCGCCGGCTACCGCCGCCTGCGCACCTACGGCGCCGCCGCCGGGCCCGCCCACGAGCCCGGCGTGTGAGCCGCCCGGCGGAGGGGTTCGGCGCCCGGTTCGCGGCACCGCTCGTGCTGGGGCCGGCGCTGAACTCGATCAACACGACGATGATCTCCGTCGCGCTGGTACCGATCGCCGACGCCACCGGGGCGTCCGCCGCCCAGGTCGTGCTCCTCGTCGCGGGCCTGTACCTGGCCGGGGCGATCGCCCAGCCGGTGGCGGGCGGCCTCGTGGACCGCTACGGCCCGCGGCGCGTGTACGTCACGGGGATGGCCGTGGCCGCGCTCGCGGGCCTCGTCCCGCTGGTGGTGCCGACGTTCGAGGCGGCGCTCGCCGCGCGGGTCGCCGTCGGCGTGGGCACGTCGTCGGCCTACCCCGCGGCCCTGGCCGCCATCAGCGCGCAGGAGCAGCGCACGGGGCACGCACCGCCGCGCGGGCTGTTCTCGGCGCTGTCGGTGTCGAGCCTGACCAGCGCGGCGGTCGGCCCCGTGCTCGGCGGCCTGCTCGTCGCGAGCTTCGGCTGGACGGCCGTCTTCGTCGCGAACGCGCCGTACGGGCTGACGGCGATCGTCCTCGCCCTGCTGTGGCTGCCGCGCGACCGGGACCGGCCGGCGCCGCCGCGGCCCGACGACGCAGCGCGCACTGGGCCGGATCTGGTGGGGCTCCTCCTGTTCGTCGGCGCGGTCGGCTCAGCGCTCGTCGCCGCGCTCGGCCTGTGGCCGGGGCCCGGCCGGTACGGGCTGCTGGGGCTCGCGGCGGCGGCGACCGTCGGCCTCGTGCTCTGGGAACGCCGCCGTCCCGTGCCGTTCGTGGACGTCCGGACGCTGACCGGCCGGCCCGCGCTCGTGCGCACCTACGCGCGGCTGTTCCTCGTGTACTCGTGCACCTACCTGGTGCTCTACGGAGTGACCCAGTGGCTGCAGGCCACGGCGGGCTACACCGCCGACGCCGCAGGCTGGATGCAGCTGCCCGCCGTGGTGCTCGCCGGGGCAGCCGCCGCGCTCGCCGCGCGCACCCGCGGACTGCGCCTCCCGCTGCTGCTGGCCGCCGTGCTCCCCGCCGTGGGCGGCCTGCTGCTGACCCGGCTCACCGACAGCACCCCCACGTGGCTGGTCCTGATCACCATCGCGCTGTTCGGCCCCTCGCAGGGCCTGGCCGCCGTGGCCAACCAGGTGGCGCTCTACGCCCAGGCCCCACCGGACCGGACGGGCGTGCTGGCCGGGATGTCCCGCACCGCCGTCCAGCTCGGCGCTGTGGGGGCCACCGCCGTGATCGGACCTCTCTTCGCGCAGGGCGCCACGAGCGCGGGCCTGCACGCGACCGGCTGGATCATCACGGCGCTCGCCGCCGCGGCGCTCGTGCTGACGGCCGCCGACCCCGCGCTGCGCGGCGTCTCCCCGGACGACCCGCGCGGCTCGCCGCAGAGGTAGGGTGGCAGCCACGGCAGGGGGACGAGAGAGGCACGGATGGTCGACCTTCAGGACGCTCTGCCCCGTGTCTCCCGGGCCGGCTCGCTGGCCGAGCAGGTGTACCACGCGATCCGCGCCGGGATAGCAGACGGCCGCATCGCACCGGGCAGCCGGGTCACCGAGCGGCAGCTCGCGCAGGCCCTCGACGTCAGCCCTACGCCGGTCCGCGAGGCGATCGGCAAGCTCGAGCACGAGGGGCTCCTCGAACGCGTGGGCGCGCGCCGCCTGCAGGTGGTCGACCACCCGGCCGAGACCCTCCACGAGCTGATGGAGGTCGAGGTCATGCTGCGCGGCGCGGAGGCGCGCTTCGCCGCCCGGAAGATCACGCCCGAGGGTGTCGCCCGCCTGCGCGGGTGCATCGAGGAGCACCGTGCGGGCGGGGAAGCCCTGACGCTGCAGGAACGCTTCGAGATCGCCCAGCGCTTCGACGCCGAGATCACCCGCGCCGCCGGCAACGCCGCCCTGCGCGGCCTGATCGACAGCTACGCCATCTACGGCGACTACCGCCTGGCCCGCGCCGCCGAGCGCGCCGGTGACCCGGACTGGGTCGCGGCGCGCCTCGCCGACCACGTCGCCATCGCCGACGCGCTGGAGGCCCACGACGAGGACGCCGCCGAACGGCTCATGCGGGCCCACGCCCGCTCCGCCATCCGGAACCTCTAGCAGGGTCCGCCGTCCGACGCGGGACGCGGGCCGCCGTCGGGCCGGACAGGTGCGTAGGGTGGCGACGGTACGCACGCGGTCAGGAGGAGAACGGTGAGCACGCACGGGCAGGCGGAGACAGGCCAGGGCTGCGGGTGCGGGTGCGGCACCCCGGGGCGGGACGCGTTCGTGCAGATCGGCAGCCGCCCGGCCGACGCCGCCCCCGCCGCACCGGCACCCGGCCGGCACCTCGTCGAGCAGGTGCAGGTGCCCGCCGGCACCTTCACCATGGGTGACTCGTCGGGCGACGAGAACCCCGGCGACGGCGAGACCCCCCGGCACGAGGTCACCCTCGACGCGTTCGAGATCGACGCCACCACGGTCACCACCGCCGACTTCGCGCGGTTCGTGCAGGACACCGGGTACCGCACCGAGGCCGAGACCTTCGGCTTCTCCGCGGTGTTCCACCTCGCGGTGGCGGCCGACCCCGCCGACATCATGGGCCAGGCCGACGCCACTCCCTGGTGGTTCGGCGTCCAGGGCGCCGACTGGGCCCACCCCGGCGGCCCCCGGTCCGACGTCGACGGCCTGGCCGACCACCCCGTCACCCACGTGAGCTGGAACGACGCCCAGGCCTACTGCGACTGGGCGGGCCGCCGCCTGCCCACCGAGGCCGAGTGGGAGTACGCGGCCCGTGGAGGGCTCGACGGCGCGAAGTACCCCTGGGGCGACGCCGAGGTGGACGAGGGCGGCTGGCGCGCCAACATCTGGCAGGGCGTCTTCCCCCGCGACAACACCCTGGAGGACGGCTGGCTCACCACCGCCCCCGTCCGCACCTTCGAACCCAACGGCTACGGGCTGTGGCAGCCGGTCGGCAACGTGTGGGAGTGGTGCCAGGACTGGTTCCACCCCGGCTACTACCGCAGCTCCCCCGGCGACAACCCGTCCGGACCCGGCGCGGGCACCGGCCGCATCCTGCGCGGCGGGAGCTATCTGTGCCACATCTCCTACTGCAACCGTTACCGCAGCTCAGCCCGCTCCTCCAACACGCCCGACTCCTCGATGGGCAACGCCGGGTTCCGCACCGTCGCCGCCCGGTCCTAGGGGCTCGACGACCCGGCGCTCCCGGCCGGGCGGTCGAGTGGTCGGAGTGGTCCGATGCGGCACAATCGTGGGTCATGCGCTTCACCTCCCACCCGGCCCGCCAGACACCTCGGGCCGTGGGGGCACGTTCGTCCGGCGAGTCCGGCCTGCGCCGTCGCCCCGCCCAGATCGTCGTGGCGGGCTTCGCCGGTGCCATCGCGGCCGGGACCCTGCTGCTCCTGCTCCCCGTGTCCTGGACCGACCGGGCGCCGACCGTCGTCGAGGCGCTGTTCACCGCGACGTCGGCCGCCTGCGTGACCGGCCTGGTTGTGGTGGACACGGGCACGTTCTGGAGCCCGTTCGGGCAGGCGGTCATCGCGGTGCTCATCCAGGTCGGCGGGTTCGGCGTGATGACGGTGGCGACCCTGCTCGGCCTGCTCGTCTCCCGGCGGCTGGGCGTGCAGACGCGGCTCCTCGCCGCGGCGTCCACCCGCAGCGTGCACCTGGGCGACGTGCGCAGGGTCCTGCTCGGCGCGCTCCGGGTGACGCTGATCGCGGAGGTGACACTCGCCGTCCTGCTCGCCGTGCGCTTCGCGACCACCTACGACGAGCCCCCGGCACGCGCGGTGTGGCTCGGGGTGTTCCACTCCGTGTCGGCGTTCAACAACGCGGGCTTCGGGCTCTACCCGGACAACCTCATGCAGTTCGTCGCCGACCCGTTCATCTGCCTGCCGCTGTGCGCGGCCGTGATCATCGGCGGCCTGGGGTTCCCGGTCCTGGTCGAGGCGTGGCAGCACCGCCGGGAGCCCTGGTGGGGCCTGGGGCGCCCGCACCGGTGGAGCCTGCACGCCAAGGTGACCGGCCTGACCACCGCGATCCTCCTGGTGGCCGGCACCGTCTTCTTCCTGCTGGCCGAGCGCACCTACACCCTCGCGGGGATGGACGGCGGCACCCAGCTCCTGGCCTCGTTCACGCAGTCCACGATGGCGCGCACCGCCGGGTTCAACTCGCTCGACACCTCCGCGATGAACAACGGCACCTGGCTCGGCACGGACATCCTCATGTTCATCGGCGGCGGGTCGGCGGGCACCGCGGGCGGCATCAAGGTGGGCACGTTCGCGGTGCTCGCCTTCATCATCTGGTCCGAGCTGCGCGGCGACCCGGACTCCACCGTGTTCGACCGCCGCGTGGCCACGGCCACCCAGCGCCAGGCCCTGGCCGTGGCCCTGCTCAGCGTGGCCGCCGTCGTGCTGGCCACCCTGACGATCACGCTGTCCACGCGGACGTTCTCGCTGGACCAGATCCTGTTCGAGACCACCTCCGCGTTCTCCACCACCGGCCTGTCCACGGGCATCACCGCGGACCTCGAACCCTGGCACCAGGTGGTGCTCGTGCTGCTGATGTTCCTGGGCCGGCTGGGTCCGGTGACCCTGGGCACCACGATCGCGCTGCGGGCCGGCCAGCGGCTGTACCGCCGGCCCGAGAGCGCGATGGTCATCGGATGAGCCCTCACTCCTCGAACCGGTAGCCCGCACCCGGCACGGTGACCAGGTGCCGGGGGTGCGACGGGTCGCGCTCCAGCTTGCGCCTCAGCTGCGCCGTGTAGACCCGCAGGTAGTTCGTCTCCACCGAGAACGACGGGCCCCGCACCTCGTCCAGGAGCTGCTGCCGCCCCACGATCCGACCCTGGTTGCGCACGAGGACCTCCAGCAGCGCCCACTCCGTAGGACTCAGGCGTACCTCCGCCCCGGCCCGGAACACCTGCCGCCGCGCCAGGTCGATCCGCAGCTCACCCGCCACGACCACCGGCTCCTCCGCCCGCGCCGGGGCCGCGCGGCGCACCGCCGCCCGCAACCGCGCCAGCAGCTCGTTCATCGCGAACGGCTTGGTCACGTAGTCGTCGGCCCCTGCGTCCAGGGCGTCGACCTTGTCGTCACCGAGCTGGCGGGCCGACAGCACCACGATCGGCACCCGGCTCCAGCCGCGCAGACCGTCGATGACGTCGAGCCCCGGCATGTCGGGCAGGCCCAGGTCCAGCAGCACCACGTCCGGCCGGATCGTCGCCGCGGCGGCCAGACCGGCGGTGCCGGTGGCCGCCGTCGTCGGGTCCCAGCCGTGCGCCCGCAGGTTCACGGACAGGGCACGGGCGAGCGCGGCGTCGTCGTCCACCACGAGCACGCGGTTGCCGAGGTTCTCCGGCGCGAGGGTCACGACGCCGCCCCGTCCCGCGGCATGGTGAGCACCATGGTCAGGCCGCCACCGGGAGTGTCCTCGGCGGTCAGCGTGGCGCCGACGGCGCGGCTCAGGCCGTCCGCCACGGCGAGCCCGAGGCCCAGCCCGGTCCCGGTCACGTCGCCGAGCCGCTGGAACGGCTCGAACATCGACGCCTTGCGGCCGTCGGGCACGCCCGGGCCCGTGTCGATCACCCGCAGCTCCACCTCCTCGGGCGTGGCGGAGCCGCTCACCAGCACCTTCGCACCGGTCGGCGAGTGCCGCACCGCGTTGGAGACCAGGTTGGCCACCACGCGTTCCAGCAGCCCGGGGTCGGTGTGCACGAGCGGCAGGTCCTCCCCCACGTCGAGCGAGAGGTCGGCCAGCCACGGCTCCACGGCGATCGGCACCACCTCCTCCAGCGACGCGGCGCGCAGGGCGGGCCGGACCGCGCCCGTCTGCAGCCGGGACAGGTCCAGGAGGTTGCCGATGAGCCGTTCCAGCCGTGCGGTCGACTCCCCGATGGTGCGGGTCAGCAGGTCGCGGTCCTCCTGGTCCAGCTCCACGTCGGGCATGGTCAGGCCGTCGACGGCGGTCCGGATGGTCGCCAGCGGCGTGCGCAGGTCGTGCGAGACGGCGGCCAGCAGCGCGGTGCGGGTGCCCTCGGTCTGCTCCAGCAGGGCCGCCTTCTCGGCCCGCTCGCGCAGCCGCCGGTGCTCCAGCACGATGCCCGCCTGCGCGCCGAACGCCTCCACGGCCTGCCGGTCGCTCGCGGGCAGCGCCCGGCCGCACAGCACGAGGCGCCGCCGGTCGTCGATCGCCACCTCCGACTGCTCGGCGTCCGACCACTGCCGTTCGGCGTCCGCCGCCGGACCCGCGGGCACCGGGCCCGCCGGCCCCACCCCCGGACGCACCGCCGAGGCGAGCACCCGCCAGGGCGCGCGCTCCTCGGCCCGTTCCTCCAGCCGCACCTGCGCCAGGCCGAACGTCTCGGCGACCCGCTCCACGACCGCGCTCGCCGTGTCGTCGCCGCTCAGCACGGAACGCGACAGGGCCGCGAGCGCCGACGCCTCCGCGCGCGCCCGGTACGCCTGCGCGGCGCGGCGGGCGGCCAGGTCGACCACGGACGCCACGGCGATCGCCACCACCACGAACAGGGCGAGCGCGAGCACGTTCTCCCCCTCGGCGATGGTCCAGCGCCCCACCGGCGGCGTGAAGAACCAGTTGAGGCAGAGGTTGGAGACGATGGCCGCGACGACGGCGGGCCAGAGCCCACCGATCAGCGCGATGCCCACCACGCCCGCCAGGAGCAGCATGGCGTCGGTCGCCAGCGCCGCGTCGTCCCGGCCGATGCCCAGGAGGCCGGCGGTGAGCAGCCCGGGGATGAGCACGGCGCAGACCCAGCCGGTGAGCCGTCGCCGAGGCGACAGGAGCGTCCCCTTGCGCCGCGCGTGCCCGCCGCCGCGGGCCTCCTCGTGGGTGACGAGGTGCACGTCGATCGCGCCGGAGAGGCGGGCGATCTCCGCGCTGGAGGAGCCGAGCAGCGCCTGCCGCCAGAGCGGGTGCCGGGACACGCCCACCACGATCATGGTGGCGTTGACCCCGCGGGCGAAGTCGACGACGGCGGACGGGACGTCCTCCCCCACGACCGTGTGGAAGCTGCCGCCCAGGGACTCGACCAGGGTCCGGTAGCCGGCGATGGTCGCCGACGGCGTGGACGGGAGCCCGTCGGTGGGCAGCACGTGCACGGCCAGGAGCTCGGACCCGGCGGCGCGCTGGGCGATGCGCGCGCCGCGGCGCAGCAGGGTCTCCGTCTCGGCGCCGCCGGTGACGGCCACGACGATGCGTTCGCGCGCGGGCCACGTACCGGTGATCGCGTGGTCGGCGCGGTACTTGGTGAGGGAGTCCTCGACGCGGTCGGCGAGCCACAGGAGCGCGAGCTCGCGCAGCGCCGTCAGGTTGCCGACGCGGAAGTAGGACGACATGGAGGCGTCGATCTGCTCGGCCCGGTACACGTTGCCGTGCGCCAGGCGCCGCCGGAGCTGTTCCGGGGAGAGGTCGACGAGCTGGATCTGGTCGGCGTCGCGCACCACCTGGTCGGGTACGGTCTCGCGCTGCCGGACGCCGGTGATGGCCTCGACGTCGTCGTTGAGCGACTCCAGGTGCTGCACGTTGACGGTGGTGACCACGTCGATGCCGGCGTCCAGCAGGTCGTGGACGTCCTGCCAGCGCTTCGGGTGGGGCGAGCCGGGGGCGTTGGTGTGGGCGAGCTCGTCCACGAGCACGACCTCCGGGTCCCGGTCCAGGACGGCCGGGACGTCGAGCTCGGTCAGGGTGACGCCCCGGTGCTCGACCAGGCGCCGCGGGATCATCTCCAGGTCGCCGATCTTGGCGACGGTGGCGGCGCGGCCGTGCGTCTCGACGAGGCCCACGACCACGTCGGTGCCGCGGTCGGCCCGGCGCTGCGCCTCGTCGAGCATGGCGTACGTCTTGCCCACCCCGGGCGCGGAGCCGAAGTAGACGGTGAGCCGCCCCCGGCGCCGGGTGGTCCCGGCGCCGGGAGCGGGGTGCTCGTCGCTCATGTCCTCAGTCTGCCGTGCCGGACGGCGCCGCCGCCTGGCCGGACAGGCCGTCGAGCGCGAGGTTCAGCTCCAGCACGTTCACCCGTGGCTCGCCCAGCACGCCCAGGTCCCGCGCGGCGGTGTGCTCGGCGACCACGGCCTCGACGTCGGCCTCGGACAGGCCGCGCGCGTGCGCGACCCGGGCGACCTGGATCGCGGCGTACTCGGGGCTGATGTGCGGGTCGGCGCCGGACGCCGAGGCGGTGACGGCGTCGGCGGGCACGTCGACCGGCGACACGCCCTCCCGCTGCGCGACCTGGGCCTTGCGCTCCTCGATGGTGGCGACCAGGTCGGGGTTGTTCGGTCCCAGGTTGGAGCCGCCGGAGGCTAGCGTGTCGTACTCGCCCGCCGACGGACGCGGCTGGAAGTACTGGTCGCCCTCGAACCCCTGGGCGACGAGCGCGGAGCCCACGGCGTCCGCACGCGAGGTGGTGCGGCCGCCGTCGGACGTGACGAGCGAGCCGTTCGCCTGCCAGGGGAAGGCGAGCTGGCCGACGCCGGTGACCGCCAGCGGGTACAGCAGCCCGGTGACCAGCGTGAGGCCGATCAGCACGCGCAGGCCGGCCAGCGAGTGCCGGGTCAGCGCCGCGAGGCTGCTCGCCACGGACGTGGTGCTTGATGACATGGTGGTTCCTTTCCTCGCGCCGCTCAGAGACCGGGCAGCAGCGAGACGACGAGGTCGATGAGCTTGATCCCGATGAAGGGCGCGACCAGGCCGCCCAGTCCGTAGACCAGCAGGTTGCGGCTCAGGAGCGCGGAGGCCGACGCCGGCCGGTACCGCACGCCGCGCAGGGCGAGCGGCACGAGCACGAGGATGATCAGCGCGTTGAAGATGACCGCGGAGAGGATCGCCGACTCGGGGCTGGACAGCCGCATGATGTTCAGCACGTCGAGCTGCGGGAACACGACCGCGAACATGGCGGGCAGGATCGCGAAGTACTTGGCGACGTCGTTCGCCACCGAGAACGTGGTCAGGGCGCCGCGCGTGATGAGGAGCTGCTTGCCGATCTCCACGATCTCGATGAGCTTGGTGGGGTCGGAGTCGAGGTCCACCATGTTCCCGGCCTCCTTGGCGGCCGAGGTGCCGGTGTTCATCGCCACGCCGACGTCGGACTGCGCCAGGGCCGGGGCGTCGTTGGTGCCGTCGCCCGCCATGGCGACCAGCCGGCCGCCCTGCTGCTCGCGCTTGATCAGCGCGAGCTTGTCCTCGGGCGTGGCCTCGGCCAGCACGTCGTCCACGCCCGCCTCGGCCGCGATGGCCCGCGCGGTGACCTGGTTGTCACCGGTCACCATGACGGAGCGGATGCCCATGGCGCGCAGCTCGTCGAACCGCTCGCGCATGCCCTCCTTGACGACGTCCTTGAGGCGGACGACGCCGAGGATCCGTGCGGGCTGCTCGCCGACCTGCTCCGCGACCACGAGCGGGGTGCCGCCCAGGCGGGAGACGGCGTCGACGTGCTTGTCGAGCTCGGCGGCCTCCTTGTCCGAGACGCGTGCCCCGGTGCTGTGCACCCAGCGCTGGATCGCGCTGCCGGCACCCTTGCGGATGCGGTGGATCTCGGTGTGCCCGGCGCCGCCCACCTCGGTGGTGCGGGTCAGCGGCACGTCCACGCCCGACATGCGGGTCTGGGCCGTGAACGGCACGAGCTCGGCGTCCAGCGGCAGCTCCTCGACGGTGCCGTACTTGCCGTCCACGAGCTCGACGATGCTGCGGCCCTCCGGCGTCTCGTCCGCGAGGGACGCGAGCCGTGCCGCCTCCGCCAGCTCGCGCGGCGCCACCCGCCCGAGCGGGAGCACCTCGGTGGCACGCCGGTTGCCGTACGTGATGGTGCCGGTCTTGTCGAGCAGCAGCACGTCGACGTCGCCCGCGGCCTCCACCGCGCGGCCGGACATCGCCAGCACGTTGCGCTGCACCAGCCGGTCCATGCCCGCGATGCCGATGGCGCTCAGCAGCGCGCCGATCGTGGTGGGGATGAGGCAGACCAGCAGCGCGACCAGCACGAGCAGGCTCTGCCGGGCCCCGGAGTAGATCGCGAACGGCTGCAGCGTGGCCACGGCCAGGAGGAACACGATGGTCAGCGACGTGAGCAGGATGTTCAGCGCGATCTCGTTCGGGGTGCGCTGGCGCTCGCTGCCCTCGACCAGGGCGATCATCCGGTCCACGAACGTGGACCCGGCCGGTGCGGTGATGCGCACGACGATCCGGTCGGACAGCACCACGGTGCCGCCCGTGACCGCCGACCGGTCACCGCCGGACTCCCGGATCACGGGGGCCGACTCGCCGGTGATCGCCGACTCGTCCACCGAGGCGACGCCCTCGATCACGTCGCCGTCGCCCGGGATGGTCTGCCCGGCGGTGACCACGACGACGTCGCCCACCACCAGGGTGGAGGACGGCACCTCCACGGTGGGCAGCCCTGCCAGGCCACCGGTGTACTCCAGGGTGTCCCGGGGCGCGTCGACCTTGTGCGCCGTGGTCTGCTGCTGCGTGGCACGCAGGCTGGAGGCCTGCGCCTTGCCGCGGGACTCGGCGATCGCCTCGGCCAGCGTGGCGAACAGCACGGTGGCCCACAGCCACACCGCGATCCACCAGGCGAAGACGGCCGGCTGGACGACGGCGAGCACCGTGGACAGCGCCGCGCCCACCTCGACCACGAACATGACCGGGGAGTGCCACAGGTCGCGCGGGTTCATCTTGCGCACCGCCGACGGCAGCGCCTCGCGTACCTGAGCCCAGGTCAGGGCTCGGGGGCGGCGCGGGGCGCGCCCGGGGATGCCGTCGGGCCGGGGGGACCCGGGGGTGGTGACGGACGGGTTCTGGGTGACGGTGCTCATGAGAGGGACTCCACGACGGGGCCGAGGGAGAGGACGGGGATGAAGGTGAGGCCGACGACGATCAGCGCGACGCCCGCCAGCAGGCCGGCGAACAGCGGCCGGTGGGTGGGCAGCGTGCCCGCCGACGCGGGGACCGAGGTCTGGGCGGCCAGGCGCCCGGCCAGGGCCAGCACCAGGGCGATCGGGACGAAGCGGCCCAGGAGCATCGCGAAGCCCTGCAGCCACTCGTACCAGGGCGTGCCGGCGGACAGGCCCGCGAAGGCCGAGCCGTTGTTGTTGGCGGCCGAGGCGAAGGCGTACAGCACCTCGGACAGCCCGTGCGGGCCCGTCTCCTGGACGCTGGCCAGACCCGGTTCGGTCACGACCGACAGGGCCGTGCCGACCAGCACGAGCGCCGGCGTCGTCAGCACGTAGAGCGCCACCAGCGTCATCTCCTGGCGGCCGATCTTCTTGCCCAGGTACTCGGGCGTGCGGCCCACCATGAGGCCGGCGATGAACACGGCCACGACGGCGAGCACGAGCATGCCGTACAGGCCCGCCCCGACACCGCCGGGCGCGATCTCGCCGAGCAGCATGTTGAAGATCGTGATGCCGCCGCTGGGTGCCGTGAGACTGTCGTGCATCGCGTTCACGGACCCCGTGGACGTCGCCGTGGTGGACACCGCGAACAGCGCGCTGCCCGCCAGCCCGAACCGGGTCTCCTTGCCCTCCAGAGCGGCACCGGCCGCCTCGGGCGCGGCACCCGGGCCGGCCAGCTCCGACCAGGTGGCCAGCGCGACGCCCAGGGCCCACAGGCCCGCCATGACGCCGAGGATGCTCCAGCCCTGCCGCTTGTCGCCGACCATGATGCCGAACGTGCGGGGCAGGGTGAACGGGATCACCAGGAGCAGGAAGATCTCGATGATGTTGGTGAACGGGGTGGGGTTCTCGAAGGGGTGCGCGGAGTTCGCGTTGAAGAACCCGCCGCCGTTGGTGCCGAGGTCCTTGACGGCCTCCTGCGAGGCGACCGGGCCGCCCAGCACGTGCTGCGTGGCGCCCTCGACCGTGGTGGTCGCGGTGTGCGGGTCGAGGTTCTGGATGACGCCCGCGGCGATCAGGACGATCGCGACGACGAACGAGAGCGGCAGCAGGATCCGCGAGACACCGCGGGTCAGGTCGGTCCAGAAGTTGCCGATGCGCGCGTCCGTGCCGGAGCGGGCGAAGCCGCGCACCAGCGCGATCGCGACGGCCATGCCGACCGAGGCCGACACGAAGTTCTGCACGGTGAAGCCCGCCATCTGCAGCAGGTGGCCGGTGGCGGCCTCACCCGAGTACCACTGCCAGTTGGTGTTGGTGGTGAAGCTGACCGCCGTGTTCCAGGCGCCGGCCGGGTCCAGGCCCGTGAAGCCCAGGTTCCACGGCAGGTGCTCCTGCAGCCGGCCCAGGGCGTACAGGACCAGGACGGACACGAGGGAGAAGCCCAGCAGGGACAGCAGGTAGGTGATCCAGCGCTGCTCGGCGTCGGGGTCCACGCGGACGGCGCGGTAGAACGCCTTCTCGACGCGCAGGTGGTTCGGGCTGGTGTAGACGCGGGCCATGTACGCGCCCAGCGGCGCGTGGACGACGGCCAGCAGGACGAGAAGGACGCCGATCTGTGCGACGGCGTACCAGGTCTGGGTGGTCACGGCGCGATCACCGGGTCCGGTCGCTGCGCAGCAGCGCGACGAACAGGTACACGAGACCGGCCAGGGTCAGGACGAGGCCGATGGCGTCGAAGGGGTTCACTTCCGCCTCCCGAGCGGGTCGGACGACGTGTCGGACGCGGCGGCGCGGCGGGCGACGACGGCGATCGCGGCGAAGCACACCACGGTCACCACCGGGAACACCAGGTCGAGGAGATTCATAAGGCCTGGTCTACGCCCCCGCGGCACCCCCGGACGGAGACGTTGACGGTTTCCTGACGCCCCGGCGCGGGACTCTGACGCGTCCCTGACGGGTACGCCGGACGGCCTTGTCCGCGGCGTCCGCGAGCACGACCGCCGGGACAGCGGCCACCGCCAGCGCCCAGCCCGCCGCCGGCGGCGGGCTGCCGCCCAGATAGCCGGCCAGCGGCGGCAGCAGGAACACCGCGAGCAGCGCCAGCTCGACCGCGACGGCACCCAGCAGGAGTCGGTTGCCGCGCAGCGGGAGCGCACCCGCCCACCGGACCTCGCTGCGGCAGGCGAAGGCGTTGGCGAGCTGCCCCAGCACCACGGCCGCGAACGTCGCCCCCGACGCCGCCGCCAGGAGCGGCGCGGCGGGCGCGGCACCCCGCGTCCACCCGCCGAGGCCGAGCACGACCAGGAAGGCGCCCATCCCCACCGCGGCCTCGGTCGGGCCGAGCACACCGAAGGCCCGGCGCAGCAGGCGGCCGTCGATGAGCGCCCCGCTCGACGGGCGGCGGCGCATCGTCGTCCCGTGCGGCGGTTCGGCACCCAGGGCGAGCGCGGGCAGCAGGTCGGTGCCGATGTCCAGGGCGAGGATCTGCAGCACCGTCAGGGCCAGCGGCACCGAGCCCCCGCTGAGGGCCCAGACCAGGAAGGGCGTCAGCTCCGCGACGTTGTCGGTCAGGTGGTAGGTCAGGAACTTGCGGATGTTGGCGAACGTCGCCCGGCCCAGCTCGACGGCCGCCACGATCGTGGCGAAGTCGTCGTCGAGCAGCACCACGTCGGCCGCCTCCCGGGCGACGTCGGAGCCGGTGCGGCCCATCGCGATCCCGATGTCGGCCTCCCGCAGCGCCGGGGCGTCGTTCACGCCGTCGCCGGTCATCGCGACCACGTGGCCGCGCTGCCGCAGCGCGCGGGCGATCCGGAGCTTGTCCTCCGGCTTCACCTGGGCGATCACCACGCCGTCCCGGTCGACCAGCTCGCCGAGAGCGGCGTCGTCCTGCGGGAGCTCGGCGCCCGTGACCACGGGGGCGCCGTCGCGGTACAGGCCCACCTCGCGGGCCACCGCGGCCGCCGTGACCCGGTGGTCGCCCGTGATCATGGCGAGGCGGATCCCAGCCGTCCGGCACGCGGCCACCGCGTCGTGCACGTCGTCGCGCGGCGGGTCCTCCAGGGCCACGAGGCCGAGCAGGGTCAGCCCGGACTCGACGACGGTCGCGGGGGCCTCCTCGTCGGCGGGGACGGCGGTGCGCGCGGCGACGGCCAGGACGCGCAGGCCCCGGCCCGCCAGGTCCGTGACGGCGTCCGCCGCGCCGCCGTCGTCCGCGACCAGGGGCAGCACGCTGTCGGCGGCGCCCTTGACGTACACCTGGCCGGCGGCCAGGACCGACATCCGGCGCCGGCTCGCGTCGAACGGGATGCGCCGGCGCAGGGGGCGCTCCGCCTCGTCGCGCGCGACGTCGACGCCCGCGCGCAGGGCGAGCACGTGGAGCGCCACCTCCATGGGGTCACCGTGGGGCGTCCAGCGTTCGCCGCTGCGGACCACGCGCCCGGTCGAGCAGCGCGCCGCCGCGAGCGCGACGTTGCGCACACGGCCCAGCGTGCCCTCGTCCGCGTCGATCCGGGCCGTGGGGGCGTACCCGTGGCCGACGACCGATGCGGTGCCCCCGGGCGTCCACACCTCGACGACCGACATCTCGTTGCGGGTCAGCGTGCCGGTCTTGTCGGTGCAGACGAACGTGGTGGAGCCCATCGTCTCCACGGACTCCAGGTGCCGCACCAGCGCGTGCCGGTCCGCCATGCGCTGCGCCCCGCGGGCCAGCGAGAGCGTCACCGTGGGCAGGAGCCCCTCGGGGACCAGCGCCACGGTCACGCCCACCGCGAAGAGGAACCCGTCGGACAGGGGCGTCCCGAGCACCAGCGACACGGCGAAGAAGCCGATGCCCACGCCCACGGCGATGCCCCCGATGGTGCGCACCACCGTGCGCAGGCGCAGCGCGAGCGGGCTCACGGGCGCCTGCGCCTGCCGGGTCAGGGCCACGATGCCGGCCAGCTCCGTGGCGGTGCCGGTATCCGTGACCTCGGCCGTCGCCTCGCCCTCGACCACGTACGTGCCGGAGCGGACGGCGTCACCGGGTCCGGGGTGGGTGGCGGTGCTCTCGCCGGTCAGCATCGAGGCGTCCACGCCGAGCCCGGACGCCTCGACCAGCCGGCCGTCCGCGCACACGCCGTCGCCGGCCTCCAGCACGAGGAGGTCACCGACCACCACGTCCTGCGCGGCGATCTGGCGCCGCCGGCCGTCACGCACGACCGTCGCCCGCGCCGGCATCAGCTGCAGCAGCTTCTGGCCTGCCCGGTCCGCCCGGTACTCCTGGAGGAACGCGAAGACGCCGTTGACCACGACCACCAGGGCGGTGGCGACCGCGAGCTGCGGCATGCCACCGATCCAGGCGAGCACCACCGCACCCCAGAGCAGGAGCGCGAAGAAGTGGGTCAGCTGGGCCAGCAGCAGTCGCACGGGTGACGGCGGCCTCGGCCGGGGCACGAGGTTGGGACCCTTCTCCCGCAGCCGGTGGGCAGCCTGCGAGGACGTCAGGCCGCCCGCTCGGTGCCCGCCCGGGCCCCACGTGGTGGTCGTCCCCATCGTCCCTCCTCGCACGCCGGGCCCGAACTCGGTCCTCCACTCGGCCCTTCACTCAGTCCTTCACTCAGTCCTTGAGGACCTCGCCGTCGCTCTCGAGCACGAGGGGCATCGCCGTCGGCTCCCCGGGGAGGGGAAGGATCTCGACCGGCGTGTCGCACGTGCCCAGCACCGCTCGCGGCGTCGAGCCCAGGCGGACCGGGTGCCGCAGGCCGCGCCGGTGCCGCGCGACCACCAGCACGTCGGCGTCGGCGGCGGCCTCCGCCAGGACCTTGTCCGGGAGCCCCTGGACCACCCGGGTCTCCACCTCGACCGCGGGGTGCACGGCCGACCAGTCGTCCACCAGCCGGCGCAGCAACCGGGACGCGTTCTCCACCGACTCGCCCACGTAGGCGTCCGCGACGCCGAGGTCGGTGGCGAGGCCCGGGATCTCCACGGCGTGCACCACGCGCAGCACCGCGTGCCGCGCCGCGGCCTCGGCGAACGCGTGCGCCAGCAGCTCGTCCGCGCCCGCGAGGGTCTTGACCCCGACGACGACCCGGCCGTGGCCGCCGTCCTGCCACCGGGCCGGCACGACCACGACGGGGACGGCCGCACGGGCGGCGACGTCCGCCGTCGTGGTCCCCGTGACCAGGCGCTCGACGCCGTGCCGGGTCTCGCGGCCGAGCACCATCAGACCGCCCGTGGCGGCCGCCTCGACGAGCCGGGCCACGCGCGGGCCCGCGGCGACCACGGGCTCGACCTCCGTGCCCGGGGCGACGGCGCGGATCGCCGCCACCTCCCGCCGCACGGTCTCGGTGCCCGAACGTTCCAGGTAGGTGACGTCGCCGGCCTGCGCGGGCCACAGCCCGCCCTCGGGCAACGGCGCGGGCACCACGTGGACCACGCGTACCCCGCTGCCCCGTCTGCGGGCCTCGCCCACGGCGTACCGGACCGCACCCGCGCTGCGCGTGCTCCCGTCCACGGCGACGACGACCGGGGCGGGACGCTCGACGGCACTCATGGCCACCACTCCCCTTCGTTCTGCGCTGTGCCATTCCCCTGGCTGCCCTCCGAGCCTGCCGTCCGGGCCGGCGCGCGGCACGAGGCAAAGGTCACCGTGACCCAGGACGTTCACCGGCAGCGGAGGGACCTTCGCCCCTGCTCCGGCCCGGGCGGCCGAGCGACCGTGGAGCAGGGGCCGGTTCGTCCGGGTCCGGACACCGTCCGCTGAACCGTCCGCGAGGAGGAGCCATGAGAGCCACGACCGTCATCGACGTCGCCCCGGCGCAAGGTCGGACGACGACCTGTCCCCCGCCCGAGAGCAGGCGGCTGCTGGTGGTGTGCTCGCACCCCTTCGACGTCACCCACGCGCTCGGCGGCGTCATCGCGGCGTTCGCCGCGGCCGGGACCGTCGTGCAGATCGTGTGCCTCACGCACGACCCGGGCCCCGACCCGGAGCGGCGCCGGCGCCCGGGCGACGCGGCCCAGCTGCTCCAGGCCACCCGCCTGCTGGGCGCCCGGGAGGCGGTCCTGCTCGACCACGGCGCCGCGCACCTCCAGTGGAACCCGCCCGAGACTCTCGCGTGCGAGCTGCGGTCGGTCGCCGGGCCGGTCGACGCGGTGCTGACCGTCGACGCCCGCGCCCCCGGCGCCCACCCGGACCTCGTCCGGGCGATGCGCGCCGCGCGGCGCGTGGGGGCCAGGCTGCACTGCCCGGTCTACGGCTGGGTACCAGGGCCGGAGGCGGCCGCCGCCGCAGGCGTACCGCCACTCCTCGCCGGCCGGGCCGACGAGATGATCCCGGTGGACTGCGACCGTGCCCGGCAGCGGGCCGCGATCGCGTGCCAGGGCGCTCCCGGGGCCGAGGACCCGGTGCTGTCCCTGGGCGGCGCCGACGGGCCGCGGGACCTGCTCACGGTTCTGTAGGACCAGCCGACGGCCCTGGTGCGGGACCCGGCTCCGTGGCCGCTGCTTCCGGCTCGGTTCCGGCGGGCTCCAGGTCCGCGGCCGGCGCCACGTCCACGGCGGGCGCCACGTCCGCCGCAGGCGCCACGTCCGCCGCGGGTGCCGCCGCTCCCGCGGGCTCCGGAGCGTCCGCGTGCCCCGGGCCTCCCGGGACCTCCCCCGGCTCGTCGGCCGGGGCGCGCCAGAGCCAGGCCTGGCCCGGACCCAGCGTGCGCTCCTGCCCGTGCAGCGCGACCGTGATCGCGGGCTGGCGCGACCGGGGCACGCTGATGCGCACGCTGTCGTGGGTGCACCGCACCTCGATCCCCCGGTGGCCGCGGTAGCGCAGGCGGAAGCTCAGCTCCGCGAGCTCGTCGGGCAGCCGGGGCGCCAGCCGGAGCACGTCGCCGGACAGCTCCAGCCCCGTGTAGCAGCGCTGCACGAGGTCGATGCTGCCCGCCATGGCCCCCAGGTGCACACCCTCGGCGGTGGTCCCGCCCTGGACGTCGGCGATGTCGCTGTCGAGCGCCTCGCGGAAGAAGTGCCACGACGCCCGCCGGTCCCGGCGGGCGAGCACCCAGGCGTGGACCACCGCGCTCAGCGTCGACCCGTGGCTGGTCCGCGCCAGGTAGTAGTTCACGGTCCGGTCGAGCGCCGCGCGGTCGAGGTCGTAGCCGAGCGAGGCCAGCGCGTCACGCAGGCCGTGCTCGCCCAGGAGGTAGACCAGCATGAGCACGTCGGCCTGCTTGGAGACCTGGTACCGGTGCACCGAGTCACCCTCGGCCTCCAGGATCCGGTCGAGGCGGCGTACGGACCCGTAGCGGGCCCGGTAGGCCGCCCAGTCCAGCTCCGCGAGCCGTTCGTAACCCTCGAACTGGCTGATCACGCCGTCGCCGTGGAACACCACGCGCATCCGCCGCCGGACGTGCTCGAACAGCTCCCGCTCCTGCTCGTGCAGGCCGAGGCGGCGGCACAGGGCCTCGCGCTCCGTCTCGGGCAGCAGGTCGAGCCCGTCCAGCGCGTACCCGAGCACCCGCGTGACCATGACGTTGGTGTAGGCGTTGTTGTCGATGCCCGGCCGGGCCGCGTCCGGGTAGGCGTCGTGGTACTCGTCAGGCCCCATGACCCCGCGGACGTCGTAGCGGTCGGCGGCGGCGTCGTACGTCGCCAGGGCGCACCAGAAGCGGGCGATCTCGACGAGCATCTCGACGCCGTAGGAGTGCATGAACGCCATGTCACCCGTGGCCTGGTAGTACTGCCAGACGTCGTGCGCCACCGCGAGCCCCACGTGCCGCTGCAGGTGCGAGTGGTCCTCGACCCACCGGCCCGAGGCCGGGTTGAGGTGCAGGCGCTGCGTCTCGTCGCGGCCGTCGCTGCCGCTCTGCCACGGGTACATCGCGCCCCGGTACCCGGCGTCCTCGGCGGCGGTCCGGGCCCGCGGCAGGCGCCGCCACCGGTACATGAGCAGCGACCGGGCCACCCGGGGCAGGCACAGGAGCAGGAACGGGAACACGAACAGCTCGTCCCAGAACACGTGGCCCCGGTAGGCCTCCCCGTGCAGGCCGCGGGCCGGCATGCCGGCGTCCAGGTGCGCCGTGTGCACCGAGAGGGTCTGCAGCAGGTGGAAGACGTACAGGTCGAGCGCCCGCTGCGGCTCGCCCGGTACGACGAGCGCGCACCGGTCCCAGAGGCGCTCCCAGGAACGGGCCTGCTCGGCCAGGAGGTCGTCGAACGGCGGGATCCGGGCGGCGTGCCGGCGTGCGGCGTGCAGCGGCTCGAAGATGGCCGGGTCCCGCGAGGTGTAGACCGCGACGCGCTTCTCGACCCGCAGCGGCACCCCTTCGGCCAGCTCCGGCCACAGCCGGACCGCCGACTCCCCGGTGCGGTGCTCGAAGCCGGCCGTCACCCGCTCCGGCAGGTCGACGACCACGGCCGCCGCCTGCGCCACCCGGACCTGCGACGTGGCCGTCCGGACCTCCAGCCAGGCCACGCCCGCGCCCGGGTCGTACCCCTCGCCCACCGGGACCAGGTGCCGGCCGTCCAGGTCCCGGTACCGGGCCACCCCGGAGTTGGTCACCCGCCCGTCCAGGCTCGCCCGCACCTCGAGGGTGCCCGACCAGTTCTCCGCCACGAAGGTGGTCTCCAGCGCCGCCACGTGCTGGTCGTGCATCGACACGATGCGGCGCTGCGTCACCGCGAGCACCCGGCCGACCGGGTCCCGGAACCGCGTGCGCCGGACCAGCACGCCCTGCCGCAGGTCCAGGTCCTGCCGGTGGTCCAGCACGGCCGTGCCGTCCAGCGTGAACCAGTCCTGGCCCGGGATGCGGAACCGGAGCGGCAGCCAGTTGGGCATGTTGACCAGGTCCTCGTTCTCCACCGTCGCGCCCGCCACCACGGAGATCAGCCGGTCGTAGCAGCCGGCGAGGTACGTGCCCGGGTAGTGGACGCCGTCGGCGGCCGACTCCGGGGCGGCGCCGCGCGTCGCGACGTACCCGTTGCCGAGCGTGCACAGCGCCTCGCGCAGCCCCTCGGCGGCGGGGTCGAAACCCTCATACGACAGGACGGTGCGGTGCATCTGACCTCCCCGCTACGACGACGTCGGCCAGGTCCGCGACCACGACGTCCGCTCCCGCCTCGCGCATCTCCCGGGCGAGGCGGCCGTGCCGGTCCACCCCGATCACCACGGCGAAACCACCGGCCCGGCCTGCCTCCACCCCGACCAGGGCGTCCTCGACCACGGCGCACCGGCCGGGCGGCACGCCGAGGCGCCGCGCCGCCTCCAGGAACAGCGCGGGGTCCGGCTTGCCCGCCAGGCCCAGGCGGTCGGCGTCGACGCCGTCCACCCGCACGTCCACGAGACCGGCCACGCCTGCCGCGTGCAGCACCCGGGCGCAGTTGCGGCTGGCCGAGACCGCCGCGACGCGGACGCCGCTCCGCCGCAGCTCGCGCAGCAAGGCCACCATGGACGGGAAGGCGCGCACCCCGTGCCCGGCCACCTCCGCGAGGAAGTAGCGGTTCTTGCGCGCCAGCAGGGCGTCGAGCGTGCCGGCGCCGGTCCCCTCGGGCAGCACGATCCCGCGCGACGCCAGGAACGCCCGCGCGCCGTCGGCCCGTGCCCGGCCGTCGACGTAGGGCAGGTAGTCCCGCTCGACGTCGAACGGCGGCTGCGGTCGCCCCGAGCGCGCGGTGACGTCCCGGAGCACCTCGTCGAAGGCGCGCTTCCAGGCCGCCGCGTGGGTGCGGGCGGTGTCGGTGACCACGCCGTCCGTGTCCAGCACGACGGCGTCGACCGCCGCCAGGTCCAGGACCGCGGGACCGGTCATGGGTGCACGTGGACCGGGTGGTGCTCGATCTGGGCGATGTCGTCCGACGTCGCCCGCAGCAGCCGGTCCGCCAGGTCGCGCAGGGCGCGGGCGGCCGCGAGCTCCTCGCCGATCTCGGCGACCTGCGCGTCCCGCGGGTTGCGCCGGGCACGACCGTGCCCCTCGAGCGTGGTGCCGCTCGACGTCGTCAGCACGGCGTGGGCGGCAGTCCGGGTGCCGGAGCGCTCGATGTCGTCCGCGTCGAAGAGCCGGATGGAGACGTTCCAGGTGTGGGTCATGGCACTGCTCCCGTCGGTCAGGTTCCGCCCCGCGCGCGGCGGGTGTGCTCCCACCCTTCTCCGGCGGCCCGTGCGGCACCAGGGACCATGGGCCCGCAACCCCGGGACCGACGGCACGGGGCGCCCGGGCCCGCGCTGCCTAGCGTGGGAGGTGACCGGCGGCCGCGGCGGACCGCCCCGTACCGACCGAGGAGACCGAGATGACTCAGACGACGACGGGCCCCGTGCTGGTCGGGGTCGACGGCTCGGAGTCGGCCACCCGGGCGGCCCGCTGGGCCGCGCTGGAGGCCGCCCGGCGGGACGTGCCGCTGGTGCTCGCGCACGTCTGGACCCCGGTGCCGGTGAGCGTGCCGCACGCAGTGGCGCTCGGGGCGTACCAGGACGCGCTGATCGCGCAGGGCCGGCAGTGGCTCGACGAGGCCGAGGCAGCGGCCCGCGACGCGGCCCCAGGGGTCGTCACGAGCACCGACCTGGTGGGCGGCTCGGTGGCGGCGCGCCTGATCGGGCGGTCGGCGTCCGCCGGCATGGTGGTGCTCGGTGACCGCGGCCTCGGCGGTTTCAGCGGGCTGATCATCGGGTCGATCGCGGTGGCGGTCAGCACGCACGCGCACTGCCCGGTGGTGGTCGTCCGCACGGCCGAACCGCCCGGCACCACCCCGCCGGACGGTCCGCAGACCGGCCCGGTGGTGGTCGGCGTGGACGGTTCGGGCACCAGCCGGGCGGCCGTCACGTTCGCGTTCGAGGCGGCGTCGCTGCGCGGCGTCCCGCTCGTGGCCGTGCACGCCTGGAGCGACCTGCCCGTGACGACGGTCTGGGAGCTGACCACCGCGTGGGACGCCATCGAGCGGCACGAGTCGGAGCAGCTGAGCACGTGGCTGGCCCAGGACCGCGCGCGGCACCCGGGCGTCCGGGTCGAGGAGGTGGTGGTCCGGGAGGGGCCGGCCCGGGTGCTGCTCGAGCACGCCGAGCGGGCGCAGCTCGTCGTGGTCGGGACGCGCGGCCGCGGCGGGTTCCGCGGGCTGCTGCTCGGGTCGACCAGCCAGGCCCTGATCCATCACGCGGCGTGCCCGGTCGCCGTCGTCCCGCTGCCGCGGTCGTGAGCCCGGTGTGGCCGTGACGCCGCCCCGGGCGACGTGCCCGGGGCGGGCGGGCGACGGTCACGTGAAAATGATCTGGCCGCCCGCCGCGAGGTCGTAGAACTCGCCCACCGTGATGATGTCCTTCACCTGGCCGATGAAGTCCTCCCGGCGGTAGCCGAAGAGGTCCACCGACGCCTGGCAGGCGTACAGTCCCGCCCCGGTGTCGGCGATCATCTCCACGAACTCCGGGACCGGCGGGATGTCGAGCCGGTCCATCCGGCGAGCCATGTACCGCGTCATCAGGGCCGAGACCCCGGGCAGGGCGCCGACCCAGGTCGGCAGGTGCAGGCCGGGGTTGCCCACGGTGGCCAGCCGGACCCGCTCCCACCGGCGCTCGTGGATCGCGTCCAGCCCGAAGAAGGTGAAGAAGAGGTTAGCCTCGATCCCCTCGGCGCGGGCGCCGTTGGCCATGATCAGCCCGGGGTAGACGCCCTCGAGGGAGCCCTTGGAGATGATGATCGAGACCTTCTCGATCGTGCCGTCGCCTGCCATGACGCACCGTCCTGATGGTTGTTCCAGATGTCCTGTCAGATGCACCCGCGCGGCTTGGGCACGCCGGCGATCTTGGCCGCCAGCTTCGCCGGGCCCTTCGGGAAGAGCTCGTACAGCTCCTTGACCCCCACGCCGGAGGTCTTGCCGAGTGCCCGGACCGTCGGGCCGGTGCCCTTGTCGGCGTACTCGTGGCGCACGTGCTCGATGACGCGCCAGTGCCGCTCGGTCAGCGCGTCGATGCCGGCTTCGCGGGCGATCTCGGACGCCATCGGTTCGCGCCACTGCTCCGGGTCGGTGAAGAATCCCTCGTCGTTGACCAGCACCGGTGTGCCGGCGTAGGTGACGGTGGGCATGTCGGGCCTCCCTGCTCGTGCCTACCTGCTCGTGCTTACCGGCCGTGCGGTTCGTGCTGTTCGTGCGGCACGGCGCCTGCGGCCTGCGGACGCGAGGCAGCGGGCAGGTGCTTGCCCGCGCGCGGCATGGCCGCGCCGACCCCGGGCACGTCCCGGCCGGGCAGCAGGCTGTGCCAGTACAGCCAGGCGAACATCCGCTTGCCGAGGTGGTTGAGCCGCGACTCCTTGAGCAGCGGCAGGCCGACGGCCGCGGGGTACCGGCCGGGCAGCGGTTCGGTGTCGTAGTTGAAGTCGATCAACAGGGCCTTGCCGAACCCGGTCTCGATGAAGCAGTTGGCGTGCCCGTCGAACGCGGCGTCCGGCTCCTGACCGGCGAGGAACCGCGCGACGTTCCGGGTGAGGATCTCGCCCTCGAAGTGCGTGACGGAGCCGGCCTTCGAGGTCGGCAGGGCCGCGGCGTCGCCGATGACGAAGATGTTGGGCCGCGCCGTGGACTGCAGGGTGCGCGGGTCCACGGGCACGAAGCCAAGCTCGTCGCCCAGGCCGTCCGAGGCCTCCACGTAGGCTGCACCGCCGTGCAGGGGCACCATCACCGCCAGGTCGAAGGGGACCTCCCGCTCGTCGAACGACACGAGGCGTCCGCCGGCCCCGTCGGCGTCCTCGACGCTCCCGGTGTTGAACTCGGTAACCAGGTCGATGTCCTTGCGGGCGAGCAGGCCGGCCAGTGCCGCGGCGGCGACGGGCTTGGTGAACGCCGCGTCCAGCGGGGTGACGTAGGTCAGCGAGACCGCGTCGCGGATGCCACGCCGCCGGAAGTACCAGTCGGCCAGGAAGCAGAACTCCAGGGGCGCTACCGGGCACTTGATCGGCATGTCGACGACGTCGACCACGAGCCGGCCGCCGTCGAACGCGGCCAGGGCCCGGGCGAGGGCCTGGGCGCCCTCGTAGTCGTAGAACGTGTGCACCTGTGCGGGCCGCAGCGGCGTCGCGAGGCCCTCGGTCTCCTCGGGCAGCAGCCGTGCGCCCGTCGCGATCACCAGGAGGTCGTAGGGCAGCACCGCGCCGTCGGCCAGGTGCACGCGGTCGTGGTCGAGGTCGACACGCTGTACGACGCCGCGGCGGTAACCGATGCCCGGCCGCAGCTGCCGCCGGCGGGGCCGGACCAGGCTGTCGAGCGGGGAAAGACCGAACGGCGCGAACAGCAGCCCGGGCTGGTAGACGTGCCGGTCGTCCTGGTCGACGACGGTGATCTCGACGTCGTCGCCGAGCGTGCGCCGCAGCCGGTTGGCCGACAGCGTGCCGCCGGTGCCACCACCCAGGATCACGATTCGTCCCGTCATGCCCTCAGTCTCGGCGCCGGACGGTGCGCCCCGTAGGGGCCTTGGTCGTCGCGGTGCGGGACGTTCGCCCGGGCAAGACGGGACCAGCAGCCCTGCTGGCCCCTCGGGACCGGTGGTGTGCTGGGCGCAGAGCACGAGTGGCCCAGACCGCGAGGACGCGGCACGGGGCCCGCCGGACCCGCCGGCGCGACCCCGGAGGAGACGGAGGGAGACGGACCATGGACATCGTCGACGCACGGGTCGAGAGGATCCTGAACGCCGCCGGGGACGCGCCGAGCGTCCTGAACACCCAGCCCTGGCGGGTGGCGACGAGCGACCGCACGGTGACGCTCCGCGCCGACCCGTCGCGGCAGCTACGGCACAGCGACCCGCACGGCCGGGAGATGCTGATCAGCTGCGGGGCGTTCCTGTTCAACGCGCGGGTCGCGGCCCGCCGGGAGTCGCTCACCGCGGTGGTCACGGTGCTGCCCGACCCGGAGGACGACCTGCTCGTCGCGCAGATCACGCTCGAACCGGGCGACGACCCGGGCGACGACGAGCTGGAGCTGTCCGTCGCGATCGAGCACCGGACGACGTCCCGCGTCCCCTTCGAGGACCGGCCGCTGCCGGCCGACGTGCTGGTCGCGATCCAGCGCGCTGCGTACGCCGAGGGCGCCAGCATGCGCACGATCCAGCCCTCCGATCCCTCGCGGCCGGAGGTGCTCGCGCTGGTGCGCCGCGCCGAGGCGGTCGCGGCGGAGGACATGGCCGCACGCGACGAGGAGGCGGCGTGGACCGCTACCTGGCCGGGCCGCGACGACGGGATCCCGGCGCACCTGCTCGGACGCGCGCCGAGCAACCCGGACGCCCCCGTGCGCCGGTTCAACGCCAGCCGGGGCCGGGAGCCGTTCGAGCGGCACTCGACGCTTGCCGTGCTGACCACGCCGGGCGACTCTCCCCGGGACTGGGTCGCGGCCGGCCAGGCCCTGGAGCACGCACTGCTGGTAGCCACCACGCACTTCGTGCACGCGTCGTTCGCCACCACCGTCCTGGAGAACCCCACGACCCGGCACGACCTGCGCCAGGCCCTGTCCCTGCACGCCTACCCGCAGATGCTCATGCGGCTGGGCACCAGCCCCCAGGCGGAGCGCACACCCCGCCGCACCCGCCCGCGGCACGACGCCGTCCGCCCGTGGACACCGTGGCGCAACCGGCCGACGGCGTGACGCGGGGCGGCAGGTGAACCAGCCGTCAGCGCCTGAAGTGCGCTTCTACCCAGTCATCAGGCCCACCACGACCCTAGTTAGTGGGCCCAATGACTGGGTAGAAGCGCACCTTCGGTGGGCGAGGGCCACGCGTCGTCACGCATCGTCACGCGCCGCATCGTCCAGCCGGGCGCGGGCCGCCGCCAGGCGGGCGACCGGGATGCGGTACGGCGAGCAGGACACGTAGTCCACGCCGATCCTGTCGAGCAGCGTGATCGACGCCGGGTCACCGCCGTGCTCCCCGCAGACGCCGGTCTCCAGGTCGGGCCGGGTGCGCAGCCCGCGCTCGACGCCGGTCCGGACGAGCTCGCCCACGCCGTCCGCGTCGAGGGAGGCGAAGGGGTCGGCGCGCACGATGCCCTCCTCCAGGTACGCCGCCAGGAAGGAGCCTTCGGCGTCGTCGCGGGAGACGCCGATCGTCGTCTGGGTCAGGTCGTTCGTGCCGAACGAGAAGAAGTCGGCGTGCTCGGCGATCTCGCCCGCCGTCAGCGCGGCACGCGGCAGCTCGATCATGGTGCCGACGCGGTAGGCCAGGTCGGTGACGCCCGCGGCGGCCAGCTCCTCGTCCGCGGTGGCCACGACGATCTCGCGCATGCGCCGCAGCTCCTCGGCGTACCCGACCAGGGGCACCATGATCTCCACGCGCGGGTCCAGGCCGCGCGCCCGCACCGCGAGCGCCGCACGCACGATCGCGCGGGTCTGCATGACGCCGATCTCCGGGTGCAGCAGCGTCAGCCGGACGCCGCGGGTGCCGAGCATGGGGTTGGCCTCGGCCATGCTGGTGATCCGGGCCAGGAGGGCGCGCGCCTGCCCCAGCTCACCGGGCTCGCCGCCGGCTTCCAGCCGCTGCACCAGCAGCGACTGCTCCACCAGGTCGGGCAGGAACTCGTGCAGCGGCGGGTCGATGAGTCGCACGGCCACCGGCAGCCCGGTCATCGCGGTGAAGATCTCCTCGAAGTCCGCCTGCTGCACGGGCAGCAGCTGGTCGAGGGCGGCCTGCCGGGACGCGGCGGTGTCGGCCAGGATCATGCGGCGCACGACGGGCAGGCGGTCGGTGGCCATGAACATGTGCTCGGTGCGGCACAGGCCCACGCCCTCGGCGCCGAGCTCGCGGGCGCGGACGGCGTCGGCCCCGGTGTCGGCGTTGGCGCGGACGCCGAGGCGGCGGACGTCGTCGGCCCAGCCCAGGACGGTGGAGAAGTCGTCGGTGACGCGGGGCGGCACGAGCGGCAGGGCGCCCGGGTAGACCGCACCGGTGGTGCCGTCGAGGGTGACGGTGTCCGCGTCGGTGAGCACCGTGCCGCCGATGGTCAGGGTGCGGGCGTCGGCGTCGATGCGCAGGTCGCCGGCGCCCGCGACGCACGGCTTGCCCATGCCACGTGCCACCACGGCGGCGTGCGACGTCATGCCGCCGTGCGCGGTGAGCACGCCCTGGGCGGCGGCGACGCCGTGGATGTCGTCCGGCGTCGTCTCCCACCGGACGAGCACCACGGCCTGCCCGGCCGCGCCCTGCTCGGCGGCGGTGTCGGCGTCGAACACGAGGCGGCCGACGGCGGCGCCCGGCGAGGCGTTGAGCCCGTGGGTGAGCGGGGTCGCGGTGTGGTCGGGGTCGAGGGCGGGGTGCAGGAGCTGGTCGAGCTGGGCGGGGTCGATGCGCCGCAGGGCCTCCTCCTTGTCGATCAGGCCCTCTGCGACGAGGTCGCGCGCGACCTTGAGGGCCGCCGCGGCGGTGCGCTTGCCGGTGCGCACCTGCAGCAGGTAGAGCGTGCCGTCCTCGACGGTGAACTCGATGTCCTGCATGTCGCCGTAGTGGCGCTCCAGCCGGTCCATCGCGGACATGAGCCGGGCGTACGCCTCGGGCAGCACGGTCTCCAGCTCCGGCAGGCGCCGCGGGGTGCGGATGCCCGCCACCACGTCCTCGCCCTGCGCGTCGAGGAGGAACTCGCCGTACCGTTCCTTGGCGCCCGTGGCCGGGTTGCGCGTGAAGCACACGCCGGTCGCGGAGGTGCCGCCCTTGTTGCCGAAGACCATCTGCATGACGTTCACGGCGGTGCCCAGGTCGTCCGGGATGTCGTTCAGCCGCCGGTAGACCTGCGCCCGGGGGCTGTCCCACGACGCGAAGACGGCGTCGATCGCCCGCCGGAGCTGCTCGCGCGGCTCGGTGGGCAGGTCGTGGCCGGTGCTCTCGCGGGCCACGCGGCGGAACGTGGCGGTGAGGTCGCGCAGGTCGTCGACCGTGAGGTCCGTGTCCTGCCGGGCGCCGCGCCGGTCCTTGAGCGCGGTGAGCTCGTCCTCGAAGGCCTGTCCCGGGACGCCTTCGACCACCTCGCCGTACATCTGCACGAACCGGCGGTAGGAGTCCCACGCGAACCGCGGGTCGCCCGACTCGGCCGCGAGCCCGGCGGCGGACTGCTCCGAGATGCCCAGGTTGAGGATGGTGTCCATCATCCCCGGCATGGAGAACACGGCGCCCGACCGCACGGACACCAGCAGCGGGCGCTCGGCGGCGCCGAGCACCCGGCCGGTGCGGCGTTCCAGGGCGTCGAGGTGCGCCTGGATCTCGTCCCAGAGCCCGTCGGGCCAGGTGCCGCCGCCTCGCATGGCGGCGACGCACGCCGCGGTGGTCACCGTGAAGCCGTCGGGGACGGGTACGCCGATGCGCCGCATCTCCGCGACGCCCGCGCCCTTGCCGCCGAGCAGGGAGCGCATCCCGGCGTTCCCCTCCGACAGGTCGTAGACCAGCCTCCCGTCCGCCGGTGGTGCCGACGCCGGCGGCGGCGCGCCCGTGGTGGCCGATCCGGTCCGGCTGTCTGCATGCGTGGTCATCGCGCCTCCGTCGGTCCGCGCCCGCGTGCCGTGTCTCCGGCGGCCGTGCCGGGGCGGGGCGGCCCGGCCACGCTGCCAGCGTCGCCCGGCCGGTGCGCGGCGGGTCAGGGCCGTCGGCCCCGCACGGCGGGGACGTAGGTCCCCCTCGACCGGGCGGGCGAGCCCCGCGACGGCGACGGCCCGGGTCGTCCCGTCAGCCGGGTGTCACGACCAGCGAGCCGGACGCCGCCCCCGACCGGAGGTCCGCGAGCGCCTCGTCCGTCCGGTCGAAGGGGTAGCGGGTCACCTCCGGGACGATCCGGAGCGTGCGGGCCAGCCGCAGGAACGCGGCGCCGTCGGCGCGGGTGTTGGCGGTGACGGTGCGCAGGTCGCGCTCGTAGAAGAGGTGCTCGGTGTACGACATGGTGGGCAGGTCGCTCATGTGGATGCCCGCCAGCACCACGGTGCCGCCCCGTTCGGTGGCCTGGAGGGCGAGCGGCACGAGCTCGCCCGCCGGGGCGAAGACGATCGCGGCGTCGACCGGCTCGGGCGGCCGGTCGGTCGCGCCCCCGACGAACCGGGCGCCGGTCCGCCGGGCCAGGTCACGGTTGGCGGCGCCGCGCGTCATGACGTAGACCTCCGCGCCGCACGCGACGGCCAGGCGTGCGGTGAGGTGCGCGCTGGACCCGTAGCCGTACAGGCCGAGCCGGCCGCCGGCGCGCAGGCCGGTGCGGGTCAGCGCCCGGTACCCGATGATGCCGGCGCACAGGAGCGGGGCCACCTCGGCAGGGTCCCGGTCGGCGCGCAGCCGGTAGGCGTAGGTCTCGGGCACGGTGGTGTGCTCGGCGAAGCCGCCGTGGGCGTCCCACCCGGTGTACCGCGAGTCGGGGCAGAGGTTCTCCTGCCCCTCGCGGCACCACCGGCACGCGCCGCAGGTGCGGCGCAGCCACGCGACGCCCACACGGTCGCCGCGCCGCAGCTGCCGCACGGCGGGGCCCGTCTCCTCGACGACGCCGACCACCTGGTGCCCCGGCACCACGTGCGGCAGGTGCACGGGCAGCTCGCGGTCCACGACGTGCAGGTCGGTGCGGCACACGCCGCAGGCCTCGACCCGCACCAGCACCTCGTCCGGTCCGGGCCGGGGCACGGGCACCTGGCGCAGGGCGAGGCTGCCCGCCGTGCTCCCGGTGACCCACGCCCGCATGTCCATGCCTCCACCATGACCAGTCCACCGCCCGGCCGCCAGCGCCGGCGCACTCGCGGGGACCTTCGCCCGTCGGGTGTCGGGACGTTGGCCTCTGCTTCGCGCCAGCTCTCGCGCAGTGATGTTGAACCGTCAGCACACCCTCTCCGATCGGAGCTGTCATGAAGGCCGCCGTCGTCACCGACTTCACCGCACCGCTGCAGGTCATGGACGTGCCCGTCCCCGAGCCCGGACCCGGTCAGGTCCTGGTCCGGATCGAGACCAGCGGTCTGTGCCACACCGACATCCACGCCGCGCACGGCGACTGGCCGGTCAAGCCCCACCCGCCGTTCGTGCCGGGGCACGAGGGCGTCGGCCGCATCGAGCGGCTCGGCGAGGGCGTGCACGGCCGCAGCCCCGGGCAGCGAGTCGCCATCGCGTGGCTCGGCAGCGCCTGCGGCGAGTGCCGTTACTGCATCAGCGGCCGGGAGACCCTGTGCGAGAAGCAGGCCAACTCCGGCTACTCGGTGAACGGGGCGTTCGCCGAGTACGCCGTCGTCCCCGCCGCGTTCGCGACCCCGGTGCCCGACGACGTGTCGTCGCTGGACGCCGCGCCCCTGACCTGCGCGGGCGTGACCACCTACAAGGCGATCAGGGTGGCCGGCGTGGCGCCGGCCGAGACCGTGGCGATCTTCGGCATCGGCGGCCTCGGGCACCTGGCGCTGCAGTACGCCCGGATCGCGGGCGCGTTCACGGTGGCCGTGGACCTGGAGGACCACAAGCTGGACCTGGCCGCCCGGCTCGGCGCCGACCACGTGGTCAACGCCGCCCGCGAGGACCCGGCCCACGCGATCCAGCGGCTCGGCGGGGCCGACGTCGCGGTCGCGCTGGCCGCGTCGCCGGCCTCGTTCGACCAGGCCTTCGCGTCACTGCGCCGCGGTGGGCGGCTGGTCTGCGTCGCCCTGCCCGCGCACGGCACCATCCAGCTGCCGATCTTCGACACCGTCCTGAAGGGCATCTCCGTGATCGGCTCGATCGTCGGCACCCGCAACGACCTCGCCGACGTGTTCGCCCTGCACGCGGCCGGACGCACCGAGGTGGTCGCGACCGAGCGCAAGCTCGACGAGGTGAACGAGTCCATGACGGACGTGCTGGCCGGCCGGGTGCCGGCACGCATCGTGTTCGGCCTGTGAGGGCAGGGGGCTGACCGCGCCGGTCAGGCCCCGTCGAGCGGCACCCGCCACTCCAGGCGGGTGCCCTTCGACGGGCCGGGCCCGATGCTCAGCGAGCCGCCCAGCTCGGTGGCCCGCCGGGCGAGGTTGCGCAGGCCGCTGAACGCGACGCCCTCGGGCACGCCCGCGCCGTCGTCCGTCACCACGAGCGCCACCGTGTCCGTCACGGTCAGGCGCACCGACACCGTCCGGGCGTGCGCGTGCCGCGCCACGTTCGACAGCCCCTCGCGCACGACCGCCACGACGTGGTCGCCGACGTCGGGCGGCACCGAGGAGTCGACCGGACCGTCGAACCGCAGCCGGGGGGCGAAGCCGAGCGGCCCCGCGGCGGTGTCCACCTCCGTGATGACCCGCGAGCGCAGACCGACGCGGCGGTCGCCCGGGCCGCCGGGCTGCAGCCGGTGGATGGTGGTCCGGATCATGGCGATGGTCTCGTCGATCTCGTCCACCGCGCGCTCCACCCGTTCGGCGCCTTCGCCACCCAGCCCCCGGCTGAGCGTGTGCAGGGACAGCCCCGTGGCGTACAGCCGCTGGATCGCCAGGTCGTGCAGGTCCCTGGCGATGCGGTCACGGTCGCGCAGCACGGCGAGCCGCTCCACGTCGACGCGGTGCTCGGCCAGCTCCAGGGCGACGGCGGCCTGCGCCGCGAACCCCTCCAGCGCCTCGACGACGACGGCGGAGAACGGCGCCCCGCCGAGGTACCGCCCCACGGCGAGCACCCCGCGGGTACTGCCCTGCTCGCCCAGCGGCAGCACCGCGAACGGCCCGAGCTCGTGGCGCAGGTCGAAGGAGAGCTGGGCGCGCTCGTCGGCGGCCGCCGCCGCGGAGAACATCGGCCGGCCCGAGCCGATCACGACCGACGCGAACGTGCCGTCCGGCGGCAGCATGGTGCCGACCAGCCGGTCGGTGTCAGGGCCGGACGCCGCCTGCACCACCAGGCGCCGCGACTCCGGCTCGGGCACGGAGATCACCGCCAGGTCGGCGCCGGCCACCCGCCGGGCGTGCTTGGCCACGAGGTTGAGCACGTCGCCCGGCGCGCTGCCGGTGAGCACCTGCCGGGAGATCTCGTCGTTCGCCTGCGCCGCGCGCTCCCGCAGGCGCGCCTCGTCGTACAGGTCCGCGTTCTCGATGGCCACGCTCGCGCCGGCCGCCAGCGCCTCCAGGAGCCGCTGGTCGTCCTCCGTGAAGTCGCCCCCGCCCTCCTTCTCCGTGAGGTAGAGGTTGCCGAACGCCGCCCCGTGCACCTGCAGCGGAGCACCCAGGAAGACGCGCATCGGCGGATGGTTGGGCGGGAAGCCCACGGATGCCGGGTGCTGGGTCAGGTCGTGCAGCCGCAACGGCGCCGGGTGGCGGATGAGCTCGCCCAGGATGCCGTGCCCCGTGGGGTACGGGCCGATGGCGCGCACCTGGTCCGGCGTCAGCCCCACCGTCAGGAACCGCGCGATGCGCCCGTCCGGACCCAGCACGCCCAACGCTGCGTACCGAGCGCCCACGAGGCGCGCCGCGGTCGCACTGATCTCGTTCAGCGTGGTCTCCAGGTCGAGACCCCGCCCCATCGTCGCCAGCGCGTCGAGCAACAGCTCGGCCTGTTCGCGGGCACGCTCCGCCACCGCACTCCCCCGTCCTGCCCCCGCGGCACCACCGTATCGGCCTGGCGCTGCACACGCAGACGATGACACGGGCAGAGTGCTGTGCAGCACGGGATTCACCCCGTGCGTGCCGGTGACAGCGGGTCGAGCGGGAGGCAGCCGGGAGGGCGAGTCAGGCGGGAGGGCGCCGGCGCGGGAGGGACGACCGGGTCGCGGCCACCTCGGCCCCGAGCCCCTTGCCCCACGCCCGGGCCCGCGCGAGCTCGCCGTCGGCCAGCGGGCCGGTCATGTCGGTGACCCGGTAGCTCGTCGGCGCCGCGATGATCGGGTAGCCCAGCCGGTCCAGGCGCCGCCCGGCCGCCCGCGCCGCGGATCCGGTGAAGTGCGACGTCGCCCGGGTGTCGAAAGCCGTGGCCTCGGTCCGGGCATCGGTGCGGACGCCCGGTAGGGCACCCAGCCACTCGCGGATGCCCCGCTCACGAGACACGATGTGCGCCGCCCGCGCTGCCGCGTCCCGCCGCGTCGAGGGCCAGGACATGCTGAAGGCGTGCGTCGGCCCGCCGACCACGAGCAGCGTCACGTCCGCGGGCACCATGTCGGGTGCCGCCCCCACCTCGACGACGTCGGCGTGCATCGACGCCTCGATCCCCTCCGCGACCGCGTGCGCGACCTGCTCGGTGTTGCCGAACATCGACTCGTAGACCACCAGTGCGCGCATCGCGAGCACCTCCTCGACCTCGAACAGTTCCGTGTGGGACGAGCCTCGCCTCCGCCCGCACCCCGCCGTCAGGGCCGTCTGCCCCGGCCCCGCAGGACCTTCGGCCCGTGTGCCGGGCCCTCCCCCGCGCCAAGACTGACGAGGGGAAGGGAGGGCGGGGATGAACCTCGACGAAGCACGGACACAGCGGATCCTGCGGGCCGCCGCGAGCGCACCCAGCGTGCTGAACACCCAGCCGTGGCTGGTGACCACCGCGGGCAGCGCCCTGACGCTCCGCGCGGACCCGGCGCGCCAGCTCCGGCACACGGACCCTCGCGGCCGGGAGATGCTGATCAGCTGCGGCGCGTTCCTGCTCAACGCCCGCACGGCCGCGCGCCGTGAGTCCCTCGACGCCGTCGTCACGGTGCTGCCCGACCCCGACGACGACCACCTCGTGGCCACGATCGAGCTCGAACCGGGCCGCGACCCGGATGCGGACGAGCTCGAGCTCTCGGTCGCCATCGCACGGCGCACCACCTCGCGGGTCCCGTTCGACGACCAGCCGCTGTTCAGCGACGTGCTGCACGCCGTCGTCGCGGCGGCGCACGACGAGGGTGCCGACCTGCGCGTCGTCCAGCCGGGCGATCCCGCGCGCGAGGAGGTCCTGCGGCTCGTCCGCCGGGCCGAGGCGCTCGCCGCGGAGGATCCCGCGGCGAGCGCCGAGGAGGCCGCCTGGACCGCCACGGACCCCGGACGCGGCGACGGCATCCCGCGCGACCTGCTCGGCCCCCGCCCGACCGACGACCGGGCGCCGGTACGACAGTTCCTCGCCAGCGAGGGCAGCGCCCCGTTCGAGCTGCACTCGACGACGGCCGTCCTGACGACGCCGGGCGACTCGGCACGAGACTGGGTCGCCGCGGGCCAGGCCCTGGAGCGGGTGCTGCTGGTGGCGAGCACCTTCTTCGTCCACGCCTCGTTCGCCACCACCGTGCTGGAGAACCCGACCACCCGCCACGACCTGCGCCGGGCACTGTCGCTCGACGGGGTCCCCCAGATGGTGATGCGGCTCGGCTACAGCTCGATGCCGCAGCACACACCCCGCCGCACCGTCGAGCCGGCGGCGGGCTGACCCCACGGACCGCACCCCGGTCCGGGGCAGAAGGAGGACGATCATGAACAGTGCCTGGTACCACGGCGTCGTCGTGGGCGTCGACGGCACGGCCGAGAGCATGTCCGCGCTGGACTGGGCGGCCCGCACGGCCGACCTGCACCGGGCCCGGCTCACCGTCGTGGCCGCCTACCCCACGCCCCCCGAGCCCGGCCCGGGAGCGAGCAGCCTGGCCCTGGACGCGCGCGAGCAGGCCCACCGCGCGGCCCGCGCCGCACGGGACCGGCTGGGCGACCGGCGGCCGGGCGGCCGCGAGGTCCGGGTGCTCGTGCTGCCGGGCGCCGCCGCCCACGTCCTGGCCCAGCAGTCGAGCACGTGCGACCTTGTCGTGGTGGGACGGCGCGCCCTGGGCGCGCTCGACCGGGCCCTGCTCGGTTCCACCTCCTCGGCGCTGGCCGCCGGCGCACCCGGCACCGTCGCCGTGGTGCCGGCGGGCGCAGCCACGGGCGAGCCCCGCCGGATCAGGGTGGGGGCGGGGCGCGAGGACGAGCCGGACCTGCTGGAGACGGCGTTCGCCGAGGCGGCGGCGCGCGGGTGCCCGCTGGAGGTGCTGCACGTGACGGGCACCGACCCGGTCGTGTCGGCGCTGCTGGACAAGGACCGCGCCACCGGGACGTGGCACGAGAGCAGCGACGCGCTGACCGACCGGCTGCTCCAGTGGTCCCGGAAGTACCCCGGCGTCGCCTACACGGTGGTGACCAGGCGCGGGGACCCCGTGGTGGCCCTGCTCCACAACCTGGCCCGGCACGACATCCTGGTGGTCGGCGGGCGCCGCCACTCGGCGGTCACGGGCCGCCTGCTGCGCAGCGTGCCCGACGCCGTGCTGCGCACCGCGCCGTGCCCCGTCCTGGTGGTGCACGTGCACCGGCCGGAGACTCTCACGGCCGTATGAGCGCCGGCCGGGCACCGGGACCGGTCAGGGCTCCACCGACGCCGCGACCAGCCAGGCCGTGAGCAGCACGACCCCGGCCATCAGCGTCGTCTCCCGGCCCGTGCTGCGCCGCAGGGCCACCCCGGCCGTGCGGGAGCGGCCCGCGTGCCGCACGACGGCGCGGCGTCGGGCCGTCAGCCGCGGGACGACGCGGAGGTGGTTGTGCGCGCCGATCGCCGCCACCACGGCGACGAGGCCCGCCTTGGCCAGCAGGAACCGGCCCCAGTCGCTCTCCCAGAGCTGGGCCGGCCGGTCCAGGATCCCCACCGCGAGCAGCACCCCGGCCACGCCGACCACGGTGACGGCGGCCGCCGCGACCACCGAGAAGCGGGCCACCGTCAGCGCGGCGTCCGGGTCGCGCCCGTCCCGGCGGCGCGCCCGCAGCAGCACGCCGAGGGCGACGAGCCCGCCCACCCACGTGGCGGCGGCCGCGAGGTGCGCCACGTCCGCGGTCACCACCAGCCACCGCGGCTCGACGGTGTTGCTGTGCCCGCCGAGCACCTGCCCGGCGCCCGCCAGCGCAGCGCCGGCCGCTGCGAGCCAGGAGCCGGCCGCCGTGTGCCGGGCACCGACCGTGATCGCGACGGCGCCCGCGGCCTGGAGGCCGACGTCCCACCGCGCCGTCCCGGTGAGCGAGTCACCGATCGCGGACGCGGACACGCCGGACGCGAGGTCGCCGTGCGCCAGGAGCACCGAACCCGCCAGCACCCGGACGACGAGCCCGCCGAGCAGCAGCACGCCCGACCACCGGACCAGCCGCAGCACCGCCGGCGGGTCCGCCTCGTCGCGGCCGCGCAGCACCAGGCCCACGAACACCAGGGCACCCCCGGCGACCAGCGCGCCCCAGAGCGCGGCCGCGGCACCCAGGCGGACGGCGGCCGACGCCGCGCGGGTCGCCGGACTGTCCATCGCGGCGGGGTCGTGGCCCATGTCATGTCCCATGTCGTGGCCCGTGCCATGGCCCGTGTCGTGGTTCCCACCGGAGGCATCGTCCCCGGCACCGGCTCCCCCGGGCTCGCCGGACGCCTCCGGCGACGCCGACGCACCGCCCGGCGCCTCGCCGCCCGCAGCCCCGCCGGCGACGTCGAAGCCGAACGTGCCCTCCAGCGGGTGGCCGTCCTGGGCCGCTGCCGTCCAAGTCACCGTGTACCGGCCCGCCCGCAGCGGTGCGGACGGCGTCGCGACCAGGGCCAGGCCGTCCTGCGCCGGAGCGACCGTGGCCGCGACGGTGCCGTCCGGCCCGTCGACCACCACGCCGTCCCCGAGCGGACTCACCGGCAGCGTGAACCGCAGGGTCACCTCGGCCACGGGGGCCGACGCCGTCGACCCGGCGGCGGGCGCCGTCGACTCGAGCCGGGTGTGCGCCGCGGCGGGCGGCGCCCACCCCAGCGCCAGGACGAGTGTCGCGAGCAGGCCGGCGGCCGCCCGGACCAGGACCGCACGAGGGCGCGCGCCACCGAGCGTTCTGCACATGGGCAGACTCCTTCGGGAGGGGTGGGGGGGGGGGGGGGGGGGGGGGGGGGGGCCCCGGCCCCCCCCCCCACCACCGGCGGTCACATCGAGGCGAGCAGGCCTTCCATCGTCTCGATCTCGGCCGCCTGCGTGTCGACGATCGTCCGCGCCATCTCGACGGCGCCCGCGTCCTCGCCCGACTCGACCTCTTCCTGCGCCATCTCGACGGCGCCCTGGTGGTGCACGATCATCTGCTCCAGGAACAGGCGGTCTGCCTCGGGGCCGGCCGCGTCGGCCAGCATCTGCATGTCGTCCTCCGACATCATGCCGTCCATCCCGGCGTGCCCGCCGTGCTCCGAGGTGCGCTCGGCACCCCAGGTGTCGAGCCACTGGCCGAGCGTCTCGATCTCCGGGGCCTGCGCCGCCTTGATCTGCGTGGCCAGCTCCGCGACCTGCGGGGCGGCGTCCGGCCGGGCCAGGACGACGTCCGCCATCTCGATCGCCTGCTCGTGGTGCGGGATCATCATCTGCGCGAACATGACGTCCGCGTCGTTGTGGGCCGTGTGCTCGCCGGCCGCGGTCGCGGTGTCCTGCTCCGGTTCCGCGGAACCGGAGCAGCCCGTCAGCGCCAGGGCGCCGGCGAGGGCGATCGCGGACATGGTCGTGGACAGAAGGGTGCGCTTCATGGGGTCTTCCTCTGGTGTCGTCTCGGGGTAGCACTCACGGGCGCGACGGTGCTCGGGCACGGTCGCGCTCTCGGGCCGGCGCGGGTGCGCGCCGGGGCCCGGGTCTACGTCCGGGAGATGCAGAGCTCGTGCAGGGACGGCGCGGCGAGGCCGCCCAGGGTCGCGAGCGCCGGCGGCAGCGCGGCCGTCAGCGCGACCGGTGCGCGCCAGAGCAGACGCCGCACGGGTGCCACCAGGGCGAGCAGCGCGACGAGGATCATGAGGCACATCGCCATGGCGGCGTCGTGCCCGCCGCACCCGCTGCAGCAGGGGCCGGTGTCCCGCTCGTTCCCGGCGTGGCCGGCGGGTGCGTCGGCGACCGGCGCGACGGCGGCGACCGGCGCGACGGCGGCGGGCTGCTCGGCCGTCGGGGTCATGACCGGCACGGCGGCGGGATGTGCGGCGGCGACCTGGGCCGGTGCGGCCTCGTGCGGCACGGGGTGCGGGTGGGTCGCGGGCGAACCGCTCAGGGAGTGCATCGCCACCACGCCGACGATCACGGTGAGGATCGCCAGCGCTCCGGCCAGGCCCCGCCGAGGACCGGCGACGGCCGAGCGGAGCAGCGAGATCACGCGCACGGCACGGAGGCTATCCCACGGTCGGCGCCATGCCGAATCGAACGGCGCACGGCCGGGGACCGGGCTCAGCGGGCGATGTACCCGCCGTCCACGTAGAGCTCGGAGCCGGTGACGAACGACGCGTCGTCGCCGGCCAGGTACGCGGCGGCGGCGGCGACCTCCTCGGGCCGGCCCAGCCGTCCCATCGGGGTCACGTCGAGCATCGCCGCCTCGAACGGCGTGCCCCGGGCGGCGTCCAGGATCGGCGTGTCGATGAACCCCGGGTGGATCGAGTTGACGCGCACACCGTCCCGGGCCCAGGCCAGGGCCACGTTCTTGGTCAGCGTCCGCACGGCGCCCTTGGCCGCGTGGTAAGCGGGCGAGGTGCCGAAACCGCCGCTGGTGCCGAAGATCGAGCTGATGTTGATGACCGAGCCGTGACCGGACGCCTTGAGCGGACCGGCCGCGGCCTGCGTGCCCAGGAAGACGCCGGTCTGGTCCACCGCGATCGTGTGCTCGTACTGCTCCAGGGTGGTGTCCTCGATGGAGCCGAGGTCACCGATGCCTGCGTTGTTCACGAGGATGTCGAGGCCGCCGAGCCCGGTCACCGCCCGGTCGACCACCGCGGCCCAGGCGTCCTGGTCCGCCACGTCGTGGTGCACGAACACCGCGCGGCCGCCCTTCTCGGAGATCTCGGCGACCACCTTCGCGCCCGCGTCGTCCTGGACGTCCGTGACCAGTACCGCTGCCCCCTCCGCCGCGAGCCGGAGGGCGATCGCCCGGCCGATCCCGCTGGCTCCGCCCGTCACGACCGCCACCCTGCCGTCGAGTCGTCCCATGGTCACCCGCTCCCTTCCCTGGTCCGGACACGCGCACGGCCGGCCAGGCATCGTCGCCCCGGCCGTGCGCGCGGCCGGCATCGTCAGTCTCGCGGGACCGGCCGCGTCGGGCAGGGGCCGAACGGCCCCTGAGCGGTAGGACGAACGGCCCCCTTGCCCTGGCGGGACCTTCGTCCCGGCGAAGGTGAGCCCTTGGACCGCCCCGGCGGGCCCTCCCGCCCTGCCGTCCGCGGCCCGCCGCATGGTCCGCTGGGATCACGGGCGGTCCGCCCGTGGAACGAGGGAGGCCGTCATGGACACCACCTGGTACCGCGGCATCGTCGTCGGGGTCGACGGGTCCGCGGAGAGCATGGCCGCCGTCGACTGGGCGGCCCTCACCGCGGACCGGCACTCTGCACGGCTCACCGTGCTGGGCGCCTACGGCACCGAGCCGTCGAGCCCGCGCACGGCCCTGGTGCACGCGAACACGCGCACCGACGCCTGCGATGCCGTCGAACGAGCGGTGGCCCGGCTCGACGGCGCGCGGCCCGGCGGCCACGACGTCGAGCAGCGCATCATCCCGGGCACGCCGGCGTACGTGCTGACGCAGCGGTCGACGGCGAACGACCTCGTCGTCGTGGGCCGGCGCGGGCTCGGTGGGTGGGGCCGTGCAGCGCTCGGCTCGGTGTCGGCGGCCACCGCGGCGACCGCGCCCGGGCCGGTGGCCGTGGTCCCCGCCGGGGCCTGGACCGGCGACCCGCGCCGGGTGGTGGTCGGCCTGGACGGCGACGACCCCGACCCGCAGCTCGGCATGGCGTTCGCGGAGGCGCAGCAGCGCGCCTGCCCCCTGGAGATCGTGCACGGGCTCGACCCGGACCTGGCGCCGGGCACCGGACCCGACGCCCCGGGCGGCCCGGAGCGGCAGGACGTGCACGACCGGGTGGCGCAGTGGACCGGCAAGTACCCGGCCGTGTCCGCCGTGCTCACGTTCCGTGACGAAGGTGCCGCCGACGCCCTGCTGCACGGCCTCGGCCCCGAGGACCTGGTCGTGGTGGGCGGCCGGCCCCACTCACTGCTCGCCGGCCGTGTCTGGAACTCGGTCGCGGACGCCGTGCTGCGGCGGGCGGCCGGCCCGGTGATCGTGGTCCACGCCTGACGCCGGCCGCAGCTCCGTTCCGGGTGTGCCAGGTGCGAGCCACCTAGCCGGCCCGCCGAGGGCGCGCAGGGCGTAGAGGATGGTCGCCAAGTCCACCAGCTCCTGCACGAGGGCGCCGGTGACGGCGGGGATGACGCCGGTCGTCGCCACGACCATGAGGCCGGTGCTCAGCCCGATGCCGAGCCAGATCGCGGCGAGCGCCGTACGCAGGGTGTGCCGGCCGACGGAGACGGCGTCGACGAGCCGGTCCAGCGAGTCGACGAGCAGCACCACGTCGGCGGCATCGCCCGCGGCGGTCGCTCCCTTCGCGCCCATCGCGACCCCGACGTCGGCGGCGGCGAGCACCGGGGCGTCGTTCACGCCGTCGCCGACCATCATCAGCGGCCGCGGGCTCAGTCCCGCGGCGATCGCCACCTTCTCGCCGGGCAGCAGCTCGGCACGGACGTCCTGAATGCCGACCTGCCGCGCCACCGCGTCCGCCGTCGGCCGGGCATCCCCGGTCAGCATCGTCACGTGCTCGACGCCGTTCGCACGGAGCCAGGACACCACGGCGGCGGACTCCGGACGAGGGTCGTCCGCGAGGACCAGGGTTCCCGCGAAGCGACCGTCGACCGCGACATAGGCGGCGGCCTGGCCCGGCCCGAGCGAGGCAGGGACCAGCCCTGCGGCGACGGAGCCGACGTAGGCCGGCTTGCCGACGACGACCCGGTGTCCCTCCACGGTCGCCGTGACCCCGTTGGTGGCGACCTCCTCGGCCTGGTCGGCACCACTCAGGCCGAGACCGCGCCCGGTGGCGGCACGGCGCACACCGTCGGCGAAGACATGCGACGAGTACTGCTCGGCGGACGCCGCCAGCCTCAGCACCTCGTCGGCGTCGAACCCCGCGGCGGCACGCACCGCGACGAGGTCGGGTCGGCCCTGGGTGAGGGTGCCCGTCTTGTCGAACGCGGCGGACCGCAGCCGGGCGAGCTGTTCGACGACCGTCCCGCTCTTCATGATCACGCCGAGCCTGGCACCACGGGACAGCCCGCTCAGGAACGCCACGGGCGCCGCGATGAGCAGTGGGCACGGGGTGGCCAGGACGAGCACCTCGGCGAACCGCGTCGGGTTGTCCGAGATCGCCCAGGCCGCTCCGGCCAGTGCCAGGGAGACGGCCGTGAAGGGTACGGCGAACCGGTCGGCGAGACGCACCACCGGGGCACGTGACCGGCCGGCGGCCTCGACCAGGGCGACGATCTGCTGGTACTGGCTGTCCGCGCTGCGTCGCGTGGCGCGCACCCGCACCGCCAGGGTCCCGTTCACCGCGCCCGACAGCACCTCGTCGCCGGCGCCACGGGCCACCGGGAGGCTCTCACCGCTCAGGGACGACTCGTCGAACGTCCCGCTGCCGAGGAGGACGCCGTCGACGGGCACGATCTCACCGGGCCGGACCAGGAACACGTCACCCACGGCGACGTCGTCGACGACGACGTCGTGCACCTCGCCGGGACGTTCGTCGTCCCGGCCCACGAGCACGTGCGCCACGCGTGGCGACCGGTCCAGCAGCGAGGTCAGGTCGCGCCGGGCCCGCCGGCCGGCGACGTCCTCCAGCGCCTGACCACCCGCGAGCATCAGCACGATGACCAGGGAGGCCACGTACTCCCCGACGGCGAGCGTGGCGACCATCGCCGTCACCGCGAGGACGTCGAGCCCGACGTGCCCACGCAGCACGTCGCGCACCATCCCCACGAGGGTCCACACCACGAACGCGGCGACATGTACCGTGGCGACCCACCGGCTCGCCCCGGGCTCGCCCGCGGCCCGGAGCACGAGCACGACCACCAGGACGACGGCGGTCACCGTGATCGCCGGGTACCGTGCGGGCGCGAGCGACGGTCGCGTTCCCCCGTCCGGCTCGGTAGCCGTCGAAGATGCCATGTTCGTCCTCGCAGTTCGTCCCGCCGTTCCGTCCCGCCGGCTCGTCCCGCCGGCTCGGTTCACCGCCTCGGCTCACCTGCCCCGCGCCCCGCGACAGGCCGGCCAGGGCGCTGCGTCAGGACGCGGGCGTTCTCGGCCGGGCCGTGGCCCAGACCCCGAGGCTGCTGCCCCACGCCCGGGCGCGGCCCTGTTCGCCGTCGGCCGGCGGGCCGGTGACGTCGACGACGCGGTAGCTCGCGGGTGCCGCGACGATCGGGTAGCCCAGCCGGGCCAGGCGGCGGGCGGCCGCCTGGGCGGCCGAGCCGGTCAGGTGCGCGGACATGCGGGTGTCGAAGGTGGTGGCCCGGATCGGCACGTTCGCCCGCACCCCGGGCAGGTCCCCGAGCCACTCGCGGATCCCTCGCTCCCGGGAGAGCCCGCGCAGCGTCAGCACCTCGCCGTCCTTGGGCGCCAGCGCCGCGGCGTCGCGCCGGGTCGAGGGCCAGGACATGCCGAAGGCGTGCGTGGGGCCGCCGACGACCAGCAGCCCGACGTCCACCGGCACGACCGCCGGGGCCCTGCCCACCTCGACGACGTCGATGCGCGCCGGACCGCCGGTCCCGGCGGCGAGGCCCGTCTCAGTGCCCGTGTCAGTGCCCGTCTCAGTGCCCGTCTCGACGCTCGTCCTCATGCCGAGCTCGATGCCCGCCGCGACCGCGCGGGCGATCAGCTCGGTGTTGCCGAAGATCGACTCGTAAACCACGAGTACCCGCATCACGACTCACCTCCCAGGCTCCGGCCAGTTCCGACACCGCGACACTGGCGCGTGGACGTACCGGCCGGTCAGGGCCCTCGGCCCCGCGCCCGCGGGACCTTCGGCCCCCGCTCGGTGTCCTGGTCGCCCACCGCCCCCGCGTGCCGTCGGCGGCTGCCGGCCACCGACGGACATAGGTCCCGTCGGCGGGTGACTCTCGCCCCTGCCGGCCGGTCACGGCGGCGAGCAGGCTCGCGTGTGGGAGCAGGAGAGGTGGCACGTCATGAACGTCCGTCAGGCACCGCCGGCGATCGTGGTCGGCATCGACGCCGACGGCACCGGCCAGGGTTCGGGAGCGCTGCGGTACGCCATCGGCCAGGCCCGCGCGCGGGGCAGCTGGGTGCGGATGGTGCACGTGGCGCCCTCGGTCCTGCCGGAGGGCGGCATGTGGCCGACGCAGGCCCGCGAGACCACGTACCTGCGGCGGGCCGGTCAGCAGGTGCTGGACCGGGCCGTGTCGAACGCGCGCACGTCGGCGCCCGACGTGCAGGTCGCTCCGCTGCTCGGCCACGGCCCCGTGGTGCCGGAGCTGGTCGCGGCAGCGGCGGACGGCGCCCTCGTCGTGCTGGGACGCGAGTCCCGCCGCGGGCTCGAACGCCTGATCACCGGTGCGACGACCCTCGGCGTCACCGAGCGGTCGAGCGTCCCCGTCGTGGTCGTCCCGGCCGACTGGGAGCCGAGCGACCACGGCCGCGTCGTCGTCGGCGTGAAGTCTCCGGGCGGTGCCGGGGAACTGCTGTCGCACGCGTTCGCGACGGCGGCCGTGCTCGGGTCCGGGCTGCGCGTGGTGCACGTCGAGGAGGCCCCGGTGGCCGACGGCGAGCCGGGCCACGGCACCGACGAGCAGGCCACCGCACGGATGCTGGAGACTGCCGTGCGAGAGTGGTCCGCCGCGTTCCCCGAGGTCGAGGTGGAGACCTTCGTGCTGCACGACGAGCCGGCCGCCGCCCTGCTCGGGGCGGCGACCGACGGCGACATCCTCGTGCTCGCCCGGCACCACCGCGACCTGCGACACCTCGTCCGGCTCGGGCCGGTGCCGCGCGCGGTGCTGAGCTCGTCGACCACCCCCGTGGAGATCGTCCCGCTCAGCGGCAGCCCGGAGACGGCACCGCTGGTGCTCGAACGTTCGGGGGCGTTCCTGAAGACCTGACGGACCGCCCCGGTCAGAGCTCCACGGCGGGCTCGGCGTCGCGCATGTCGAGGCGGTCCAGGAGCCGGTTGTAGGAGGCGAACGTCCGCTCCACCTGCGCGGGGTCCAGGTAGCGGGACAGGTCGTACCGGTGGGACGGGGTGCCTCGCGGCTTGGCGACCACGTCGGCCAGGCGTTCCTGGTCCTCGGCCGTCCACGTGGCCCCGATCGCCGCGTACAGCCGCGGCACCTCGGTGAACGGGTCGGCGCTGAGCTTGTGGTAGGGCACGTCCACGATCGAGGCGGGCGGCAGATTCCTGCGCAGCTCCAGGCCGCGCTCGACCTGGGCGGCCAGGTGCTCCAGCGCGAACCGGCCGATCACCTGCCGGTCGGTGTCGTGCTGGTACATGCCCCAGAAGGTCTCCACGAGGCTGCAGAACGACCCGATGACCGTGACCGGGTCCCGGTGCGTCCACACGAACGTGGCGTCCGGGAAGACCTTCTTGATCGTGTCCATGTCGCCCAGGTGCGCCGGGTACTTCAGGAACCACCGCCGCGGGGTCCGCCCGTGCTGCAGCACCTGGAGGCACCGCTTCAGGTACTCGTAGTCGCCCGTCAGGTCCCGCTGGGCCAGCCACGTGGTGTAGGCCGGCATCAGGCCGTGCAGGATCGGCCAGTGGCTGCCGTGCGGCAGCAGGAACATCGACTCCTCCGGCCGGTCCACGCCGATCGGGTGGATGTGCGGGATGTCGGGCGCGAACCGCTCCATCATGGCGGCGCCCCGGGAGAGCTGCCGCACCAGCTTGCGCTCTGCGCGCGGGTCGGCCAGGCCGGTGTCCTGCATCTCCCACAGCAGCGGGGCGCGGTGCTGCGGCGAGGCGGACAGCACCCGGTGGGCCAGCGTGGTCGCGGTACGCGGCAGCCCGCAGACCACCACGGGGGCCGTGATCGGCTCGTCGAGGATCTCCGGGTGCTCGGCCAGCACCCGCTCGACCCGGAGCCGGTTGGCGTACCGGGCCTTGACGTCGGCCATGATCAGCGACCAGCCCAGCGGGGAGAGCCGCGGGATCTCGGCCACGCCGCGCACGACCGCGCCCAGGTCGTCGGCGAACCGGCGGTCGGCGGTGCCGGCCTCCTTCTCGACCTGCGCCACCGCGTCGGCCCAGGCCCGGTCGGGGTCCTGGTACCCCTTCACGACCGGGGCGAGCACGGTGTTCAGCACGCGTGTCGTGCGACTCACAAGTTCCTCCAGTGGTGTTCTCGGTGTCGTACTGCGCCGGCCGCGGCCGCGGGGGCGTCAGCCACCGGGACCCGTGCGCCGGAAGGTCACCGGCAGCGCGGCCGGACGGCGGAAGCGGAAGTCAGGGGCCCAGCGGATCTCGTCGACGCCGGTCGCCAGCACGGGCTCGACCTGGCGCAGCAGCGTCTCGACGGCGGTCCGCACGATCAGCCGTGCCTGCCGCGGCGCGGGGCACCGGTGCGCGCCCGCACCCCAGGCCAGGTGGGCGCGGTTGCCCAGCCCGTCCCACGCGTCGCCCCGGATCCTCGGGTCCGACGCCGCGGCGCCCACCGCCAGGAGGACGGCGTCACCCCGCTCGACGTAGGTGACGTCGTCGAACAGGTGCCCCTCCTTGACGGCGAACCGCGGTGCCAGCACCGTGACGGGGGACGCGTGCCACAGCACCTCGTCCAGCGCCTCGTCCGTGCCGAGCCGACCGCCGGACAGGCGGCGCAGGAACCCCTCGTCGGCGAGGGCGAGCAGCAGGGCCTGACCCAGCCACGCCTGCAGGCCCAGGCTCGCGCCGGTCATCACCGACAGCATGCCGGCCACCGCCTCGTCGGTGCCCTCGTACGCGGGATGGCGGGCGAGCAGGCCGGCCGGCGTCACGCCGCCGCCGGCGTCGCGGCTCATCACCTGCCCGCCCAGCAGGAAGCTCAGCTCGTCGAGGGTGGCGGCGTCCTGCACCCCCGCGGCGAGGGCATCGGCGATCTCGAACACCTGCCGGCCCGTCCGGGGATCGAGCCCGAGGACCGCGCCGAACGCGAGATGGGCCACGGGGGCCACGTAGTCGCGCATCAGGTCGGCCTGCTCGCGGCCGTCCAGCCGGCCGGCCACCTCCTGGCACACCTCGCGCGTGACCCCGCCGACGTCGGTCGCGTCGAAGGCCGCCAGCGCCTCGTCGAGCGGTTCCCGCAGCCGGCCGTGCGCCGGACCGGAGGCCGTGTCCACCCGGCGGCCCGGCCCGGTGGTGAACCACGGCCGCACGGGGGCGGGCAGCGGCACGCGGGGCGTGCCGTTCCAGGCATCCGGCTCGGTCGTGACCATGCCGGACTCCCGGGCCAGCATGACGATGGTCTGGTAGCCGCTCACCAACCAGGCCCGGGTGCCCGCCCCGAGGCCGACGGGCGCTGCCTCGCCCCACTCCTGGCGCAGGCCGGACCAGGCGGCGTCGATGTCATGCGCCGACAGCACGTCGGTGAGGGCCGGGACGTCCACGGGATCGTGCAGCCGCATCGGCGACCGGCCGGGACGTGACCCGGCCAGCACCGAGCCGGGATCGCTCGTTGCCACAGTCGGATTCATCGTCTTCTCTTCCAGCAGGGGCGAGGGCGAGACTCGGGATGCCACGACGATAGCGACAAATGCCGCGTATGCGTGCTTTTTCACCACCCCTTCTTCGCACTTCGCACCCTGCCGGGACGCCGAACCAGCCTGGGACACGAGCTCGGCAAGGGCAGGGGCCATTCCCGGCCGGTTCACCCGCGCGGCGGCGCCATCTCCTGGAGGCCGAGCGCGGACAGGAGCTCGAGCTTGCTCCTGGCCTCCGCATCACGAGGCGTGTCCACCACGAGGCGCAGGTCCGTGCCCTGCGTGGTCAGCACGTTGGACTCGACCGCGATGTCGCCCACGTCCGGGTGCACCACGATCTTGCGAGCCCCCTGGTGGTCGCCCACCGACCGGAGCTCCCACAGCGCGCGGAACCGCTCACCCCGGTTCAGCCGCACCACCAGTGCCCGGACGTCGGGGTCCTTCGGGTACCGGCTCGTGGTGGCGCGGAGGTCGGCCACCAGCGACCTCTCGAACGCGTCGCGCTCGGCAGCGGTGAACCGCAGCCGGTTCTCGTGGTCCTCGAACTGGAAGAGCAGGGCGTTGCGCTCGTCGTCGGCGAGCCGGGAGGGATCCCCGAACGTCGCCGCGAACAGGGCGTTCCAGTGCAGGAGCTGCCAGCTCGCGTCGCACACCGCCACGGGGCTGGCGGCCAGCTGCTCCACGATCCGGTGCACGCTGCCGGGCACGAGCCGCGGCACCCGGTCCGGGTCGGCGGCGTGGCCCGCGAGGCGCAGCAGGTGGGCCTGCTCCTCGTCCGTGAGCTGGAGCGCACGGGCCAGCGCGGCGCACACCTGGGCCGACGGCGTCGTCGCCCGGCCCTGCTCCAGCCGCACCACGTACTCGGCCGAGATCCCGGCGAGCTGCGCGAGCTCGCCGCGGCGCAACCCGGCCACCCGCCGCGGGGAGTGGTGCGGCAGGCCCACCGCGCCGGGCGTGAGGCGGTCCCGCCAGGTCCGCAGGGCGACACCGAGCTCTTCCATGCCACCATCTTCCGGCACCGGGTCCGACGGGTCGTGGTACCGGTTGTACCAGGAAGAGCCGTGGCTCCCTGAGCCGCGCCCGCCCGCCGAGGATCGGTCCCATGGACATCTTCCTCACCGGCGGCAGCGGATTCGTCGGGCAGCACATGATCACCCGCCTCGTCGCCGACGGGCACACCGTGCGGGCACTGGCCCGCAGCCCCGAGTCGGCGCGGCGCGTGGAGCAGGCCGGGGCCACCGCCGTGCTCGGCGACCTGGCCGACCTGCACGGGCCGGACCCTGCCGGGCGTCCGGCGAGCACACGGCCGGCGCCCGCCTGGCTGAGCGCCCTGGACGGGTGCGACGTCGTGGTCCACGCGGCGGCCCGCATGGCGTTCTGGGGGCCGGACGCCGGGTTCGAGCAGGACAACCACCGGCCCACGGTCGCCCTGTACACCGCGGCGGCCGCCGCCGGCGTGGGGCGGTTCGTGCTCGTCAGCGCCGCCGCCGTCTCGACCGACCGGCGCCGCGGGCCCGCCGTCGTCTCCGAGACGACGCCGACGGGGCGGCCCCTCATCGCCTACGGCCGGGTCAAGCTCGCCACCGAGCGCGCCCTGGCCGGCCTCCCCACCCCGGGCACGACCCTGGTCGTCCTGCGCCCGCCGCTCATCTGGGGCCCGGGCATGACCACCCTGACCGAGGCCGCACGGGCGGCCGCCGCCGGGCAGTTCGCCTGGATCGACGGCGGGAGGCACGTCATCGACTTCGTCCACGTGACCAACCTCGCGGCGGCCACCTCGGCCGCGCTGACCCGGGGCAGGGACCGCGGCGTCTACTACGTGACCGACGGTTCGCCGATGCCGATCCGGGACCTGTTCACGCCCCTGTTCGGGGCGGCGGGCGCCGACGTCAGCCGTGCCCGCAGCGTGCCCTCCGCCGTCGCCGTACCGGTCGCCGCGCTCCTGGACGGGGTGTGGCGGCTGCTGCGCCGCCCCACCCCGCCGCCGCTCGACCGGTGGCTGGTCGCGGTCATGGGCCGCGACCGCAGCTACGACATCTCCCGGGCCCGGGCGGAGCTGGGCTACCGGCCGGGCGTCACGGTCGCCGCGGGGCTGGCCGAGCTGCGCGGGAGCGGGTCGACCGCCGGGGTCGTGTGACCGGCGCCCACCAGGTCGTACGCCGCCCTCCGGTGCTCAGAACCGGAGCACGATCCGGCCGCGCACACCGCCCTGTTCCATGCGCCGATGGGCCCCCGCCGCCTCCGCGGCGGGGACCTCGTCGGCGACCCGCAAGGTGATCCCGCCGCTCTCGGCCAGCTCGCGGAGGTGCCGCAGCTTCAGCGCGGAACCGGCGACGTCGTCGACCACGACGCCGGTGAGCCGGACCCCGCGCCGGTGCGCGGTGGCGGCCTGCACCGGGTCACCGAACCCGAAGACGGACACGAGGGCGCCACCGGGCCGTACGACCGCGGCTGCGTCGAGCGCGGGCATCGCCGCGAGCACGACGGCGTCCACCTCGCCGACGGCCGCCCGGACCGCCTCGACCACGTCCGGCCCACGGGGCACGACCACATGCACCCCGAGGCTCTCGACCAGCTCGCGGTCGATGGCTGCGGCGTCCGCAACCACGCGGTGCCCCGCGGCCACCGCGAGCTGCACGACGTACCCACCGACCGCACCCGCGGCGCCGATCACCGCCACGGTGCCCGGGTCCCGCAGGCCCGCCGCCTCCAGAGCCCCGTAGGCGGTCAGTCCGTTCATCGGCAGGGTGGCCGCCTGCGCGATCGAGGCGCCGTGCGGTGTGTGCACCACGCGATCCATGTGCGCGACGGTGAGCTCGCCGTAGGCCCCGCCGCGAGGGTCGATCGGCCACACGTGCGCCGTCACCGCCTCGCCCACGCGGAAGCGGCCCGCCGCCCGGGCCCCGACGGCGTCCACGACGCCAGCCGCTTCCATCCCCGGCACCCAGGGGGCCGCATGGCGCAGCTGGTGCACGGCACCGCGCCGCATCAGGAGGTCGCCGTTGTTGACGGTGGCCGCCCCGACGCGGACACGCACCTCGTGGTCGCCCACGTCGGGTTCGGGGTGGTCGATCTCGTGCAGGACGTCGGGTCCGCCGAACGTCGTCATACCGATGGCTCTCATGCCGGAGTTCCTCGTTCAGGTCTGGGCGCACGGGATCCCACCACGACCAGGGCAGGGCGTGGTGCGGTCCGTCGCGCGTGCTGGTGCTGGTACCCGGGCGCGTGCAGCGCGGGTGCTAGGAGTCGGAGCCGTGCAGGTGCGGTACCTCGCCGATCAGCGGCGTGTACCCGGGCGCACGCATCCCGTCGAGCAGGAGGGTGATGATGCGGCGCCAGCCGTCGGGCCCCGCGTCGACGCCGAGGCAGTGGTCGGTGTCCAGGCCGGCTCGCGATCCGATCATGACGTCCTGCCAGGTCACGTCCGCGCGAAGGGCTCCGGCGGCGTGGGCCCGTTCGGTGAGCCGGATGACGGCGTCCTGCAGCGCCGTGGTCCGCTGCGCGATCTCCGGCGTGGGCACCGTGTCGCACGCGGCCGTCACCTCCGCCACGCCCCGGCTGTCCCGGTGCGCGCCGGCCAGGTCCATCACGAACCGACTCAGGCCCTGCCACGGGTCCTCGATCGCGAGGCACTCCTGCGCACTGTCGAGCATCTCGTCGTAGAGGCCGACCACCACCGCGTCCAGGAGTGACTCCTTGGTGCCGAACCGGCGGTAGAGCGTGCCCACCCCGACTCCGGCGGCCGTGGCGATGTCCAGTGCCGAGACGTCGAGGCCCCGGGAGGCGATGGCCTCCCGGGCCGCGACGATCAGCTGGCGCCGGTTGCGCCGCGCGTCGGCGCGGACATCCGTGGTGACGTCCAGGTCAGGCATCCGGGTCCCAGTTCTCCAGTGCGTCCATCCGCAGGCGCGTCAGCAGCACCGAGTCGATCAGCCACCGGCCGTCGACCCTGCGGTAGGTCTCACGGTACTGCCCGTACCCGTTGTGCCCCTCGGGGGCCTCGGGCCCGACGGGGAACGTCAGCAGGTCCTCCATCGCCCAGATGCCCGACGCCGAGTCCTCGCCCAGGATCTCGATCTCCGGCATGTGCCCGTGGTGCACCGACGGCGCGTCGCCCGTCAGGTCCCGGATGGTGTCCGCGAACTCGCGTGGCGAGCCCCAGGTGATGCCGTCGGTCACCAGCGTGGCGTCCGGCGTGAACAGCGCCGCCAGCTCGTCGTGCTGCTTCTCGTCCACGAAGCGGAAGTAGCGGGCCTTCAGCTTCTTGATCTCCTCGACCGCCTCCAGCGCGTCCAGACGCCGGGTCAGCTCAGCCAGGTCACTCATGTCGATCTCCTCGCGTGCGGGGCGCCGCGTCGGCACCCTCGATACGGACGACTCTCGTCCGGTTGACGTTCCTGCCAACCGGACGGCGATCGTCCGCATTCCCTGGAGCGCGTGTGAGCCAGCGCACACGCCCGGAACGCGGCATGAGCCCCGACCGTTAGACCATTGCCCGAGATGTCTTGTATGCCACACGCGAGCCCGCTACTGTATCGGTACACCTATCGCTGCCAGGGCCCGTTCCGCGACAAGGATGTTAGCGCTCACAAAACCCCGGCAGACGGCTCCCATGAGTCGCGGCACCCACCACGCCGCCGGTAGGACACCACCCATGCCCGGGCGTGGTGCTGCGCCGCGCCCCGGCAGGAACAGGAGCGAAGGATGAGGAAGTCCATCGCACGTCTCGCACTGGGCCTGGCCGCCACGCTGGTGCTCGCGTCGGCGGCAGCGCTGCCCGCCACCGAGGCCCCGCCCGCCGCCGCGGCGGGCACCAACCTGCTCACCAACGGCGACCTGGAGAACGGCACCACCGGCTGGTCGGTCTTCGGCGCCGGCTCGCTGGCCTCCAGCACGAGCCCCGTCCACGGCGGCAGCCGCGCCCTGGCGCACACGGGGCGGACGGCGGCGTGGAACGGCCCCGCCCAGACCGTCACCTCGGCGCTGACCAACAACGCCACCTACACCGCGAGCGTCTGGGTGCGCGCCCACAGCGGCACGCCGACCGGCCGGGTCACGCTGGCGGTCACCGCCGGCGGCACCACGAGCTACGTCAACCTCGCCCAGGGGGCGCTGAGCTCGACCGGCTGGACGCAGCTCACCGGCAGCGCGGCGGTCTCGTGGTCCGGGACGCTGTCGTCCGCCACGTTCTACGTGGAGACCGCCGCGGGCACCGATGGCCTGTCCGTCGACGACGCCTCGCTCGTGAACAGCTCGACGTCGGCCTGCGAGCTGCCGTCCAGCTACCGCTGGGCGTCCACCGGACCGCTGGCCACCCCGAAGGCCGGCTGGGTCTCGCTGAAGGACTTCACCACGGCGCCGTACAACGGCCGGCACCTCGTCTACGCGACCACCCACGACACGGGCACGTCCTGGGGATCGATGAACTTCAGCCTCTTCTCGAGCTGGTCGGACATGGCCGGCGCGACGCAGAACACGATGTCCTCCGGGACGGTCGCACCGACGCTCTTCTACTTCGCGCCGCGCAACGTCTGGGTGCTGGCCTACCAGTGGGGACCGGCCCCGTTCATGTACCGCACCTCCAGCGATCCCACGAACCCCAACGGCTGGTCCGCCGCAAGCCCGCTGTTCACCGGGTCGATCTCCGGCTCGGGCACCGGACCCATCGACCAGGCGCTCATCGGCGACGGCACGAACATGTACCTCTTCTTCGCCGGTGACAACGGGAAGATCTACCGGGCGAGCATGCCGATCGGGAACTTCCCGGGCAGCTTCGGCAGCTCCTACCAGACGATCATGAGCGACACCACGGACAACCTGTTCGAGGCCGTCCAGGTCTACAAGCTCCAGGGCCAGACCAAGTACCTCATGATCGTCGAGGCCATCGGCGCCAACGGGCGCTACTTCCGCTCGTTCACGGCCACCAGCCTCTCCGGGTCCTGGACGCCGCAGGCCGCGACCGAGGGCAACCCGTTCGCGGGCAAGGCCAACAGCGGCGCCACCTGGACCAACGACATCAGCCACGGTGAGCTCATCCGCACCAGCGCCGACCAGACCATGACCGTCGACGCCTGCAACCTGCAGCTCCTGTACCAGGGCCGCTCCCCCAGCTCGGACGGCGTCGACTACGGCCTCCTGCCGTACCGGCCGGGCCTGCTCACGCTCCAGCGCTAGCCCCCCGTGCGTGCCGGACGCCGGGGCCACCCCGGCGTCCGGCACGCTCGTACCGTGACCTCAGGCCGGCGCCGGGCCGAGGGCCCGCAGCAGACGGCCCATCTCGCCGTAAGCCTTGTTGCGGTAGGCGACCAGGGCCTTGACCTGCTCCGGCGTGTAGTCGCGCAGCAGGCCCTTGCCGTTCTTGACGCCCTTGCGGTCCCCGGCGACCGCCTCCTGGATGAGGGCCGGCGTGGACAGCCGCTCGCCGAAGTTCTCCTCGAACGTGCGGAACCCGCCCGCGTAGACGTCGAGCCCGGCCTGGTCGGCGATGGCGAACGGACCGAAGAAGCCGAGCCGGAAGCCGAAGGTCGTCCGCACCACGGTGTCGATGTCCTCCGGGGACGCGATGCCCTCCTCCGCGATCGACATGGCCTCCTTGAGCAGCACGTACTGGAGGCGGTTCAGCACGAACCCCGGTACGTCGGCCACGAGCGCCCCCTGGCGGTCGGCCTTGGCCAGCAGCTCGCGCACCACCGGGACCACGCCCGGGTCCGTGTGCTCGCTGAGGACCAGCTCGACCCCGGGGATGAAGGGCGCGGGGTTGGAGAAGTGGACCGTGAGGAACCGTTCGGGGCTCGTCACCGCCGTGACCAGAACCCGCGCGGGGATGGTCGAGGTGTTGCTGCCGATGATCGTGTCCGGGCGTGCGGCGGCCGAGATGCGGCCCAGCACGTCGTGCTTGACCTCGACCGACTCGAACACCGCCTCCTCGACGAAGTCGACGTCCGCCACGGCCTCCTCGATGGAGGCGGCGGCGGTCAGATTGGCGCGGATCGTGCCGGTGGCACCGGTGTCGTACAGGCCGGCGTCCTCGAACTCGCGAGCCTCCTCGAGCAGCCGCGCGTACGCGGCCTGCGTCGCCTCGGCCGAGACGTCGGCGATGGTGACGGGGAGCCCGGCGAGCGCGAACGACTGCGCGATGCCCCCGCCCATGTACCCGGCGCCGACGACGGCGACCGAACTGATGCTCGTGACCATGATGTTTCTTCCTCTCGGACCGACTGAAACGTTTGCGGACAGGCTCAGGCGCAGGACACCGGGTCGTCCTGACCGGCGCCGTCCTCGATCTCGCCGATGGCGGCGACCTTGGGCGCCGAGGGCGACCCCGGGTCGAACCGGTAGCCGAGCCACTCGCGGGCGAGCCGGCGGGCCAGCTCGATGCCCACGACGCGCTGACCGAAGCAGAGCACCTGGGCGTCGTTGGACAGCACCGAGCGCTCCACGGAGAACGAGTCGTGCGCGGTGACGGCCCGCACGCCGGGCACCTTGTTGGCCGAGATGGCCACACCGAGCCCGGTGCCGCACACGAGCAGCGCCCGGTCGGCCTCGCCGGCGGCGACGAGCCGTCCGGCCGCCGCCCCGATCCGGGGGTAGACGGTGTGCTCGTCGTCGCCCACGCCGACGTCGACCACGGACGCCACACGCGGGTCCGCCTCCAGGTCCCGCTTGAGGATCTCCTTGTACTCGTACCCGGCGTCGTCCGAGCCGATCACGAGCCGCAGCTGCTCCACCATCACTCCACCTCCGTCGTCGTCGGCGCGGGGATGCCGGCCTCGGCACCCGCCTCGCCCAGCAGGAGGGCGAGCGAGGTCGCCCCCGGGTCCGGGACGCCGAGGCTCTTGTCCCCCAGCACCCGTGCGCGGCCCCGGCGGGCCGCGATGTTCTCGGTGGCGCGCGCACCCTCCTGCGCCGCCTCGACGGTGGCCCGCCACGCGTCGGCCGACGGCGTGCCCGCGGCCGCCGCCGCGGCGAGCGCCTCGGCAGCGGGGTGCAGCGCGTCGACGAGCGTCTTGTCGCCCACCCGGGCGCCGCCCACCTCCTGGATCTGGTCCCGCGCGGCGGTGACGCCGGCCGCGAGATGGTCGAGGGTGACCCGGGCGTCCGCGGGGAGCGCGTCGGCCAGGGCGAGCAGGCCCACGCCCCACAGCGCGCCCGACGTGCCGCCGGCCTTGTCGGCCCAGGCGTCGGCGGCGCGGCGCAGCACGGACGGGGCGTCTCCCCCGGCCCGCACGGCGGCGTCGGCGGCGAGGACGGCGGCGTCGATGCCGCGGCACATGCCCCGGCCGTGGTCGCCGTCGGCCGCGACGGCGTCGAGGTCGCCGAGCATCTGCTCGGCGTCGTGCAGGGCGACCTGCGCGCGGTGGAACAGGCTCGCGACGGTACCGGCGGCCGCGATGCCCTCGGGCGTGGTGGCGGCCGCGAGCTCGGTCTCGGGCTCGCCGGGCAGATGGTCGGGCAGATGGTCGGGCAGCGACGCCGGCGCGGGGCGCCAGCTGCCGTGGTGGAAGCCGGGGGCATCGGCTGGCGCGAGCCAGAGGCGTTCGAGCTCGTCGTCCAGCCAGGTGACCGTGAGGGAGCAGCCGGCCATGTCGAGGCTGGTCACGTACTCGCCGACCAGCGGGGCGACGATGGTGACACCGCGCTCGACGAGCAGGTCGTGCACCGTGTCCCAGAGCACGAACAGCTCCTCGTACTTGACGGTGCCGAGCCCGTTGAGCAGCACGGCGGCGCGGCCGTCGGCGTCGGCGGGACGCTCGGCGAGCACGCGGTCGACGAGCTCGGCAGCCAGCTCGGCCGCGCTCGGCAGGGCCTCCTCGCCGACGCCGGGCTCGCCGTGGATGCCCAGCCCCCACCCGGCGGTGCCGGGCTCCAGGCCGAACAGCGGGTGGTCGTGGCCGGGCAGGGTGCAGCCGTCGAAGGCGACGCCGAAGGACTGCGTGCGGTCGTTGCCGTGGGAGGCGAGACGGTTGACCTCGGCGAGGTCGGCGCCCTCCTCCGCGGCGGCGCCGGCCAGCTTGAACACGACGAGGTCGCCCGCGACGCCGCGTCGTTCGCGGGCGCGGTCGGCCGGGGCGGAGGCGACGTCGTCGGTCACCAGGAGGATGGTGACGTCCGTGCCCTGGGCGCGCAGCCGGCTGGCCGCCGCGCCGAAGTTGAGCACGTCGCCCGCGTAGTTGCCGAACGTCACGAAGACGCCCGCGCCTGCGTCGGCGGCGCGGCACACGTCGAGCACCTGGCGCGTGGACGGCGAGGTGAAGATGTCGCCGCACACCGCGGCGTCGGCCAGGCCGTCGCCGACCAGCCCGGCGAACGCCGGGTAGTGGCCCGATCCTCCGCCGACGACGACGGCGACCTTGCCGGGGCGGGTGCCGTCCGCGCGGGCGATGCCGCCGGGCACCTGGCGGAGCCGGCCGGGGTGGGCCTTGACGAGGCCGCGCAGCGCCTCGGGGACGAAGTCTTCCGGTCTGTTGTGGACGTAGGTCATGTCTCCTGCACCTTTGCTCGGGGGACCTGGGGGTTCCGGGGGCTAGCGCCCGGCGCCGCGGAGCACCTCGCGGATGTACTCCCGGTTGATGGCGGCGACGCCGAGGCTGTCCGACCCGTAGTGCTCGCACACGAAGACGCCCTCGAACCCCAGCTCCAGGGCCCGGCGGATCACCGCGCGATAGTTGACGACGCCCTGCACGAGCGGGGTCGGGTGGGTGGCGTAGGCGCCCGTGGCCGGGTCCTCGTCACGCGTGTAGTTCTTGATGTGCCAGAAGTTGGTCAGGGGCAGCACCTTCTCGAACATCGTGGGGATGTCCTCGATGGGCCGGTGCAGGCGCACCAGGTTGCCCAGGTCGGGGTTGAGGCCCACGTTGTCCCGGTCCACGTCCTGCGCGAACCGCACGGCGAGGTCCGGGGTGCCGATGTAGGTGTCCTCGTACATCTCGAGGCTGACCTGCACGCCCACCTCGCGGGCGTGGTCGGCGAGCTCCCGGATGCGGGCCACGGCCAGGGCGTAGGCGTCCTTGTCGTCGAGGTCGTCGTGGTGCCCCTCGGCCAGCCAGAACCAGAGGGCCTTCTCCTGGGCGGGGGTCAGGGCCTGCATGAAGCCGAAGTTGACCACCTCGGCGCCGAGCGCGGGCGCGCGGTCGATGATCGTGTGGCCGAAGCGCAGGTAGTCCTCGCCCCGCTCGGCGTCGATCACGCTGCGCCGGGTCGTGGACACCGACGGCACGGTCAGGCCCGTCTCCTTCAGCACGGTGAGCAGCTCGGCGAACCGGGCGTCGCTCAGCTCACCGATCGACAGCCAGGCGTCGGTCGGGTCCACGTGCGCGAAGCCCAGGTCGGCCACCTGCTGGAGCTGGGACCGCCAGGAGTCGGCGGGCGCGTCGACGTTGGGGGTGCCGTCCGCCGTCGTCGACCCGAATGAGAGCATGTTGGCCGCGATGGGCCAGTCCTCGGCTGTACGCATGGGTGATCTCCGTCGATCCGCGATGCCGTCCGGCATCTGGGTGTCCCGCCGGGCAGCTCGCCCGCCGGGGGTGGTCATGGGTGCGCCGGGCGCAGGGCCCGCCGCTCAGCCCCGCGGGTCGCGGAGCAGCTGTGCCCGGGGCGCGGCGGTGGAGTCCCGGACGACGAACGTGGTGGCGATCTCGATGTGGTGCGAGTCCACGGGCTTGCCCTCGTGCAGCGCCTGCACGGTCAGCAGGGCTCGCCGGCCGATCTCCTCCAGCGGCTGCCGGACGGCGGTCAGCGGCGGGTTGGCCCACGACGCGAGCGGTGTGTCGTCGTAGGCCACGAGGCTGACGTCCTCCGGCACTCGCAGGCCGGTGCGCCGGGCCGCCTCCAGCACGCCCATCGCCTGCGCGTCGCTCCCGGCGAAGACCGCCGTGGGCGGGTCGGGGCGGCGGAACCACTGCTCCGCCACCTCCACCGCCTGGTCGTGGTCGAAGCGGATCGGCTGGACCAGGTCGGCCTCGACCGGCACGTCCCGCTGCCGGCAGTAGGTCAGGAAACCGTCCAGGCGCGCCACGGCGCTGAGCGACTCCGCCGGCCCGGCGACCACCGCGATGTGCCGGTGCCCCAGCCCGACCAGGTGCTCCGCCGCGCTGCGCCCGCCGAGCCAGTTGGTGGACCCCACCGAGACCACGCCCTCCTCGCTGAGGTCGAGAGGGTCGATCACCACCAGCGGCACCCGGGCGCGCGCGAGGCTCGCGTACACGTCCGGGCCGAGCCCGGAGGTCAGCACGATCGCGCCCACCCGGTCGGCGGCGGCCAGCCGTTTGGCCCAGGCTGCGCTGGACTCCGGCACGCCGCGCGCCGACCGGCGGCGCACCCGGCCGACGACGACCTCCAGGTCCAGCTCCTCGGCGGCCAGGACCACGCCCCGCAGGATCTGGGTCGCGTAGGTGGTGTTCAGGGCGTCGACCATGAGCTCCACGGTGTGCGCCGTGCTGACGCGGGTGGGCCCCTGGTAGCCGAGCTCCGCGATCGCCGCCTCGACCCGTTCGCGGGTGCTCTCGGCCACGTCGGGCCGCCCGTTCACCACCTTGGACGCCGTCGCGGTCGACACGCCCGCATGCGCGGCCACGGCGGCGAGGTTCGGGCGCAGGGCCCGGGTCGTCTTCGTCACGCCTGCCTCCTCGTCCCGACCGTTTCTATCTCGAACCACCGAAAATCACAAGGCACCAGAGGCAGTCCGCCCACGCCACGCCACCCAGGCCCACCTCACGGATGTCCCGGCCAGGTGCCCGATATCCCCGGTAGACAGCCAGCGCCATTCACCGAAACATTTCGACCCGAGATCACCCGGCCGGCGTGATCGACAGCACCGACCAGGCCGGCAGGTCGAGGTCGATGTCCAGCACGCCGGCGTCGGAGACGGTGAGCGTGCCGACGCGCAGCGTGTCGGCCACCCCGCGCAGCTCGGTCGTCTGCGCGGGAGTGAGGTTGAGCGGGGCCCCCATCCGGTGCCACGCCTCGGCCACGTTGCCGTGGTCCCAGTCGATCGACCCGACGGTGAAGACGGTGCCGGGCGCGAGGCCCTCGACCGTGTGCCGGATCCGCCGGGCCGGGCCCTTCTCCGCCAGGGCACGCGTGGCCGCGTACGTCGTCTCCGAGCCGACGCCGTCGGCGCCCATGTCGTCGGGGTAGTTGAAGAACACGGCCGACACGCTGCCGGTACCGGAGTCCCGGGTGATCGTCCCGTGCGGGGTGACCGCCAGCGCGGTGTCCCCGAGCCGGGACAGCATCGCGAACGCGTGGTACGTCGGCTTGTGCAGACCCTGCTCGTTCACCAGGCCGAAGCCGCCGTGGAACGGCCCGATGCCGGCGCCACCCTCCTCGAAGACGTCGGTGAAGGTCCAGTACGAGACCGAGTCCGCGAGCGCCGCGCACCGCAGGTAGGCGCGGGTGATGTACGTGGCGGCGAAGAGGGTGTCGTGGATGGCGTCGCGGCTGGAGGGGGAGCTCGACCACTCCGTGATGTGCAGCTCGGCGTCGGGGAACGGGCTCGCGGCGATGATCTTCCGGAGCGCGACCAGGTCGTCGTGGGTCGCGTCCACGTGGCGGCGGATGTGTCGGACCTGCCCGGAGGCCCCGAAGGCCAGGTCGGTCGGGTACAGGTGGGTGGACAGGAAGTCGAGCGGCACGTCGCGGCGCGCGCACCAGTCGATGAGCTCCTCGATCCACACGGGGCGCCAGTCGAGCGCGTCGACGTCCTGCGCCTCGGCCGTGGCGTGCTCGGCGGACCGGTCCTCCCACTCCCCCGCGTAGCGGTCGTCGGGCACGAACACGCTCGTCGAGGGGCCACCCACCTTGAGCTCCGGGTCGACCGCCTTGACGGCGCGGGCCGTGGCCTCGTACAGCTCGAAGTACTGCGTCCGGGTGCCGGTCCAGAAGTACGGCACGAGGTTGGGCTCGTTCCACACCTCGAACCGCCACTGCCGCACCTCGTCCAGGCCGTAGCGTTCGATCCAGTGCTCCACCGTCGCGGTGACCAGCCAGGTCCACCGCGCCATGTCCGTGGGCGGGCTGCAGTGGGCCTTCCACCAGAACAGCGTCTCCGTCTCCGTCGCCAGCTCGCGCGGCATGAACCCGAGCTCGACGAAGGGCCGGGCGCCGGAGTCGAGGATGAAGTCGAAGACCTTGTCGACGTAGCTGAAGGTCAGCACCGGCTCGTCCAGCGGCGTGGGCGGGCCGAACCCGCCGCCGTCGGAGGCGCGATAGACGAACATGTCGTCGTGGAACAAGCCGTGGAAGCGCACGTACCGCGCGCCCAGGACCGTCACCGCCTCGGTGAAGTGCTGCTGCCAGTCCGCGCGCAGCGCCTCGTTCGCCCGGCCGGCGCCGACGCACTCGTTCCAGATGTGCCGCAGCGGTGCGCCGACGGCGGTCACGCCGTCGATCGTGAGGTCGGGCAGGGTCGTCGTGCTGTCCGCCATTGGTGTGTCTCCCTCGCGGGTGTCGGACGGGCGTGGAGAACCCACGGACCCGCTCGGAGCGGCCCGTCGTGATGGTCGAAGTGGTGGGGGTCGGTCAGGCTCGGTCAGCCCTTGACCGCGCCGAGGCTCAGGCCCGACTGCCAGTAGCGCTGCAGGCAGACGAACGCCACGATCAGCGGGACGATCGTGAGCAGCGAGGAGGTCAGGACGAGGTTCTGGAGCAGCTCGCCGTTGCCGGCGGTGGAGGCGAGCTTGTTCCACTGGTTGATGCCGACGGTCAGCGGGTACCAGTCGGGGTCCTTGAGCATGATCAGGGGCAGGAAGTAGTTGTTCCAGATCGAGACGAACGAGAACAGCAGCACCGTGACCGTGGCGGGCACGAGCAGGGGCAGGGCGATCTGCCAGAACGTCCGGAACTCGCCCGCGCCGTCGATCTTCGCCGCCTCCAGCAGCCCGGTGGGCACGGCCTCCGCGGCGAACACCCACATGAGGTACAGCCCGAAGGGGTTGAGGAACGACGGGATCAGCACCGCCCATGGCGTGTTCGTCAGGCCGAGCTGCGCGAACAGCAGGAACTGCGGGATGGCCAGCGCGATGCCGGGCACCGAGATGGCCCCCAGCACCACGAACAGGAACACCCGCTTGCCCGTGAACTCCAGCTTGGCGAGGGCGTACCCGCCCAGTGCGGCCAGGAACGTGGAGACCACCGCCCCGACGACGACGTACAGCACGGTGTTGAGCAGCCACCGGCTGAAGATGCCACCGTCGTAGGTGAAGACCGCCGCGATGTTGTCGAACAGGGCGAACCGCGTGCCGAACGAGAAGCCGAAGCTGGAGACGAAGTCCGCCTGGGACTTGGTGGCGTTGATGGCCAGCCAGACCAGCGGTATCAGGCAGTAGAGGGTGAACAACCCCGTCAGGAAGGTCAGCGTGCCGCTGGTGCGGGGGTTGGCGAGGGTGTGGAGGCGTCGGCGCGGGCCGCCCGGACGCCGGACGTCGGTGGTCGTCATGAGAGGTCTCCGGCTGCTACTGGTCGAGGGCGTTCTTCATGCCACGGATCTGGACCGCGTAGGCGATGGCGATGGTGAACGCGGCCATCACCAGGGCGAGAGCAGCGGCATAGCCCTGCTGGGAGCCCGTGAACGCCAGGTTGAAGGCGTACAGGTTGGGCGTGTAGTAGGTCGTGATCCCGCTGTTGGCGACCATCGACGGGAGAATCTGCGGCTCGTTGAAGATCTGGAAGGTGCCGATGATCGAGAAGATGACGGTGATCACGAGCGAGCCCCGGAGCGCGGGCAGCTTGATCGCGCGGATGACGCGCCACTCCCCCGCACCGTCGATCGCCGCCGCCTCGTACAGCTCGTGCGGGACGGCCTTGAGCACGCTGCCGAAGATGAGCATGTTGTAGCCCGTGAAGGCCCACGTGACCATCACGCCGATGGCGATCAGCGTGGTGCTGGGCCGGAACGGGTCCAGGTCGGTGCCGAACCAGCCGTTGATGCTCCCGAACAGCCCGTAGCGCACACCGAGCATGAAGCCCCACATCAGGGTGGAGACGATGGCCGGCACCGCGTAGGGCAGAAAGATCGCCACGCGCATGAACCGCATGCCGCGCAGCCGCATCGAGTCCATCGCCAGCGCCAGCGCGAGGGCCAGCAGGAGCATGACCGGCACCTGGATCAGCGTGAACCAGACCACGCGGGAGACGCCGTCCCAGAACTGGGCGTCGCCGAACAGCTTCGTGTAGTTCGCCAGGCCCACGAAGGACGGGCCGCCCACCATCCGGTCCTGGAAGAGGCTCAGGTAGGCGGCGTAGGCGATGGGCACGATGAACACCAGGGCGAACAGCACACCGAACGGTGCGACGAACGCCCAGCCGGTCTGCCGGCGACGAGGCCGGCGGTACTGCTGCTCCACGCCGGCGGGTGGAGGCGGGGTGGCGGCCACGGCGGGCGCCGTGCGCTGGGTCGCGCTCATGGACAGTCCTCTCGTGTCGTCCGGTCGGGGGCCGGGCGGACGTCCCGCGCCGCGGTGCGCGAGACGTCCGCCGACGGCGGCTAGTCGACCTGGAACCCCTGTTCGTTGCCGTACTCGACGGAGCGTTGCTCCCACGTCTCCAGCACCTGCGCGAGGGAGCCCTCGCCGGAGGTGTAGAACGGCGTGGCGATGTCGCCGTACGTGCTGCGGGCCCACTCGAAGAACGGCGGGTACTGCCAGCCGACGGCGGCGATGTTCGAGGCCTCCGCGAGCACCTCGCCCGTCTTCTGGTCACCGAAGTACGGGTTCTTCACCTCCTGGAACTCGGGGCTGTCGAGCACCGCCGTGTTCGGCACGAACGCCCCGGCGTCGACCCGGGGCTGCAGGCCCTCGCCGTGCGTGAAGTACTCGAGGAACGTGTAGGCCGCCTCCTTGTTGGCCGCGGCTTCCGGGATGCCGAACGCCGAGCCGCCGTTCTCGGCGCCGACCTTCTCGCCCTCCTCCCACTGGGGCATGAGCGAGACGCGGAAGTCGCCCGCCGCGTCCGGCGCCCGCTCGGGCAGGGTCGAGGTGAGCCAGCCGCCCATGTTCTGGGACGCGAGGGTGCCGTCGTTGAGCGCCCGGTTCCAGTCGTCGGACCAGGCACTGATCTTCGTGTTGACCAGGTCCTCGTCGATCATCTTCTGCCAGAAGGCCACGGCCTTCTGCGTGCCCTCGTCGGTGAAGTCGATGTGCACGGTGGTGCCGTCCACCTCGAACGGCCGGCCGCCCGCCTGCCAGATGAGCGACAGCAGGAAGAAGAGGTCGTTCGTGTCCTGCGTGATGTAGTAGTCGTCGCCCAGGGCGCGGATCCTCTTCGCCGCCTCGTAGTACTCGTCCCAGGTCGCGGGCGCCTCCTTGATCCCCGCCTTGGCGAACGTCGCCTCGTTCCAGAACATGACGGCGGGGCCGTAGTCGGAGGGCAGGGCGTAGACGCCGTCGCCGATCGTGACGTTGTTCCACGCCGAGGGGACGTAGTCGTCCTCCAGGTCGGCGGCACCCAGCGGGCCGAGGTCGGCGAGCTTGCCCGGCACGGCGAAGTAGGGCACCGCGAAGTACTCGAACATCACCAGGTCCGGCACGCCCGATCCGGCCTGGATCGCGTTGTCGAGCGCCTGGTACTCGTCGGACGACGAGCCGGCGTTCACCACCTCGACGTCGATGCCGGGGTTGGCCTTCTCGAAGCCCGGCACCGCGAGCTCGACCGTGCCGTCCCAGCTCCACACCGTCAGCGTCACCGGCTGGTCCGCGGTACCACCGCCGCCGGTCCCGCCCGCCGTACCTCCCGCGCCCGAGCACGCGGTGAGCGCACCGGCCGTCACGAGCGCGACGCAGACCGCCTGCGCCTTGGTCAAGAGCCTCATCACCCTGTCCCTCCTCGTTGAGAGCGTGCGAAATCTTTTCGCAACTTTATCGATCAAGCAGGGACTGTAGTGGTGCGCTCCGCCGGGCGTCAACAGTCGAGCCTGCCCGTTCCAGCCGAGGCACGTCCCGCCATCTGCGCGCACCCGGTCGGATTGACGCCCCACCAACGGACCGCTAGCCTTCGAAATAGTTTCGACGAAGGGAAGATCATGGCTGGCAGGCCCTCGACCGAGCGCCCGACCCTCGCCGACGTCGCACGCGCGGCCGGCGTCTCCACCGGCACCGCCTCGAAGGCGCTCAACGGCCGTCTCGACATCGCCGAGGACACCCGAGCCCGGGTCCTGGAGGCCGTGGCAGCGCTGGGCTACCGCCCCACGACCGCGCAGTGGGAACCGCCGCGCACGCGCACCATCGCCGCGGTGACCGACGTGGTGGACTCCCCCTACGTCTCGAACGTGCTCCAGGGCCTCCTGGCCGCCGCCATGACCGCGCAGACCGACGTGCTGGTGCGGCTGGCTCCGGACCGCGCCGTGCGTGCCACGAAGGCGGCCGCCCAGGCCTGGGTGAGCGAGCAGAAGGAGTCGGGGGTCGTCGGCATCGTCGGCATCACGCTGAGCCGGCCCAACGCGGTGCTCCAGGCGGCGCGGAAGGTGGGCATGCCGTTCGTCATGATCGACCCCGTCGACGTGGACGACCCCCGGACCGTCAGCGTCGGCTCGGCCAACTGGGCCGGTGCGCGCACCGCCACGGAGCATCTCCTGGAGCTCGGCCACCGGCGCATCGGCTGGATCGGCGGCCCGGCCGCCTCCGCCGCGGCCCGCGAACGCTTCCACGGGTACCGGGCGGCGCTCGACTCCGCGGGCATCAGCCTGGACCGGACCCTGGTGCGCAGCGACCCCTTCTCCATCGAGACGGGCCTGGTGCACGGCCGCGAGCTGCTCGCGCTGCCCGCAGCGCCCACCGGGATCGTCGCGGGTGACGACGAGATCGCCGTCGGCGTGATCGCCGCGGCGCGCGAGCTCGGCGTCCCGGTGCCCGGGCGGCTCAGCGTGGTCGGCTTCGACGACACGCCGCAGGCCGCGTGGACCACCCCGCAGCTCACGTCGGTGCACCAGCCCCTGGCGGGGATGGGCCGGATGGCCGTCGAGACCGTGCTCGCGATGGCCGACGGCGTCGAGCCCGCCTCCCGCCACGTCCAGCTCGCCACCAGCCTGACCGTCCGTGACTCCACGGCACCACCCGCTGCCGTGGCCGGAACGGGCCCCGCCCGCCGCTAGGATGCCTCTGACCTGGTGTCGTGGCCGGTAGGGAGCAAGGGGGGCGGTCCGTGAGCGTGACGTTGCAGGACGTCGCCCGGCTGGCCGGCGTCTCGACCAAGACGGTGTCCAACGTGGTGCACGACTTCCCCAGGGTCCGCGCCGAGACCCGGCGCCGCGTGCAGTGGGCCATCGAGGAGCTCGGCTACCGCCCCAACCTGTCCGCCCGCGGGCTGCGCTCCGGCCGCACCGGCGTGATCGAGCTGTCCGTCCCGGAGCTGCGCCAGAGCTACTTCGCCGAGCTCGCCGACGAGGTGATCCGGGCCGCGGAGCAGCGCGGCCTGGGCGTCCTGGTGGAGCAGACCGGCGGCGACCGGCAGCGCGAGATCGACGTCGTGACACGGCGGCGCCCGTACCTGACCGACGGGCTGCTCTACGCCCCCGAACGGCTCGGCACCGAGGACAAGGACCTGCTCACCACCGACTTCCCCAGCGTGCTGCTCGGCGAACGGATCTTCGGCGGGCCCACGGACCACGTCACGATGCACAACACGAGCGCCGCGCGGGCCGCCGTCGAGCACCTGCTCGAGGTGGGGCGCCGGCGCATCGCGGTGATCGGCGCGCACCCGGACGGCCAGGTCCGCGAGCGCGCCTCCGACCTCCGCGTGGCCGGCTACCGGGAGGCGCTGGAGAGTGCCGGGCTCACCGTGGACCCCGACCTGATCCGGGTCGCCGCCCCGTGGTTCCAGTGGAACGGCGCCGAGGCGGTGCGCGAGCTGCTGGCCGCCAGGGTGCCGTTCGACGGGCTCTTCTGCCTCAACGACGGCCTGGCGCTCGGCGCGCTGCGCGAGCTGGCCGCCGCGGGCGTGCGGGTGCCCGACGACGTCGCGGTGATCGGCGTGGACAACATCGACGAGAGCCGGTTCTCCGTGCCGTCCCTGACGACGGTCGACGCGGGGCGCGCCGAGATCGCCCGGATCGCCGTGGACCTGCTCGTGGAACGGATCGCCGAGCAGGGCGCGGGACCGGGCGACCGGCGGCCGCCCCGCCTGATCAAGCCGCCGTTCCGCATCGTGCGGCGCGAGTCCACCGGGTTTCCCGAGACGCCGGACTGAGTCCCCGCCGGGCTCACCGTCCCGAGCCGTGGTGCGCCGGACCGAGCAGGGGAAGCCACACCGTGTCCACGATCTCGACGATCGCCTCGTCCGGCACCGCGCCCATGGTCATCAGCATGTCGTGCCGCACCAGGTCGAAGGGCAGGTTCACCACGCGTTCGGGTCGCGGTACGTCCGCCAGCTCGCCGCGTTCGACGGCGCGGGCGACGATCGTCGCGAAGGGGCGCGTCCGGTCCGCGAGGCCCAGGCGGCCACGCAGGTCGCCGAAGGTGGTACCGGTCTCGCGGAAGTAGTCCGCCAGCCAGACGCGCATGAGGATCAGCATGCGGGCCCGCTCGGCGTTGACCGTCCGGAGGAACACGAGGGCGTCCTGGCGGAGGCCGCCGGTGTCCGGGAGGTCGAGCGGGTGCCAGTACCGCGCGAGCGTGGCGACCAGGAGGTCCTCCCGCTGGGGCCACCGCCGGTAGAGCACCGGCTTGCTCGTGCCGGCGCGCGCCGCGACGGCCTCGTACGTGAAGCCGTTGTAGCCCTGTTCGACGAGCACGTCCCAGGCGGCCTCGGTGATCGCGTTCTCCAGTGCGGCACCCCTGCGCCGCGTGGGCGTGTCCTCCGTAGGCCCCTTGCTCACCACGAACCCACCTCTCCTCTCCTGCCGCTCCGCCGAGCGATTAGATTCGCTTGCGTATCTTAACGCGCGGCCCTACGCTGACTCAATAAGAAACGGCATCGTTTCTTAACGATGCCGTCCGTTCGGCCGAGGGAAACACGCATGTCCATGATCAACGCCGCGCTCGTGGAGTCGTTCCACGAGCCGCCGCACCTCCGCTCCGTCCCCGCCCCCGCGCCCGCCCCCGGGCAGGAGGTGGTGGACGTCCTCGCCGTCGGCGTGCACCCCGCAACCCGCGGCATCGCGGCCGGCAAGCACTACACGAGCCCCACGTCGCTGCCCGCTCTCGCGGGGGCCGACGCGGTCGTCCGGCGAGCGGACGGCAGCCTCGGCTACGTGATGCTCATGGGCGCCGGCACCCTGGCCGAGCACATCGCCGTCGACCCGGCCGCCGTCATCCCGGTGCCGGACGGAGCTGATCCCGCGGTCCTGGTCGCGACCATGAACCCGGCCCTGTCCTCGTGGGGCGCGCTGCGCACCCGCGTCCCGTTCCAGGCCGGGCAGTCGGTCCTGGTGCACGGAGCGACCGGCAACGCCGGATCCATGGCCGTCAAGGTCGCCAGGCACCTCGGCGCGGGCCACGTGGTCGCCGCCGGGCGCAACCGCTCGCGCCTGGACGAGCTCACCACCCAGGGCGCGGACGAGATCGTGCAGCTCACCTCCGACCAGGACGCCACGGCGGCCGCTCTCGCCCGGGCCGCCGCGGAGGTCGACGTCGTCCTGGACTACGTCTGGGGGCCGCCCACGGAGCTCGCCATGCGCGCCGTCCTGGGTGCGCGGACCCAGCACACCCGCGTGCTCGACTGGGTACAGATCGGCGGCACGGGCGGTGATGCGATCACCCTGTCCGGGCATGCCCTGCGCTCCAACGCGTTCCGCATCCTCGGCAGCGGGTTCGGCGCGGTGGACACGCAGGTGATGCTGCGGGAGTTCACGGAGCTCGTCGCCGCGATCGCCGCCGGCGCCATGGCCGTGCGCCCGCACCCGTTCCCGCTCGGCCAGGTCGAGGCGGCCTGGGCCCATCAGGACGCGCCCGGGGAACGCACCGTCATCCTCCTGTGACCCGCCCCGGAGACGGGGCCGAGGGTGGGGCCGACGAGCTCGCGCCCGCCGACCCCACCAGGGCGACGCCGGACTGTCAGGAGCCGGGCTACCGCACCCTCAGCTCCTGGTAGGCGGCCGCGTGCGGCGCGTACGTCGAGTCGCCCGAGTAGGCCACGTGCACGCGGTACCTCCCCCGCGGCAGGCCGGTCGTGTCCAGGCCGACCAGCGCCTGGCCCCGCACCAGCGGTACCACCTGGACCGTGCCGCCGAAGGTGACCGCCACCTCACCGGTCGGCCGCGGTGCGCCGTGGGTCCGGTGCGCGGGCGCCACGGTCACCTCCAGCCGGAACGTGCCGCCCGCCACCACGGACGCCGGCGTCGCCTCGGCCTTCACCGTGACCGCCTTCGCACCCGTCGGCACGGGCGTGACCTCGGCGGCCGCCGACCGGTTCGGGTCGAAGACCGACGTCGCGACGACCCGCAGCGACGACGCCGTCTCGTCCGGTCCGACCGAGAGCAGGCCGTCGGCCGAGATCGTCGTGCCCGGCGAGGAGGCTCCCTCCACGGACCAGGTCACGGCGGACGAGGCGCCGTGGGTCGTGGCCACCTCCGCCGTGAACTGCTCGGTCCAGCCCCGGGCCACCGTCGGTGCGGCCGGGGTCACCGACACGGCACCGACGTGCTGGAACAGCCGCGGGGCGAAGTCGATCAGGTTGAGCTGCCACGCGTCCCAGTTGTGCCCGTGCGCGGTGTAGCCGTTGAACTCGTAGTCCACCCCGATCGAGTCCATCGTGGCGATACCGTTCACCACGCTGGTGTAGGTGGTGTCGGTGATGTTGCCCGAGTAGAAGCGCAGCAGGGTGGTGCCGTCGTTGATGGCCTGCACGGTCGCGGCGTCGACCGCACCGCCGAAGCCCGCGGCGAAGACGCCCACGTACCCGAAGGTGCCGGGACGTGCCTTGAGCGCGGTCACGGTCTGCCCGCCGCCCATGGACAGCCCGGCGTGCGCCATCTCGTCCCGGGCGCCGGACACGTTGAGCTGCTCCCGGGAGGTCGGGACGATCCGCTGGAGCAGCTCGTCGGTGAAGTTCACGCCGTTGCCGTTGGCCATGACGACCACCATCGGGACGGTCGCCCCGTCGAGGGACAGGTTGTCCAGGATCTGCCGGGCCCGGCCCATCTCGACCCAGTCCGTCCAGGACTGCCCGCTGCCGTGCTGCAGGTACAGCACGGGATAGGGCACCTCGCGGTCGGCGTCGTACCCCGGCGGCGTCCAGACCCAGGCGCTGCGCGTCGGGTTGCCCGCGGCGGTGCTCGGGTACTCCATCACCCGCAGGTCACCGCCCGCGCCGGCGGGGGCGTCCGCCAGGAGGCGCGCGGAGTCACCGGGCACGTAGAACGTGCTCCACGTGGGTTCGGTGGTCACGCTCGTCGGGTTGCCGGTGTCCTTCCTCTGCACGCGGTCCACGTGCAGGCGGTAGTAGTAGAAGCCGGGCTCGAGCTGACCGACCGTGGCCCGCCACCGGCCGGCGGAACGGGACATCTCCATCCGGACCCAGCGCTTCGACGGGCCGAAGTTGCCCCACACCGTCACCGTCTGCGCGGTGTCGTACTCGGCGGGCGCCTCGAACGTCACGAAGCCGTCGTCGGTCAGGTACGGCGTCGGCGTCGTGCCGGCGGGCGGGGGCGTGAAGGTGCCGGTCGCCGGCAGGTGACCGGGGCTCATGCCGTGGTCGTCGATGTCCTGCGGGTCGCGGAAGATGCGCTGGGAGAAGTCGTGCAGCGACTCCTGCCAGTGGTTCCAGTTGTGACCGTGGTCGGGGTCGATGCCGTCGAACTCGTGGTCGATGCCCGCGGCCTCCAGCGCCGGGATCGAGCTCACGACCGAGTTGTAGGCGAGGTCCGTCTTGTTGCCGGTGTAGAGCCGCAGGAGGGTGGTGCCCTCGTTGATCGCCTCGGCGTCCACGCCGTTCGTGCTGCCGAAGCCGAAGCCGAACGTGCCCACGTAGCCGAACACCCCGGGGTTGGTCTTGAGCACCGCCATCGACTGGCTGCCACCCATCGACAGCCCGGCGAGCGCCATCTTCGCCGGCTCGTCGGACACGTTGAAGTGCTCCCGGGACGCCGGGACGATCCGCTGGAGCAGCTCGTCGGTGAAGTTGACCCCGTTGCCGTTGCCCATCACCACGACCGCTGGGACCATGTCGCCGTCCCGCACGAGGTTGTCGAAGATCTGCCGCGCACGGCCGAGCTCCGTCCAGTCGCGGTAGCTCTGCCCGCCCCCGTGCTGGAGGTAGAACACCGGGTAGCGCTCGGCGCGGTCGGCGTCGTAGCCCGGCGGGGTGTAGACCACCGCCGTGCGGGTCTGCCCCTGGGCGGTGGACTCGAAGGTCATGTCCTGCAGCGTCCCCCCGGTGCCGGCGGGCACGTCGTTGAGGAAGAACCCGTCCGGCCCGGGCACGTAGAACCAGCGCCACGTGGGCTGGACCTCGTTGGTGTTCGGGTTGGTCGTGTCGGCGAAGTGCAGCGTGTCGTCGGCGGTGAGCTGGTAGTGGTACAGCCCCGGTTCGAGCGGGCCGATCACGTCGGTCCAGCTCGACCCGCTGCGTGCCAGGTTCACCTGTGCCCAGTTGTCCGACGGCCCGAAGCTGCCGCGGGCCACGACCTGGGACACCGGGCGGCCGGTGGCCGCCTCGACGGCGGCGTTCGGCACCGTCCACCGCGCGAAGACCCCCTGGCCGGGCACCTCCTGGACCGTGAGCCAGGGCGTCTCGGCCGCGGACGCCGGGGCGGTGGCCGCAGCCGTGCCGACGAGTGCGCCGGCGAGCGCCAGCGCCCCCGCGGCGGCCAGTGCGGTCCACCGGCGCAGCGACGAGCGCCGCCGTCCGCGTGGACCCTGAGTGGTGATCGTCATTGATTCACTCCCATCTGACACCTGCCCGCGGAGGGTGGCTCCCTTCGCGTCGACAGGGCGGGCTCGCGGCGACGACCGGCGGAGTGCCCGGCCAGCGTTACAACGTCGTAACGGCCCGAATCGGAGTCATGCTGGCGCGGCCCGATCACCTGTGTCAATAGGGTGATCTGGTGGAGTACGACGTTGGAACCAGGGTCGCCAGACCTCACCCGGGCAGGCACCCCCGGCCCGTTGACACCCATCGCGCGAGGCCCTACTTTATCGATAAACATCAACGGGTGCGATGAGGCACCGAGAGAGAGACCGCCGTGACCGATCGACTAGTGACCGGGTACGTGGCCGAGCGTCGACTCACGCACGACGATCCGGGCCGACATCACCGACTCCACCACCTCGCCGGGTGCCGCCGCACCGGCCTCGACACGCCGCAGCAGCAGCTCCATGATCCGCTCGGCCATCGAGTCGTTGTCCGGGTCCATGGTGGTCAGGCGCGGCACGAGGTACTCGCCCTCGGCGTCGTTGTCGAAGCCGACCACCTGCACGTCGTCCGGCACCCGCAGGCCGAGGTCCGCGAGCGCCCGCAGCGCGCCCATCGCGGCCGCGTCCGTCAGGGCGAAGGCGCCGTCGAAGGGCACGCCCTCGCGGTGCAGCCGCATGACGGCCTCGTACCCGTCCTTCGTCGTGTACGAGGCGGCGTCGACCACGAGCCGTTCGTCCACCGGTACGCCCGCCCGGGCGTGGGCGCTGCGGTAGCCGCGGCTGCGCAGCGTCGCCATGCTGTCGACGCCCTGGTCGGGCCGGCCACCGAGCAGCGCGACACGCCGGGCGCCCCGGTCGAGCAGGTAGGACGTGGCGAGCTCCGCACCGCCCACGTTGTCCATCATCACGTGGTCGAACTCGCCGGACAGGCGCCGCTCCCCGAGCAGCACCACGGGCACCTCGATGCCCGCGGCCCGCACGTCGGCACTGTCGATCTGCACGGGGCTGAACACCAGGCCGACGTAGGGCCGTACCCGGTCGGCAGAGATGGCGGCCAGCTCGCCCTCCCGGCTGGCGCCGGTGCGCTCGATGATGACGTGGTACCCCTGCGCCTGGGCCAGCGTGTCCAGCCGGGCGGCGAGGTGCGCGTAGTAGGGCCCGTCCAGGTGCGGCACCAGCAGGCCGATCGCGCCGCCGCGGCCGGCCCGGAGCTGCCGCGCGGTGGCGTTCACCCGGTAACCGAGCCGGGCCACCGCCTCGAGCACGCGGGCCCGGGTGTCCTCGCTGGCCCCCGGCCGCCCGTTGATGACGTTCGAGACCGTCATCTTCGAGACCCCGGCCTCGAGGGCCACGTCGCTCATCTTCACCACGCCGACCATCATGACACCCCGCGATCGGCGCCCCCGTCCCGTCGTGCCGGCATCGCCCCATGGCTCTGATCAAGGAGGACCAGACCGCCGTGAAACAGCTCCTCTACTCGAAGAGGCTCGCGCCCTACCTGTTCATCCTGCCGTTCCTGGTGACCCTCGCGGTCTTCTGGGTGGTGCCGCTCGGGCGCTCGTTCGTGATGAGCACCCAGGAGGTGCTCTACGGGCAGGCGACCTTCATCGGCAGCGCCAACTACGAGCGGCTCTGGCAGGACCGCATCTTCTGGCAGGCCCTGTTCAACAGCATGCGCTACATGGTGCTCACGCTCGTGCTGCTCATCCCGATCCCGCTGGCGCTGGCGGCGCTGGTCAACTCGAGCATCGGCAGCACCCGCATCAAGGCGTTCTTCAAGGCGTCGATGTTCGTGCCGGCACTGACCTCCGTGGTCGTGGCGGGCATCGTCTTCCGCCTCATCTTCGCGGAGTCCGACTCGGCGATGATGAACCAGGTGGCCGAGTTCTTCGGCTTCGGCCCCGTCCGGTGGCTGCGCAGCGACCTCACCGGCCTCGTGGCGCTGCTGGCCATCGCCCTGTGGCGGTGGACCGGCGTCAACATGATGTACTTCCTGGCCGGGATGCAGGCGATCCCCACCGAGTACTACGAGGCGGCGTCGATCGACGGGGCGAGCAAGTTCCGTCAGTTCATCCACATCACGGTCCCGAACATCCGGCCCACCATCGTCTACGTCGTGACCATCAGCGTCTACGGCGGCCTGGCGATGTTCCTGGAGAGCTTCATGCTCTACGCCGGCAACAACTCCCCCAACAACCAGGGCCTCACGGTCGTCGGTTACCTCTACCGCAAGGGCATCGAGGAGAACGACCTCGGCTTCGCGTCCGCGGTCGGCGTGGTGCTGCTCGTCATCGTCATGACGATCAACATCTGCTACCTCGTCGCCAGCGGCACCTTCAAGAAGGAGGCCGCGTGATGGCCGCTCTCCGAGAGCACACCCGGGCGACGACCGTCCCGACCGCCGCCCCGCGCCGCCGCGGGCCGTCCACCGCGGCGTGGGTGCAGAGCGCCTTCCTCGTCGTGATCGCCCTGATCTCCCTGGTCCCGTTGCTGGCGATCTTCGTGGGCACCTTCCAGGACGGCAACGAGGTGATCCGGCGGGGCATGACGTTCGACGTCGACCTCGGCGGGCTGAGCCTGGACAACTACGTGCTGCTGTTCACCGACTCGGGCCCGTACTTCCGCTGGTTCGTCAACACCCTGCTGCTGACGGTCGCGCAGGTCGCCGGCACGCTCCTGGTGAGCTCGTTCGTCGCCTACGGCTTCGCGATGTACGAGTTCCGGACCAAGACGCTGTGGTTCATCATGGTGCTCCTGGTCATGACCGTGCCGTTCGAGATGCTCATGCTCCCCCTGTACGTCCAGGTGAACGACATGGGCCTCGCCGACACCTACACGGTGATCGCGCTCCCGTTCCTCGCCTCGGCCGTGACGATCTTCTTCTTCCGCCAGTACTTCCTGGGCATACCCAAGGAGATCATCGAGGCCGGGCGGATGGACGGCGTGAGCGAGTTCGGCATCTTCTTCCGGCTGGTGCTGCCGATCACCAAGCCGGCGATGGCCGCCATGGCGATCCTCAACGGGATGATGTGCTGGAACAACTTCCTCTGGCCGCTGCTGGTGCTGCGCAGCCCCGAGAAGTTCACGCTCCCGATCGGCCTCAACACGCTGCTGACGCCGTACGGCAACAACTACGAGCTGCTCATCATCGGGGCCTTCTTCTCGCTGATCCCCGTCCTCATTCTTTTCCTCGCGTTCCAGCGGTTCTTCATCGAAGGAATCACCGCGGGAGCGGTCAAGGGCTGACCCCTCCCCAGGCTTCACCTTCCCTCACGAGAGATAACGGAGAAACTCATGACAAGGCTACGGACGACGGTGTCCACGGTGGTCGCCGCGCTCGCGGTGACGGCGCTGACCGCCTGCGGTGGTGGTCAGCCGGAGGCACCCACGAAGAACGCCGACGGCTCCACCACCCTCAACATGTGGACGTTCGCGGACGTGCACGCGACGTACTACGAGGAGATGGCCGAGCGGTGGAACGAGGCCAACCCGGACCAGGAGATCCAGCTCGAGGTCACGGTCTACCCCTACGACGACATGCACAACAAGCTGCAGCTCGCCGTGAACTCCGGTGAGGGTCTGCCGGACGTGGTCGACATCGAGGTGAACAAGTTCGCCAACTTCGTCAAGGGCGAGAACCCGCCGCTGCTCGACCTGACCGAGTACGCGGCGCCGTACAAGGACGACGTGGTCCAGGCGCGCCTCGACCTGTACAGCAAGGACGGCACGATCTACGGGTTCCCGACCCACGTGGGCGCGTTCACCACGTTCTACAACACCGAGGCGCTCGAGGGCGCCGGCATCGACTACACGACCATCAAGACCTGGGACGACTTCAAGGAGGCCGGGGTCAAGTACCACGAGGAGACCGGCAAGGCCTTCGGCGTCGCCAGCACCAGCGTCATGTTCCTCGAGCCGCTCATCACGGCGCAGCTCGGCGGGCAGTACATCGACGACGCGGGCAACGTGCAGGTGAACAGCCCCGAGGTGGTCGAGACCCTCTCGATGATGAAGGACATGCAGGACGCCGGCGCGATCTCCACCATCCCCGGCGGGAGCCCCGACTCCGAGGAGGCGTACGGCGCCATCAACGACGGCGACTACGCCGCGATCGTCTACCCGGCCTGGTACACGTCCCGGTTCGTCGACTACATGCCCGACCTCGCCGGCAAGGTGGCCATCGCCCCGGCGCCGGTCACCGACGACGCCGTCGTGCAGACCATCGGTGGTGGCGGCACGGGGGCGGCCGTCCCGGCCGTCTCGCCGAACAAGGACCTCGCGGCGCAGTGGCTGGCGTTCGCCAAGCTGTCCCCCGAGGCGAACGTCGCCGTCTGGGAGGTGCTGGGCTTCGACCCGGTGAACATGTCCGTCTGGGAGGACGAGGAGGTCACCAAGAACCCGGACAACAAGTTCAACAAGTACTTCCAGACCAACCTGTTCGACGTGCTGAACGAGGTCAAGGACGGCATCGGGCACTTCGAGTCGTTCAGCGACCCGAACTGGCCCACGGTCGACGACACGTTCCGCACGGTCACGCTCAACGAGATCTACGAGAACGGCACGCCGGTCCAGGACGCCCTGGACCAGACGCAGGCCGACCTGCAGAACCAGCTCGGGCAGTAGTCCGGCTGATCGCGCGGGCGGGGCGGCCGGCCACGGCGGCCCCGCCCGCGCGGCGCACGCCTCACGCACCAACCACCGAGGAGTACATCACCCATGCTGTCCGCATCCGTCACCATCGACCCGGCGTTCGTCGTCGGACCGGTGCGCCCCCGCACGTTCGGCTCGTTCGTCGAGCACCTGGGCCGCAGCGTGTACACGGGTCTGCACGAGCCCGGCCACCCGACCGCCGACGCCGACGGGTTCCGGGGCGACGTCGCCGAGCTCACCCGCGAGCTCGGTGTCTCGACGGTGCGCTACCCCGGTGGCAACTTCGTCTCGGGCTACCGGTGGGAGGACGGGATCGGCCCCGTCGAGCAGCGTCCCAGTCGGCTCGACCTGGCCTGGCACTCGACCGAGCCCAACCTCGTGGGCGTCGACGAGTTCATGCGGTGGTGCGCCCGGACGGGCGTCGAGCCCATGATGGCCGTCAACCTCGGCACCCGCGGCGTCCAGGAGGCCCTCGACCTGCTGGAATACTGCAACGTGCCCGGCGGCACCACGTGGAGCGACCTGCGCCGGGCCAACGGCGCCGAGGACCCGTACCGGATCACGATGTGGTGCCTGGGCAACGAGATGGACGGGCCCTGGCAGATCGGTCACAAGACCGCCCACGAGTACGGTCGTCTCGCGGCCGAGACGGCACGGGCGATGCGGATGATCGACCCGGACCTCGAGCTCGTGGTGTGCGGCTCGTCGGGGTCGCAGATCGACACGTTCGGCGCCTGGGAGCACACCGTGCTGACCGAGTCCTACGAGCACGTCGACCACGTCTCGGCGCACGCCTACTACTGGGAGGAGGACGGCGACCTCGCCTCCTTCCTGGCCTCCGCCGTCGACATGGACCACTTCGTCGACTCGGTGGCCGCGACCGCGGACGCCGTGCGGGCGGCCGGCAAGCACACCAAGCGCATCAACATCTCGTTCGACGAGTGGAACGTCTGGTACCAGAAGCGCGCGGAGTCGCGTCCCCCGTCGGGCGACGACTGGCCGGTGGCGCCCGTGCTGCTGGAGGACCGCTACAACGTGGCCGACGCCGTGGTCGTCGGCAACCTCCTCATCTCGCTGCTGCGGCACACCGACCGCGTGCACGCGGCGTCCCTGGCGCAGCTCGTGAACGTCATCGCACCGATCATGACCGAGCCGGGCGGCCGGTCCTGGCGGCAGACGACGTTCCACCCCTTCGCGCTGACGGCCCGGCACGCCGCCGGCGACGTGCTGCGCCTGGCCGTGGACGCCCCCGTGCAGGAGACGGCCAAGTTCGGCCCGGTGCCCGTGCTCGACGCCGTCGCCACCCACGACCCGGCCACGGGCGGCGTCGTGCTGCTCGCGGTGAACCGGTCGCTCACCCAGGACGTCGCGCTCGAGGTGGACCTGCGGGGGTTCCCCGGCCTGCGCGTGGCGGAAGCCCTGACGCTGTCCAACCCCGACCACACCTGGTCGGCGACGGCCGACGACGCCACCTCCGTGCTGCCGCGGCCCAACGCGTCCGCCAAGGTGGCCGACGACCACGCGCACGCCGAGCTGCCGCCCGTGTCCTGGTCGATGATCCGGCTCGAGCGGGTCTGACCTCGTGAACCGGTCCGGAGGCCGCTCCGGACCGGTTCTGCCTCAGGCCCCGGCGAACGGCCCGTCCGTGCCGAAGGCGTACCGCGCGAACCGTTCGCCGATCAGCCCGTGGGTGGCGGTGTCCGGGTGCAGGGCGTCGGGCAACGGGTGCTCGACGGCGTCGTCGGGGCCGTAGAGCGTGGTGCCGTCCAGGTAGTGCAGGTTCGGGTCGGCACGACGCTCGACCACCTCGGCCAGGGCGTCGCGGATCACCCGGAGCGTGAGCTTGCCCTGCCGCTGCTCCTCGCTGCGGCCGGTCGCGACGAACCGGACCTGGTCGGTGCCGAGGGTGGCGGGGTCGACCGCGCCCGGCCCCGGGGTGTCCTCGTGGATGGCGCAGAAGATCGCCGACGCCAGCACGATCGGCGTGTCCGGGTGGCCGTCGCGGATCGTGTCGAGGAAGCCGTGCACCGCCGGGACGAAGGTGCGCAGCCGCATCCCGTCGAGGTTGACGACGTTGATGCCCAGCTTGAGGCTGATCAGGTCGGCCTCGGCGTCACGGATCACGCGGGCGAGGAACGGGTCCACCAGCGCGCTGCCGCCGAGGCCGAGGTTGTGCAGGTCGACGCCACCGAGCCGGGCCGCGACGGCGGGCCAGATCCGGGTGGGTGCGGTCGCGTTCGAACCGTGGCTGATGGAGCTGCCGTGGTGCAGCCAGAGGCGCCGGGAGGGCTCCACCGGGGTGACCGGCGCGTCGGTGCGCAGCTCGACGAGCTCCACCGACTCGTTGTGCGGCAGCCACAGCTCCACGACCTTGTCGCCGCCGGGCAGGCCGTCGAACGTCGTGGTGTGCGACGAGCCGGGCCGGAACTCCGAGGCACCGGTCGCGAGATCCGCCTCGATCACGTCGCCGTCGGCGAGCACGGAACTGGCGACGGGCTCCCCGTCGACCACGAGGTCGACGGCGCCCCGTGGCCGGTCCGCGCCCCGGTAGGCGACGCGCAGCGGGTGGGTCACGAGCGACACCGTGCGGGCGGAGGTGGCCACCACCACGCGCACGCCCGACGGCTGACCCTCCACCATCAGCAGCTGCGGGTCCGGGAACTGGTCGCGGACCCACAGCGGGAGACGGTGGGGGCGCAGGCCCCGGGCCGTGGTCTCGACCTCCGTGGTGCCGTGCAGGAACGCTGCGGTCAGGGGTGTGGTGAACATGGGGGTCCTTTCCTGTGCCGGCTCGCCGGCGTCACGTCTCCTGACCGGTCGGCCAGGTGCGCAGGAGGGCGTCGAGCGCGTCGACGGCGCGGTGCCACGACACCTCCGGGGCAGGTTCTCTGTGGTCGAAGCTGCCCACGTGCTCCAGCGTGAGGTAGCCGTTGATGGTGCTGCCCACCAGCCGTGTGACCGTCACGCGGTCGCCCGGCGGGATGTCGTACCCCCGCAGGACGGCGTCCATGAGCGCGGCGACCGTCCGGGCGGCGTCGGACGCCGCGACCGCGGGCCCTACCCGGCGCTGGAGCGACTGCCAGCGGCCGGGCCGTTCCCGGGCGAACGACCGGTGCGCCTGCGCGAGCCCGTCGAGCGCGGGGTGCCCTGCCCGGCCGGCGACGGCCTCGGCGATCCGGCCCGCGAGCTCCTCCAGCGCGAGCGTGCTGATCCCGTCCAGGAGCGCGGCGTGGTCGCGGACGTGCGAGTAGAGGCTGGGCGTCCGTACGCCGAGCCGCCGCGCGACGGCGGACAGCGTGACGGCCTCCAGGCCGTGCTCGTCGGCGAGGACCGCCGCCTCGGCGACCACCGTGGCGGGGGTGAGGGCGGGCCGGTTCATCTCTCCAGCCTATACCCATTAGGGCCGTACCTATAGCTAGTAGTTCGCGCCCTCGGCGACGGCAGAACCGCGCGCCCGCTGCTCTGAGCAGTCCTGCTCTGGGCAGATGTTCCCGCCGGCACCCCTCCCAGGAGTGCACGGTGAGGTCATGACCGACACACCGAAGCCGCCCCAGTTCGGCACCCACTCCCGACGCGAGCTGTACGAACGGCGCGTCCTGGTCCTCGACGGACCCCTGGACGACGACAACGGCACCCTGCTGATGACACAGCTCATCGCGCTGGCCACCGAGGACCCCTCCGACGACATCGACCTGTGGATCCACTCCCCCGGCGGCTCGGTGCCGTCGATGCTGGCGATCCGCGACCTCATGCGGACCATCCCGAACGACGTCTCGACCCTGGTGCTCGGCATCGCCTACAGCGCCGGCCAGTTCCTCCTGTCCGCGGGCACGAAGGGCAAGCGCCGGGCCCTGCCGAACTCCCGCGTGCTCATGCACCAGGGCTCGGCAGGCATCGCGGGCACGGCCGTGGACGTCGAGCTGCAGGCCGACGACCTGCGGCACACCCGCGACACCATCCTGCGGCTGGTCTCCGAGGACACCGGCCAGCCGGTCGACCGCGTCTTCGAGGACTCCCTGCACGACCACTGGTACACGGCCCAGGAGGCGCTCGACTTCGGGTTCGTCGACACGATCGTCACCAGCTTCGACAGCATCCGGCCGCGCGAGCGCCGGCGGACCGGCTTCAGCACCGTGACGGAGGAGGACGCCCGATGAGCACCTACACCATCCCGAACGTCATCGCCGCGCACCCGCGGGGCGAGCGGATCATGGACGTCTACTCCCAGCTCCTGTCGGAGCGCATCATCTACCTCGGCACCGCGATCGACTCGGGGGTCGCCAACGCCCTCATCGCGCAGCTCATCCATCTGGAGTCGAGCAACCCGGACGGCGACATCCAGCTCTACATCAACTGCGAGGGCGGCGACCCGAGCGCGGGGATGGCCATCTACGACACGATGCGCTACATCCGCTCCCCCGTGTCGACCACCTGCGTAGGGCAGGCCGTCGCGGTCGGCGCCGTCCTCCTGGCGGCCGGGGCCGACGGCAAGCGGGCGGCGCTCCCCCACGCCCGGGTCGTCCTGCACCAGCCCGTGGCCCAGGGCCGTGGCGCGATCCCGGACCTGATCCTGCAGGCCGACGAGGTGGTGCGCATCCGCGCCGACATGGAGGCCGCGCTCTCCCGGCACACCGGCCAGAGCACCGCCACCCTGCGCGCCGACACGGACCGCGACCGGATCTTCACCGCCGAAGCGGCGCGGGAGTACGGCCTGCTGGATCACGTGATCGACCAGCGCTGACGTGGCGGGACGGCGTCGGCGGCCGGGGCACCGGGGACTGAAGCCCGGAGCCCCGGCCGAGCCGTCAGGCGGCGAGCGCGAACGCCGCCTGGCAGGTGGGCTGCCCCGCCGTCCCGCGCACGGGCACGGCCTGCCGGACGACGACCAGGCGGTCGGCGACCGCGAGGACCAGGTCGACCAGCTCGATCTCCAGCGCGCCGGTGATCGCCGCGATCATCTCGCTCGACGGCTCCTTGACGCCGCGCTCGATCTCGGAGAGGTACTGGGGCGAGATCCCGGCGCGGCGGGCCGTCTTCTCGAGCGTCTCCCCGCGCAGGCGGCGGAGGTGGCGCAGACGTTCACCGAGCATGTGGCGCAGCAGCGGCTCGCGCCTCGGGCGTGGGGGCGGGACGGTTTCGGCCATGCCTGAGCGTAGGTCGGGGCCACCGGCGGGCGACGTGGGTTCTGCTGAGAGCAGCGGCGCGCCCGTTCTCCCCCACCGGCCAGCCGGTGAGACCGCCGAGGTGCGGCGTTCCCAGCCACAGCATGGCCCGCGTGGCGCTCAGCAGGAGAACCACGCCCGGACAGCCGGCATGACCGTCGGGCGAAATTCGCCCCGCGGTGAGGAACGGGACAGCCGGAGTTCACGACCGGGGCGGCAGCACGTCCAGCCAAGAGTCCTGGAGCAGCGTCACGATGGCTCCCGACCCGAAGGTGCAGTTGCTCAGCACGGTCGCGGTCGTACGGGTGGCGGGATCGTGCGTCGACCGGAAGGCGACGCCCGCGTCGAAGCCGCCCATCACGACTGCCGGGTCCTCCGGGTGCAGCCAGAATCCGATGCCGTACCGCAGGTCCTCGTCCGGCACGTCCGAACGCGGGCGGGTCATCTCGGTGAGCACGTCGGATGGCACGATCGCACCGGCATGCAACGCCTGCCAGAACTGGTGCAGGTCAGCGGCCCTCGTGTAGGCGCCGCCGTCACCGTTGCCGCGCACCGGCAGGTGCAGCACGTTGCTCCGGTCGCCCTCCGGGTGCAGGTAGCCCAGGGCGGCGTCGCCGGGCAGCTCGTCCGACCGCAGGTATGCCGTGCCGGTCAGTCCCGCGGGCCGGATCACCTCGGCGTCCACGACGTCCTGGAACTGTCGCCCGGTGACCCGCTCGAGCACGATCGCCAGCACGACGTAGCCACCGTTGCAGTACGTGAACCGCGCACCAGGCTCGTGCTTGCTCGGCAGGCCGTCCAGGATCGGGAGGAACGACTCGGCGGTCTCCAGGGTGTGCACCGGGACGGAGAGGACATGGTCGGCGGGGTCCCAGTCGTCGTCCTCGTCGAGGTAGTCGCCCATCCCCGAGGTGTGGGTGAGCAGGTGCTCGATGGTGACGCCGTCGTCGATCAGGGGAAGATCGTCGCGGAGGAACCGGCGCACGGGGTCCTGCAGCCGCAGCGTCCCGGCCACGACCTGCCGCATTATCGCAAGGGCGGTGAAGCTCTTGCTGCCGCTCGCCATCGCGAACCGCGTGGCCGAGGTGTTGGGCACCCGCAGGGCACGATGCGCGAACCCGTAGGAGCGTTCCAGGACTCTGTGATCGTCGACGTCGACCGTCACGGTCCCGCTGAACGATCGCTCCGCCGCCACGGCGTCCAGCTCGGCAAGGCTGATCATTGTGCTGCCCTCTCCCTCCGGTGGCCGGCACCACGCCGGATCACGCCGTCGCGGTACGTTCCCATCCGGGTCCGGCATCGCACCAGCAGAAATCCGCCGAGCGGTGAGCGTCCCGGCACCGGCACCGGCGCCCGGCGTGCCGCAGCCGTGGCCGCCCGCTACCGCGCGACCACACGCAGGCTGGTCAGCTCGGGGTCGGCCGCGTCGGGAACGAGCATCCCGGCCGCCACTCCGGTGGTGAGGTACTCGACAGCCTCGGCGCCGACCACCAATCCGGGGGCCAGCACCGGCACGCCCGGCGGGTACGGGCTGACCATCTCCGCCGCGACACGGCCGACCGCCTCGGTGATCGGCACCTGCTCGACCGGCCCGAAGAACGCGTCGCGCGGCGACATCGCCGTCTCCACCTCGAACGACGGACCCGGCGGCAGGGCGACCCTCGGCGGACGCTCCAGCGTGGGCGCCTCGCGGGGCAGGAGCGTCAGCGCGTCCACGAGCCGCTGCACCTCGGCGTCACCATGAGCATGCGTGAGGCGGACGCCGATCCGGCAGGCGTCGGTGGACCCGGCGTCGATCTGGCACCGAGCACGGAGCCACTCCCCCGCCTGGTACCCGGTGATCCCCAGCGGCCGGACGTCGATCGTGACCGCCAGGGGGTCAAGGTCCGCCGCGCCCCCGGGGCGAACGACCTCGCGGCCCATCACCTCGAGCCCCTCGAGCCCGTCCACCGCGGATCGGAGGCGCGCGGCGCGCTCCAGGGCGCCGCCCAACAGGTCGCGGCCTTGCTCGACCATCTGCCGCCGCCAACCGTCCAGCGTCGCGTACACGAGGCTGGAGGAGCTGGTCGTGCCCAGGAGGTCTTCGCGGGCCTGCAGCACCGTGGGGTCGATCCGACCGCCCTGCAGGTGAAACGTGGAGCTCTGCTCGATGGCGCCGCCCATCTTGTGCACGCTCGTGACCACCAGGTCGGCGCCGGCGTGCATGCCCCACGCCGGCAGGTCGTCGTGGAACGGCAGATGGGCGCCCCAGGCCTCGTCGACGAGCAGCGGGACGTCGTACTCGTGGCACACGCTCGCCGCACCGGCGATGTCGGCGCACGTACCCCAGTCGGTCGGCGAGATCAGGAGCATGCCCTTCGCGTCCGGGTGCTCCTCCAGCGCGGCCCGCACGTCGTCCGGCTCGGGCGGGTGGGCCAGGTGCAGGTGATCGTCGAAGTGCGGATGGACCCACACCGGATCGATCCCGCTGATGATCAGCGCGGCGATCACCGACTTGTGCGCGTTGCGCGACACCAGGAGCTTCTCGCCCGGACCGGCCACCGAGATCATGGCGCTCTTGACCGACAACGAGCTCCCGCAGGTGGAGAAGAACGCGTGCTCGGCGCCGACGGCGTCCGCCATGAGCTCCTGCGCCTGCGACAGCACCCCCTGCGACTGGCGGCGGTCGTCCAGGCCGTTGAGCATCAGCACGTCCGAGGTGAACACTCCCTCGCCGACCACACCGACGACCCGAGGGTCCGCGCCTCTGCCCTGGCCGTGGGCCGGTGGGCCGAACACGACATCGCCGCGCCTGCGGAACTCCTGCAGCGCCTCGAGCACCGGGACACGTGAGTGGTCCATGCCTCCTCCCGTCACAGCGGGCGACCACCCGTCACGCCGATCCGGTCGCCCGTGATGTAGCTCGACTCCTGGGACGCGAAGAACACGTAGGCGGGCGCCAGCTCGGCGGGCTGGCCGGCGCGGCCCAGCGGCGTGTCACCGCCGAACTGCTCGACCTTCTCGTCCGGCAGGGTGGCGGGGATCAGGGGCGTCCAGATCGGCCCCGGCGCCACCGCGTTGACGCGTATGCCCTCCGGCGCCAGCTGCTGCGCGAGCCCCTTGGTGAAGTTGAGGATCGCCGCCTTGGTCGTGGCATAGTCCAGCAGCTGCGGGCTCGGCTCGAACGCCTGGACCGATGTCGTGTTGATGATCGACCCCCCGCGGGGCAGGTGGTCCAGTGCCGCCTTCGTGATCCAGAACAGCGCGTAGAGGTTGGTCCTGAGCACCCGGTCGAGCTGGGCCGTCGTGATGTCGCGCAGACCACCGTCCTGCGACATCTGGTAGGCGGCGTTGTTCACCAGGATGTCGAGGCCGCCGAGCCCGGCCGCCGCGTCGGCGACGAGGCGGCGGCAGAACTCCTCGTCCTGGATGTCGCCCGGCAGCAGCACGGCTGTGCGGCCCGCGTCCTCGACCCACCGTGCCGTGGTGCGAGCGTCCGGCTCCTCCTGGGGCAGGTAGGAGATCGCGACGTCGGCACCCTCGCGTGCGAAGGCGATCGCCACCGCCCGCCCGATGCCGGAGTCGCCGCCCGTGATCAGTGCGCACCTGCCGGCCAACCGGCCAGAGCCCTCGTAGGTGGATTCGCCGTGGTCCGGCTGCTGCGACATCTCGTCCGTACGGCCCGGCGGCTGCAGGTCGTCCGCCGGCTGCTCCGGCTGCGGGTGCTGGGTGGTCGGGTCCTGTGGCGTGGTCTGGTCAGACATGTGCAGCTCCCCGGTCGACGTCGCGTGCACCGTCCAGCATCGAGCCGGACGTCGTCACTCGCACCGGGAACGGGCGGGGCTACATCACCTCGGGGCCGGTGTCGACCATCGGATAGGCATCCATGCCGAGCGGTGGCGAGTAGGTGCCGTGCCAGCCGACGAGCGTGCGCTCCAGGTCGTCGACCCAGTACGTCTCGCCCGGCTCGATCTTGACGGTGCTGCCCGCGTACTGGACGACCATCGGCGCCGTGGCGACACGCCGCCGCCCCTCGCCCCACCGGTGGCTGCTCGGGAGCAGGTCCGCACTGGTCGGCGGCTCCCAGAGGTTGTCCGCCTCGATCGCGCCCTCGAGGAGGACGGCGAGCTCGGCATGGCCGCGCCGACGGGCGACATCGGCCGGCGTCTCCCCCTCCCTGCCGGCGGCGCCCGCGTCCGCGCCGGAGGCGAGGAGCTCGGTCGCGGCGGCGCGGTCACCCGCGTACGCGGCCTGGTGGAGGAATCCCCAGCCGGACGACGGCTTCACGTGGTGGGCGCACTCACGGGCGAACGCCGGTGACCAGCGCCAGCCGGCGCGGACCGCCGGCCAGTCGCCGTTCTTGGCGAGCTCGTAGAACCGTTCGACGAGCTGCGGGGGCTCAGGGGGCATCTGCACGGTACCTCTCGACGGTCAGGGCTGGGCGGACGCGCGGGTCGGTGACGCGCGCCGCCCATCGTGGCACGAGACACCCGGCGCTCGTGTGCGGGCGCGTCACGTATCAGCCGCCGGAGCGGCTCCGGCCACCGTCAGCCCACGTGCAGGAGCGGTCCCTGCTCCGAGGCGGCTGCCTCCCTCATCGCGTTCTTGCCGATCAGCACCGCGGCCACCACCGCGGCCGCGACAAGGATGCCGGCCGCGGCGAGGAACACCGCGGAGTACCCCTCCACCGCGGCCTGCGCCGAGGCGGGGTCGTCGGCGTTCGCCGTGACCGCGACGTACAGAGCCGTCACGACGGCCAGGCCGATGGACCCGCCCACCTGGTTGGACGCGTTGGCCGTGGCCGCGGCCGCACCCGCGTCGTGCGGGGCGACGCCGAGCAGGGAGAGGTTCTGCAGCGGGACGAAGGTGAAGCCCATGCCGACGCCCATGACCAGCACGCCGGGGAACACCTGGGCCCAGTAGCTGCCGTCGACGGTGATGAGGCTCAGGTAGGCCACGCCCAGCGCACTGATGAGCGGGCCGAAGATGAGCTGCCGGCGCGGGCCGATCTGGTTGAGCAGCCTCGTCGCGAACGGGACCGTGACCATGATGCCGCCGGTGATCGGCAGGCTCGCCAGCCCGGCGAGCAGCGGGCTCAGGCCCAGCACGATCTGCAGGTGGAAGGTCAGGTACAGCATCGCCCCGATCATCACCGCGCCGGCGATCGCCTGCAGCAGGAACGCCGCGGCACGCGCCCGGTGCCGCACCACCCGCAGCGGCAGCAGCGGGTGGCTCGACCGGGACTCGACGAGCACGAACGCCGCCAGCAGGACCAGCCCGAGCGCGAGCATGCCCAGCGTCGCCGCCGACGTCCACGCCTCCTCGGCGAGCGTCAGACCGTAGACGAGTGCCGCCAGGCCCGTGCTGACCGTCAGCGCGCCCAGCACGTCGTAGCGGCGGTCACCCTCGGCGCGGCTCTCGGTCAGCAGCACGAGCGCCGCGACCACGCCGGCCACGACGAACGGCACGTTGACCAGCAGGCACCACCGCCAGCTGAGGAACTCGGTGAGCACGCCGCCGACCAGCAGCCCGACGGCGGACCCGGCACCGGCCACCGCGCCGAAGATCGCGAACGCGGTGTTGCGCTCCCGGCCGTGCGGGAACGTGACGGTCACGATCGCCAGCGCGGCAGGCGCCATGAGCGCCGCGGCGACACCCTGGACGCCGCGGGCGACGAGCAGCTCGGCGCCCGAGTGCGCCAGGCCGCCCCACGCCGAGGCGGCCCCGAACAGCACCAGGCCCAGGACGAAGGTGCGGCGGCGCCCCCAGAAGTCGGCGATACGCCCGCCGAGCAGCAAGAACGCACCGAAGGCAAGGGCGTAGGCGGTGACGACCCACTGGCGTGCCGTGTCGGACAGCGCGAGGTCGGTCTGCGCGCTGGGCAGCGCGACGTTGACGATGGTGCCGTCGAGGACGACGAGCAGCTGGGTCAGGGAGACGGTGGCCAGGATCCACCAGCGCCGCGCGGGCGCGGCCGAGGCAGGCAAGGTCAAGGGAGTGTCCTTCGACGAGTGGGGCGTCCGGGGTTTCCAGCCCCGATCGGCGCTCATCGGCACTCGACCAGACCCGACGCTGTTGTCGGTCAGACGGGGAGAGTGTAGACGACGCCGGGCCACGCAGGCCCGACGGCTGTGGACCTCCACGTCGTTCTCAGGTGCTGGTCATCACCTGCCTCACGACCTTGATGATCTCGTCGAAGGTGTCGTACCGGCCGGGACTCCCCTGCAGGAGCCACAGGTACGTGTCGGCTTCCGCGTCCGTGACCGTGCCGGCCCGGATCGGGCTGAGAGAGATGCTCGTGTCACAGGATCCCCCGTCGACGGCGCGCCCCGGCCCTGCCGGACCGTCGCCCGGCCGGCCGGAACAGATGGTCGCGCCGAGCCGGCTCCAGCCTGCCCGCCCGGCCTCAGTCTGGGATCGGCAGGTCCTGGATGTCCCGGCTGACGGCAGCCAGCCTTGGGGCAGCGCTCACCCGGCAGTCACCTACGAGAGGAAGAGAACCCCATGCCGACGCATGAGGAAGCCAAGGACAGGGTCTCCGTGCACGAGGGCCGCGCCCGTTCGCACAGCACCGGGCCCGTGCTCGTCGTCGACGTCGGGAAGGGCGCGGCCGACCTGTCGAGCGCCGGCTCGGGGAACACGGCATGAGGGGTGCTCGTGACGGGCACGTCGAGCGGCATCGGCCGTGCGATCGCCGTCAGGCTCGCGGAGCGCGGTCATGACGTGGTGGCCGGGGCACGGCGCGTCGCCGACGCTCCCACCCACCCGCGCATCCGCCCTGTGGCGGTGGATGTCACCGACAGCGGGCAGCTCGCGTCCCTGGCGGACGGCATCGGCCCGCTCGGCGGCGTGGTGAACAACGCCGGGATCACCGTCGCCGGTCCGCTGGAGCACCAGCGCCTCGACCGCCTCCGGGAGCAGCTGGAGGTCAACGTCGTCGGGGTCGTGGCCGTGACCCAGGCGTTCCTGCCCGCGATCAGGGCAGGACGCGGACGCCTGGTGATGATCGGTTCCACGAGCGGTCTCGTCACCACGCCGCTCCTGGGCGCCTACAGTGCCTCCAAGTTCGCGGTCGAAGCGGTCGCGGACGCCTTGCGTCAGGAGCTGGCGCCGTGGGACCTGCCCGTCGTGATGGTCAATCCCGGCAGCTTCACCTCACAGAACCGGTCGAAGACGACGGCGATGGTGGAGGCAGACCGCGCCGTCATGAGCGCGTCCGCGGAGCGCCGCTACGGGCAGGCCCTGGACGCGCTCGCCCGGTTCAACAGGTCCGTCGAGGCGAGGGCCGGCGACCCCGAGCGGGTCGCCGCCGTGGTCGAGCGGGCGCTCACCGCGCGTCGGCCGCGGCCGCGCTACATCGTCGGGGCCGACGCGCGCACCCTGGTCACCATGAAGCAGCTCCTGCCGGCCAAGGTGGTCGACGCCGTGCTGTCCAGGATCATGGGCCTGCCGCGCCAGGCCACGGGCTGACGGGCCGGGTGCTGGTTATAGTCGCTCCATGGCCGACACCGCTCGGCGCGTGAGGACTGAGCTCGGCGCCTATCTGCGCAGGTGCCGCGAAGCAACGGAACCTGCGTCCCTGGGCCTGGCCCGCGGCCATCGGCGCGTCGCAGGACTACGACGCGAGGAGGTGGCGACCTTCGCGGGCGTGAGCATCGACTACTACACGCGCCTGGAGCAGGGTCGCGAGGTGAACCCCTCCCCGCAGCTGCTGAACGCTCTGGTCGGCGTGTTCCGGCTGAGCGAGGACGAACGTCTTCACCTGTACCGCCTGGCCGGCGCGGACGTGGTGCAGCAGCGATCTCCGCTGAGCGAGGACGTGTCGCCCGAGATTCAGGGACTTCTTGACCGGTGGTCGCTGAACCCCGCGTTCGTCTACAACGAGAGCCAGCAGATCCTCGCGACGAACTCCCTCGGCCGGACGCTGTACCAGGGCTTCTCGCGTGCGGACAACTTCGCCAGGATGATGTTTCTCGATCCCTTCGCGAGGAACTTCTACGTGGACTGGGAGCGTGTCGCGCTCGAGACCGTGGGGGCGCTCCGCCAGGCGTGGGGCAAGGCGTCGGTACGCGGCGACATCCAGGAGCTCGTCGACGACCTCGCCGAGGCCGACGCCGACTTCGCAGAGATGTGGGGTGCGCACGTCGTGATCGGCAAGAGTCACCAGACCAAGACACTGCTCCATCCGGTGGTCGGGCAGCTCGCGCTCGAGTTCCACGACTTCGTCGTCCCCGCGGCGCAAGGCCTGCGCCTCCTGGTCTGCGACGCGCGACGAGGGAGCGAGGCGGAGGAGTCGTTGCAGCGGCTCACCACCCTGAGCCCTGACGCCCAGGCACCAGTGCCTTGAGCGCACTCGCGCCGGCCGCCCGTCCCCCGGGGCGCTCGGCGCGCTGGATCCCCACGACCGCGGCGAGCCGCACGACCACAGCGAGCCGCGGGACACCGCGGCTCGCTGTGGTGCTCTCTCCTCCGGGAGGAGCAGCTCGCTTCCGTCAGACCGTCACACGCTCGACGATGTCGTAGTAGGCGTGCAGGTCGAGCCACTCGATGCCGGACACGACCTTCCCGTCCTTCATGGTCAGGATGTAGAGGTATCCGTTGTGGTACGGCTTGCCGTCCCGAGCACGACCCGTGCTGTCGATACGGATGATGACATCGTCGCCGTCGGCCCACAGGCCTCGTGGCGTGATCGCCAGCGGCCCGTCGAGACGGTCGAAGAGCGCCTTCTCCGCATTCTCGTGCAGGTCCTTCAGACCGCTGTACTCACCGGCGACAGGACCGTGGCCGGCGATCGTCCAGGTCGTGGACTCGGTGAAGATCTCCGTGAAGAACCTCGTGAAGTCCTCCGCCCCTTCGGCCAGGGCAGCCTGGACGACCTCCAGGTTCGATTCCTCCTGGGGGGTGTACCGCATCGATTCCTCCAATGTGCAGTGGTTGTCGCGCCGAGGCGTGCGCCGTGAGGACGAGAACCTCGGCACAGGCAACGTATGGACGCGGCGTCCTTCGCGGGAGGCCGCGCTCTCCATGGGTGTGCCACACCCCCGCACCGCCCCTGTCCGAGGTAGTCACCACCGTGACGGTGGGCGGCGAGCGCCTCCGCGACTATCCGCCCACGATCGCCAGCGCCAGGGCGGCCAGGCTCACCGTGGGCACGGCCGCGACCAGACCCCAGGCGGCGAAGCGTCGCCACGGGAACGTGACGCCGAGCGCGACGACGCGCTGGTGCCACAGGAGCGTCGCCAGTGACGCCCAGGGCGTGACCAGCGGGCCGAGGTTCACGCCGATCAGGAGAGCCATGAGCACGACAGGGTCGCCCGCGGCGATCGGTTCCAGCACGAGGTAGGCGGGCAGGTTGTTGACGCCGTTGGCGGCCAGTGCGCCGAGCCCCGCGACGCGCAGCAGCTCGCCCGCGCCGTGGCCCGCGCCGGTCACCGACGTCAGCAGGGCCGTGAGGCCGTGGGCGTGCGCCGTCTCGACCAGGACGAACAGCGACGCGGCGAGCCCGAGGGCCTGCCACGGCACGAGCGCGGGCCGCAGAGCGCTCCGACGTCGTACGAGGAACAGGACGACGAGCACGACGACGGCGGCGGTCGCGGGGACCCACACGTGCGGTGTGACCGCGAGCAAGGGCAGCAGCACCAGGAGGACCAGCCCGGCGCCCCAGAAGAGCACGGGGTCGGAGGGCACGCGCTGCGCGGGGACCTGATAGGTCGAGAACAGGACTTCCCGGTACCGGAGGGTGAGGATCATGACGGGCACGACGACCCCGACGAGGGCCGGCGCCCAGCTCAGCGCGAGGAACGCGAAGGGGTGGTCGCCGATCGCGGGTGCCGCGAGCAGGTTGGTCAGGTTGGACACCGGCAGCAGCAGCGAGGCCGTGTTCGCCAGCCAGATGGTCGCCAGCGCGAACGGCAGCGGCGGGATCCGGATGCTCTGTGCGAGCAGCACGACGAGCGGCGTCAGGATGACCGCGGTGGTGTCCAGCGACAGGAACACGGTGCTGACCACGGCCAGCAGCACGACCCACACCCACAGCACGACCACCCGGCGCCGGCCCCAGCGGCCGAGGAGCTGCGCGAGCACCTCGAACACCGAGGCGTCCCGTGCGAGCTCGGCGACGATCGTGATGGCGACCGCGAACCCGAGCACGGGTGCGGTGCGTGCACCCAGGGCCCGGGCGTCCTGTGCGGGCAGCAGGCCGCTCAGCACGCACGCGGCCGCGAGGGCGGCCATCCCGAGGACGATCCATGAGCTCAGACCGAGCCTGCTGCGTGCGCCGTTCACGCGCTGAGCATACGGAGCGCGGCATGATGCCGTACCGGGCCTGTGGTGCCGGCGGCCTTCTCAGGTGCTGGTGTTCACCCGCCGGACGACCGTGATGTCGCGCGGCGCGGCGGGTCGCGCGTGGACCGACCGGCTCCCGCGGCCCGGTCACGCAGGCTCGGCCGCGCCGTCCTGCCGGTCCGCCCGTGGCCGGGGAATGAAGGCTGCGACGATCACGCAGACGACCGCCGCGCCGAGCCCGAGCGTCAGCGTGAGCAGGAAGCCGTCCTCGCTCGGTCCCGTGACGCCGTCGACCGTCGTGGCGGACAGGGCCAGGACCGCGCCGGCGACGGCCGCGGCGATGCTCGTGCCGAGCGAGCGCATGAGTGCGTTGAGCCCGTTCGCGGCCCCGGTCTCGTGCACGGGCACCGCCTGCATGATGAGTGCCGGCATGGCCGCGTAGCCGAGGCCGACCCCCACACCGAGGACGACGTTGACGGCGAGGATCTGCCACGCCGCGGCATGGAAGGCCAGTGCGAGCCCGTAGGCCAGGGCGAGGACCACCGCGCCGATGATGAGCAGCACCTTGGCGCCCCAGCGCCGCTCGACCTTGCCGGCGACGGGAGACATGGCCATCATCGCCAGCCCCGAGGGCGCGAGGACGAGCGCCGCGACGGTGAGCGTCAGCCCCAGCCCGATGCCGGTCACCCGCGGCAGCACGAGCAGCTGCGGGAGCACCACGCTCGACGCGAACAGGGCGAAGCCCATCGCCACCGAGGCGAGGTTGGTGAGCAGGACCGGTCCGCGCACGCTGACCCGCAGGTCGACGAGCGGATCCTGCACGCGCAGCTCGATCACGCCCCAGATCGCCAGCACCACCACTCCCCCGGCCAGCAGGGTCAGCGTCCGGACGTCGCCCCAGCCCCACTCGCCGCCGCGCGAGACGGCGACGAGCACGCCGACGAGCCCGAGCGACAGTCCGACGATGCCGACGACGTCGACGCGCCCGGGTGTGCGCAGCGCGCTGGACGGCACGAAGACCGCGTAGCCCACGAAGGCGAGCACGGCGATGGCGGCCGCGACCCAGAACAGGGCGTGCCAGTCCAGGTGCTCGGCCACGACCGCGCTCAGCGGCAGGCCGAGCGCGCCGCCGACGCCGAGCGTCGCGCTGACGAGAGCGATACCCGCGCCGAGCTTCCGCGGCGGCAGCACGTCGCGCAGGATCGCGATGCCCAACGGGATGACGCCGGCCGCCATGCCCTGCAGCGCCCGCGCGACGACCAGGGTCACCACGTCGTTCGAGAGGCCGGCGAGGATCGCACCGAGCGCCTGCAGCAGCAGGAGCGCCATGGCGACCCGGCGCTTGCCGAACATGTCACCGAGCCGTCCCGCGACGGGCGTGCAGACCGCGGCAGCCACCAGGGTCGCGGTGATCGCCCATGCGGTGTTGTCGCTGGTGGTGTCCAGCAGCTCGGGCAGCTCACCCTGGATCGGGATCAGGATCGTCTGCATGAACGAGGCCCCGAGGCCCGCGAAGGCGAGCACGGCGAGGATCGCCCGCGGGCCGCGCCGACGAGCGCCGGCACCTCCCGCTGCGTGCGTGCCGCCGCCGTCGGCGGGGGCTGGAGGGATGTCCCTGGTCGGTATCTGGGTCATCGGTCGTTCATCCGTCTCTCTGATCGTGTCGCGAGGGTGAGACGATGTCTCATCCGGCAGATACGGTATCACCCGGTAGACTTCGGTTCATGGTCAACGATGTGCGCGATCGCAGCCGCGAGATCCTGCGCGCCGAGCTGGCGGACGCCGCCGCCACCTTCTGTGCGGAGCACGGCTTCGACAAGGTCACGACCACCGAGATCGCCCAGGGCATCGGCGTCTCGCGCGCGACGTTCTTCCGCTACTTCGCGTCGAAGGAGGACGCGGTGGTCTCCGCGGCGCGCGGCGCCGCCGCACGCGGCTCCTTCGCGCAGCGCATCGCCGAGACCGTCGACGTGGCCGAGCCCGGCTCGAGCGTGTGGGCCGTCATCCGCAGGGCGGCCGAGTCGATGAGCGACATGGCCGACACGCGCGGGGACGCGCTGCGGGCGCGCATCCGCATGATCACCGACGTACCCGCGCTCACGGCACACCTGGCTTCCCAACGGCGCAGCGATCAGACGGCCGTCGAGGACGTGCTGCGCGAGCGGCTCGGCGACGACCGCGCCGCCAGCGCGCTCGCCGCCGCAGCGGTCGCCGCCGCCGACCTCGCCTGGCAGGAGTGGGCCCGCACGCCCGGCTCCCGGCTGCGCCCCCTGCTCGACGCCTACTTCACGGCGCTCGGCGACGTCGCGACGGCGACGCTCGGCTGATCCGCCGGGCCGTCACCACCCCGCGGACGCACCGGCTCACCGGCGCCCAGCCCTTTCCACCGCAGGCACCTGCCAGGCTCCAGCTCCTGGACGCTCGAGCTCGCGGAGACGCCGGTCACGAGGACGGCATGAAGCCGCACCCCGGCACCCGGGTGTGACGGTCGCACCGAAGAACGGCTCGGCCTGCCGGCACCGATGTCCCGGCAGGCCGAGCCCGCGGGATCAGCAGCGCCTGGCGCCCGACGCGACCGCCAGCCCCGTGACCGAGGTCGCCGTCGACTTGAAGACGACGGTCCGGCCCTCGCCCGCGGACGCGAACATCTGCGCCCCTGGGCTGCAGGAGGCAGCGCCGACGTACTTCCCGTCCGGCGTGTACTGCACCAGGCGCGGCATGAGCCGGTCCGAGGGGAGGGTGGCGTTCATCCACTCCTCCATCGGGGCCTCCTCGGTGATGGTGAGCGTCGTGTCCGACGCGGTGAGCAGCCAGGCCCGCTTCGCCTGCGGCGAGGTCTCGTGGAACAGCACCTTGCTGCGGCCGGTGGCGAACGAGTACGCCCGCACCGAGTTGTGCCAGGCGCCGGCCTCCGTGTAGCCGGGGTCGAGGTCCGTCACCCAGTACGCGCCGCGCGTGGTGAGCGCCGGGTAGCTGACGCTCTCGGCGCCCGCGTCGAGCCCGGCCAGGACGGTCCTCCCGGTGCGGGTGTCGAACACCTCGGTCCCGAGCGCCCAGTCCCAGCTCCCGTCCTCGTGCTCGAACACCTCGTACCGGACGTAGGCGATCCGGCCAGCCTTCACCGTGGGCGCGGTCGCCGGGCCGAACCAGTCGTGCTCCACGGTGCGGACCTGCCCGGAGCTGCCCGTCAGGTACCGGACCTCGTCCATCCAGGTCTCAGGGTTCAGCTCGGACCACGACGTGACGCCGCCGTCCGTCCCGAGCCCGTTGACCGGGTTCGTGGTGCGGTAGAGCACCTGCTTGTACCCGCCGGTCACCGGCGCGGACATGATCCGGTAGTCCGAGTAGTCCGCGGCGACGGAGAGCCAGACCACCCGCTTGCCGTCGGTGTGGGCGAACCCGTTGGTGCGCCCGTCGTTCCCGGACACCTGCCGCGGCTCTCCCCGGCCGTCGGTACGGCCCACCCAGATCGACGGCGGCTCGGAACCGTCGGCGCTGGACCGTGGCACCGCCCACCAGCCACCGCCCGTGGACGGTTGCATGTCGACGTAGAGCCCGGTGTCGACGCGGTCGAGGAGCAGCGTGGTGCCCTTGCCGGGCAGGGTCTCCTCCCACTTCGCGGTGACCCCGCGGGAGTCGAACGCCCGCTCCACCACCTTGAGCTGCCTGCCCCCGAGCCCGAACGACCGCGCGGACGCGATCACGGCGTCCCGGCCGTCCACGAAGTCGGACAGCGGCGTGAGGTACTCGGTCAGCGCCCGGTAGACGATCTTGTCGGCCAGGTCGCCGCCCAGCGCCTCGCGGACGTCCCACAGCGCGCCGGAGACGATGGTCGAGTTGAGGTGCACGCCGCCGTAGTCGAAGCGCGCGTCGGTCTCGATGAGGTGGTTGAAGTCCGCCGTCGTCATGCCGTCGTCGAGGTCGCGGAGCGCGCAGTCGACCGGGGCCGTGGTACGGCACAGGTCGCCGCCCAGCAGGCTCGCCTCCGGGTCGCTCATCGGGATGCCGGACACGTCGACGTCGATCGCGTTGCCGAAGTAGTCGGCGATCGCCTCGTTCAGGGCGCCCTGCTGCCCGGTGTAGAGGAAGCCCGCGGTGTGCTCGACGACGCCGTGCGTCATCTCGTGGCCCACCACGTCGAGGTCGGCGGCGAGCGACTTGTACTCCGCGTCGCCGGTCCCGTAGACCATCTTGGTGCCGTCCCAGAAGGCGTTCACGAACGGGTTGCCGCCGTAGGTGATGCCCACGAAGGAGTCGATCGGCATGCCGGCGCCGTCCATGCTGTCGCGTCCGTGCACGGTCTTGTAGTACTCGAAGACCTGGGCCGCGGCCCAGTGCGCGTCGACGGCGCCGAGGTCGGTCAGGTCGGCGCCGAGCGTGCTGGAGGGCGAGACGAACGGCGCGATGCCCTCGGGCCACGTACCGGCCGTGTCGAAGTAGTCGTGCTCCGTGGCGTCCCACGTGGTGACCGGTACCGTCCGCCCGTCCGCGACCGTGTGCGTCAGGTCGACCGTCCGGTACGTACCGGTCGCGTCCTCCCGCTGCAGCGGGACGTCGACGACCGTGCCGTCGGCCTTCGTGCCCGTGCCGACCACGTCGGTCACACCGTTGCCGGACGGCGGCGGTTCGGTGGCGGCGCCCGTCCCCGCTCCGGCCGGGCGCGCACCGGCGGCCTGTCCGGGTGGGGCCAGCGTGCGCAGGCGGCTGGAGCTCAGCAGCATCGCGCCCGTGGTGGCGCTCACGTACACGTCGGTGAGCACGGGCTCGCCGGTGACCGGCGCCGCGCCACTCACCACGACGTGACGGGCCAGGACGCCGGTCCCGGCCGGCACGACGGCGAGGCCTTCGTCCGTACCGGTCAGGCCGGCCTGTGCCGCCGACGGCGCCGTGCCCGGCTTCACGCCGCCCGCGACGACCGCCGTGCCTGCCGACAGGCTCTTGCGGACCGAGTCGACCGCCCGGTCGACGGCCACTCCCGCAGGCAGCGTCTCGGCCGTCGTGTCGACGTCCAGCTCGGTGAAGTACGAGCCCGAGGTACCCGTGACCGTCCGTTCGCCACCCCGCTTCTCCATGCGGACCACGTACTGGCCGCCCACCACGGGCAGCTTCTTGTACCGCTGGTCCAGCCGCACGGTCTCGCGGACGCCGTCCCGCTCGACGTCGGCGGTCACCAGCGTGGCGCCGACGTTCGCGATCGCGTACCGCGACCGGTGGTCGGTCAGGTGGGACCTGGCCGCCTGGTCGGGCGTGACGGTGGCGTCGACCGGCTCGTCGAGCCCGTCCACGAGCCGGGGCGTCTCGGTGCCGGGCGCCGGGTCGGCCGCCTCGGCGTCCGCGGGAGCGGCCGCCGGGGCCGCGTGAGCAGGGGCCATGGCCCCGAGCAGCAGCGCCGTCAGCGCGATCGAGACGACACCACGACGGTGTCCTGGGAAGCGCATGGTTCCTCCTCCGGCCCTGACGGGCCCGTGTCGAGTGCTGTCCTGGAGAGAGCCGGTCGCCTCGTTGCGCCCTGTTGGGGCACAACTGTGCTGAGCGGCCTCGGGCCCGACAAGGAGGAGGATGCGCAATTGCGCAGATGAGCAGAGAGCGGAGCGTCACGCGTGCATGCGCGGCAGGAGGCCGCGCTCGGCGGCGAACAGCCCGATCTGGAACCTGGTGCGCGCGCCCAGCTTCTCCGCGAGCGCGGTGATCTCGGCCTGGACGGTGCGCCGGCTGATGTCGAGGGTCCGGGCGATCGCCTCGTCGGTCAGGCCGCCGGCCATCAGGTCGAGGATGGACCGCGTGCGGTCCTCCAGCGGGACCGGGGACCGGTGCCGGACGGGCTCGTCGCCCTCGTCCGACGGCGCCCCGGCGCCGCGGAGCTCCCACAGCGCCTGCGGCACCGCCGCCTCCCAGAGCCGTTCGAAGAGCTCCAGGAGGGCCCGCACCAGCGCGGGCGAGTGCACCACCAGCGACGCGACGCCGGCGTCGTCCCCCTCGGCGGGGAGCAGCGCGATCCGCCGGTCCACGACGACCAGCTTGAGCGGGACCTGCGGCAGCAGACGCAGCCCCGCCCCGGTCGACCGCCCGCCGAGCGCCGTCTCCAGCGACACCGGGTCGGTGAACGTGGAGCTCTCGTACACGCTGCGCATCGTGACCGCCGGGTCCATGGCGGGCCGCTCCCCCTGGGTCTCCGGCGTGACCTTGAGGTACGGCGGCCGGGCGAGGTGCAGCACCTCGTGCGTGGCGGTCTCCATGAGCTGCCAGTACAGGGCGCTGACCTGCTGCGCCCCCACGACGACGTCGACCAGGCCCGTGCCCCCCACCTGTCCCGTCGACACCTGGTAGGACCGTTCGATCTCGTCGACGTGCAGCTCCCAGACGGCGAGCTCCAGCCGCCGCTGGGCGAGCAGCCTGGTGAGCACCGACCGCGGCGGGAACGCCGTCCACCGCCCGCCCGCAGGATCCCCCGGCGCGCTCACCCGGACGACGAGCCGGTCCCGCTCGAGCGCGGCCAGCGCTCCGCGCACCTCGTCGATGCCCAGGCCCAGTGCCCGGGCGATCTCCGCCTCGTCGACCTCGCCTCGCCCCGCGAGGTGGTGGAGCACGCGGACCGGTGGTGGCGTGGCCACGCCCAGGGACCGCTGCACGTCGTCAGAGATCATGTCGGCCTGCCTCCTTGGCACACGTGGTCGTGCCAAGCCGCCGTCGCCTCGGCCACGGGCGGTCGCCCTCGCCAGCTTTCCGGAGACGATAGCTCGTCGTGGTGCGCACGCCGCCCTGTTTCACCCGCAGGGCGGGGCCGGTCGGCCCGGGCGGACGGCGGCACCGCACGCGTGCCGGGTGGCGGTGCGGGTCAACCGAGTCCCGCGAGCTGCTTCCGGGCCGCGGCGGCGCGCCGGCGGTCGCCCAGCGCCTCGCGGATCTCCACGACCCGGCGCAGCGCGGCGGCCGCCTCGGCCCTGCGCCCGGTCGCCGCGAGCGCCAGCGCCCGCACACGCAGGTACATGGCGCGGTGCGCGCGCACGTCGAGCTCGTCGACGGCGGACGCGGCGGCGTCCGCGGTCGCGAGCGCGCCCGCGCCGTCGCCGAGCTCGACGAGGTTCTTGACGATCGCGGACGCCGCGGCCACCCGGGTGGTCAGCGCGATGTCCCGGGGGAACCGGTCGGGTTGCCGTTCCAGCAGGTCGATCGCGGCGCGGTCGGCGCCGATGGCGTCGGCCCGCTGCCCGAGCTGGGTGAAGGCCTCGGCGAGCATGCGGTGCGTCTGGAGCAGGCCGGCCGCGTCGTCGGCGTCGGTGAAGCAGCGGCGCGCCTCCTGCGCGTCACGCACGACGTCGCCGGGGGAGCCGAGCAGCAGCTCGCACCAGCCCGTGTAGTACAGGGCCCAGCCCTCCTGGGAGCGGTTGCCCGCGCGCCGCGCGACGTCCCGGGCGCGGTGCGCGTGCTCCAGGCCGCGGGCCGGGTCGTCCTGCGTGCAGAGCTCGGCCCAGCTCAGGTACCCGAGCTGCGTGGCCAGCAGGTCGGCGTCGTCGAGGCGTTCTGCCGCCTGGACGGCCAGGCCGTAGACCTGGTGCCACTGGCCCCACTGCACCCACAGGTCGGAGAACCAGTGCAGGGACTCGGCCACCCGCACCACCAGGGCGTCGTCCTTGTCGGCCGCCGCGGCGCGCAGCGCGGAGAACCAGTGGTCCGCCTCGTCGTGCAGCCAGGCGCTCGCGGCCTCGCGGGTGGACAGGTCGACCAGCCCGGGCCGGTCGGGGCCGTGCCCGCGGGCGGGCTCGAACCAGAGGCCGGCGTCGACCGTGGTCTCCAGGATCCAGTGCCGCAGGCGCTCGGCGTGCCCGGTCGGCGCGTGCGGACCCTCGTCCCGGCGGAGCCGGTCGCGCGCGAAGATCCGCAGCAGGTCGTGCAGGTGGTACCGGTCGTGGCTGGCGGCCTCCAGCAGACCGAGGTCCACCAGCTCGTCGAGCAGGTCCACGGCCGGGTACCGGCCGGAGCCGATCAGGACGGCGCCGAGCTCAGCGGTGAACGTGGGTCCCGTCAGCACGCCGAGGCGCCGGAACAGCGTGCGTGCGGCGTCCGAGAGCTGGTCGTAGGACATCGCGAAGGCCTTGCGCAGCTCGAGGTCCCCCGCGCGGAACCCGTCGAGGCGGTGGTCCTCGGAGGCCAGCCGGTCCGCGAGCCCGCCCGCGGTCCAGGCGCGGTGGCTCGCGACGCGGTTGCCGGCGATGCGCAGGGCCAGCGGGCAGCCGTCGCAGAGGTCCGCGAGGCGGTGCAGGTCACCCTCGGGCCCCTGCGCCGCAGGGATGATCCGGCGCAGGAGGGCGACGGCGTCGTCGTGGGCGAGCCGGTCGAGCTCCACGCGCAGCGTGGCGTCCAGCCCGGCCAGCGGGCGGCGGGCCGTGACGATCACCGCGGAGGGACCGGCGGCGGGCAGGACGGGCCGTACCTGCTCCTCACCGCCCGCGTCGTCGAGGATTACCAGGACGCGACGGTCGCCGAGGAGGGAGCGCCAGAGCGCGGCGGCGTCGTCCAGGTCGGTCGGTACGGACCGTACGGCGGGCTCGCACGCCTGGATCAGGCGGCGCAGCACCAGGTGCGGGTCGAGGGGGCGCCCGCCGAACCCACCCAGGTCGATGAACCGCACCGCGTCGAACCGGTCGCCGACGTCGCCCGCGGCGCGCACCGCGAGCAACGTCTTGCCGAGCACCGCCGGGCCGGAGAGCACCACGAGCGGCGACGGCGCACCGTCCGCGCCCGACGTGACGTGCGCGCCGATCGCGGACAGCTCGGCGTCCCGCCCGACGAGGTCGGCGACGGCACGAGGCAGCGGCAGCGGGGCGACGACGCCGGCCGGGGGCCGGTGGCGGCCCGCCCGGGCGGCCGCCAGGAGCGCCGCGCGGTCGGCGTCCGCCAGTCCGAGGCCGTCGGCGACGAGGTCCACGGTGCGCCGTTGCGGACCCAGGCTGGCCCCGCGCTCGATGTCGCTGATCGTGCGGTCGCTCACCCCGGAGAGCTCCGCGAGGCGCTCCAGCGTGAGGTCGGCCTCGTGCCGGAACCGGCGGAGCAGCGGGCCCAGCGCGTCGGTCATCTCTCCCCATTCCTGCGTGCTTCCTTCGTGGACGCAGTCACCGGTGACGGCCTTGGATCGAAGTGTCTCATCGTGGCGGCCGTGCTCCCGCGGTCGTCCCGCGGAAAGGAACCCTCATGTCATCCACTCCCACCATCGTCCTCGTGCACGGCGCCTTCGCCGACGCCGGAAGCTGGACCCCGGTCACGCGCGCACTGCTCGACCAGGGCTTCCGGGTCGTCGTCCCGCCCGTGCTGAACCGCTCGCTGACCGGCGACGCCGCGTACGTGCGGTCCGTCGTCGAGTCGGTCGACGGGCCCGTGCTGCTCGCGGGGCACTCGTACGGCGGCGCCGTGATCACGGTCGCCGGCGCGGCCGAGAACGTCGTCGGGCTGGTCTACGTGGCCGGCTACGCGCTCGCCGAGGGCGAGAGCCTGGGCGAGCTGCAGGGTGGCTTCCCCGACTCCGACCTCGCGGCCCACCTGGTCTACACGCCGTACCCGGTCGAGGGCGCCGAGCCGGGCACCGACGTGTCCGTGGCCGTCGACGCGTTCCCGGCGGTCTTCGCCGCCGGGGTGCCGGACGACGTCGCGACGGTGCTCGCCGTGTCGCAGCGCCCCCTGTCGGCCGTGGCGTTCGGCGAGCCCGCGCCGGTCGCCGCCTGGCGGACCAAGCCGTCCTGGGGGATCGTCGCGGCCGCCGACCACACGATCAACCCCGACGTCGAGCGCTTCGGCTACGAGCGCGCCGGGGTCCGCGAGAGCGTCGAGCTCGACGCGCCGCACCTCGTGATGCTCACCCACCCCGCCGAGGTCGCCGGCCTCATCGCGCGGGCCGCGGCGCAGACCGCCTGACGGCGTCCCCGGCCCTCCGCACTCCAAGACCCCCCGCACCGAAGGAAACCCATGACCGCCAATCCCCACGGCCTGTCCCTGGAACCCGCCGCCCAGGCGTTCGCCGAGGCCACCGACAACCCGCCGTACCTGTACCAGCTCACGCCCGAGGAGGGCCGCAAGGCCGTCGACGACGTGCAGTCGAGCGAGATCTTCAAGCCCGAGGTCGACGACGTGTGGGTCACCGTCGAGGGCGGGCCCACCGGCACCGTGCCGGTCCGGATCGTCCGGCCCGCCGGCGTCCAGGGCCCGCTCCCCGTGGTGCTCTACGTGCACGGCGCCGGCTGGGTGTTCGGCGACGCCCACACGCACGACCGCCTGGTGCGCGACCTCGCGATCGGCGCGCGGGCCGCCGTCGTCTTCCCCGAGTACGACCGCTCGCCCGAGGTGCGCTATCCCGTCGCCGTCGAGCAGGCCTACGCCGTGGCGCAGTGGGTCACCAAGGAGGGCGCCGACCAGGGGCTGGACGGCGGCCGCCTGGCCGTGGCCGGCGACTCCGTGGGCGGCAACATGTCCGCCGCCCTCACGCTGCTCGCCAAGGAGCGGGGCGACGTCACCTTCCGGCAGCAGGTGCTGTTCTACCCGGTGACCGACGCCGCGTTCGACACCGCCTCCTACCGCGATTTCGCCACCGGATACTTCCTCACGCTGGAGGGCATGCGCTGGTTCTGGGACCAGTACACGACCGACCCCCAGGAGCGGGACCTGATCACGGTCTCCCCGTTGCGGGCCACCCAGGAGCAGCTCGCCGGTCTGCCGCCTGCCCTGGTCATCACCGCGGAGGCCGACGTGCTGCGCGACGAGGGCGAGGCCTACGCGGCCAAGCTCCGCCGGGCCGGCGTCGACGTGACCAGCGTCCGGTACGGCGGGGTCATCCACGACTTCGTCATGCTCAACGCCCTGCACGACACGCACGCCGCGAAGGCCGCCGTCGCGCAGGCGTCGGCCACGCTCCGGTCCGCCCTGCAGGACTGACCGGGCACCGGCGTGGGGGGGGGGGGGGGGGCGCCGCGCGCCCCCCCCCCCCCCCCCCCCCCCCCCCACCCCCCCCCCCACCCCACCACCCCCCCCCCCCACCCCCCCCCCCCGCCCCCCCCCCCCCCCCCCCCGGGCGCCCCCCCCCCGGGGGGGGGGTGGTGGTTGGGGGGGGGGGGGGGGGGGGGGGGGCGGGGGGGGGGGGCCCCCCCCCCCCCCCCACCGCGGGCGCGACATCCGCTCACCTCGCGAGGTGAGCACCCCCGCCCGGTCGGTGACAGAGATCCGTCCGGGCTGCGAGAGATCGCAGGCCGTGATGCGTCATATAGCGGACGCACACTGAAAGGACACCCACAGTGCTCATCGCACAGCGCCCCACGCTGACCGAAGAGGTCATCTCGGAGAGCCGTTCCCGCTTCTCCATCGAGCCGCTCGAGCCTGGCTTCGGCTACACGCTCGGCAACTCGATGCGTCGCACCCTGCTGTCGTCCATCCCGGGCGCGGCTGTCACGTCCATCCGTATCGACGGTGTGCTGCACGAGTTCAGCACCGTGTCGGGCGTGAAGGAGGACGTCACCGAGATCATCCTCAACATCAAGAACCTCGTGGTCTCCTCGGAGAACGACGAGCCCGTCGTGATGTACCTGCGCAAGCAGGGCGCCGGCGCCGTGACCGCCGCGGACATCGTTCCGCCGGCGGGGGTCGAGGTGCACAACCCCGACCTGCACATCGCCACCCTGAACGACAAGGGCAAGCTCGAGATCGAGCTGACCGTCGAGCGGGGCCGTGGGTACGTGTCCGCCGCGCAGAACAAGCAGTTCGACGCGGAGATCGGGCGCATCCCGGTCGACTCGATCTACTCGCCGGTCCTCAAGGTCACGTACAAGGTCGAGGCCACCCGAGTCGAGCAGCGCACCGACTTCGACAAGCTCATCGTCGACGTCGAGACCAAGCAGGCGATCACGCCTCGCGACGCGCTCGCCTCGGCCGGCAAGACCCTGGTCGAGCTGTTCGGCCTGGCACGTGAGCTGAACGTCGAGGCCGAGGGCATCGAGATCGGCCCGTCGCCGACGGACACCGCGCTGGCCGCGGACCTGGCGCTGCCGATCGAGGAGCTCAACCTCACCATCCGTTCGTACAACTGCCTCAAGCGCGAGGGCATCCACCAGGTGGGCGAGCTCGTGGCCCGCAGCGAGGCGGACCTGCTCGACATCCGCAACTTCGGTGCCAAGTCGATCACCGAGGTCAAGGAGAAGCTGGCCGAGCTCGGCCTCAGCCTCAAGGACTCGCCGCTGGACTTCGACCCGGCCGGCGCCTCCTACTTCGAGGCCGGCGACACGGCTGCCTACAGCGGCGACGAGCAGTCGTACTGACGTCCCGCGCCCGGCCTGCGGGCCAGGCGCGCGGAACCACTTCCAAGGAGACAAGCAATGCCTACCCCTACCAAGGGCGCGCGGCTCGGCGGTAGCCCGGCTCACGAGCGTCTGATCCTCGCGAACCTGTCGACGTCGCTCTTCGAGCACGGCCGGATCACGACCACCGAGACCAAGGCCAAGCGCCTGCGTCCGCTGGCCGAGCGTCTGATCACGTTCGCGAAGAAGGGCGACCTGTCCGCCCGCCGCCGTGTCCTCACGGTCGTGCGCGACAAGGGCGTGGTGCACACGCTCTTCACCGAGATCGCCCCGGCCATGGCCGAGCGCAACGGTGGCTACACGCGCATCACCAAGATCGGCACCCGCAAGGGCGACAACGCGCCGATGGCGGTCATCGAGCTCGTCACCGAGCCCGTGAGCCCCAAGCAGGCCGTCGTCAAGGAGGCCACCAAGGCCACCGAGAAGGCTGCTCCGGTCGAGGACGCGCCCGTCGAGGACGCTCCGGTCGAGGAGACCCCCGCCGAGGACGTCAAGGACGCCCCGGCCGAGGACGCCGCCGAGGAGACCCCCGCGGACGAGACCGCCGAGGAGAAGAAGGAGGCCTGAGCCCCCTTTCTCCCGCACGACGCCGGGCCGCACCCTCCGTACGGAGGGTGCGGCCCGGCGTCGTCGTGCGGTCCGTTGCGCATCGGGCTGTGCATCGTGTCGCGCATCGTGTCGCGCGTAGTGCGCTTCTACCCAGTCATCAGGCCCGGAAACAGCTCGATTCCGGGTCTGATGACTGGGTAGAGGCGCACTTACGCCGGCGGAAGGTCCCAGGCCCGGGCGCCGCCCACCAGGGCCGCCGAGTTGGGGACGATGACGACGTCGTCGCCCAGGCGCGTCAGCGCGGACGGCGTGATGCAGCGTGAGTTCCCGCCGCCGATGTAGAGGCGGTCCCAGTGGAACACCGGGCGCAGGCCGTCCACCACGGTGACGACGCGGCGCGACCAGAGTCCGTCCCCGAGCCGCCGCCGCTCGGGTTCGCCGATGTACTGGTCGTAGGTGAGGCTGCGGCGAACCGGCGCGTGCGACCACTCCAGGTGCGGTGCGATGCGCCCGCCGTGGAACATCGCCGTCCCCAGGCCGGTGCCCAGCGTGATCACCAGCTCCAGGCCTGACGCCGCGACCACGCCCGCGCCGTGCACCTCCGCGTCGTTGAGGACGAGCGCCGGCAGGCCCAGCCGTTCGGCGACGGCGGCGCGCATGTCGAAGTTGCGCCAGGCGTCCGCCAGGGCGGGGACCACGCGTGAACGCGGCCCCGACCGGGTGATGTAGTGCGGCGTGTGCACGACGACGCCGCTGCGGATCATGCCGGGGAGCCCCACCGTGACCCGGGCGGCCGCGGGCAGGTCGGTGGCGATCTTCGCGATCGTGTCGACGAGCAGCTCGGGCGGCAGCGGATACGGTGTCGGGACGCGGACCGGTGTCGCGTGGGCGGTGCCGGACGCGTCGAGGACGGCCGCCTTGATCCCGCCGCCCCCGCAGTCCACGGCCAGCGTGAGAGTCTCTGCCATGACGTCACTGTACGAACCTCGGCGCGGGAATCGGGGAGGATGAGCGTGTGAACCAGCTCATCAGGGTCCGCCTCGACCTGGCCTACGACGGCACGGACTTCGCGGGCTGGGCCCGGCAGCCGGGACTGCGCACCGTGGAGGGTGCCCTGGAGACCGGGATCGCCCGGGTGCTGCGGACCGAGCAGCGCGGGCTGCCGGCGCCCCGGCTCACGGTCGCCGGTCGCACGGACTCGGGCGTGCACGCGCGCGGGCAGGTGGCGCACGTGGACGTCGACCGGGAAGGCTGGGCTGCCTTGCCGGGCCGGTCCGACCGGTCGCCGGGCGAGTCGCTCGTGACGCGGCTGGCGGGTGTGCTGCCGGCAGACGTGGTCGTGCGCCGGGCGGCGCCGGCTCCTGCGGGCTTCGACGCCCGGTTCTCCGCCCTGCGCCGGCGCTACACGTATCGCATCGCCGACGACCCCGGCCTGCGTGACCCCCTGCGCCGCAGCCATGTCCTGTGGACCCGCCGTGCGCTCGATGCCGAGGCGATGGACGCCGCGGTCCGGCCGCTCGTCGGCCTGCGGGACTTCGCCGCGTACTGCAAGCCCCGGCCCGGGGCGACGACCATCCGCGAGCTGCAGCGCATCGCCTGGGAGCGGGCGGCCGAGGGGCCGGACGCGGGGCTCGTGGTGGCGCACGTCGTCGCCGACGCGTTCTGCCACAACATGGTCCGGGCGCTCGTGGGGGCGTCGATCGCGGTGGGGGAGGGGCGGCGTCCGGTCGGCTGGCCCGCGGAGCTGCTGGCGAGCCGGCGCCGGGATGCCGGGGTGTTCGTGGTGCCGCCCGAGGGCCTGTGCCTGGAGGAGATCACGTTCCCGCCGGACGCCGAGCTCGCGTCCCGCGCGGACGCCGTCCGTGCGAAGCGGATGGACGAGGAGGTCTGGGATGACCTCCCGAGCGCGAGATAGAACCACAGCGAGGTAGAACGCCGACCGGGCCGTTCTACCTCGCTGTGGTTCTACCTCGGCTGCGGGTCAGGGCTCCTCGACCCAGTGGACGGCGGCCTCCTCGGCGCTCGCTCCCGCGCCGTCGATGCCCGCGTCCGTGCCGTACAGGTCGTTCTCGCGGTTGCCGTCCTCGGCCGCGTAGCTGCCGGGGTCGGCGTCCGGGTCGGAGACCAGGCGGCCCGCGCGCGACGTGTCGGTGCGGTCCAGCGGGTCCTCCTGCCAGATGTCCGGCTCCTCCTCGGCGAGGCGCTGGTCCATGGGCTCCCCCTGCCGCTCCTCCCACGAGGTCTCGCCCCAGTGGTTCGAGCGCGGGCGGTCGGGCGGGGAGTAGCCCTCGTCGAGCAGGTCCTTCGGTCCCCGGCTGTACAGGGTGTCCTCGGTCGGGAGCTGGTCGGTGTCGCCCTCGGCGATGCCGTCCGGCCCCGGCATGGTGGCTGGGGTTTCCTCGGTCATGTTCCTACGGTGGCACCAGTTGCGCGTGGACGCCACAGTGCCGGTGCGAATGCGTCGACGTGGTGAACGTCATGCCCGTCCCGTGCGCCGGCAGCCCGCTTCGCTTTGACCCTCGGGGAAACGGCCAGGTATTCTATTGAGTCGTTGTGCTCTGTCACCGGCGTTCCTGCGTCGGCACCGCGCCCACTCGCGTGCCGACGTCCGGCCCGGACGTCACCTTGACTCCCGCGCACAACGACCTGACTCATCGGGCGCCGCTTCTCGCCCGACGACACCGCAAACGAAAAGGTTACGAACCGTGCGTACGTACACCCCCAAGCCCGGCGACGTCCAGCGCGACTGGTACGTCGTCGACGCGACCGACGTCGTCCTGGGCCGCCTGGCCAGCCAGGTCGCCAATCTGCTGCGCGGGAAGCACAAGCCGACCTTCGCTCCGCACGTCGACGGCGGTGACTTCGTCATCGTCATCAACGCGGACAAGGTCGCGCTGAGCGGCAACAAGCGTCAGACCAAGATGGCGTACCGCCACTCGGGCTACCCGGGCGGCCTCACGGCCACCCCGTACGGCGAGCTGCTGGACACCAAGCCGGAGCGCGCCATCGAGAAGGCTGTGCGCGGCATGATCCCCAAGACCTCGCTCGGTCGGACTCAGCTGACCCACCTGAAGGTCTACGCAGGCCCTGAGCACCCGCACACGGCGCAGCAGGCCAAGCCGTTCGAGATCACCCAGGTTTCGCAGCAGGCCTGAGGCCGCTGCCGGATCGCAACGCGAAGGACGCGAGGACACCACAGTGGCTGAGACCACCGTCGACATCGAGCAGGGCGCCGAGACGCCCAGCACCTACACCACCGAGACGGCCGCGCCGGCAACGCGCGGTTCGTCCATCACCGCCCCGGCCCAGGCCCTCGGGCGCCGCAAGGAGGCCGTGGCGCGCGTGCGCCTGGTCCCCGGCACCGGCACCTGGAAGATCAACGGCCGCACCCTCGAGGACTACTTCCCGAACAAGGTGCACCAGCAGCTGGTCAACTCCCCGCTGAACCTGGTCGAGGTCGAGGGCCGCTTCGACGTCATCGCCCGCATCACGGGTGGTGGCACGTCGGGCCAGGCCGGCGCCCTGCGCCTGGGCATCGCCCGTGCGCTGAACGCCATCGACGCCGAGGCGAACCGCCCCGAGCTGAAGAAGGCCGGCTTCCTGCGCCGCGACGACCGCAAGGTCGAGCGCAAGAAGGCCGGTCTCAAGAAGGCCCGCAAGGCTCCGCAGTACAGCAAGCGCTGATCCCAGCGCCCGGCCGGGTGGCCCCGCCGAACAGTATCGACACTGTTCAGCGGGGCCATCCGCATTTCCGGCACCGGCCGGACGCCCACTACGGTGGGACTGGAACGATCTGAGGAGACGCGGAATGGGCAGGCTGTTCGGCACCGACGGGGTTCGGGGTCTCGCCAACAAGGACATCACGGCGGAGCTGGCACTGGAGCTGGGCGTCGCCGCCGCTCGGGTGCTGACCGCGCAGGGCGAGCTGCTGGGCCCGCGACCACGGGCCGTCGTCGGACGTGACACGCGGGCCTCCGGCGAGTTCCTCGCGGGCGCCGTCGCCGCGGGCCTCGCCTCGGCGGGAGTCGACGTCGTGATGCTCAACGTGCTGCCCACGCCCGCGCTGGCCTACCTCGTGACGGAGCTGGAGGCCGACCTCGGGGTCATGGTCTCGGCGTCGCACAACCCCATGCCGGACAACGGGATCAAGTTCTTCGCCCGCGGCGGCCTCAAGCTCGACGACGCCGTCGAGGACGCGATCCAGGCCACTCTGGGCGAGGACTGGGAGCGGCCCACGGGCGCCGACGTCGGGCGGATCCGCACCGACGGGCAGGCCGCCGCCGAGCGGTACGTGCGGCACCTCACCGACAGCGTCGGGACCACGCCGGACCACCGGCCCCTCGAGGGGCTGCGCATCGCGCTGGACTGCGCCAACGGTGCCGCCAGCGAGGTGGGGCCGGAGGCGCTGCGGGCGGCGGGCGCCGACGTCGTGGTGATGAACGCGAGCCCCGACGGCCGGAACATCAACGAGAAGTGCGGCTCCACGCACCCGGAGCAGCTCCAGGCCGTGGTCGTGGCGTCGGAGGCGGACTTCGGCGTCGCGTTCGACGGCGACGCCGACCGGTGCCTCGCGGTGGACCACACGGGCGCGATCGTGGACGGCGACCAGATCCTCGGGATCCTCGCCACCGCGCTCAAGCAGGAGGGGCGCCTGCCGGGCGACACGCTCGTGGTCACGGTGATGAGCAACCTCGGCCTCATCCTGGCCATGCGGGAGCAGGGGATCACGACGGTGCAGACCGCCGTCGGCGACCGGTACGTGCTGGAGGAGATGCGCGCCCAGGGCTACGGGCTGGGCGGGGAGCAGTCGGGCCACATCATCCTGGCCGAGCACGCCACGACGGGTGACGGTGTGCTCTCGGCACTGCACCTCGCGGCGCGGGTCAAGGCGTCGGGCAAGCGCCTGGCCGATCTCGCGGGTGAGATCGAGCGCCTGCCGCAGACGCTCGTCAACGTGCGCGGCGTGGACAAGTCCCGCGCCGGGACCGACGAGGGCGTGCAGGCGGCCGTCGCCGACGCGGCGGCGCGCCTGGGCGACACCGGCCGGGTGCTGCTGCGCCAGTCCGGTACCGAGCCACTGGTGCGCGTCATGGTGGAGGCGCCGGCGCAGGACGAGGCGGACAAGGTGGCCGAGGACCTGGCGGCCGTCGTGCGGGAGCGGCTCGCGCTGTAGCGGCCTCCACGCCCGCGGGCAGGACGGCGGGGCCGGCGTGAACGCCCCGTGAATCCTTGGGAAGCGGGGTTGTCCCAGGGGTACCCCTGATGCGTTTCAGGGGTACCCCTTGCGTAGGCTGGTTGCAGGCACTATGAGGTGCCGCTCTCCACCCGCCCCGGGAAGCGCCCCGGCCGAGACTTCCGAGGTCCTGTGCTCGAACTCATCTCCGCAGTCCTGAGCGCCACCGAGGCGTGGATCCTCGCGATGGCGGCCTCGCCGTGGATCTACCCGGCGATGTTCGCCTTCGCGACCATCGACGGCTTCTTCCCGCCGCTGCCCAGCGAGTCGGTGGTGATCACGCTCACGGTGTCGGCGCACAGCACCGGCACCCCGTGGATGTGGCTCGTGCTCGTGGCCGCGGCGGCCGGCGCGTGGGTGGGCGACCAGATCGCCTACCAGATCGGCAAGATGATCGGCACCGACCGGGTGCCGTTCCTGCGCTCGGCACGCGGACGCCGGGCCGTGGACTGGGCGGAGCGGGCCCTTGCCCGCCGCGGTGCCTCCTTCATCCTGGCTGCGCGGTACGTGCCGATCGGGCGCGTGGCCGTGAACATGACCGCCGGGGCCGTCGGCTACCCGCGGCGCCGGTTCATGGTCATCGCCGCGATCGCGGCGGTCATGTGGGCCCTGTACTCCGCCGGGATCGGCCTGGTCGCCGCCCAGTGGCTCGGGCACGAGCCGCTGCTGGCGATCGTGATCGGCGTGGTGCTCGGCGTCGCGATGGGCTTCCTCGTCGACCAGGTGGTGGGCTGGTTCTCCCGCCGGCACCTCGGCCGCGAGCAGGGCGGCGAGGCCGGCCCGGACGGCGAGAAGGTCGCCGTCCCGGCCGGTGCCACCGAGATGGTCCGGGAGTACGTCCACCGGGTCGACGACCCGGCCAAGCCCCAGAAGGACCGCTGAGCCGCTAGAGCTTGCGCAGGCGGACCCGCTGCACGGCGTGGTCCGAGCCCTTGGTCAGCACCAGCGTGGCCCGGCCGCGCGTCGGCAGGATGTTCTTCTCGAGGTTGGGCGCGTTGATCGACTCCCAGATGGACAGGGCCTTGTCCGTGGCCTCCTGGTCGGAGAGCGACGCGTACCGCTTGAAGTAGGAGTCCGGCTTGGTGAACGCGGTGCGGCGCAGCTCCAGGAACCGGTCCACGTACCACTGCCGGATGTTCCGGGTACGGGCGTCCACGTAGATCGAGAAGTCGAAGAAGTCGCTCACGGCGACGGTCGACTCGTCGACGGCGGACGGGCGCGCCGGCTGGAGCACGTTCAGGCCCTCGACGACGAGCACGTCGGGCTTGCGCACGACGACCTCCTCGCCCGGCACGATGTCGTAGATGGTGTGGGAGTAGACCGGGGCGCGGACCTCGTCCTGTCCCGCCTTGATCCGGGACAGGAAGCGGATCAGGGCACGCCGGTCGTACGACTCGGGGAAGCCCTTGCGCTCCATCAGGCCCCGTCGCTCCAGCTCGGCGTTCGGGTAGAGGAAGCCGTCGGTCGTGATGAGCTCGACGCGCGGCGTCTCGGGCCAGCGCGCGAGCATCTCGCGCAGGACGCGTGCCGTCGTCGACTTGCCGACGGCGACCGAGCCCGCGACCCCGATGACGTACGGCGTGCGGGGCGGATCCTCGTGCAGGAAGGTCGACGTCGCACGGTGCAGGCCGCCGGTGGCCTGCACGTAGAGGTTGAGCAGGCGCGACAGGGGGCGGTAGATCGCGTCGACCTCGGCCAGGTCGATCGGGTCACCGAGACCGCGCAGGCGCTCGACGTCGTCGTCGGTCAGCGGCAGCGGGGTGGAGGCCGACAGGCGGCTCCAGGCCGCGCGGTCGAGGTCCACGTAGGGTGAGGACGGGGCGAGGGCGAGCAGGTGCTCACCGAGGTCCGTCGACGAGAACTGGGAAACCACCTGCAGCATTGTGCCCCACGCGGGCCCGAGCCTCCGCACCCGTCGGCCGCCGGCGGCTCACCGGCGGCCCTGTGAGGCCCGTCATGGGGGCAGGCTCGCTCGCTCGATAGACTCGCGCGCATGTGTGGGATCGTCGGGTACACCGGAACATCAGTCGCGTCGCCGAACGGCGCCGCCGCGCCGTCGGGCACGCCCCTCGACGTGGCCATCGAGGGGCTGCGCCGCCTCGAGTACCGCGGCTACGACTCGGCCGGTGTCGCGCTCGTCGCGCCCGGGCTGGACGGTGTCGCCTGGGCCAAGAAGTCGGGCAAGCTGGCGAACCTGATCGAGGTGCTCGACCGTGACCCGCTGCCGCAGGCGACCGCGGCGATCGGGCACACCCGCTGGGCCACGCACGGCGGGCCGACCGACGCCAACGCCCACCCGCACCTCGCCGACGGCGACAAGCTGGCGGTGATCCACAACGGCATCGTGGAGAACTTCGCGCAGCTCAAGAACGAGCTGCTGGCCGACGGCGTGGTCTTCCGGTCCGAGACCGACACCGAGGTGGCGGCGCACCTCGTGGCCAAGGCGTACCGCGAGTCGGGCGACCTGACCGACGCCATGACCACGGCCGCCGGGCGGCTGGAGGGTACCTTCACGCTGCTGGCGGTCCACGCCGACGCCCCGGACACCGTGGTGGGCGCCCGGCACGACTCCCCGCTCGTGGTGGGCCTCGGTGACGGCGAGAACTTCCTCGGTTCCGACGTGGCCGCGTTCATCGCGCACACGAAGGAGGCCCTCGAGCTGGGCCAGGACCAGGTGGTCACGATCACGCCGACGTCCGTGACGGTGACCGACTTCGACGGCAAGCCCGCCGAGGCCAAGCGCTACACCGTGGACTGGGACGCCGCGGCCGCCGAGAAGGGCGGCTTCGACTCGTTCATGGACAAGGAGATCCACGACCAGCCGCAGGCCGTGGCCGACACGCTGCTCGGCCGCACGGATGCCGCGGGCGCGCTCGTGCTGGACGACCTGCGCATCGACGAGTCGGTGCTGCGCGCCGTGAACAAGATCATCGTCGTGGCGTGCGGTACCGCCGCCTACTCCGGGCACGTGGCCAAGTACGCCATCGAGCACTGGTGCCGCATCCCCGTCGAGGTCGAGCTGGCGCACGAGTTCCGCTACCGCGACCCGATCCTCGACGAGCGCACCCTGGTGGTGGCCGTGACGCAGTCCGGCGAGACCATGGACACCCTCATGGCCGTGCGGCACGCGCGTGAGCAGGGCGCGAAGGTGATCTCGATCGTCAACACCCACGGCTCCACCATCCCGCGCGAGTCCGACGCGGTGCTGTACACGCATGCCGGGCCCGAGATCGCCGTCGCCTCCACCAAGGCCTTCCTGGCGCAGATCACCGCCGCCTACGTGCTGGGCCTGTACCTCGCCCAGCTGCGCGGCAACAAGTTCCCCGACGAGATCGCCATCCTGCTCGACGAGCTGCGGGCCATGCCGCGCAAGATCCAGACCGTCATCGAGCGCGGCGAGTACGTGCGTGCGACGGCCCGGTCCATGGAGAAGTCCGACAAGGTGCTGTTCCTCGGGCGCCATGTCGGGTTCCCGGTGGCTCTGGAGGGCGCGCTCAAGCTCAAGGAGCTCGCGTACATCCACGCCGAGGGCTTCGCGGCCGGCGAGCTCAAGCACGGTCCGATCGCCCTGATCGACGAGGGCCAGCCCGTGTTCGTGGTGGTGCCCTCGCCGCGCGGCCGCGACTCGCTGCACTCCAAGGTGGTCTCCAACATCCAGGAGATCCGCGCCCGCGGCGCGCGCACGCTGGTGATCGCCGAGGACGGCGACGACGCGGTGCGTCCGTACGCCGACGAGATCTTCTGGATCCCGCAGGCGCCCACGCTGCTCCAGCCGCTGCTGGCCGTGGTGCCGCTGCAGATCTTCGCCATGGCGCTCGCCACGGCCAAGGGCCTGGACGTGGACCAGCCGCGCAACCTCGCCAAGTCCGTCACGGTGGAGTGACGCCCCGCCCCGCGGGCATCCGGGATGTCGGTGGCTCCGTCTAGGGTCTGGCCTGACGAGAGGAGCGCCGATGGCGTACGTGGAGGTCGACGGGGTCCGGGTGCACTACGTGGAGCACGGGCCGCCACCCGGTGCCGGGGTGCGCACGGCGGTGCTGGTGCACGGGTTCCCGGTGGACCACCGGATCATGACGAGTGCCTTCGAGCCGGTCTTCGGGACTCGTCCCGGCTGGCGCCGGCTCTACGTCGACCTGCCGGGCATGGGGCGCACGGTGGCGCCCGACGTCGCGAGCACCGACGACGTGTTCCGGATCCTGCGGGGGACGGTCGAGGCGCTCGTGCCCGAGGGGCCGTACGTCGTCGTCGGGCAGTCGTACGGTGGCTACCTGGCGCGGGGACTGACGGCCGCCGACCCGGAACGGGTCGCGGGACTGGCCGCGGTCGTGACGGTGGTCGACGCCCGCCACGAGCTGCGGCACGTCCCGGAGCACCGGGTGCTGGTGCGGGAGCCGGCGCTCGCCGAGCGGGTCGGTACACAGGTGCTGGACGCGGAGGACACGCTCGTCGTGCAGACGACCGAGACCTGGGAGTGGGCACGCCGGGTGGTCGATCCGGGGCTCGCGGCCGCCGACCCGGCGGCGGTCGCCCGGCTCGAGGCGAGCTACGCGGGGACGTTCCCCGTGGAACCTGTGCCGTTCGAGGGGCCCGCCCTCATCCTGGTCGGGCGGCAGGACGCGACCACGGGGTACCGCGATGCCTGGGGGCTCGTGGAGCACTACCCGCGGGCGACGTTCGCGGTGCTGGACCGGGCAGGGCACGCGCTCGACACCGAGCAGTCGACGCTGTTCACGGCGCTGGTGGGCGAGTGGCTCGACCGCGTCGAGGAGGCGGTGCCGGTCTGACCCGGCGCCCGTCAGCTCGATACCGCGACGACTATCAGCAACGTGACGATCGCGGCGATCACGACGCCGAAGACGACGACCATGACCACGGGGAAGGGGAGCTTGTCGTCGTCCTCCGGCATGGCAACTCCTCCGCATGAAAAGAGGCGCGCTGCGCTATGCAGGCGCCGTCTTTACCTCTGCATTACGGCGATATGGTGCCGCAAAACGGTCATCTCGCGCAAGGCCGTCGGTGTGATGGGGTGGACCTAGGCTGGGCCCATGATCATCGGGACGGGTATCGACGTCGTCGACGTGGACCGCTTCATGGAGACGCTCGCCCGCACGCCCCGGTTGCGCGAGAAGCTGTTCACCGAGGTCGAGCGCGAGCTGCCGCCGGCGTCCCTGGCCGCACGGTTCGCGGCCAAGGAGGCCATCGCCAAGTCGCTCGGCGCGCCGGGGAACCTGCGCTGGCACGACGTCACGGTGCACCGCACGGTCGGTGGCCCGCCCCGGATCGACGCGCGGGGCACCGTCGCGGCGCGGGCTGCCGAGCTCGGGGTGCGTACCTGGCACCTCACCATCTCTCACGACGCGGGGATCGCGTCGGCCATGGTGATCGCGGAGGGCTGACCCACCGAGACAGGACGGGGGCGGGACACGTGGTCCCGCCCCCGTTCTCGCTCGCTGTCGGCAGGGGGCTACTGGAGCTCCGGGATGACCTGCTTCTCGAAGAGCTCGATGCCGCTGGTGTCGTAGGCCGCCTCCTGGAAGTACGTGATCGCGTACTCCAGGCCGCGGCCGGACATGCCCTGCAGGCGCTCGACGATCTGCTCCGGCGTGCCGACCAGCAGGCCGCCGCGCCAGTTCGCGATCTCCCGCTCCGCCGTGCCGGGCACCGACGTGCGCAGGTGCGCCTCGATCCAGTCCAGCCGCTCGGCGACCTCGGCGTCGTTCTCGCCGATCACCACGTTGTAGTTCGAGGACCGTGTGATCTCGCCGAAGTCGCGGCCCACGTCCTTGCAGTGCGCCTCGAGCACGCCCGACTTGTGGGTGAAGCCCTCGGGCGACCCGTCGAAGTTGGTGTACTGGGCGTGCTGCGCGGCGATGCGCAGCGTCTTCTTCTCGCCGCCGCCCGCGATCCACAGGGGGATGGACGGTACCTCGGCGCCGCCGTCGCCCACGGGGAGCTGCTGCAGCGGCTGCGGGTAGCACAGCGCGCCGTCGACCTGGTAGCGCTTGCCGTCGAACGTGCCCGAGGACCCGGTGCGCCACATGGCCGACATGATCTGTACGCCCTCGTCCAGCGCGCGCAGGCGTTCGCCCGCGGACGGGAAGCCGTACCCGTAGGCGCGCCACTCGTGCTCGTACCAGCCGGCGCCGATGCCCATCTCGATGCGCCCGCCGGAGATCGTGTCGATGGTCGAGGCCACCTTGGCCAGGTAGGTCGGCTCCCGGTAGGCCATGCAGGTGCACATCTGACCCAGGCGGATCCGCTGCGTCGCGGCCGCGAACGCGGCCATCAGCGACCACGCCTCGTGGGTGGCCTCGGTCGAGGGCGCGGGCGTGGTGTGGAAGTGGTCGTACACCCAGGCCGACTCCCAGGCGAACTCGCCGCCCGGGACGGCCTCGCCCGCGGCCTGGTTCTCCGCACGGTGCACGAGGGACAGCATGGTCGCCCACTGGTCGGCGGGCGCCACGTCGACGAGGTCGAAGCGCCAGCCCTGTGGGATGAAGAGTCCGAATCGCATGTCCCGACCCTATGCCGACCCGGTTCCGCACGGGAGAGATGGTCCATATTGTCGGTTCTGTTACGCGTGGCGGCGGCCGACCCGGCACTATAGGACCGTGAAAGACGCGTGGACCTCGGACGAGATACGCAAGGCGGAGGAGCCCCTGATCGCCGCCGGTGAGCCGCTCATGGCGCGGGCGGCCTACGGGCTGGCCCAGGTGGTGCTGCGGGAGGTGGCGGGGCGGCGGGCCGCAGGCAGGCCCGGGACGGCGCCGCCCGCCCGGCGCGCAGGCGTCCGGCTGCGCGGCAGCCTCGGTTCCGACGGGCTCCCCGGCACGGCCAGGCTTCGCCCGGCGCGCCGGCTCGGCGAGCGGGTGGCCGGCGCAGCGGTGGCCGGTGCTCCGGCAGGAGACGCGTCCCGGTCCGGCGGCGGGACGGGCCGGGGCGACGTGCGCGGCGCGCGCGCCGTGCTGCTGGTCGGCCCCGGCAACAACGGCGGCGACACCCTGTTCGCGGGCGCGCACCTCGTCCGGCGTGGCCTGCGGGTGACCGCCGTCCTGGCATCGGTGCGCGCGCACGAGGCGGGGCTCGCCGCGTTCCGTGCGGCCGGCGGAGAGGTGGCGAGCCTGTCCGACGTCCGCGTGCCCGCCGTCGTCGAGTCCGTGCTCGGTTCCGACGTGCTGCTCGACGGTCTGGTCGGCGTCGGTGCGCGGGGTGCCCTGCGCCCGCCCGCGGGCGGCCTGGTCCGCGCGCTCGCCGAGGCCCGCAAGGCGGCGGGCGACCGCTGGCCGTACACGGTCGCCGTCGACATCCCCAGCGGCATCGGCGTGGACGACGGCGTGGTGCCCGGCCCGGTGCTGCGCGCGGACCGGACCGTGACGTTCGGCGCCCTCAAGCCCGGCCTGCTGCTGCCGCCCGCGGCGGGGACGGCCGGTGTGGTCGAGCTGGTCGACGTCGGCTTTCCCGCCGTTCCGGGCGCCCGTGCGCGGCGCGGCGGAGTCGCCCGGCACGCCTGGGGGACCACCCACCCGGCGGCGGGCCGCGTGCTGCGCATGGAGCCGGCCGACGTGGCGGCCCTCTGGCCCGCGCCGGGCCCGGACGACCACAAGTACACGCGCGGTGTGGTCGGCGTGGTCGCCGGGACCAGCACCTACCCAGGGGCCGCCGTGCTCGCGACGTCGGGCGCCGTGCTCACGGGCGCCGGGATGGTGCGCTACCTGGGCCCCGAGGCGGTCGGGACACGGGTGCTGCTCGCGCGGCCCGAGGTGGTCGTGGCGGGCGGCCGGGTGCAGTCCTGGGTGCTCGGTCCCGGTGTCCCCGCACTGGACCCGGACGACGAGGGCCCGGACGACGACGGTCAGGCCCGGCGGATCTTCGGGGCGCTCGCGGCGGTGACGGGGGTGCTGTCCGAGGACGTGACCGGCGGCCGGATGCCTGCCGTCGTGGACGCGGGCGCGCTCACGATGCTGGAGCACCGGCTGCCGGCATCAGCGGTGCTGACCCCGCACGCGGGCGAGCTGGCGGAGCTGCTGCGAGGGCTCGGCCACGACGTCGACCGGGCGGCGGTGGAGGCCCGCCCGCTCCACTGGGCGCGCACCGCCCACCAGGCGACCGGTGCGACCGTCCTGCTCAAGGGTGCGATCACGGTGGTGGCGGGGCCGGGCGACGTCTACGCGCAGGCCGACGCGCCGCCCTGGACCGCCACCGCGGGTGCGGGGGACGTGCTCGCCGGGATCCTCGGGGCGCTGCTCGCCGGCCGTTCGGCGGAGGCGGTCGAGGACCCGGCGCTCCCGGCGCGGCTGGCAGCCGCCGCGGCGCTCGTGCACGGCCGGGCTGCGGCCCGGGCGTCGGCGGGTGGCCCGGTGGCCGCGCTCGAGATCGCCCGGGCGGTGCCCGCGGTCGTCGCGGAGCTGCTGGCGGGTCGCGGGCGATGAGCGAACGCGTCGTCGTTGTGCGCCGCGCTGACCGGCCACCACCGCAGCGAGGACGCCACGCTGTTCGACGTCGTGCTCGACGGCGCCGACCGTCCTCCTGCCGACCTCCAGAAGATGCTTGGACCGCTTGCCTGATGTAATGGAATGGGCATTACGGAATTACTTCCGTACCACAGTCACAATCTGCACGATTCATCTCCTGCCATAGACTCCTGACGCGCTGCTCATCAATATTCATGTAAGTCGCGAATTGGGGTTTGCGTGCCATCAAGCTACGGGCCTTCCGTGGCCGTGCCTCCGGCGGTGCCGGGGTCGACGTCGGGCAAGGAAGGCGGCAGGGGGAGGGACCACGTGGTCCACGGGCGTGATCGAGAGCTGCGGGTCATCGGGCACTTCGCGACCGACCTGGACCCGACGGTCCTCGTCGTGCGCGGGCTGAGCGGGATCGGCAAGACCGCCACGGTGCTCCAGGCGCTGAAGCAGGTCGGTGCGGGGTCGTCGGCGGTCCGGGTGGTCCGTCCGTGCTCCCCGCGCCCCTCGGCGCACGACCTCGACAACAACCGGCGTATCGACCTGTCGGCGTGGTCCGTGCCGGACCACCTGGAGCACGGGACCGACTTCGATGCCGCCGGCTTCCTCCGCGCGGTCTCGGCCTGGGCCGTGCCGGACCACCTGGACGGCGAGTCCGGGCCGCGGGTCCTCTTCATCGACGACGTCGGTGTGCTGACCCCCGACCGTGCCCGCTGGCTCCAGCACCTGGCGGACGAGGCGTACGGGCAGGACTGGCGCGTCATCGCCGCGGTGCGCAGCATCGCGGTCGAGTCCCTCTCCGACGACGTGGAGGTGCTGGAGCTCGGCCCCCTCGACCGAACCGCCCTGCGGCGCGTGCTCGACCTGGAGCTCAGCGGCCCGGTGGCCGCCGACGTCGTCGAGCAGCTGCGCTGGTGGAGCGCGGGCAACCCGCGCCTGGCGCTCGAGCTCGCGGGCTCGCTGACCGGCGCGGAGCTGCGCGGGGACGCCGCCTGGGCCGGGCCCGACGGCGTCGGGTCGGCCGCCCGGCGGGCGTACCGCTCGATGCTGGCCGGGCTCGACCCGGCGACGGCGGCAGCGCTCGCGGCCGCCCCGCTCACACCGGCCGTGCCGGCCCGCCGGGAGGACCGCGCCGTGCGGCACCCCCTCCTGGCGCTGCTGTGCCGGGAGGTGCGCGGCGTCGACGGTCTCCCCGACGTGCACGAGACCACGGACCGGGACCTGACCGGGCCCGGCGTCGCCGTCGACGTCCTCGACGGGCTGTACCTCGACGAGCTGCCCGCGCGGGCCTGGGCGGTCGTGGCAGCCTCGCCCGAACCGCGCCTGGCCGCGCGCGCCGTCGGGGTGTCCCTGCTGGCGGGCCGGGCGTGGACCGACCATGCGGACGGGCCGCTGGTGCCGGACGGCGTCGGGCCGGCGTGGACCGACCACCTGTGGTGGCGGGACCCCGAGGGGATCGGTGCGGCCGCGCGGGCCGCCGGTGCACGCGTCGCCGAGGCGCTGCTGCGCCTGGAGGACTCCGGGGACCTGCCCCACCCCGGCCGGCTCCGGGAGGACCTGCGACTGATCGGGTCGACGCCCGGCCAGGACTGGGTGGGCGTCGAGATCCAGGTGCGCGCCCTCCTCATGCTGGGCGACGTGGTGAGCGCCCGGGCCCTGCTCGCGGACCACTCGGGCACGGCGACGGGCCGGGCGGTCGCGGAGATCGTGGCGCGCGACCTCGCCGCGGCCCGGGTCGCAGCGTTCGACGGCCGTGCGGTCGACGTCCGCGCGCACCTGGCGCACGCGGCGGAGCTGCGCCCGTCGGTCGACGAGTGGCTGCCCGCGCGCGGCATGCGCGCGTCGGCGGACGCGGTGGTCGACGGGACCGTGCCGGCCAGCAGCATGCCGGCCCAGGCCGGGAGCTGGTCGGCGCGCGTGCTCGGCGAGTACGCCGCGGACCTCGGCGCGGCGCACCTCGTGGTCGGTCAGGCGGAGGGCGCGGTGGCGCTGCTGACCATCGCGCTCGAGCACTGCGCCTGGCCGTACCGCGGCCGGGTGCAGGTGCGGTGCGACCTCGTGGAGGCCGTCATGGCCTCGACCCCGCCGGGTCAGGTGGGCCCGCGGACCCGCCGGCTGATCGAGCCGCCCGTCTCTCCCGAGGAGCGGACGGCGCCCGACGTCGCGGCGGCCTGGTCACGGCTCAACGCGCTCCTGGCCGACGACGGTGCGCCGTCGGCGGCCTTCGAGGCGGCGCTGCACGCGCCGCCCGCTCCGATGTCGCCGTGGCAGCGCGTGCGCATGCTCGTCGCGTACGGCCGGTACGCCGTGACGCGTGGCGGGCGCACCGCGGGCATCGCGATGCTCGACGAGGCCCGGACGCTCGTGCGCCTGGCCGGGATGGCCGGCTGGCTGCGCGGCATCGACACGTTCCTCGCCGAGACGGAGGCCAGCGGCGGCGCCGGGCCCGAGTGGGAGGTCCTCGGCGGGCACGAGCGGGAGATGGTGCGGCTCGCGGTGCACGGCGCGACCAACTCGCAGATCGCGCAGGCGACCTTCGTCTCCGAGCGGACGGTCGTGAACCGGCTGCGCCGCGCGTACGCGACGCTCGGTATCCGCGACCGCAGGGACCTGGTCCGGCTCGCCGAGACGCGCCCGCCGGCCTGGCTCGCCGGTAGCTGATCCGCGACTCAACGCAGATTTTTCACCCGCGGGCGGGTTGATATTTCACCCGGCAATTCGGACTACTTTCACATCTTTCCGCTGCCCTGCTGGTCAATGCCTTTGTCATGGCTCGGTATGTCTCGAACGCATGCGGATGTGCGTTCTGTTGCGTCAGCGCACGATTACCGCTCTGCCTGGCAGGTCCCTGGGAACCACTGTTCGCTGATGCCCGGGCATCGGTGTGCATGTGCCACCGCCCCGACCGATCCGGACGTGATCACGTACCGATCCGGACGCTTTTCTTGAAGCGTGATTATGGAGGAGTGAGTTCTTTTGAACCGAACGCAAGTACCGTCCCGGCGCCGGAGGGGAAGCGTCACGTGGCGCCGGTCCCTGGCGACGGCCGCGGCATCGGCAGTCGTGGTCACGGCCACTGGACTCCCGGCGGTCGCGGTGGACAACTACCCGGAGGAGCCGTCCGAGGCCGCCGCGAGCGTGCTCGACTCGACGCTCTTCCAGGAGGCCCTGCTCGCAGCGGCCTACTCGGACGCGGGCTCGGAGTCGAACCCCGGTCCGAACGAGGGCAACCTCAACGTCGAGCTGCTCGGCTCGCAGCTCGTGACGCTCGGTGACGTCGAGGTCCCCCTCGACCAGATCCTGGACTTCGGTCAGCTCGGTGCGCTGGCCAGCAAGAGCGAGGCCTCGTCCCCGCTCGACGCGTACGCGGTGTCCGGCCTGGCCGGTGCCGACGGTGGCGTGACGCTCGACGGCGCCACCGAGGACTTCGGCAAGGCGTCCGTGGACGTCCTGTCCGTCGCGCGCCTGCTGGGCGTCGACGGCCTCACCGACCAGATCGTCGACCAGCTCCTGCTCGAGGCGGGCGCCGGCGCGGCCGAGGTCAAGGCCGAGAACGGCGAGATCCTGGACCAGGACGGCGTGGGTGGCCCCGGCCAGTACCGCGTCGCGGACCTGGACCTGTTCCTGCACTCCCCGGTCATCGAGGACGCTGCCTCGTCGATCTACGACATCGGCGGCTCCATCGACACGACCGTCGAGAAGCTCATCAACGAGAACCTCGACGACAGCGCCCTCACCGGCCTGTTCGACGCGGTCCCGGGCGTCCCGACGCCGTCGATCACGGTCGACAGCAACATGCAGGAGAACCTGTTCCAGTCCGTCGTGGGCGAGCCGATCACCTCGGCCAACCAGCTCATCACCATCGACCTGTCGACGGGTCAGCTGGAGATCCACCTGGACAAGCTGGTGGACAACCCTGACGAGACCGAGGGTGGCATCAACGAGCTGCCCGCGAACTACGAGCTCATCGACGACACGACCTACCCGCTGATCGCGGAGACCGTGCACGAGCTGATGCAGGAAGTCACCCGCATCCTCATCGGTGCGATCGAGGACTCGCTCAACTCGGTGACCGTCAACATCGCGTTCTTCGAGGAGGGCCCGCTGGGTACCCTCGACGTGTCGTGGTCGCTGCCGCTGGCCGACGCCGTGAACGGGAACTTCCCCGAGGCCGTCAACAACAGCACGGGCACCCTGGCGCCGGTCGCCACGGTCCTGGTCAACACCATCAACACGCTCGGCCCGGCGCTCGCGCCGATCCTGGCCCCGGTGTACGACCTGCTGATCAGCGACGAGGGTGACAACATCTTCGAGCTGCTCATCAACGACCTCAAGACGGACTCCATCACCGCTCCGATCCGCGAGCTGCTCTCGCCGGTCTTCGAGGTGCTGGCCAAGGTCCTCTCGATCCAGATCAACCGCCAGGTGACCGACGGCGTGACCCCGACGTCGGCGACGGCGGCGGTGGAGACGTCGTTCGAGCTGTCGGCCCTGAGCATCGCGCTCCTGCCGGAGAACGAGGTTGCTCGTATCAACCTGGGCAACGCGGCCGTGCGCATCGGTGGCGACGACGGCGGTTCGGGCGAGGTCGACCCGTCGCTGACCGTGAACCCGGACTCGGTGGCCCCGGGCCAGTCGACCGTGGCGACCGGTGAGGGCTACACGCCGGACTCGACCGCCACCGTCCAGCTCACCGACCCCGAGGGCAACCCCGTGGGCGACCCGATCACGGTCGACACCGACGCCGACGGTGGGTTCACCACCCCGGTGACGGTCCCGGCCGACGCCGAGCTCGGTGACTACACCGTCATCGGCACCGACGACACCACGGGCGAGGCCGCCGAGGCCCCGCTGGCGGTCGTCGCCGGTTCGGACATCTGCGCCATGGACCCGACCCTGACGGTCGAGCCCAGCTCCGCCTACCCGGGTGACACCGTCACCGTCGTGGGTCAGGGCTTCCCGGCCGGCGTGCCGGTCACGGTGCAGCTGCGTGACGCCGACGGCAACCCGGTCGGCGACGCGGTCACGGTCACCCCGGACGAGGCCTGCGGCTTCATCACCGACCTGACGATCCCCGAGGACGCCGAGCCCGGCGACCACGTGGTCGAGGCCGAGCCCGAGGACGGCAGCGGCGGCGCCGAGGCGCCCATCGAGATCCTCGACCCGGGCACCAACAACCCGGGTGAGTGCACCGACCCGGCCATCACGGCCGACCCGACCGTGGTCGCCGCCGGCGACGAGGTCATGATCACCGGGACGGGCTTCCCGGCCGGTGTGAACGTGGTCGTGCAACTCTTCGACACCGAGGGCAACAAGATCGGCGAGCCCGTCACCGTGCTGGTCGACGAGGACTGCGGCTTCACCACGCCGATCACGGTTCCCGAGGGCACCGAGCCCGGCGTCATCATCGTCGACGCCCAGCCCGAGGACGGCAGCGAGGGCGCGCAGACGCCGATCGTCGTCTCCGAGAGCCTCGGTGGTGGCGACGGTCGCGACCTGACCGCGCGCTTCGAGAAGGCCGCTGTCGAGCAGGGTGACGAGCAGACCTTCTACGCCTCGGGCTTCAACCCGGGCGAAGAGGTCGTCGGCATGATCAACTCGACGTCGTTCGCGCTGGAGGCCCAGGAGGCCGACGCCGAGGGCAACGTCGAGTGGACCTTCACGGTCGACGAGCGGCTCGACACGGGCCGCCACCAGGGCATCGCCGTCAGCACGGTCGAGGGTGACTCGGCCATGGCGACGTTCGACGTGGTCGACCTGTCCGCGAGCGGCGGCGCCGGTGACGGCGACGGCGACGGTGCGGGTGCCGGCTCCGACGGTCCGCTCGCCAGCACCGGTGCGAACGTGACGGCCCTCATCGCCGCCACCGTGCTGCTGCTCGGTGCGGGTGCCGTGATGATCAAGCGCCGTCGTGAGATCAGCCAGGCCTTCGCCACGGCGATGGGCCGGTTCTCTGACGACTCGCGTTCCGCGTGATCCCGTCGGGCGCCCTGAGTCCTTGACCCGGGGAGCCTGACGCAGCAAGGCCGGCCCGGTGCGACCTCGTCGCACCGGGCCGGTCCCGTCGTAGGGGGAACGGGCCCGTACGGGCCCCGCAGACTGAAGGGGGAGAGACGTGCCGGAGCTCTCGCCGAGGCGCAAGATGCTGCCCGCGGTCGTCGCGGCCGCGGCCATCGTCGCACTCGTCGTGACCGCCGTCCTGATCGTCGAGCGTGCGATACCCGCGGCACCGGCGCCGCGGGGGGAGGACTCGGCGGTCGCCGGCGCCGCAGACCTGGACTGCGCCGAGAACGACCCGGTCGCACAGGAGCTGGCGGGCGGTTCCACGTGGACCATGTGCTGGCGGGTCGACGCCAGCCGCGGGCTGGTGCTGGAGGACGTGCACTTCACGCCCGTCGGCCACCGGCCCGTGCAGGTGCTCGCCGAGCTGTCCATCGGCCAGCTCGAGGTGCCGTACGACACCGGGCTGCGCAACACCGAGGACATCACCACCCAGGGCTTCGGCGGCAGCCACATGATGTCCCTGACGGAGACCGAGTGCCTGGGTGACCGCCTGGAGACGTACGTGCCGAAGATCGGCGACGGCTCCGTGGGCGGCGGGGGTGACCGGCGCCCCGTGCTGTGCCGGGAAGAGGTGGACGGCGGCATCGCCTACCGGAGCAGCGACGGCGCGGGCACCGAGGTGGCCCGCCGCAGCGAGCTGCGGCTCGCGACCATCTCGAAGGTCGGCTGGTACGAGTACGTCAGCCAGTACACGTTCGGGAGCGACGGCACCATCCGGTCCGACCTCGGCGCCACGGGTGACCTCTCGCCCGAGGACTACGGGGACGACCCCGCCCACGGCTGGCCCGTCGGGCCGGGGGACACGGACTACGCCACCAGCCACTCGCACAACGCGGTCTGGCGCGTGCACTGGGCACTCGGCGGACGGGGCGGGCAGGTGGTCGAGCAGTACGACGCGGCGCCGACCGGCGAGGAGGGCCCGCGCGCGCCGCTCGTGGAGGGAAGGATGACCCGGATCCCGCACGAGGGCACCGCCAGGGCCGCCGACCGGCGCTGGTGGCGCGTCGTCAACCCCCAGGTGCTCAACGACGACGGCCACCCCATCTCGTACCAGGTGGACCTGGGGGCGACCACGCCGTTCCAGCTCACGCAGGACCACCACCACGAGGACGGCGGCACGGGCGACGACGGCTACACCGTCGCGTTCACCGAGGCGGACGACTGCCAGCTCTTCGCCACGGCCAACAAGGACGGCGCGTGCGGGTCGGGGGTGCTCGACTTCGCCCAGGACGAGGCCGAGCTGTCCGACGTCGTCACCTGGGTCGCCGTCGGCTTCCACCACGTGGCGCGCGACGAGGACCAGAGCCCTATGGAGATGCACTGGCAGGGCTTCACCCTGACGCCGCGTGACCTGACGGCGCAGCGCGTCGACCCGCCGCCCGCCCGCGAGGACGTCAACGGGAAGCCGTCCCCGCTGCGCTGACCTACCGCTGACCGGCCAGGAACGCGTCCTCGGCGGTGTAGTCGAAGGATCCGTCGAAGAACGGTCGCTGGATGGTGCGCTGCCGGTCCGCGGTGCGGACGAGCCAGTCGACCGTGTCGCGGACGGTCGCGGCGTAGCTGCCGACGGGCCGGTACCCGAGCGCCTCCGCCGCTGACGTGTCGAGCACGATGGGGAACGGAGCGCTCCAGGGTGTGCGTCCGAGTCCCGAGGGTGCGGACTCGTCGAGCAGGATCTCCTCCCAGATGTGTCCAAGACGGCCCGCGACGGCACGGGCGATGGCTCGCACATCCGGCGCGTCAGGGTCCGCGCTGTTCAGGACTCGGGTGCCCGGACGGTTTGCTACCGTCTCGACGAGCATCGCCAGGTTGTCGGCGGCCGTCGGATGGTCGACGCCGCGGCCGCCGTCCGCGAGGAGCACGACGCGGCGGCCGTCGAGGACGCGCCGGACGAACGTCCACTCCCGGGCGGGGGCGGCGCCCTCGCCGTGCACCTTGGACGCGCGGACCACGGTGACCGGGTGCCCGGAATCGAGGAGCACCTGCTCGGCCGCGACCTTGTTCGCTCCATACCCCACGGGCGAGTCGTACGAGCCGCTGTCGTCGGGCGGCAGGGTGGGCTGATCCTCCCGTACCGCGGCGATGAACCGAGGCTTGACCGGTGAGTTCACGTGGTTGCCGCGATCGTCGACGTACACGGCCTTGCTCGAGACCATCACGGTCGACCCGATCTCGCCCAGTAGCGGGAGCAGCCCACGTGCGTCGTCGGCGGTGAAGCAGAGACAGTCCACGAGCAGGTCGGCGCCGCTCCCGACGAGCGCGGCCGTCGCGTCGTCGTCGGCCCTCTCGGCGACATGATGCCGCACGCCGGCCTCGGCCAGGTCGGTGGGGAGCCGGCCAGGGTCGCGTCCGGTCACATCGACCTGCCAGCCCGATGCCAGGAGCCTTCTGGCGACCGCACGGCCGAGCACACCGGTACCTCCGAGGATCACGGCTCTGCGCATCACGTGATCCTATGCGTGAGGTCGGGCCTTCCTGGCCTCCACCAGGGTGCGGCGGCTGTGGCAGACGAACGAGCCGTGCTCCGCGATGTGGTCGTACAGGTCGCGGAGGCGGTCGCGGTAGGCGTCCACGGTGAACCCGGGCACCGTCCACAGGACCTTGCGCAGGAAGTGGACCACGGCGGCCAGGTCGAAGAACTCGACCCGGGTCAGCGCGTCCCGGAGCTGCACCAGGTCCAGGCCGACGCCGGCCACCCGCTCCCGCAGCGCGTCGAGGTACTCGGCGTCCCGGTTCTCCTGCGGTCCCAGGAGGTACTCGTACAGCTCGCGGTTGGACCCCGCACCCACCTCCTGGACCAGGAGCGTGCCGCCCGGCGCCAGCACGCGCCCGGCCTCGGAGTACGGGAAGGACACCGGGTGGCGGCCCGTGACCAGGTCGAAGGTGCCGTCCTCGAACGGGAGGGGCGCGTCCCCGTCCACCGGCACCACCACACCCCCGAAGGGTTCCAGCGCGGCCGAGGCGAGCCGGTGGTTGGGCGCCCAGCCTTCCGTGGCCCGGACGACGGCGGGCACGTGCGCCGCCAGCCCCAGCGCCTCGGCGTAGACCTCGCCGCCGCCCGTGTCGACGTCGAGCGCCGCACGGGCGGACCCCAGGCGCTCGCCGCACAGCCGCACGTAGCCCCACCCGGGCCGCTGCTCGGTGGCGCGGCCCGCGAACCACGAGAAGTCCCAGCCGTCGGTGGGGACGGCGGCCCCCTCGGCGAGCTGGTCCTCGAACGTCCCGAACTTCATGGCCTCGACGCTAACGGCCGGGATCCCCCGCCCACCAGCCGATATCCCCCGGCCGGGGGAGGGGCCGCACGCCCCGGCGACGCGACGGTGGAGGCACACCGAACGACCGACCGGAGGGAACGTCATGTCACGCCTCGCCCGCGCCACGCTCGTCGGCGCCACCATCGCCGCCGGCGCCACCGCGCTGCTCGGCCTGTCCTGGGTGCTCGGGCTCTGGCCGAGCGCCTACACCGTGCCGGGATCCGCACTCCTCGCCCAGCTCGCGGGGCCCGACGTGGCGACCGCCGTGCACGTCGGCACCGCGCTGACCGGGGTGGCCGCCGGCATCGCGGCGCTCGCCGGAGCCGTGGGACCGCGCGGCCGTGCCGCCGCCGCGGGGCTCCAGCTCGTCGCGTTCGGCCTGGTGCTGCAGGGCACCGGGCCGCTGTCCACCATGGGTTACCTCGTCGCCATGGCGATGCCCGCCGCCGTCGTGGTCCTGCTCGTCCAGGTGGTGCGGCGGTACCGCGTGGCACGGTGGACCGTGGGTCTGCCGGGCCTGGCCCTGCTGCTCGTGGGCGGCGTCGTGGCCCGCGACGCCCTGGCCGGGATCGTCCGCATGCTCGGGGCCGGGCTCGTCGAGAACCGCACCGGGCTGCTCCTGTCGCTGCTGGTGCTCGTCACGGGGACCCTCTGGGCTGCCGTCGGCGTGCAGGCGCTGGCGGGCACGCCCGTGGCCGAGCGGGCCACCGACTGGGTGGTCCGGCACCGCACGGCCGTCACCGTCGTGGCCGCCACCGGACCGCTGCCGTACGCGCTCGTGCGCCTCACCTGGCTGACGCCGTGGCCGCAGCTCGGCTTCGACATGGACCTGTCCACCCGGATCTGGGGGCTGACGCTCTCCAGCGGCGCCTGGCTCGGCGTCGTCCTCACCCTCGGGCTGATCCGCCCCTGGGGCGAGGTGTTCCCCCGGTGGATGCCCGGCCTCGCCGGGCGACGCGTCCCGATCGCCGCGGCCGCCGTGCCCGGCGGGCTGATCGCTGTGACGCTGATCTTCTCGGTGGTGCCCATGCTCGTGCTGTTCGGCAGCCAGAGCCCGGCCGAGGCGATCGTGGGAGCCGTCGTCTTCCCCTGCTGGTACTGGGGCCCCGCGCTGGCGCTCGCGGTCTGGGGGTACGTGGCGCACCGGCTGCGGGCCGAGCGTCCGGCCGCGCCGGCAGAGGGCCCCGCGGTGGCCGGCACCGTCGAGCCCGCCGGGGTCGCCGGCCTGGCGGGCGGCCCCCGTGACCGGAGAGGATGACGGCATGGCGACGACGCGGCACTCCGCACGAGGCCTCGTGCGGTACCTCGCCCGGCGGTTCGCCTGGCACATGCTGGGCGCCGCGATCGGGCTGGCGCTGGTGCTGCTCGTGTACGGACTGCTGAACATCGCGGCCGGGGGCACGCCCGGAGGGGTGGTGGTGGTCGTCGCCGTGGCGGCGGCCGTCGCCCTCGGCCTCGTCCCGGGCGCGCGGGAGCTGGAGGTGACGGCGGCCCGCGCCCTGCTCGACGTGGACGAGGATCTGGTGGTCCCGGCCCAGCCGCGCCTCGCGCACCGGGCCCGGACCGCGGGCTGGGTGCTGCTGCACCTGGTCACCGGCCTGGTGGTGGCGTTCGGACTGTTCGCCCTGGTCCCCGGTGCGGTGCTGATCGGTGCCGAGGCGGCGACGGGAAGCTCCATGGGCTCACAGATCCCGCCGCCGGCGGGGCCTGGCGAGGCGGTCGCACGGGTGGCGGCGTGCGTCGTCGTCGGGCTGCTCGCGGTGGTGGCGACGTGGCCCCTGGGTGCCGCCGCGGCCGCGCTCGCCGCCCGGGTGCTCGGCCCCACGCCGCACGACCGGATGGAGACGGCGCTGGCCCGCGCCCGTCGCGAGGCGGAGCACATCCGCCTGGCCCGCGAGCTGCACGACGGCATCGGTCACGCACTGACCGTCGTCGGTGTCCAGGCGGCCGCCGGGCGGCGGGTGGTCGCGCAGGACCCGGCCGCCGCGGCTCAGGCGCTCGCGGCGATCGAGGACACCGCCCGGACCGCCGTCGCCGAGCTCGACCATCTCCTGGCGGTGCTGCGCGACGACGCCGGGGACGACCCGCCCCTGCCCGCCCTGGGTGACGTGGTGGCGGCGCACCGGCGGGCGGGCCTCGACGTCCGGGACCGGGTCGATCTGCCCCCGGACCTGCCGGGGCTGCTCGGCCGGACGGTCCAGCGCATCGTCACCGAGGCGCTCACCAACGCACACCGGCACGGCGCGCCGGGCCCGGTGGTGCTGGACGTGCGGTGGGCCGGAGACCACGTGCTGATCGAGGTGGCGAACCCGCTCGCCACGGGCCGGGGCCGCCGGCGGTCCGGCGGCCGGGGGCTGGCCGGCGTGCGGGAACGTGCGGCGCTCTTCGGGGGCACGGCCACGGCGGGGCCCGACGGCGACCGCTGGGTGCTGCGCGCGACGCTGCCCTGGACATCGTCGCCGGCCGGTGCCTGCCCGGCACCGCACCTCGACACCGGCGCCCCGGGCCCGGCCGTGTCCACCCCGTCCGCCGTGCCCGACGCCGCCACGAGGAGGGACTCCGGTGCCTGACATCCCCGTGCGGGTGCTGGTCGCCGACGACGAGCCCCTCGTCCGCAGCGGCCTGCGCCTCATCCTGGACGCCGAACCCGACCTGGAGGTGGTCGGGGAGGCCGGCGACGGTGCCCGGGCGGTCGAGCTGACGCGCGCGTTGCGGCCCGACGTCGTCTGCATGGACGTGCGGATGCCGGGCGTGGACGGCCTGCGGGCGACCGAGCTGGTGCTGCGGCTGCCCGAGCCGCCGCGGGTCCTCGTGGTGACGACGTTCGAGCACGACGGCTACGTGCTCGACGCGCTGACCGCCGGGGCGTCGGGCTTCCTGCTCAAGCGGGCGGGAGCCGACGAGATGGTGCAGGCGGTCCGGACGGTCGCCGTCGGGCAGAGCCTGCTGTACCCGCAGGCGCTGCGGGACCTGGTGCGGACCCGTCCGCGTGCCACGGCGGGGGCGCCCGCACTGACGCCGCGCGAGCGCGAGGTGCTCGCGCTGGTGGCCGAGGGCATGACCAACGCGGAGATCGCGGCGGCACTGGTGGTCGGTGTCGAGACCGTGCGGACGCACGTGGCGTCCGTGCTCGCGAAGCTGGGCGCGCGTGACCGGACCCAGGCCGTGGTGCTCGGGTACCGGGCCGGGCTGGTCGAGCTGTAGCTGTCGAGCTGTGGCCGGGACGTCAGTCCCGCGGCAGCACCATCTCGACCTCGTCGGGGAACGGCGGGTACTCCGCGGCCTGTGTGCGGCCCGTGCGGCGCCAGCCGAGGTGCTCGTAGAACCCGATGGCCTGGTCGTTGTCGGCGAGGCACCAGAGCCGGGGGTCCTGCATCTGGGCGACGGCCGCGTCCATGGCGGCCCGGGCCAGGCCGGTGCCCCAGCGGGACGGGTGCACGGCCAGGTGCCGCAGCAGCCGGCTGTCGTAGGCGACGAAGCAGGCCAGCCGGCCGGGTTCGGCGTCGTCGTCCAGGACGAGCACGCGGACGCCCGGCTCGGTGAGCGCGGCGTTCCACGTGGCCAGCACCTCGTCGGCCGGGAACGGGTACATGCCCGGCGGGAAGATGTGACCCAGTGCCGCGATCCCGGCGGCACGCTCGACGTCGAGGAGCGCGCGGGCGTCCTCGGGCGTGGCCTGCCGGAAGCGGTCGGGGTCCATGCCTCTCAGCGTAGGGGCACGCGTGCCCCGTGGCACGGGGGTGCGCGGAGCGGGCGAAAAGTGATGTGCAACATTCTCGCGAAGTGCTGTGACCTGTGGCCGCCTCGAGCGTCAAGGCTGCATGACAGAGACAGCATTCAGCGCGGTGATGTCCCGCCTGTCGGCGCTCGACACGCTCTCGCTCAGGGTGAGTCAGGACTGGCTCGCGTTCGGCCTGGACCGGGTCGACGTGCTGGTCATCGACGTTCTCACGGTCAGCCAGCGCACGTCCGAGCAGCTCGTGCGCAGGTACCGGCTGGTCGCCCAGGAGGCCGACCCGGGCCAGGGGCTGGGCCTGACCAGGGTGTGGGTCGGCTGGCTCGGCGACGCGTCCGACGTGGCGCCCGTCGCGCTGCGGCTCACGCTCGCGCGGGGCGACGGCTGAGCACGCAGCCCGCCGGGGCACGCGGGCCGTCGCCGGGGCGACGGCCCCGGGCCTCAGCGCGGCAGGTGCGCCTCGATCTCGCTGATGATCGCCGGGTCGTCCGGCAGGGTCCTCGGCGCGTACCGGCGCACGTCCCCACCGGGCAGGACGAGGAACTTCTCGAAGTTCCACCGGATCTTGCCCGAGTGCCCGGTCGCGTCCTCGGTCTTCTTCAGCTCGACGTAGAGCGGGTGCGCGTTGCGCCCGTTCAGCCGGATCTTGTCGAGCACGGGGAACGTGACGCCGTAGGTCATGGAGCAGAACTCGGCGATCTTCTCGTTGGAGCTCAGCTCCTGCAGGAACTGGTTGCTGGGGAAGCCGAGCACGGTGAAGCCACGGTCCTGGTACGTCTTCTGCAGCTTCTCGAGGGTCTCGTACTGCGGTGCCAGGCCGCACCGCGAGGCCACGTTCACCACCAGCACGACGTCGTCCCGGTGGTCTGCCAGAGAGATCTCGGTACCGTCCATCGTGCGGAACGGGATGTCGTAGAGAGTCACCCGCTCATCCTCCCCCCGTCGCCCGGCCCGCGGAACCCTCCCGGCACACCCGGCCGCCCACCGGGGTTACCGTGACCGGGTGACCCGCACCCCCGGCCCGGCCCGGCATCGCCCGCCGCTGCCCGTGCGCGACGGGCTGAACCCCACGCGGATCGTGCTGCCGCACGACGCCGCGACGGTCGTCCGCTTCCCGTACGCGCTCGACTACCTCCTGGACCGCTTCGCCGACGACGCGGACCGCCTGCGTGAGAAGGTCGCCCTGGGCGAGGTCGTCACGGGCCACGGGGAACCGGTCGGGCCCACCACACCGTACGAGCCGCGGGGATTTCTCTACCTGTACCGCGACCCGCCGGCCCACGAGACGCCGATCCCGTTCCAACCCGAGGTGCTCCACCGCGACGACGACCTGCTGGTCGTCGACAAGCCCCACTTCCTCGCCACCATGCCGCGCGGGCGCTGGGTGCGCGAGACCGTCCTGGTCCGGCTCCGGACCGCGCTCGACCTGCCCGAGCTGTCGCCCGCCCACCGGCTCGACCGCGGTACGGCGGGCGTGCTCGTCCTCACCGTGCGGCCCGAGGTGCGCGGCGCCTACCAGGAGGCCTTCGCCCGCCGTGCGGTGCACAAGGTCTACGAGGCGGTCGCCCCGCTCCCGGTCGGCGGCGACGTGGCTCCCGGCCGGCCCCGCACCGTGCGCAGCCGCATCGTCAAGCGGCGCGGTGTCACCCGTGCCGAGGAGGTCCCCGGCGAGCCCAACGCCGAGTCCGTGGTGACCCTCGTCGCGGCCGACGAGGCCCGTGGCCTGGGTCTCTACCGCCTCGAACCCCGCACCGGCAAGACCCACCAGCTCCGGCTGCACATGGCGTCGCTCGGCCTGCCCATCCTGCACGACCCGTTCTGGCCCGAGCTGCGCGCCACCGACCCCGACGACTTCGACCGGCCCCTGCAGCTCCTCGCCCGGTCCCTGGAGCTCACCGACCCGCTGACCGGCCGGGTCCGCCGCTTCGAGTCCCGCAGGACCCTGACCGGATGGACCGGGCGGACTCCGCCGGCGGGTCGGAACGAGCCGCACCCGTCGGACGACCAGGTCACCCGGGCGACCTGAGAGCCTGACACGGACAGGGGGATCTGACAGGTGCGAGAATCGTCGGGATGAGCACCACCCCCACCTACCCCGCCCGCGCGGTCGTCGATCTGGACGCGATCCGCGACAACGTGCGCGCCCTGCGGGCGACCGCCTCGGCCGCGCAGGTCATGGCCGTCGTCAAGGCCGACGCATACGGGCACGGGCTCCCCGCCGCCGCCCGCGCGGCGGTCGCGGGCGGTGCGACCTGGCTGGGTGCGGCGCAGAGCCGCGAGGCGCTCGCGGCCCGTGCCGCCGTCGGTCCCGGCCCCCGGGTGCTGACCTGGCTCTACGCCCCCGGCGCCCCCTTCGCCGACCTGGTGCGTCACGACGTCGACGTCGCCGTCGCCGCCGCGTGGGCCCTCGACGAGGTGGCCGACGGCGCCCGCGCCGCCGGCCGGAGCGCCCGCGTGCACCTCAAGGTGGACACGGGCCTGGGCCGCAACGGCATCATGCCCGGCGACCTGCCCGACGTGCTCGACCGGGCCGCCGCGCTGCAGGCCGAGGGCGCGCTCACCGTGGTGGGCGTCATGTCGCACTTCGCGCTCGCGGACGAACCCGACGACCCGTCGGTCAAGCAGCAGGCCAATGCCTTCGACGACGCGGTCCGTGCCGTCGAGGCGGCCGGGATGCCGCTGGAGGTACGGCACATCGCCAACTCCGCCGCGACGCTCACCAACCCCGCGTCGCACTACGACCTGGTGCGCCCCGGGATCGCCGTCTACGGGCTCTCGCCCGTACCGCACCTGGGCTCGCCGGGCGACTACGGCCTGCGTCCGGCGATGACGCTGGAGGCGCGGCTCGCGACCGTGAAACGCGTCCCCGCGGGCCACGGCGTCTCCTACGGCCACTTCTACACCACCACGCAGGACACGGTGCTCGGCGTGATCCCGCTCGGGTACGGTGACGGCATACCGCGCCACGCGTCCGGTGGCTCGCTCGGCCCGGGCGGCCCGGTGCTGGTGGGCGGCGGCGTGGACGACGTCGCCGCGCCCGACGCCGGCCTCGGTACCGTGCGAGTGCTGCGCGTCGCGGGCCGGGTGTGCATGGACCAGATCGTGCTCGACCTCGGCCCCTACGCGCCCGAGCAGGCCGGCGACGTCGTCACCCTGTTCGGGGCGTCGGACGGCCTCACCCGCGCGGGCGCACCCAACGCCGAGGACTGGGCGCAGGCCGCCGGCACCATCAGCTACGAGATCGTCACGCGCCTCGGGGCGCGCGTCCCCCGCGTGTACGCGGGAACTGCAGGAAAGGAGACCACCGGTGAGTGAACCGGGCAGCACCACGACGTCGGAGGCGGTCACGCTGGAGCTGCCCGACGCCGCCACCACCCGCGCGCTCGGCACGGCCCTCGCCGGGCTGCTGCGCGCGGGTGACCTCGTGATCCTCACGGGCGACCTCGGCGCCGGGAAGACGACCCTCACCCAGGGCATCGGGGCCGCGCTGAACGTGCGCGGCCAGGTGGCCTCGCCCACGTTCATCGTGGCCCGGGAGCATCCGCCGCTGCCGCGCGCGGACGGCACGCGCGGGCCCGGGCTCGTGCACGTGGACGCCTACCGGCTCGGCGGGCTCGGCGAGCTCGACGCGCTCGACCTCGACTCGTCGCTCGACGAGTCCGTGACGGTCGTCGAGTGGGGTCGCGGCCTGGCGGAGGCGCTCGCGGAGGACCGGCTGGAGATCGACCTGGAACGCCCGCGCGGTGCGGCGTCGCCCGGCACGGACGAGGACCCGGAGGCCGGCGTGCGGACGGCGACCCTGCGGGCGGTCGGCCCGCGCTGGGCAGGCGTGGACCTGCGGTCGCTGCACGCGTGATCGGTATCCCGTCAGGTGCCCGGCACCCCGCGCCGCCGGACGCCGTGCGGGCCGCCGGCCGGTCCGGCGCGGACCGGCCCGGCCGCCACGGTGCCGGCCGGTCGGCGTAATACCCTGGTGACGTGGCCGTTCTCGCTCTCGATACCTCCGCTGCCGTCGCCGTCTCGCTCGTCGACGAGGACGGCACGCGCCTCGCGTCCCGTGCCTCGGACGAGCGCCGCCGGCACGCCGAGTCGCTCGCGCCCCTGATCACCGAGGTCCTGGCGGACGCGGGGATCGAGCGCGCCGACCTGACCGCCGTCGTCGCGGGCACCGGACCCGCGCCCTACACGGGCCTGCGGGTCGGCCTGGTGACCGCCCGGACGCTCGCGCTCACCCTCGGCATTCCCGTGCTGGGGGTGCCCAGCCTCGACGCGCTGGCCGTGCAGGCAGTGAGCGACCTCGGCCTGCGGCCGGGCACCGAGGTCCTCGCGACGTCCGACGCGCGGCGCAAGGAGGTCTACTGGGCCCGCTACCGGGTGATCGCGCACGAGGGACCGCACGGCGTCCCGGTGGTGGAGCGGCTCGCGGGTCCCGACGTCGACCGGGCCGGGTTCGTGGCGCAGGCCCAGCTCGCCCCGTCGGACGGCGAGCAGTCCGAGCCGCCCGTGGTGGTCGGCGAGGGCGCCATGCTCTACCCCGAGTTCCTGCCGGTGGCGGACGACGCGCCCCTGACGCCCGACGCGACCGTGCTGGCCCGGCTGGCGCTCGTGCGGCGGGCCGCGGGCGAGGAGCAGCCGTCGGAGCCCCTCTACCTGCGCCGTCCGGACGTGCACGAGCCGACCGGCCGCACGGCGCCCGCGCTCGGGCAGGCCACCCAGGGAGGTGCCGCGTGATCACCGAGGTGCGGCTGCGGCCGCTGCGCAACGCCGACTTCGACCGCGTGCTGGAGCTGGAACGGCAGCTCTTCGGCAGGGGTGCCTGGACCTACGGGATGCTCGCCGACGAGCTCGCCGGGCTCGGCCGCTGGTACATCGTGGCGGAGCCCGAGCGCCTCGACCGTGCCGGCGACCAGCCCGTGGTCGGCTACGCCGGCCTCTGGTTCGACGGCGACGTCACCCAGATCATGACCATCGGCGTGGACCCGGCGGTGCAGCGGCACGGCGTGGGCCGCCAGCTCATGACAGCGCTCATCGAGCGGTCCCGCCGGCTGAAGGCCGGCGCGGTCCTGCTGGAGGTGCGGGTCGACAACGCGGCGGCCATCGAGATGTACCGCAGCTTCGGGTTCGAGATCCTCGGCGTCCGCAAGCGCTACTACCAGCCCGAGGACAAGGACGCGTACACGATGCGCCTCGACCTGTCGGCTGCCGGGTCCGCCCCGGTGGACGCCCCGGTCGACCGCCGCACCGACGGCCCGCACGACCAGGCGGGGGACGCGGCGTGAGGGAACGAGTCCTGGTCGACGCCGCCACGCTCGCGGCCGACCTCCAGGTCGGTGCGGGCGCGGACCCCGTCGAGGGACGGCCCGTCCTCCTCGACGTGCGCTGGGCGCTCGGCATGACCGACGGGCACGACCAGTACCGCGCCGGGCACGTCCCGGGCGCGGTGTACGTGGACCTGGAGACCGAGCTCGCCGCCCACGGGTCGCCCGCCGAGGGCCGGCACCCGCTCCCGTCGGCGTCCGCGTTCCAGCAGGCCGCACGCCGGTGGGGTGTCTCGGCGGGCACGCGCGTCGTCGTCTACGACTCCGTCGGCGGCACGTCGGCGGCCCGGGCCTGGTGGCTGCTGCGGTACTTCGGCGTCCCGGACGTGCGCATCCTCGACGGCGGGCTCGCGGCGTGGGCGGGGCAGGGCCTCGCCCTCGAACCGGGTGACGTGACCCCCGAGCCGGGCGACGTCGTGGTGCGGCCCGGAGGGATGCCGGTGCTGGACGCGGACGAGGCAGCCGCCCTGGCCGACGGCGACGGCCTGCTCCTGGACGCGCGCGCGGGCGAGCGGTACCGGGGCGAGGTGGAGCCCGTGGACCCGCGGGCCGGGCACGTCCCGGGTGCGGTCAGCGCGCCGACCACCGAGAACCTGCGTGCCGACGGGCGGTTCCTGTCGACCGCCGACCTGCGACGGCGGTTCGGGGCGCTGGGCGTCCCGGCGTCGACGGGCACCGTCGGGGACGGGGACGCCGGCGGTGCGACGGACGGCGTCGTCGCCGGACCCGCCGTGGGCGTGTACTGCGGGTCCGGCGTGACGGCCGCGCACGAGGTCGCGGCACTCGCCGTGGCTGGCGTGGACGCCGCGCTGTACCCGGGCTCGTGGTCGCAGTGGTCGAACGACCCGGCGCGCGAGGTGGCCACCGGGGCGTGAGGCCGGGCGCCGTCGGGCGTCAGGTGACCGAGCGCTCCTCGCCGAGCACGAAGATCTTCTGCCACACCTTGCGCGACATGCCCATGGTGAGCGTCTCGATGGTCGACACGGTGTTGAGCACGACGTCGTCCTGCGACTCCTCGGCGCACAGCGCCGCTGCCTTGCTCACGATGGACAGCAGCTCGGTGCAGTACTCCAGGTAGTACTCGACCTGCTCGGGCGTGAGGTCCGCGTCGGAGTCCTCACGGCCGCCCGCGAACGCGTCCCGGAGGCTCTCGGGCTCCTTGGTGAGCTGGTGCATGTCGATGATGTGCGCCAGGGAGCGCAGCCGGTGCAGCTTGGCCAGGAGGTCCGTGCGCTGGACCCGCTCGGGGAGCGAGTGCAGCACGACGACGGCGATCGCGACGAACACGACGTCGTTCACGGCGCTCTCGATGAGGGGGAGCCAGTCCAGGCCGTTGTCGGGGGCCTCCGTGAACGCGGACTCGACCGCGAAGCCGAACGCGACCAGCGCCACCAGCACCACGACGACGATCGTGCCGCGGGACCCGGCCCGGACGAGGCGGCTGCGCCGGCGGGAACCGGCGGAGGCGTCGGCCACCTGTTCGGTCAGGGCGGCGAGCTCCTGCGCCACCCGGTGGATGCCGCGGTCGGGGAACCGCGCGCCGATGCGCTCACACAGCCGGCGCGCCGTCTCGATGACGGGGACGGGCTCCAGCTTCTCCAGCGTTCTGACGGACACGGGTGGCAGCGTAGAGCCTCCGGCGGGCCGCTCCGGACGGTGGTCCTAGACGGTGGTCCTAGACGGTGATCGTCGTGAGCGGCATCGACGAGTCGACCGGGATGTCCAGGTCGCTCGGCGCCACCCCGGCACGCACGACGGCGGAGCCCAGCGCCGCGATCATGGCGCCGTTGTCCGTGCAGTAGCGGATCGGCGGGATGCGCAGGTCGATGCCCGCCTCGGCGCAGCGCTTGGCCGCCATCTCCCGGAGCTGGCTGTTGGCGGAGAACCCGCCGCCGATCACGAGCGTGTCGACACCGTGCCGGTGGCAGGCGGCGATGGTCTTGGCGGTCAGCACGTCGGCCACGGCCTCGGCGAACGACGCCGCGACGTCGTGCACCGGGATCTCCTGACCGGCGTCGGTGCGGGCCTCGACCCAGCGGGCGACCGCCGTCTTGAGCCCCGAGAACGAGAAGTCGTAGGCGTGCTTGGCCTGGTCCTTCGCGGCCGTGAGGCCACGGGGGAAGCGGATGGCGGTGGGGTCGCCCTCGCGGGCCAGGCGGTCGATGTGCGGGCCGCCCGGGTAGGGCAGGCCGAGCAGGCGGCCGACCTTGTCGAAGGCCTCACCGGCGGCGTCGTCGAGCGTGGAGCCGAGCTCGGTCACGTTCGTGGCGATGTCGTCCACCAGCAGCAGCGAGCTGTGGCCGCCGCTGACCACGAGCGCCATGGCACGCTCGGGCAGCGGTCCGTCCACGAGCTGGTCCACGCACGCGTGCCCGATCACGTGGTTGACGCCGTACAGCGGCTTGTTCAGGCCGATCGACAGCGCCTTGGCGGCCGACGCGCCGATGGTGAGCGGCCCGACGAGGCCAGGTCCGGCGGTCACGGCGACCGCGTCCACCTCGGACAGGTCGACGTCGGCGTCGCCCAGCGCCTTCTGGATCGTGGGGATCATGGCTTCGAGGTGGGCCCGGCTGGCGACCTCGGGAATGATGCCGCCGTAGCGCGCGTGCTCCTCCATCGAGCTGGCGACGACGTCGACCAGCAGCTCGTTTCCGCGGACCAGCGCGACGCCGGTCTCGTCGCAGGAGGTCTCGATGCCGAGGACCAGGGGATCTGCCATGGGCTCCAGCCTAGTTGGTCACCGCGGATCGGCTGGTGTGGTGCCCGCTCTGTGTCGCGGCTCATAGTTGAAGTCGGAACTATCGCCCGGGGCATCATTGTTGTCGTCCGCATGACCGAGACACTTGAGGCCGCCGGCCTCGCCATCGACGACGCCACCGCCGACCGCTTGTTCCGCACCGCGCGCACCGTGACGACGTTCGCGGACACCGAGGTGACGGACGCGCAGCTCGCCGCGGTGTACGACCTCGTCAAGTGGGGTCCGACGATGATGAACACCAGCCCGCTGCGGATGCTCGTCGTCCGTACGCCCGAGGCGCGGCAGCGCCTGGTCGAGCGCATGCCGGAGGGCAACCAGGAGCGCGTGGCCAAGGCCCCCGTGACCCTGGTGCTGGCGTACGACACCGACTTCCACGAGCGGCTCGACGTGCTGGTCCCGCACATGCCCGGCGCGCGCGAGATGTTCGCCGCCGACGCCGACTCCCGCGCGGAGGCGGCACGCACCAGCGCGCTGATCCAGTCCGGCTACCTGGTCGTGGGCCTGCGTGCGGCCGGCCTGGCGGCCGGCCCGATGCACGGGAACTACGACGCGATCGACGCCGAGTTCTTCGCCGGCAGCGGCTGGAAGAGCTTCCTCGTCGTGAACGTCAGCGCGGCCGAGGGCGCCGACACCACCCGCGCCCGCGCCCCGCGCCTGACCTTCGAGGACGCCGCCCAGGTCATCTGACCTCTCATCTGACCTCGGTGAGCGGCCGGCCCGCCCGCATCTCCCGGAGCATGGCCCCCACGACGGCGGTGAGATCGCCGTCGTGGGCGGCCGCCACCGCCTGCTGACGCTGGTAGGAGGCACCGGTGCGCAGGATGTCGCGCACGCCGGCCAGCTCCGTGGCGCAGCCGAGGCGCTGCGCCACCGGCTCCAGCTCGACCAGGAGCTTGGCGATCGCGTCCGTGACCGGTCCCTGGTCTCCCTCGGCGTCCAGGATCACCGTGGCGTCGAGCCCGTAGCGCGCGGACCGGAACTTGTTCTCCGCGACGAACCACGGGGGCAGCACCGGCAGGGGGCGGCCCTGGTCCAGCAGCGTGGACAGGTGCTCCACGAGGCAGTGCACGAGCGCGCCCAGCTGGAGCGCCTCGGTGAGGTTGGTGGGACCGTCGCAGACCCGCACCTCGAGCGTGCCGAGCGCGGGCGACGGGCGGACGTCCCAGTGGACCTCGTGGAAGCCCTCGACAGCGCCGACGTGCTGCAGGTCGCCCGCGTACGCCTCGAGCTCCTCCCAGCGCTCGAACGCGACCGGCAGGCCGGAGCTCGGGATCTGCTGGAACAGCAGCGACCGGTTGGAGGCGTACCCGGTGTGCCGGCCCGCCCAGTAGGGCGACCCGGCCGAGAGCGCCTGCAGGTGCGGGAAGTATGTGAGCATCGCGCGCATGAGGGGCAGCGCCTTGTCCCGGTGCTCCACGCCCACGTGTACGTGCAGCCCCCAGATGATCAGCTGCGCGCCCCAGATCCCGGTGCGGTCCATGATCCGGGCGTACCGCTCCTTGTCCCCGACCTGCTGGTCGGCCGCCCGCGCGAACGGGTGGGTGCCGCCGCCCATGAGCTCCAGGCCCAGGGAGTCGGTGACGGTCCGCACACGGCCGAGCAGGTGCTCCAGGTCGGCTCCCGCCTGGCCGACGGTGCGGCAGACACCGCTGACCAGCTCGACCGTGTTCCTCATGAACTCCCCGGTCACCTGCGGGGCGAACCCCGTCTTGCCGGGCTGCGGCTCACCGGCGCGGGCCAGCGCCTCCAGCACCTGCGGCGCGGACTGCGCCAGGTCCGCGGTGCCGGGCTCGACGAGCCCGATCTCCCACTCGAGGCCCACGGTGGACCGCGGGGACTCGCCGAAGCCGAGCCGGGCCGGCGAGCTCATACGGCTCCCAGGGGATCGACGACGAGTACCTGTTGGTTGCCTGCCACACGCGTGAGCACGATCGTCGCCTCCTCGGTACCGGTGAGCACGAGCTGCTTGCGAAGCTGTTCGGGCACCACGGCGGTGCCCCGTTTCTTGATCGTGAGCCGCCCGACGTTCCGGTCCCGCAGGTACGACTTGAGCCGCTTGAGACCGAACGGCATGGTGTCGAGCACGCGGTACCCGGTGGCGATCGGTGCGGGTGCCCCGGCCGGCTCCGTGGGCCGGGCCGACGGAAGGTCGGCGGGGTCGTCGGTGGTGACGTACGCGATGGTGGGGTCGACGAGCCGTCCGCCGAGCTCGGCGGCGGCCCGGGCGACCAGGCCCGCACGGATCACGGCGCCGTCGGGTTCGTAGAGGTACTGACCGACGGCGCCGACCTCCGGCTCGTCGTCGTCGCCCCGGACGGTGCGGCTGAGCGTGTGCTCCTTGCCGTCGTCGTCCGTGAACGTGCGCAGCACGAGCGCCGAGCGGCCGGGGCCGTCGGGCGCGAGCGGGCCGAACCAGAGACCCGCCTCGACCACGTCGCCGTCGACGGAGACCCACTGCGTCTCCGCGTCCTGGGGCAGTCCCTCGTGCGCGATGCCCGGCCCGACCTTCACGCCGACGGCAGGCACGGTCTCGCGCAGCGCCCAGACCGCGTCGAGCGGAGGTTCGTAGGCGCGGGGGTCGAAGATGCGACGGCTGCGCCCGCCCGGGCCGCCGACCCGGCGCGCCGGGTCGGCGTACACGCCCTCGATGCCCTCCGCACGCAGGTCGAGGCCGAGCCCGTCCGCGTGCCGGACGTCCGCCTCGGGGAAGTGGCGCAGGTTCCAGCGGGCGATGGCTGCGGTGCACTCGTCCAGGTCGGTCGCGACCACGCGCAGGCCCGTCCCGGCGAAGGCGAGGGAGTCCGCCCCGATGCCACAGGTCAGGTCGGCGAGCGCGGTGAGCCCGGCGTCGAGGTACCGTCGGGCGTGCAGCGCGGCGACGAGGAGCCGCGTGGCCTGCTCCAGGCCGTCCGCGGTGAAGAGCATCCCGTCCGCGAAGTCGCCGAACTTGGCCCGTGCCCGGGCGCGCAGCCGGGACTGGGTGACGACCGCGGCCGCGAGGTCGGGCGCCACGCCCTGGGCGCGCAGGGTCGTCACCGTCTTCATCGCCTGCCGCTCGTCGTAGGGCGGCAAGGCGCCAAGCAGGGCCCAGCCGTCGGGGCTGAGGAGTTTGCTCAGAATCGCCGCATCCATGGGAAGATCTTTCCACGTTTGTCCTGGTCGTGGCGAGGGACCGGACGAATCCTTTTCGGAGAGATGGCGTGTTTCCGGGGTGCGTGGCGCATGCCGGGGGCCCGGAGGGTGAGCAGGCTCACGCGATTGGCACTCGCCTTGACCGAGTGCTAGCGCCGACCTAGATTTGGGGTGTTCGCCGCCGCGAAGCCCGGTCCACGGGCCCGTGACGGAGGACCCAGACGTTCGTGCCCGCCGGCACCCGCGACGACGGCGGACCGTCGAACGTTCGAGCCCCTTAAGTCCATCACGATGCAGATCTCTCGATCCGCTCACGAAAGAGGAGGTCCGACGTGTCGGTCCCCATCAAGCCGCTCGAGGACCGGATCGTCGTCAAGGCTCTCGAAGCCGAGACCACGACCGCTTCCGGCCTGGTCATCCCGGACACCGCGAAGGAGAAGCCCCAGGAGGGCGAGGTTCTGGCCGTGGGCCAGGGCCGCATCGACGACAACGGCAACCGTGTGCCGCTGGACGTCGCCGTCGGTGACAAGGTGATCTACTCCAAGTACGGCGGCACCGAGGTCAAGTACGCGGGCGAGGACTACCTGGTCCTCTCGGCCCGTGACGTCCTCGCCGTGGTCGTGGGCTGATCTCAGCCCCGCACCCTGCTTGAAGCAGAGGGCCCCGCACCGGATCGGTGCGGGGCCCTCTGTCGTTGCGTCGTGCTCTGCTTCGTCGTCAGTGCGCGCCGGACAGCTGTCTGTGGTCAGGCGGAGACCAGGTCAGGAGTGGGTCAGGGGTGGTGCGAGAACTGGTGCGCGAACCTGGTCAGGCCGAGACGGACTTGCCGGCGAGGATCGCGGAGCGCTCGTCCTCGCTGAGGCCGCCCCACACGCCGTACGGCTCGCGCACGCGGAGCGACTGCTCGCGGCACTGCATCATCACGGGGCAGGAGCGGCAGATCGCCTTGGCCGCCTCCGCGCGGCGCCGCCGGGTCGAACCCCGCTCGCCCTCGGGGTGGAAGAACAGGGTGTCGTCCGCGTCGCGGCACGCCCCCTGGTACTGCCATTCCCACAGCTCCATCACCGGACCGGGAAGCCTCGAGATCTCCGTCATGGCGAACAACCTACAAGTTGTGCAGAAGTTGTTCAAGGGGCAATTCCTCTTCATGTGGTTCGAATCGAGTCGGACGGAACCGCGTCATCGCTGACCGGGTTTGTTCGGATGTGAACCGAATTCGACCGAGATCGGCGGCACGCCGGATTTCGCAGTGGCGCGGAGAGGCCTGGGTCGGCAGAATCGAGTCCATGACTTCTTCGCGGCCTGCCCAGAACCCGGGCGGGTCACGTACATCCAGCCCCGGGCTGGCCGTCGCGGCGGTGGCCCGGCGCCTCGGGGTCGCTCCCGCCACCCTGCGCACGTGGGACCGCCGGTACGGGCTCGGCCCGTCGGGCCGCACCGCGGGGTCGCACCGTCGCTACACACCGGACGACGTCGCCCGGCTGCTGGTGATGCGACGGCTCACGCTGGAGGGCGTCGCGCCCGTCGACGCCGCGCGCGCCGCGGTCGAGGCCGGCGACGCCGAGCTGGAGGTCGCCACCCGGACCGCCCCGGCGCTGCCCGCCGTACAGGTCGAGGGCGCCGGCGACGACATCGAGGACGGCGACGAGCCCGAGTTCGCGGAGACCTTCGTCGGCACGGTGGAAGCACCGGACGAGGAGGACGACCCCGACGACGGCGCCGGTCCGGCGTCGTCCGAGGACGTGGCGCAGGAACCGCGGCGCGCCCGGCTGCGGGCCCTGCCCGGCGGGGCGACGGGGGAGCCCGCCGGCCGCCAGACGGGCGGCGGGCCGGCGCTCGGCCCGCGGTCGGCCACTGCGCCGGCACCGACCTCCGGACGGGTGTCCGCCCTGGTCGACGCCGCCCTGGCCTACAGCCGTACCGCCTGTGACAACCTCCTCGTGCTCGGTCCGGACGGCGACCCCGCCACGTGGTGGACCGACCTCGTGGAACCGGCGTGGCTGCGGCTGTCCGAGCGCACCGTGCTCGCCGGCCCCGGTGAGATGCCGGAGGTGGTGCTCGCGACCTCCGCCCTGCGGGCGCTGCGCAACTACACGGAGGAGTTCGAGCGCGCGATGGTGGAGGCGGGCGGCCCGCCGGCCAACCACCCGAGCCGGATGCGCAAGATCGTCCTGGTGTTCGCCGCCCCCGACGAGGTGGTGCCGCTGTCGGCGCACGCACTGGCGGCGGCGCTGGCCGCGCAGGGCTCGATGGCGCGCATCGTCACGGGCCCCGCCAGCACGCACCGCTCGGTCGAGCTGGTCACGATGGTCCGCCCGACGGCGGTCGTGCTGGCCACCACGCAGAACAAGCCGGACCTCGACGTGGTGCACGCCGTCAACGAGAGCTACCCCGAGCTGCCGATCTTCGTGGGCCTGCGGGCGGACGCCGCCGCGACGGACCTGCCGTTCGGTCCCACGGTGCAGCGCGTGCGCTCGTTCACCGGCCTGCTGCACGAGGTGCTCGCCGTCATCAAGGCGAGGTGACGCACGCCTCGGGTGGCCATCACCACCCGGCCGGGTTCCACGGGCGCACCCGCCGTAGACTTGCTGCATGACGGACCAGACCTCGCCGGGCGACCCGTTCGGTTTCCTCGGGCTCACCTATGACGACGTCCTGCTGCTGCCGGGTTACTCCGACCTGGCGCCGTCGGACATCGACACGACGTCTCGCCTCACGCGCGAGATCTCGCTCAAGATCCCGCTGCTCTCCGCGGCGATGGACACGGTCACCGAGTCGGCCATGGCGATCGCCATGGCGCGTCAGGGCGGCCTGGGGGTGCTGCACCGCAACCTCTCCATCGAGGACCAGGCCTACCAGGTCGACCTCGTGAAGCGGACGCAGACCGGCATCATCACCAACCCGGTCACCATCGGCCCGGACGCCACGCTCGAGGAGCTCGACACCCTCGCGGGCCAGTTCCGGATCTCCGGCTTCCCGGTGGTGGACTCCGACAACAAGCTCATCGGCATGGTCACCAACCGTGACCTGCGCTTCACGCCCGTCGCCGAGTGGGCCACCACCAAGGTGGACGAGGTGATGACGCCGCAGCCGCTGATCACGGGCCCGGCGGGCATCTCGCGGGACGACGCCACGCTGCTGCTGCGCAAGCACAAGCTGGAGCGGCTCCCGCTGATCGACCCCGACGGCCGCATCACGGGGCTCATCACCGTCAAGGACTTCGTCAAGTCGGAGCAGTTCCCGGACTCGTCCAAGGACGGCCAGGGCCGCCTCATGGTCGGCGCCGCGATCGGCTACTTCGGCGACGCGTGGCAGCGCGCCACCGCTCTGATCGAGGCGGGCGTGGACGTGCTCGTGGCCGACACCGCGCACGGCAACGTCCGCATGCTGATCGACATGGTCAAGCGCCTCAAGACCGACCCGGCCACCAAGGACGTCCAGGTGATCGGCGGCAACGTCGCCACCCGCCAGGGCGCGCAGGCGTTCGTCGACGCCGGGGCCGACGCCGTGAAGGTCGGCGTCGGGCCGGGCTCCATCTGCACCACCCGCGTCGTGACCGGCGTGGGCGTCCCGCAGATCACCGCGGTCTACGAGGCGTCGCTCGCGGCCAAGCCCGCGGGTGTCCCCGTGATCGCCGACGGCGGCCTCAAGCACTCCGGCGAGATCGGCAAGGCCCTCGTGGCCGGCGCCGACAGCGTGATGCTCGGCTCGCTGTTCGCGGGCTGCGAGGAGACGCCGGGTGACCTGGTGCTCGTCAACGGCAAGCAGTTCAAGACCTATCGCGGCATGGGTTCGATGGGCGCCATGTCCTCGCGCGGCAAGAAGTCGTACTCGAAGGACCGGTACTTCCAGGCCGAGGTCACCAGCGACGACAAGATCGTGCCCGAGGGCATCGAGGGCCAGGTCGCCTACAAGGGCCCGCTGGCCACCGTGGCGCACCAGCTCATCGGCGGTCTGCACCAGACGATGTTCTACACCGGCGCGCGGACGGTGCCCGAGCTGCAGGCCAACGGCCGGTTCGTGCGCATCACGTCGGCGTCGCTCAAGGAGAGCCACCCGCACGACGTGCAGATGACGGTCGAGGCGCCGAACTACTCGGGCTTCTAGCAGGCGGGTGCCGGCGGAGCGGTGGTCGCTGGCGCGGCTGGCCGGGCTTGGCTTGCACCTAGCCGTGTCGAGACTCGTCGCGCCGAGTCCAGGCGCGTCGCGCCGAGCCGAAGCGGGGCGAGTCGAAGCTTGCCGAAGCGGGGCGAGTCGAAGCTAGCCGACGCGGGGCTGGCCGAAGCTAGCCGACGCGAGGCGAGCCGGGCCGGGCCGCAGCGAGCCGAGGCGCGCAGCTTTGCGCCGCACAGCGGGGCGCCGCACAGCGCCGCACCACGAAGTGCGCTTCTACCCAGTCATCAGGCCCAGATTTCGGGCTGGATCTGGGCCTGATGACTGGGTAGAAGCGCACTTTTCGTGCTCGTGCTCGTGCTCGTGCTCGTGCCCTGTCCGTGCTCGTGCCGTCCGTGTCCGTGTCCGTGTCCGTGTCCGTGTCCGTGCCGTCCGTGCCCGTGCCCGAGGCCGGGGCCGACGTCTGAGTTCGGCGGGGCCCGGTCCGGGTCAGCTCGACATGACGCGGGCGTGCAGGGTCTGCACCGCGTAGCGGGCGGACCAGAACGCGCCGTGCTGCCACGCCGAGATCTCGGACATCCAGTCGCCCGCGAAGTACACGTTCCCCGCCCCCTGCTGCAGCAGGCGGAAGCCGGCCGACGTGGTGTTCGGGAACGCCCAGGCCCCTTCGATGTAGGGCACCTTGTGCCAGGCGATCGAGAAGGAGGTGTCCAGCTCGGTGCGGTACTTCTCCCCGTGGATCTTCACGCCCTGCTCGACGGCTCGCAGCTCGCGCTGACGTGGGGTCATGTCGGCGTAGGTGCGTGCGTTCGCGCCGGTGTTGTAGTAGCCGACGATCAGCCCCTTGCGCTCGCCGTACCCGTAGGACGGGTACCAGAGGTGGGCGAGGTCCATGTCGGTCTCGGTGATCCCGCCGAAGATCCGGTGGTCGTCCTCCCAGAACCGGGACCGGTACTGCAGGCCGATCTTGCCGGCCGGGGTGCCCACGGCGAACTCACCGAGCGCCGCATCGACCTCCGGACCCCAGTTGGTGGTCCAGCGTCGCATCAGGCCGGCCGGTGCCGCGGCGACCACGAAGTCCGCCTCGATCTGGCGCTCCCGGCCGTTCGGTGCGGTGTAGGTGACCCGGGCCCCGCGGCTGGTGTTCTCGACACCCGTGACAGGGGAGCGGAACCGCACGTTGTGCTCGCCGATCGCCCGGACGAAGTACCGGTAGATCGTGTCCATGCCGCCCTTCGGCTGGAACATGAGCATCGACTGCTCCCAGTTGATCTCGAACGGGAAGTACTGGCCTACCTTCGAGGCCAGCACCTCGGCGACGGTCCCGGGGCCCGGCAGCGGCGTGCCGTGCTCGTTCCACGCCGACGGGTAGACCTCGAAGCCACGGTTGCTCCCGCCGGCGTAGGTACCGTCCGAACCGAGCGAACCCCAGCTGCGCAGGAAGGTGCGCAGGTTCTCCTTGTCCTCCTCGGTCAGGCGCTGGTCCAGGGCGCCCTGGTCGGTGGCGTGGTGCAGCAGCTCGGAGGTGTAGCCGAAGACGTCGGCCTTGGCGGTGCGGTAGCGGACCGGGTTGCCGGGCGTCGCGCCGGATCGTTCGTTGTAGATGTAGGCGTCGGCGTTCGCGTTGGTGAAGACCTCGTACGGCACGCCCAGCTCGCGCAGGTAGTCCATCGTGACCATCCACTGCGCGATGCGGGCCGCGCCGGCGTTGAGGTAGATGCCGTCGGCGAACCGGGCGGTCTGCGTGACACCGTTCAGGTCGGTCTCGGAGTCGCCACCGCGGATGGTGAGGGTGCGCCCGCCCGGCCGGTGCCTGGCCTCCAGCACCGTGACCTGGTAGCCGGCCTTCTGCAGCTCGTACGCCGTGGTGAGGCCTGCGGGCCCGGCGCCGACGACGACCACCTTCTTCGCGGAGCGGCCGGTGAGCGTGAAGTCGCTGCCCTGCGGGGGAGTCCAGGACTGCGCCCTCGGCTGGGCGGCAGCGGTCGGGGCCAGGCCCATGGCGCCCATCGTCGCGAACATCACGCCGGCGCTGGACCCCGCGCCGACGGCCTGGAGGAAGTTGCGGCGGGAGACTCCTGGGGTGCTCTTCTCGGTGACCACGGTCCCTACCTCTCGTGTCGACAGGCCTGACGCGCTGCGGAACTCGGCCGGGAAGCCGGGAGCCGCCGTCAGCACCGTGCCGGACGCTAGAGAGCGTCGGTCACCGCCGGGAGTCGCCACCGTTTCTGTGCAGTTGCACGGCGTAACCATGTGGTTTCGGGGTCCCGCCGCAGGTCAGCGTCTGTGCAGGAACGATTCGGGCGCGGCGTCCGAGCCTTTCCCGAGCCGACCCAGGACGGTCATTCGTCGGTAACGCCCGATGGCTAGCGTCACGCGCCACCCGGCGCCGGACGCCGGGTGGCTGTACCGGACGCCGTCCTGGCGCCCGGCCGGAAAGCTGGAGGAGCGTCCATGAGGAACCGCACGAAGCTCGCCGTTGCCGTCGCCGTGACCGCGGCGGTCGCCGTGCCCGGCACCGCCTTCGCCGCCGCGCACGTCTTCCGGCCCGATCCGCACCGGGCCCACTCGTTCGTCACCGGGGACACCCCGCTCATCGCCGACGGCGTGGCCATCGGCAAGAACGTCTCCTGGTACAAGTCCTCGGGGCTCGGGCCCGCCGCGCGCAACACGGCGCCGGGCGCCTCGCCGGAGGAGCGCTACATCCCGACCGACGTCTTCCCGGGCGGCGAGCTGCCCGACGGCGTGACCCTCACCGAGGCCCAGGGCATCAACGCGCTGACCCGCATCGGCGAGAACCTCGAGCGGGCGGGGCTCGGGTACGACGACGTCGTCTCCATGCGGGTCTTCCTGCAGAACCCCGACGGTGAGGAGCAGATGGACTTCGCCGGCTGGAACCGGGCCTACCGGCAGTTCTTCGCCAACACGAACCTGGCCACCGGCGAGGTGCTCGACGTCCAGCTCGGCTCGGCGACGACCGAGCCGATGGTGGTCAACGACGCCCGTCCGTCCCGCTTCGCGCTGGAGGTCGAGAACCTTCCGGTGGACGGATGGCTGGTCGAGGTGGAGGTCGACGCCGTCTACCAGCGCTGAACCCTGTCCCCGGCGTGTCCGGGCCGGCCGGTCAGACGCCCGAGGCGTGCTGCACCGGCCATGCCCCGGACGCGCCAGGGCCCTCCAGCCCCTGCTCGCGGCGCCACTCGTTGAAGCTCACGGCCCACTGCCGGTGCGCGCCGATCTGCTGCCGGTGCAGGTCGGCCAGTGACATGCGGCCCAGCTGGGGGAACCGGCGTGCCAGCGCCTCCAGGACGTCCAGCGTCGCGAGCACGTCGACCTCGGCGGTGTGCAGGTCGCCGTCGGAGACCACGCCGTACCACTGCGACAGGTCGCCCAGGCGGCGCTTGCCCGGGCGGTAACGGTCCAGCCACCGGTCGATGACCAGCGGGTCCACGACCGGTTCCACCGGGTGTCCCAGGCGCTGGGGGAGGGTCTTGAGCCCGTGGCGCACGAGCTCCGCGTCGAGCAGCGAGAGGTCGAACGCCGCGTTGTAGGCCACGACGGGCACGCCGTCGGCCAGGTGCTCGGCCAGCTGGGCGGCGATCTCCTCCAGCGCCTCCAGCGGCCGGACGCCGTGGGCCCGGGCATGCTCCGTCGAGATGCCGTGGATGGCGGCGGCCTCCTGCGGGATCTCGACACCCGGATCGATCAGCCAGGTGCGGACGTCGGTGCCCACCCCGGGCCGACGCAGCACGAGAGCCGCGGTGACGATCCGGTCGCCCGTGACGTCCACGCCCGTGGTCTCGGTGTCGAAGCCCAGCAGCGGCCTGTCGATCCAGGTCTCGTTCATGGTGTCCTCCCTGCTCGTCCCGGGTTTCCGGGCCACACTCGTCCAGCCGCGCCCGCATCCCTGGTGCGTCCACGGAGAACCTTGCCACCGCTCACTGACACCGCGGCTCACGACACCCGCGCACATCACGGACCACTGCGCGCCGTGTCACCGGCGATAGGTAGGCTTGGCGGGTGAGCAACGAGATCGAGATCGGACGCGGCAAGCGCGGGCGGCGCGCCTATTCCTTCGACGACATCGCGGTGGTGCCGTCCCGGCGCACGCGCGACCCGAAGGACGTCTCGGTCGGCTGGCAGATCGACGCCTACCACTTCGACCTGCCGATCGTGGCGGCGCCGATGGACTCCGTGATGACCCCGGACAGCGCCGTCGCGCTGGGCCGGTTCGGCGGTCTCGGCGTGCTCGACCTGGAGGGTCTGTGGACCCGGTACGAGTCGCCCGAGCCCCTGCTGGCCGAGATCGCCGCCCTGCCGGCCGGCGAGGCGACGCACCGGATGCAGGAGATCTACGCCGAGCCCATCAAGCCCGAGCTGATCACGCAGCGGCTCAAGGAGATCCGGTCCGCCGGCGTCACCGTCGCCGGCGCGCTCACCCCGCAGCGCACGCAGGAGTTCTACAAGACGGTGGTCGACGCCGGCGTCGACCTGTTCGTCATCCGCGGCACCACGGTCTCGGCCGAGCACGTGTCGGGCAACGCCGAGCCGCTCAACCTGAAGCGGTTCATCTACGAGCTGGACGTGCCCGTCGTCGTCGGCGGTGCGTCGACCTACACGGCCGCCCTGCACCTGATGCGCACCGGCGCGGCCGGCGTGCTCGTCGGGTTCGGCGGTGGCGCCGCGCACACGACGCGCGTCAGCCTCGGCATCCACGCGCCCATGGCCACGTCGGTGGCCGACGTGGCCGCGGCGCGCCGCGACTACCTCGACGAGTCGGGTGGCCGCTACGTGCACGTCATCGCCGACGGCGGGGTGGGCCACTCCGGCGACATCGTCAAGGCCGTGGCCTGCGGTGCGGACGCCGTCATGCTCGGTGCCGCGCTCGCCCGCGCCGCGGAGGCGCCGGGCAAGGGCTTCCACTGGGGTCCCGAGGCGCACCACCCGCAGCTCCCGCGCGGCGAGCGCGTCGAGGTGGGCACGGTCGGCACGCTGGAGGAGATCCTCTTCGGGCCGGGCAAGCAGGCCGACGGCACCCTGAACCTGGTCGGCGCCCTGCGCCGGGCCATGGCCACGACCGGCTACTCCGACCTCAAGGAGTTCCAGCGGGTCGAGGTCGTCGTGTCGCCCTACCAGCCACGATGAGCACCGTGTCCGACGGCGAGCGGCTCGCCCCCGTCCTCGCCGCGGCTCCCGCGGCTGACGGCGAGTTCGTCGAGATCACCGATGCCGACGTCGACCAGGTCGTCGAGCTGTGGCAGGCCTGCGGGCTGACCCGGCCCTGGAACGACCCGCACGTCGACATCGCGGAGGCCCGGGCCGGTGCCGCGTCCACCGTCCTGGTCGCACGGGCGGGCGGCCGCGTGGTCGCCTCCGCGATGGCGGGGCACGACGGTCACCGGGGCTGGCTGTACTACGTGGCGGTGGCTCCCGACCTGCAGGGTTCGGGTCTGGGTCGGGCGGCCGTGGTGGCCGCCGAGGCGTGGCTGGTCGCACGAGGGGCACGCAAGATCCAGCTCATGGTGCGGACCACCAACACCGGTGTGCTGGGCTTCTACGAGCGCCTGGGCTACGCCGACCAGGAGTGCACGGTGCTGGGCCGATGGGTCGAACCCCGCTGATTTCGCAGTGCGGATCGGCGCGCGGTTGCACTCACCGGGATCAACCGCTCTGAAAGTCAGTTTCACACACCTATCAATACGTGGTGCAGGGTTTTGCGCGTAGGGTGGCCGCCATGATCGACGACGCAGCAGCCGAAGCAGCGGCTAGTGGTGCGGTCGGCGGCGTGCTCGACCCGGAGCACCCGCAGGGGACCTTCGTCCTCGAGCCCGGGGTGATGGCTCCCCTCGTGGCTCGGATCGCCACCTCCGAGGGATCCGGCACGCACCGGTCCATGTGCCCGTTCACGGGCGCGCCGCTCGTGACGTTCCCGGTCTCCTCGGCCGAGGACGTCGCGGCGTCCGTCGTCCGGGCGCGCGTCGCGCAGCGGGGCTGGGCGCGCCGCCCGGTCCGCGAGCGTGCCGGGGTGCTCCAGCGGCTCGGACGGATCGTCCTGGAGCGGCAGTCCGAGGCGCTCGACCTCGTCCAGCTCGAGACGGGCAAGGCCCGCCGCGCTGCCTTCGAGGAGGTCGCGGACGTCGCCCAGGTCGCCCGGCACTACGCCGTGCGCGGCGAGCGGTACCTGGCCGCACGGCGTGCCGGCGGCATGATCCCCCTGCTCGCGGGCGCCCGCGTGCACCGGAGGCCCGTCGGCGTGGTCGGCGCGATCGCGCCGTGGAACTACCCGCTGGTGCTCGCGCTCGCGGAGGCGCTGCCCGCGCTCCTGGCCGGCAACGCGGTGGTGCTCAAGCCGGATCCGCAGGCCACGCTCACCGCGCTCTGGGCGGCGGAGGCGCTGGACGACGCCGGGCTGCCCGCGGGTCTGTTCCAGGTGGTCGCGGGCGGTCGCGAGGTCGGCGAGGAGCTGATCGAGCACGTCGACCACATCGCGTTCACGGGCTCGACGGCCACGGGGCGCAAGGTCGCGGCTCGGGCGGGCGAGCGCCTCATCGGCGCCACGCTGGAGCTGGGTGGCAAGAACGCCCTGTACGTGGCCGACGACGTCGACATCGACAGCGTGGTGCCGGGCATTGTGCGGGCCTGCTTCTCGAACGCGGGTCAGCTGTGCGTGTCCGTCGAACGCCTCGTGGTGCACGAGGCGATCGCCGACGAGTTCGTCGCGAAGTTCGTGCGTGCCGTGCGGAACCTGCGGCTCGGACCGGCCCTCGACTACACCGCGGACGTCGGCTCGCTGACGTCGGCCGCGCAGCTCGACAAGGTGACCGCCCACGTCGACGACGCGCTGGCCCGCGGAGCGCGGGTGCTCGCCGGCGGGGTGCACCGTGCCGACGTCGGCCCCTACTTCTACGCCCCGACCGTGCTCGACGACGTCCCCCCGCAGGCGACGGTCGCGCGGGAGGAGACGTTCGGGCCCGTCGTCACGATCACGCGTGTCGACTGCGACGAGGACGCGGTCACGGTCATGAACGACACCGAGTACGGCCTGCACGCGGCCGTGTGGTCCCGCGACGTCGGCCGGGCGCGTCGTCTGGCGGAGCGCATCGAGTGCGGGTCGGTGGCGGTCAACGACGGGTACACGATGACGTGGGGTTCCGTGGCGGCGCCGATCGGGGGCTGGAAGGCGTCCGGTCTGGGCGGCCGGCACGGGGCGGCGTCGATCGACGGCCTCACGCGGCAGCAGACCGTGGTGACGGCGCGCGGCGTCCGGTTCGGCGCGACGCTCGACGCCTTGTACGGGCTGGGCGGGGACACGCCGAGCCGGGTGCTCACGACGGCCCTGACCGCGATGCGCAAGCTGCGCATGGGGTGAGTGAACGGCCTTCACCGGTACGCTCGTCCGCATGACGACGCAGCTGGCCGCCTTCTGGAAGACCGCGAACTCGCTGCCGCTGGTCGGCGGGCTCCTCGGCAAGCGGATCTTCAGCCTGGCCTACGGTCTCAAGGCCCCGTACTTCGGCACCATCGCCCCGCGCGTGGTGGACATGCGGCCGAACTACGGCGAGGTGGTGGTCCCGAACCGGTGGCGCAACCGCAACCACATCGGCACGGTGCACGCGATCGCGGTCTGCAACGGGCTGGAGATGGCGATGGGCTCCCTCGCCGAGGCCACGGTGCCCGACGACAAGCGGTGGTTGCCCAAGGGCATGGAGGTCTCCTACCTCGCCAAGTCGACCGGCGACGTCACGTGCATCGCCGAGACCGACCAGGCGCAGTGGGACGGCGACGACAAGGACCTGCCGGTGCGGGTACGCGGCGTGCTCGCGGACGGGACGGTCGTGGTCGAGGGCACCATCCACCTGTGGGTCACGCCGAAGAAGCGCTGACCTGTCAGCGGGGGCGGCGTCGGCCCAGGGAGCGGACCGCGGCCTTCCAGCTCGCGGGCAGCTCACGCACGTGCCACCAGGCCCACTGCACCGGCTGCACGCTCGCGGCGCTCACGCCCACCCCGACGGCGTCCAGCCCGGCCTCGACGCAGGAGTAGAGGGTGCGGCGCAGGTGGTAGTCCTGCGTGACGACGACGGCGGTGCGCACGCCGAACAGGTCGTGCGCCCGCCGGCACGTCGCCGTCGTGTTGAAGCCCTGGCGATCCAGCACGATCGCGTCGTCGGGCACGCCGAGGTCGTTGTCCAGGAGCCAGGCGCGCATCGAACCGGGCTCGTCGTACCGGGTGCCGTCCGGGTTGTCGTGCGCGTCGCCGCTCAGGATCACGGTGGGTGCCACGCCCGCGCGGTAGAGCTCGGCCCCGCCCTCGACACGACGCCGCAGGTAGGTGGACGGCGTGCCGTCGGAGCGGAGGCCGGCGCCGAGCACGATGACGGCGTCCGCCTTCTCGATCTCGCTCGCGTCGCTGCGCACCCGGGCGTGGCCGGTGGCCTGAACTGCGACGACGGGGACGGTGAAGGCGACGGCCAGCACCCCGGCGACCAGGCCGGCGACCTTGAGTGGACTCACGCCGCGAACGCTACCGCGTCCGGAGCGGGCCCAGAGCGCGCGCCCTCCGACCACCCTCAGGCGGCCAGCAGGGCCAGCTCGCTGCGCAGGTTGGCCGCGGCGGCGTCCTCCCAGCGGGCAGCGCCCGCGGCGGTGCGGAAGAGGGGGCCGTCCGTCAGGAGGGTGCTGAGCACCTGGGACCGGCCGGCGCGGAACAGCGGGTCGGGTACGTCGCAGTACTCCGCGCGGACCTGGTGGGTGTAGCGCGCGTAGACCGCGGGGCTGCCGCCCAGCACGGCCAGGTCGGCGTCGCTGACCAGGCCTCCGACGGCGTCGTCGGGCGCCGGGTCGTGGTCCGCCGTGACCATGACGAGCCGGGCGACCTCGTCGACGTCGTCGGCCGAGACGCCGGTGCCTGCGAGCGGGCCGAGCAGCTCGGCCACCAGGTTCGCGGACCGTTCCTCGTCCTGCTGGGCGATTCCGCCCGCACCCCGCGAGGTGTCCTCGCTGCGCTGCGGTACCTCGCGGGGACCCCGGCCTCCGTCGTGCACCGCGTCGTGGAACCACAGGGCGAGGCGGGCGCGCCAGAGGTCGCGCTCGGCGACGCCGTGGGCGGGCGCGATCTGGTCCAGGGCGTCGAGCGCCACGGCCAGGTGCAGGGTCGAGTGGTAGACGCGGTGCGGCTCGCGCCAGCGGTCCACCAGGTTCTCGCCCGCCGCGCGGGCCAGGCTCGGGTCGGCCCACAGCCCGTCCCACCGGGTCAGGAGCGCCGCCCGCTTGGCGCGCCCGCGCTCGGCGCCCGAGACCCGCAGGCCCGAGGACGCCAGCCGCCGGGCCAGGTCGCCGCCCTCGACGGGCACCGCACCGGCCGCGACCAGGTCGTCGTACCGCGCCGCCGGGACGTCGTAGTGGTCGAGGTCGAGGGCACGGTCCGGAACCTCGGCCGCCCGCGCGAAGAGGCGGAGCTCGCGCAGCGACCCGTCCGAGACCAGGTGGGAGAACAGGGTCCCGTGGGCGGGCCAGGCGGGCGGGTCGATGTAGAGGGTCACGGGGCGAGGCTAACGCTGTTCGTCGCCCAGCCGATCAGCCGGGGCGTCAGCCCTCGACCAGCGCCGCCGCGAACCGCGCGATCGCCAGCTCCTCGTTGGTCGGCACCACCATCACCAGCGGCGCCTCCGCACCCGATCCGGCCGAGATCACCCGCGCCTCGTCCGACGCCGACTCGTTGGCCGCCGGGTCGATCGTCAGCCCCAGGAACTTCAGGTCCCGCACTACCCCCGACCGGACGGTGTGGTCGTTCTCGCCCACGCCGGCGGTGAACGTGAGCACGTCGATCCCGCCGAGCACCGCCGCGTACGCCCCCACGTACTTGCGCAGCCGGTGCAGGTAGACGTCGCGCGCCAGCCGCGCGTCGAGGTCACCGGCCGCCACGAGCCGGCGCAGCTCACGCATGTCGCTCACGCCGGACAGCCCGAGCACGCCCGACTTCTTGTTGAGCAGGGTGTCCACGTCGTCCCCGGACATGCCGCCGCGCACGAGGTGGAAGACGACGCCCGGGTCGATGTCGCCCGAGCGGGTGCCCATGACCAGCCCTTCGAGCGGCGTCAGGCCCATCGAGGTGTCGAGCGGCCGGCCGCCCAGGATCGCCGACGCCGACGCGCCGTTGCCCAGGTGCAGCACCACCTGCCGCAGGCTCTCGGGTCCGCGCCCCTCGGCTGCCAGCTTCGCGACCACCGCTGGGTGCGACGCCACCGCCGCCGACACGAACTGGTGCGACGTGCCGTGGAAGCCGTACCGCCGCACGCCGTGCTCGGCCGCGACCTTGCGGTCCAGCGCGTACGTCGAGGCGGCGGCCGGCAGCGACGCGAAGAACGCCGTGTCGAACACCGCGACGTGCGGTACGTGCAAGAGCTTGCGCGCCACCTCGATCCCGGTCACGTTCGCGGGGTTGTGCAGCGGCGCCAGAGGGATCAGGTCGCGGATGCCGGCCACGACGTCGTCGTCCACCAGCGTGGGGGCGGAGAAGATCTCGCCGCCGTGCACCACCCGGTGGCCCACGGCGATGATCCCCGCGTCGGCCAGTGCTGGCCCCACCTCGTCGAACATGCCGGCGACCACCCGCAGCGCCTCGCCGTGGTCCGGCACCGCCAGGTCGCGCACGACCTTCTCGCCGCCCGTCTCGTGCTTGACCGTGCCCGACGACTGGCCGATCCGGTCCACGATGCCACCTGCCACGGCCTCGCCCGAGTCGGGGTCGACGAGCTGGTACTTGAGCGACGAGGACCCGGAGTTGAGCACCAGGACGGTGCGCCGGTCAGGTGCGGAACTGCTCATGCGGTGGGCTCCTCGGTCTGGGCCTGGATGGCGGTGATCGCCACGGTGTTCACGATGTCCTGCACCAGCGCCCCGCGCGACAGGTCGTTGACCGGCTTGTTCAGGCCCTGCAGCACCGGGCCGACGGCGACGGCGCCCGCCGAGCGCTGCACCGCCTTGTATGTGTTGTTGCCGGTGTTCAGGTCGGGGAAGACGAACACGGTGGCGCGCCCGGCGACGTCGGACCCGGGCAGCTTGGACGCGGCGACCGAGGCGTCCACGGCGGCGTCGTACTGGATGGGGCCCTCGACCTCCAACTCGGGCGTGCGCTCGCGCACCAGGCCCGTGGCGGTGCGGACCTTGTCCACGTCGGCGCCCGTGCCCGACTCGCCCGTGGAGTAGGACAGCATCGCGATCCGCGGGTCCACGCCGAACTGGCGGGCGGTGGCCGCCGAGGAGATGGCGATGTCGGCGAGCTCCTGCGACGTCGGGTCCGGGATGACGGCGCAGTCGCCGTACACCAGCACGCGGTCCTCCAGGCACATGAAGAACACCGAGGAGACCGACGACGTACCCGGCCTGGTCTTGATGATCTCGAACGACGGCCGGATCGTGTGCGCCGTCGAGTGGGCGGCGCCGGAGACCATGCCGTCGGCGAGCCCGAGGTGCACCATCATGGTGCCGAAGTAGGAGACGTCGGTGACGATCTCGCGCGCCCGCTCGACCGTCATGCCCTTGTGCGCGCGCAGGCGGGTGTACTCGGCGGCGAACTTCTCGACGTGCTCGGGGTCGTGCGGTGACAGGACCCGTGCGGCCTCGATGTCCAGGCCCAGCTCGGCGGCCCGGGCGCGGATCGGCTCCTCGTCGCCCAGGATCGTCAGGTCCGCGATCTGCCGCGCCAGCACCGTGGAGGCCGCGCGCAGGATGCGGTCGTCGGAGCCCTCCGGGAGCACGATGTGCCGCCGGTCGGCGCGGGCCCGCTCGATGAGCTGGTACTCGAACATGAGCGGCGTGACCACCTGCGGCCGCGGCAGGTCGAGGCGGGCGGCCAGCGCGGTGGAGTCGACGTTCCGCTCGAACAGGGCCCGGGCGGTCTCCACCTTGCGCACCGACTCCTTGTCCACCCGGCCGCGGGTCGTCGCGGCGGCCCGCGCCGTGCGGTAGGTCCCCAGGTCGGTGGTGATGATCGGCAGCTTGGGACGCATCGCCTCCAGCAGCTGCGCCGGCCGGCCCTCCGGGTAGAACCCGCCGTTCAGCACGATCCCCGCCAGGGACGGGAACGACGGCGTCATGTGCGTCGCGAGCAGTCCGATCAGCAGGTCGGTGCGGTCACCCGGCGTGATGACCACGGCACCGTCGATGAGCCGCTCCAGCAGGTGCTCGAAGCTCATGGCCCCCACCTGCACGTCGAGCGCCTCGCGGCCCAGCAGCTCCGGGTCGCCCAGGACGAGCTTGCCGTCCACTGCCTCCAGGAGCTGGCCCACCGTCGGGGCCTGCAGGAACGGCTCCTCGGGGATGGTCCACACCGGCAGGTCCGGCTGCGCCTCGGCGAGCACGGCCCGCACCTCCCGCGCGCTGTGCGTGTCCGCGCGGTTCACCACCAGACCGACTGCCTGGGCATGGTGCGCGGCCAGCTCGGCCAGGCTCACGTCCACCAGCGCCCGCACGCCGTCCGGGGTGCGCTCGCGGCCCGCGACGACCAGCAGCACCGGTGCACCCAGGTTCGCGGCGATGCGCGCGTTGAACGACAGCTCGGTGGGCCCGGCGACGTCGGTGTAGTCGGTGCCGAGCACCACCACCGAGTCGCAGCGCGCCGCCAGGTCGTGGTACCGGGACACGATGCGGCTCAGCGCCGCCTCGGGGTCGGTGTGCAGGTCGGCGTAGGTCACGCCGACGGCGTCGTCGTAGGGGATGTCGACGCCGTCGTGCTCCAGGAGGAGCTCCAGGACGTGGTCCCGCTCGTCCTCCCGGTCGGAGGTGGCGCGCGAGACGGGCCGGTAGACCCCGACCCGCTGGCCCTTGCGGACCAGCAGGTCGAGCACGCCCAGCGCGACCGTCGACTTTCCGCTCTCGCCCTCCGGGCTCGCGATGACGATGCTGCGGGTTGCGCCGGTCACGTGCTGCTCCGTGTTCACTTCGTGGGATTTGCTGCTACTCGTTGTCTCCACCGGTGCCGAGCGTAGCGTCTACCTGCCCGTTGTCGGACTGGTCCTGCGCGTCCGGCCACACCCAGTCGCGCACCTCCGGGATGTCGTCGCCGTGCTCGCGGGTCCACGCACGCGCACGGAGTCGCGCGTCCTGCATGCGCTGCCGCAGGCCGGCGTGGGCGCTGCCGAGCGACGGCACGCGGTCGATGACATCGATCACCAGGTGGTACCGGTCCAGGTCGTTGAGCATGACCATGTCGAACGGCGTGGTCGTGGTGCCCTCCTCCTTGTAGCCGCGCACGTGCAGGTTCGCGTGCCCCGTGCGCCGGTACGTGAGGCGGTGGATGAGCCACGGGTAGCCGTGGTACGCGAAGATGATCGGCCGGTCGGGCGTGAACAGGCCGTCGAACTCGGAGTCGGTGAGACCGTGCGGGTGCTCGGTGGCGTCCTGGAGCCGCATCAGGTCGACGACGTTCACCACGCGCACCTTGAGGTCCGGCAGCTCGCGGCGCAGGATGTCGGCCGCGGCGAGCACCTCCAGCGTGGGCACGTCGCCCGCGCAGCCCAGGACGACGTCGGGCTTCTCGCCCTCGACCTCGCTGCCCGCCCACTCCCAGATGCCGAGCCCACGCGTGCAGTGCTCGATCGCGGTGGGCATGTCCAGGAAGTTGGGCGCGGGCTGCTTGCCCGCCACCACCACGTTGACGTACTGCCGGCTGCGCAGGCAGTGGTCGTAGGTGGACAGCAGGGTGTTGGCGTCCGGCGGGAGGTAGACCCGCACGATCTCCGCCTTCTTGTTCACCACGTGGTCGATGAACCCCGGGTCCTGGTGGCTGAACCCGTTGTGGTCCTGCCGCCACACGTGGCTGGACAGCAGGTAGTTCAGCGAGGAGATCGGCCGCCGCCACGGGATGTCGTTCGTGACCTTGAGCCACTTGGCGTGCTGGTTGAACATCGAGTCGACGATGTGGATGAACGCCTCGTAGCTGGTCAGCAGCCCGTGCCGGCCGGTCAAGAGGTAGCCCTCCAGCCAGCCCTGCACCTGGTGCTCGCTCAGCATCTCCATGACCCGGCCCGCCCGGGCCATGTGCTCGTCCACCTCGGGACCGATGTACTCGGCGTTCCACTGCTTGTCCGTGGCCTCGTACACGGCCTGCAGGCGGTTCGACGCCGTCTCGTCCGGGCCGAAGATCCGGAAGTTGTCGGGGTTCAGCCGGATGACGTCGGTGAGCCACTGGCCCAGCACACGCGGCGCCTCGGCCTTCGACCCGCCGGGCGTCGGCACGTCCACGGCGTAGTCGCGGAAGTCCGGCAGCCGCAGGTCCTTGAGCAGCAGGCCGCCGTTCGCGTGCGGGTTGGCGCTCATCCGCAGGATGCCGTCGGGCGCCAGCGCACCGATCTCGGGCAGCACGCGGCCGTCGTCGTCGAACAGCTCCTCGGGCCGGTAGGACCGCAGCCAGGTCTCCAGCACCTGGAGGTGCTCCGGGGTGTCCCGGGCGTTCGCGAGCGGCACCTGGTGCGCGCGCCAGGAGCCCGTCGTCTTCTTGCCGTCGATCTCCGCCGGGCCGCTCCAACCCTTGGGGGTGCGGAACACGATCATCGGCCAGGTGGGGCGGCTGACGTCGCCCTGCCGCGCGCGTGCCTTGATCGCGGCGATCTCGTCGAGCACCTCGTCGAGCAGGGTCGCGAACCGGCGGTGCACGTCCAGCGGCGACTCCTCCTGGTCGTAACCGCCGTCGAAGAAGTAGGGCTTGTGCCCGTAGCCGACCATGAGGTCGTGCAGCTCCTCCTGCGGGATGCGCGCCAGGACCGTCGGGTTGGCGATCTTGTAGCCGTTGAGGTGCAGGATCGGCAGCACGACGCCGTCCTGCGCGGGGTTGAGGAACTTGTTCGAGTGCCAGGAGGTGGCCAGCGGGCCCGTCTCGGCCTCGCCGTCGCCCACCACCGCCGCGACCAGGAGGTCCGGGTTGTCGAAGGCCGCACCGTACGCGTGGCTCAGGGCGTAGCCGAGCTCGCCGCCCTCGTGGATCGACCCCGGCGTCTCGGGCGCGACGTGGCTGGGGATGCCGCCCGGGAACGAGAACTGCCGGAACAGGCGGCGCACGCCCTCCGTGTCCTGCGTGATGTCGCTGTAGACCTCGGAGTAGGTGCCGTCCAGGTAGGCCGAGGCCACCAGGCCCGGTCCGCCGTGCCCGGGACCGGTGACGTAGACGGTCTGCTGCTGCCGCTCCTTGATGGCGCGGTTCAGGTGCGCGTACAGGAAGTTCAGACCCGGCGTGGTGCCCCAGTGGCCGAGCAGGCGCGGCTTGACGTGGTCCGCCGTCAGCGGTTCGCGCAGCAGAGGGTTGTCGAGAAGGTAGATCTGGCCGACCGAGAGATAGTTCGCCGCCCGCCACCAGGCGTCGAGGCGGTCCAGCTCGGCGGGCTCCAGCTCGTGGACACCGGTGGCGCGCCATCCGGTGGCCGTGTCGGGGGCTGCGGTGGTCGTCATCGCTCACGCTCCTACCTACGAGGTGCCTGGGATCTGTACCAGGTGGCTGCCTGTTCAGCGCCTGCCTGTTCATTCGAACGCAGAATGGGCCCACATGCGAGAGGGGCGCCGTGTGACACGTCAGACGGAGAGGTCAGGGGGCCGATCTGTACCTGGTACGTGCCGGCGGCGGTTACGGTTGAGGGTATGCCTGTCAGTGCCCCCAGCACACCCGAGCCGAGGGTGATCGACGCCGCCGTGGTCGCCGAGCGCCGCACCTTCCTCCAGGTGGCCCGGCAGCCCCGCATGATCGGGCTGCTGCTCGTGTTCGTGCTGGCCGCGCTGGTCTGCGGGCGGCTGGGTGCCTGGCAGCTCGACCGCGCGTACGAGCGTGCCGAGCTCGCCGCGCAGCAGGAGGCGGCCGAGGCCGTCGCCGCCGGGCCGGCCTGGCTCGGCGACGTGCTGGCCCCCCAGGAGAGCTTCTCGGGCGAGCTCGTGGGACGCGAGGTGCGGGTGGCGGGCGAGTTCGAGCCGGACGGTTCGCTGCTGGTTCCCGGCCGCGCCCTGGAGGGTCGCACGGGCTACCTCGTGCTGACCCCGTTCCGGGTGACCGACGACGGGACCGGCGGAGCGTCCTGGGCCGACCTGTCCGGTGCCCCGGTGCTCGCCGTGGTCCAGGGCTGGGTCGAGACGCCCGCCGACGCCGCGGCCCTCGTCCTGCCCGAGGGCGAGATCACGCTGACGGGCTGGCTGCAGATGGGCGAGTCGACGGCGGGCAGCGCCGCCGTGGTGGACGGCCGGACCGAGCACATCGCCCTCAGCGCGCTCGTCAACGAGTGGGGCGGGCCCATCTACACGGGCTACCTCGTCGCGACCGAGGGTCCTGGCTCGCCGCAGGACGGGGGCGTCGCCGCGCTTCCGCGCCCGACCATCGACGGCGGCTCGGGCGCGAACCTGCAGAACATCTTCTACGCCCTGCAGTGGTGGCTGTTCGGCGGGTTCGCCGTGCTGCTGTGGATCCGGCTGGTGCGCGACGAGATGGCGGGCGGACGCCGCGGCGGCGAGCCCACCGACGCCGGCACGGGCATCGCGGGGCTGCCGGCGGCGTGACCGCCCGGAGCGTCAGCGGTCCAGCACCGCCCGCATGCGGGTGACGGCCTCCTCGAGGAGCGGTCGCGGGAGCCCGGCGTTGAACCGCACGAACCCGCGGCCCGCCGCGCCGCAGTCCGCGCCGTCGACCAGCGCGACGCCGGCCTGCTCCCGGAAGAACGTCGCGGCGCTGCCCGGCCCGCCCGGCAGGTCGAGGTCGCGGCAGTCCAGCCAGGCCAGGTAGGTGCCCTCGGGCGCCCGGTAGCCGATCCCCGACCCCTCGAGCAGCTCGCCCAGCCGGGTCACGTTGCCCTGCACGTAGGCGACCACGTCGTCCAGCCAGTCGCGGCCCTCGGTGTAGGCGACCTGGTTGGCCAGCATGCCCAGCGTGGACGCGCCCTCCTCGATGCGCTCGCCCACCTCGTCCCACAGCTTCACGTCCGCGTCGTTCGACAGCACGACCTGCGCGCACTTGAGGCCGGGCAGGTTCCACGCCTTGGACGCGGAGGTGGCCGTGAGGGTGTGGCCCGCCGTCGTCTCGTCGAGCGACGCGTACGGCACGTGCCGGCGGCCAGGATGGACCAGCGGGGCGTGGATCTCGTCGGAGAACACCCGGCCGCCGTGGCGGTCGACGACCTCGGCGACGGCCAGCATCTCCGCGGGCTCCAGGACCCGGCCGATCGGGTTGTGCGGGTTGCACAGGATCAGCAGGTGTCCGCCCGCGGCGAACGCCGCGTCCAGCGCGTCCAGGTCGTAGGTGTAGCGGCCCGCGGCGTCGCGCGCCATCGGCACCTGGATGATCTCCCGGCCCAGCTCGCGCGGCAGGGTGTGGAACGGCATGTACGACGGCGTCGGCACGATGACCGGCGACCCCGGCCGCGAGAAGTGCCGGATGGTGTGCTCCAGCGCCGTCAGCACGTCGGACGCGGGGCGCACCCGGGCCGGGTCCACCACCCACGAGTAACGGTCGGCCGCGAAGGACGCGTACGCCTCGCGCACGCCGGTGACGAGGGCCGGGGGGAGATAGCCCAGCAGGCCGCGGTCCACGGCGTCGTGCAGCGCGGCGCTGATCGGGGGAGCGACCGGGAAGTCCGCCTCGGCGACCCAGGCCCCGATGGTGCCGGGAAAGGCGGTCCACTTGAGGCTCCCGTTCTCGCGGAGCCGGTCTGCGGTGATGGAGTCGAAGGCGTGCGCGTTCACGCTCGCATTGAACCAGGGGACCGCGGCGCGCCGCGGGGGTGCCCGGCCCTCAGGACAGGTAGCGCGCCTCGAGCGCGGCGAGCTTCGCCTCGGCCTCGCCGTGGATCTTCTTCTCCAGCACGAACGACATCACCGGGACGACGCCGGCGATCACCATCGTCACCAGGCGGCCGAAGCCCCAGCGCATCTTCGACCACAGGTCGGCGACCGTGACGAGGTACACCACGTAGATCCAGCCGTGCGCGAAGGGCACCCAGGCGATGAACGGCATGACGCCGTCGACGTCGGTCACCGCACCCAGGCCGTACTTGATGCCCAGCTCGACGCAGAGGATCAGGAGCATGACACCGGTGACCAGCGCCATGAAGCGGTAGCGGGACATGGCGCCGCGGGCCTTGCGGATCGCGGTGGCGGCCGCCTCGGCGGAGATCTCGGGAGCGGTCTGCGGGGTACTCACAGCAATCGAGGATATGCCTTTTCCGGAGCGGTCCGGGACCGTCCCCCGCCGTTCCCGGACCGCGCGGCAGGGCTGTGGATAAAGCGTGGATCAATGTCAGTGGTCGTCCGTACGGTGTCGGTCGTGCGCTCCCTCCCCTTTGCCGATCCCGGCACCCCGCCGCTGCGCGGGCCGATCACCCTGCTCCTGTGGCTCGCGCGCAAGCAGGTGCGGGTGCTGCTCGTCGCCGTGTTCTTCGGCGTGCTCTCGTTCACGTGCAGCGCGTTCCAGCCGTTCCTGCTGGGCCGGATCATCGACAGCGCCACCGGCTCGGGGCTGAGCCGGACCACCTGGACGTGGGCGGCCGTCATGCTCGGCGTCGGTCTCGTCTGGATCGCGTCCAACGCCATCGGGCACCGGTGGGACATCACGGCCTGGATGCACGCCGCCTTCCGCACGTCACAGCTCGTGACCCGCACCGTCGCGCGGTCGGGCCACAACATCACCAAGGAGCTGCCGACCGGTGAGGTGGTCTCGTCGGTCGCCAACGACACCATGCGGATCGGCGAGGTGTTCGCCATCGCCGCCCAGACCCTGGGCAGCCTCGCCACCTACGGCATCGTGGTGGTGCTGATGCTCACCCAGTCGCTCACGCTGGGCCTCGTCATCGCGCTCGGCCTGCCGGTGGTCGCGGCCATCCTCGCGCTGCTGGTCAAGCCGCTGCAGAAGCACCAGAAGAACCAGCGCGACGCCCAGGGCCGGCTCACCACGCTCGGCGCGGACACCGTCTCCGGCCTGCGCATCCTGCGCGGCATCGGGGGCGAGAAGGTGTTCACCGGCCGGTACCGCGTGCAGTCGCAGAAGGTCCGGCAGGCGGGCGTCGACGTCGCGGGCACGCAGTCGATCCTCGACGCCCTCCAGATCCTGCTGCCGGGGCTCTTCATCGCCCTCGTGGTGTACCTCGGAGCGGCCGAGGCCATCGCGGGGCGGATCACCACGGGCCAGCTCGTCGCGTTCTACGGGTACGCGTCGTTCCTGTCGTGGCCGGTGCACCTGCTCGTGCAGTCCGTCAACGTCGTGACCAAGGCGCACGTCGCGGCGGGCAAGGTGGTCAAGGTGCTGCAGGTGGTCCCGGCCACCGGTGCCGCCGGCTCGACGGCCGACATGCCGCCGGCCGGGGTCCCCCTGGTGGACGACACGACCGGTGTGGCCCTGGAACCGGGCCGGGTCGTGGCGCTCGTCAGCGCCGACCCGGACGAGTCCGCGCGGGTCGCCGTCCGGATGGGCCGGTTCGACGACGAGGCGGAGGCCGAGACGCCCGTGACGCTCGGCGGGGTCCGGCTGGGCGACCTCGACAAGCACGCGCTGCGGGAACGGATCGTGGTGGCGGACGCGACCCCGGCGCTGTTCTCCGGCCGCCTCGCGGGCGAGCTCGACGTGCGCGACGGCGCCGACCGGGAGTCGCTGCTGCGCGCCCTGCACATCGCCGACGCGCACGACGTGCTGGACTCGCTGCCCGACGGCATCGAGGGCGAGATCCCGGAGAAGGGGCGCTCGCTGTCGGGCGGCCAGCGGCAACGGGTCGCCCTGGCGCGGGCGTTGCTCACCGACCCGGAGATCCTGGTGCTCGTCGAGCCCACCTCCGCGGTCGACGCCCACACCGAGGCGCGCATCGCCCAGCGCCTCACCGGCTGGCGCCGCGGCCGCACCACGCTGATCGTCACGGCCAGCCCGCTCGTGCTCGATCACGTGGACGAGGTGATCTTCCTCGACGCCGGCCGGGTCGCCACGCGGGGGACGCACCGCGAGCTGCTCGACCTGCCCACGAACGCTCCCGGTGGACGCGAGGCCGCCTGTTACCGGCGGGTGGTGGGCCGCTCGCTGGCGGGGGACGACGAGGGTACGGCTCTGGACCAGGAGCTCGACGAGCTGCTGGGCGTGAACGCACGGGAAGGAGGCACGGCATGAGCACGGGAAAGATCTTGCCGATCGCCGACGCCACCGAGACCTGGCAGTACACGCGCCAGCTCCTCGGCCGGCACAAGGGGCCGCTGGTGATCATCACCGTGGCGAACACGGTGGCCGCCATGGCCGGGCTGGTCGGCCCGTTCGTGCTGGGCAAGCTCGTCGACGCCGTGATCAGGGGCGCCACGCTCGAGGTGGCGCGGAACCTGGTGCTGGTCGCGGTCGGCGCGATCGTGGTGCAGGCCCTGATCACCCGGTTCGCGCAGCGCCGGGCCATGGTGTTCGGCGAGACCGTGTTCGCCGACATGCGCGAGGAGTTCGTCGAGACGGTCACCTCCCTGCCGCTGTCCACGGTGGAGACGGCGGGCACCGGTGACCTCATCGCCCGCACCACCCGCGACGTCAGCCGGATCCAGAACGCGGTGCGCTTCGGCGTGCCCCGACTGGTGATCGCCGTGGTCACGCTCGTGCTGACGTCCGTGGTCAGCCTGTTCGTGTCGCCGCTGGTGGCGCTGGGCATGTTCGTCGGCGTGCCGGTGCTCGTCGCCGTGGCCCGCTGGTACCTGAAGCGGGCCACGCCCGCCTACCAGCGGGAGTCCGCGGCCTACGCCCGGCTCGACGGCACCGTCACCGAGTCCGTCGAGGGGGCGCGCACCATCGACGCGCTGCGCATCGGCCGGCGACGCACGGCACGTGGCGACGACGACCTGCACGAGGCGTTCCAGGCCGAGCGCGGCACGCTCAACCTGCGCACGGTGCTGTTCCCCGGTGTGGACTTCGCGTTCATGATCGCGCCCGTCTCGGTGCTCGTGTGGGGCGGGTTCCTCGCGTCCGAGGGCACGGTGACCATCGGCATGGTCGCGACCATCGTGATGTACACCTACCAGCTCCAGGGCCCGGTCTGGGAGCTCATCTTCTGGCTGGACGAGATCCAGGTGGCGGCCACGTCGTTGTCCCGCATCATCGGGGTGCGGCTCGTGCCGACGGACCGAACCGCCCGGACCGCGGTGCCCGTCGACGAGCAGGTCCGCGGCGAGGGTGTGCGCTACGCGTACCGCGAGGGCACCGACGTGCTGCACGGCATCGACCTCGACCTGCGGGTCGGGGAGCGGCTGGCGGTCGTCGGACCGTCGGGTTCCGGCAAGTCGACGCTGGGCCGCATGCTGGCCGGCATCCACCCGCCCACCGGCGGCACGGTGCGGGTCGGCGGCGTCCCGCTCGTGGACCTGCCCCTGGAGGACCTGCGCAAGCACGTGGCGCTCGTGACCCAGGAGCACCACGTGTTCGTGGGGTCGCTGGCGGAGAACCTGCGCCTGGCCAAGATCGACGCCGACGACGAGGAGCTGATGGACGCGCTGCGCGCCGTCGACGCGCACGGCTGGGTGGAGGCGCTCGACGAGGGTCTCGCCACCGAGGTCGGGTCGGGCGGCCACAAGCTCACCCCGGCCCAGGCGCAGCAGATCGCCCTCGCCCGGCTCGTGCTGCTCGACCCGCACACGCTCGTGCTCGACGAGGCGACGTCGCTGCTCGACCCGCGCGCGGCCCGGCACCTGGAGCGCTCGCTCAACGCGGTGCTCGAAGGGCGCACCGTCGTGGCCATCGCGCACCGGCTGCACACGGCGCACGACGCCGACCGCGTCGCGGTGCTCGACGGGGGCCGGATCACCGAGATCGGCCCGCACGACGAGCTGGTCGCGGCGGGCGGCGACTACGCGAGCCTCTGGCACAGCTGGCAGCACGAGTAGCCCGTTGAGTGCGGGATGTTCGCCCTCTTGAACGCTTGAGGACGAACATCCCGCACTCAACGGGCTTGCTCGGGGCGCCGGCCCAGGGCCGACGAGATGCGGGACGCCGCGTCGCGCACGATCGGGGCCAGGGTCTCCAGACGTTCCGGCGGCATGTAGGGGCGGGTCGCCGCCACGCTGATCGCGGCGACGATCGAGCCGGAGATGTCCCGCACGGGTGCCGCGACGCAGAGGATGCCCGGCTCGTTCTCCTCCAGGTCGAACGTGACGCCCCGGGCCGCCGAAGCCTCCATGACCTGCACGAATGCCTCGGGAGTCAGGACGTCGCGCGCCGGTTCGTCCCCCGCGCCGGCCGGCCGCTCGGCGACGAACTGGTCGTGCCAGCGAGCCGGGCCGTCCAGGAGCAGGGCCTTGCCGATGCCTGTCCGGGTCAGCGGCATCCGATGCCCGATCTGCGAACGCATCACCGCGCCGCGCGTGCCCGGGATCTTGTCGAGGTACAGCACCTGCCCGCGGTCCTCGATGGCGAGGTGGACGGTGTCGTGCACCCGCTCGGCCAGGGTGCGCAGCACCGGCGCGGCCACCTCCGTGACGGGGTTCTCCTGGAGCGCCTGGTAGCCCAGCTCGATGAGGGCCGGACCGAGCGCGTACGCGCCGTCGTCGTGCTGGCGGAGGTAGCCGGTGGCCAGCAGGAGCTGGAGCAGGCGGTGGGTGGTGCTCCGCCCGACCCCGGTGGCCTCGGCGATGTCGCGCAGCCGGCTGCGGCCCCGCGCCACGGCGTTCACGACGGCGATACCGCGGGCGAGCGTCTGCGTGCCCGGGGGAGGCACGACGGCGTCGGCGCGCCCCGGGACGCCGGTCCGTGCGGGGACCGTGCCCTCGCCGGTCGTCCCCGCTGTCCCCGCTGTCCCTGGTGCCCTGATGGCGCCGACGGGTCCGGCCGTCCCGGTGCCTCCGGACGGCTCCTGGCGCTGTGCTGTCGGGGTCATGCGGCACACCGTATCCCGATAATAGGGACAGGATTCCATCAATCGGTGCGTCCGCCTACGGTCCCAGGCATGGCTGACGACGCAGGGGAGCCCGACGCCGCGCTCATCGCCCTCGACTGGGGCACCACCACGTTCCGTGCGTGGCTCCTGGACAGTGCGGGCACGGTCCTCGACCGCGTCCGGTCCGACGACGGCGTGCTGACCGTCTCGGAGCGCGCGGGTACCGCGGCGGCCCGGGCGGCCGCGTTCGCCGACGTCTTCGGCCGGCAGTGCCGTCCTTGGCTCGCGGGGCACCCGGGTGTGCCGGTGCTGTGCGCGGGGATGGCGGGCTCGAACCACGGCTGGGCGGAGGCCGGATACCTCGACGTCCCGGCGGAGCTCGGCGAGCTCGCGGGGCTGCTGACGGTGGTGCCGGCCGGCGAGTCGGTCGTGCACATCGTCCCCGGGCTGCGGGCGACCGGCGCCGACCCCGACGTCATGCGTGGTGAGGAGGTGCAGCTCGTGGGCGCGCTCACGGGGCAGGACGGGCCGGCCACCGTGCTGCTGCCCGGCACGCACTCGAAGTGGGTGCGGCTCGACGGCGCTCGCGTCACCGGGTTCACCACCGCGATGACCGGCGAGCTCTACGGGCTGCTGCTGCGGGACAGCATCCTGGCGCGGCTGGCCACGGGCGCGCCGGGGCCAGAGGTGACCGAGGCCTTCCTGCGCGGGCTGGAGACCGAGTCCGCGCTCGGCGACGAGCGCGGACTGCCCGCCCTGCTGTTCACGGCCCGCACGCACGTGCTCGCCGGGCTGCTCGAACCCGGGCACGTCGCCGACTACGTCTCCGGCCTGCTCATCGGCGCCGAGGTGCGGCACGGGCTGCGCACGACGCCGGACGGCGTGGTCGCCCTGTGCGGGCCGCCGTCGACCACCGACCGTTATCGCGCCGCGCTCGAACGGGGCGGTGCGTCCGTCCGGGTCGTGCCGGAGGGCGCCGCCGTCCGCGGGCTGTGGCGGGTGGCCGCCGACGCGGGACTGGTGCCCGCCCGGTCCGCGCCGTCGCCGACACCCGCTCCGTCGCCCACTCCCGCCCCGCCCGCCACCGAGGAGCCCTCCCCATGACCTATCCCTCCGCCGGACTGGTGGCCATCCTGCGTGGCGTGACCCCCGCCGAGGCGGTCGACATCGCCGCGGCGGTGTTCGAGGCCGGGTTCGACGCCGTCGAGGTGCCGTACAACTCGCCGGACCCGCTGGAGTCGATCCGCCGCATCCGTGCCGCCGGGCCGTCCGACCGTCGCGTCGGCGCGGGCACCGTGCTCACGCCGGACGACGTCCGCCGGGCCGCCGACGCCGGGGCGTCCCTGATCGTCTCGCCGAACACACGGGCCGACGTCGTCGCCGAGACGGTGCGGCTCGGCCTGGAGAGCTATCCCGGTGCCGCGACCCCCACCGAGGCGTTCGTCGCGCTCGACGCCGGCGCGCGCGCCGTCAAGCTCTTCCCGGGCTCGACGATCGGCGTGAGCGGGATGCGCGCATGGGCGAGCGTGCTGCCCCCGGGCACGGGTCTCGTGCCCGTGGGCGGCGTCGACGCGGGGAACCTCGCCGAGTGGGCCCGCGCCGGCGCGGCGGGCGCCGGGATCGGCACGGCTCTCTACCGCCCGGGCGACACCCCGGACACCGTGGCCCACCGCGCCGCGACCCTGACCGCCCTCTGGCCGGGACCCCGGTGACGCCCCGAGATCCGGTGCCGGCGGAGGCGCCCACCGACGGGCGGCCCGGATCGGAATCGTTGAACGGAGCAGCAGCATGAAGATCGTCTCGATGACCACGTACGCCGTCCCGCCCCGGTGGCTCTTCCTCCGGATCGAGACCGACACCGGCATCGTCGGCTGGGGCGAGCCCACGCTCGAAGGGCGCGCCGCCAGCGTCGCGGCCGCCGTCGAGGAGCTGTCCGACTACCTGATCGGCAAGGATCCGCGCCGCATCGAGGAGCACTGGACCGTGCTGTACCGCTCCGGGTTCTACCGCGGCGGCGGCATCCACATGAGCGCCCTGGCCGGGATCGACCAGGCGCTCTGGGACATCACGGGCAAGGCCCTCGGGGCGTCGGTGCACGACCTGCTCGGCGGACGGGTGCGCGACCGCATCAAGGTCTACTCCTGGATAGGCGGCGACCGGCCGGCCGAGACCGCGGCGCAGGCCAAGGAGGCCGTCGACCGGGGGTTCTCCGCCGTGAAGATGAACGGACCCGAGGAGCTGCAGTACCTCGACACGCGGGACAAGGTGGAGCGGGTCGTCGCCAACGTGGCCGCCGTCCGCGAGGCGGTCGGGCCCGACGTCGGCATCGGCGTCGACTTCCACGGGCGCGTGCACCGGCCCATGGCCCGGGTGCTGCTCGACGCGCTGGCGCCCTACCACCTGATGTTCGTGGAGGAGCCGGTGCTGTCGGAGCATGTCGACGGCGTGGCCGACGTGCTGCGCGCCTCGGCCACGCCGATCGCGCTCGGCGAGCGGCTGTACTCCCGGTGGGACTTCAAGGACGTCATCACGTCGGGCGTGGTCGACGTGGTCCAGCCCGACCTCTCGCACGCCGGCGGCATCACCGAGGTCCGCAAGATCGCGGCGATGGCCGAGGCGTACGACATCGCCGTCGCGCCGCACTGCCCGCTCGGCCCGATCGCGCTGGCCTCCTGCCTGCAGCTCGACGCCGTCGCCTACAACGCGGTGATCCAGGAGCAGAGCCTGGGCATCCACTACAACACCTCGAACGACCTGCTCGACTACCTCGCCGACCCCACGGTCTTCGACTACGAGGACGGCTACGTGAGCATCCCCCGGGGCCCCGGCCTCGGCATCGAGGTGAACGAGGAGTACGTGCGCGAGCGCGCCGCCGAGGGGCACCGCTGGCGCAACCCGGTGTGGCGGCACGCGGACGGCTCGTTCGCGGAGTGGTGAGCATGCCCGGCGGGTGCGGCACGTTACACGGGTGCGGAGCGCCCGAGGGCCGCGGGGCACTTAGACTTGGCCCGTGACGTCACCCGCCACCGCTCCCGAGGCTCAGCCCCAGACCCCCCGCCCGGTCATCGTCGTCGACTTCGGCGCGCAGTACGCCCAGCTCATCGCACGCCGCGTGCGCGAGGCCCGGGTGTACTCGGAGATCGTGCCGCACACGTTCACGGTCGAGCAGATGCTCGCCAAGGACCCGGCGGCCATCATCCTGTCCGGCGGCCCGTCCTCCGTGTACGCGGCCGGCGCCCCGTTCGTGGACCCCAAGCTGTTCGAGGCCGGCGTTCCGGTCATGGGCATCTGCTACGGGTTCCAGGCCATGGCGCAGGCGCTCGGTGGCGAGGTGGCGCAGACGGGGCTGAGCGAGTTCGGCGGCACGGAGGTCGAGGTGTGCTCCGCCGGTGTGCTGCTCGCCGACACCCCCGAGCACCAGACCGCGTGGATGAGCCACGGCGACGCCGTGCACAAGGCGCCCGTCGGCTTCGAGGTGCTCGCCACCTCCGAGGGCTCGCCCGTCGCCGCCTTCGAGGACACCCGCCGCCGCCTGTACGGCGTGCAGTGGCACCCCGAGGTGAAGCACTCCGCGCACGGCCAGACGGTGCTGGAGCACTTCCTCTACGAGGGCGCCGGCCTGGCGCCCGACTGGACCCCGGGCAACGTCATCGCCGACCAGGTGGCCGCCATCAAGGCGCAGATCGGCGACGCCCGCGTCATCTGCGCGCTGTCCGGCGGCGTGGACTCCGCGGTCGCGGCCGCGCTCGTGCAGCGCGCCGTGGGCGACCAGCTCACCTGCGTGCACGTCGACCACGGCCTGATGCGGGCCGGCGAGGTCGAGCAGATCGAGAACGACTTCGTCGCCTCCACCGGCGTGAAGCTCGTGGTCCGCGACGAGAAGGAGCGGTTCCTGACGGCGCTGGCCGGCGTCAGCGACCCGGAGACCAAGCGCAAGATCATCGGCCGCGAGTTCATCCGCGTCTTCGAGGACGCGCAGCGGGACATCGTCGCCGAGGCCGGTGCGCACGGCGAGGAGGTGAAGTTCCTCGTGCAGGGCACGCTGTACCCGGACGTCGTCGAGTCCGGCGGCGGCGAGGGCGCGGCCAACATCAAGAGCCACCACAACGTGGGCGGCCTGCCGGACGACCTGAACTTCGAGCTGGTCGAGCCGCTGCGCACCCTGTTCAAGGACGAGGTCCGCGCCGTGGGCCGTGAGCTCGGCGTGCCCGAGGAGATCGTCTCCCGCCAGCCGTTCCCCGGCCCCGGCCTGGGCATCCGGATCGTCGGCGAGATCACGGCCGAGCGCCTGGAGATCCTGCGCCGCGCCGACGCGATCGCCCGCGAGGAGCTGACCAAGGCCGGCCTGGACAACGAGATCTGGCAGTGCCCGGTCGTGCTGCTCGCGGACGTCCGCAGCGTCGGCGTCCAGGGCGACGGCCGCACCTACGGCCACCCGATCGTGCTGCGCCCGGTCTCGTCCGAGGACGCGATGACGGCCGACTGGACGCGCCTGCCCTACGACGTGCTGTCGACGATCTCGACCCGCATCACCAACGAGGTGCGTGAGGTCAACCGCGTGGTGCTCGACGTGACGAGCAAGCCGCCGGGCACCATCGAGTGGGAGTGACGTCCCGCGGCCCCGTACCCGGTCCGGGTGCGGGGCCGCGGTCGTCCCGGCGTGCCCCCGGCTGCCGTCACCAGCCCACGAGGCGGGCCCAGCTCAGCCCGACGACGGTGCCGATCAGCATGTACGGCCCGAACGCGATGCCCGTCTTCCAGCCGGCTCGACGGCCGAGCAGGAGCACGACAGCCACCACCCCGGCCAGCACGTGGGCGGCGAAGACGCCGACGACGAGCGTCGTCCACGAGTGCCAGGCCAGGACCGCGCCCAGGCTCATGGTGAGCTTGACGTCGCCGTACCCGATCCCGCCGCGCGGAGCCACGAGGTAGAGCACCTGGTACAGGGCGAAGAAGGCCAGCCCGCCGAGCACCGCCCGGCCCAGCGACCCCCAGGCTCCCGTGCCGGCGGCGGCCACGGCGAGCAGTGCCGCCGTCGCCCACGTGAGCGGGAAGACCAGCGCGTTCGGCAGCCGGTGCGTGCGGGCGTCGATCACGCCGAGCGCGGCGCCCACCACGCCGAGCACCAGGTAGGCGGGGGTGAGCCAGCCGGGCCCGCTCGCCCAGACGGCCCACGCGGCCGCCGGCACGACGGCGACGGCGATGCCCCGCGCGAACGGGGCCACCTCGGCCCGGGCACGTTCGTACTGGCGGACGACGAAGGGCTGGGCGGGGCTCGTCGCTGCCGGCTCGCTGGGGGTCACCCGGGGAGGCTATCGGCGCCCCGGGCCTCGTGCACCACGTTCGTGAGCGTGGAGATCGATCGACCGCGGAAAGGCCCGGTCAGGGAGGATTCCGCCGACCCGTCTCCGGTCGCCGAGGAAGGTGCCCCGCGCAGGTCTGTTGCTGGCAGTAGACAACGTCTACCCAGAGCAACAGGCCTGCGCGGGGCACCTTCCCCCTGCGCCGCCGGCAGGTGCCGGCGGCGCACACCGACGGACTGCGCGCGGCCTGCCCTCAGCTCCGGGACGGCAGGAGCGCGGCCGCTTCGGCGTAGGTCCGTTCCGTCGCGGCCAGGACCTCCGGCCAGGTCACGCCCGACGGTGGGGTCGCCGCCCGCGCCAGCAGGCCGTCGAGCAGGCCGGGCTCCGCCGCGAGCCGGACGATCGCCGCGGCCAGCTCCTCGTCGTCGGGTACGACGAGCCCGGTGGCGCCGTCCGTCACGCGCTCGGCCACCCCCGAACCCGCGCGGGTGACCACCGCCAGCCCGGCCGCCTGGGCCTCCAGGGCGGCGAGGCCGAAGGCCTCGGCGACGGCGGGCGCGGCGAAGACGTCGGCCCGGGCGTAGAGGCGTTTGAGCTCGGTGGCGGTGAGGCGTCCGGGCAGGGCGACGATGTCGCGCAGGTCGCGCTCCGCCACGAACCGCAGAGCGGCCGCGCGTTCCGGGCCGTCACCGGCGAGGGTCACGAAGAGGGAGCCGTCCGGGAGCCGGGACGCGGCGTCGGCGACCGCGGCGAGCAGCGGCAGCATCCGCTTGCGGGACGCGAACCGGGCGGCGGACACCACGTGCACCGCCGGGCCCTCGGGCCGCCGGTCGCGCTCGGTCCGCGGCACCCTCCAGGCGTCCAGGTCGAGGCCGTTGGGCAGGATCGCGACGTCGGTCCCGGTGACGTCCCGCAGCGGCCGGGCCGTCAGCTCGCTGACCGCCGTCCACCGTACCGGCCACCGCGACCATCGGGTCATGGCGTCGGCGGCGGCGAACAGCGGGGCCGCCGCGCCCCACACGCTGTGCACGGTCAGCACCGCGGGCAGGTCGAGGCGGGTCACGGATCGCAGCGCGGCCTGCACGGTCGGGGCCAGCACGCCCATGTGCAGGTGGACGACGTCGGGCCGCTCGCCACGGGCGATCACCTCCCGGAGGCGCCGGGTCACGTGGGTGGTGGAGCGGGGGTGGACCGGCCAGCCGCCCGGGACGCGGGCAGCGACGCGGTGCACGGTGACGCCGTCCTCGACGGCGGTCCTCACCCCGTGCGCGCCGGGTGCGGCGGGGGTCGTCGTGATGACCTCGACGTCGTGGCCGGCCGCCGACTGTTGGTGGGCGAGGCGGCTCACCTGGGCCTCGATGCCGCCGAGCAGGGGCAGGTAGGTGTCCGACACGTGGGTGATGCGCACGGCGTCATCCTCGCACCGGAGGGCCTACCTACGCCCGTGGCCTAACGCCGCCGCACGCTGGACACCACCGAGCCGACCACCAGGATCACACCCGCCGCACCCAGCAGCACGATCAGGGCGGCACCCAGGTCGAACACCACGCCCGCCGCGACCGCGAGGATCCCCAGGCCGATCGCGATGACGATCAGTCCCCAGACGGCCGTCCCGACGCGCGGACCGCGCCGCACGGCGGGCTGGGCCACGGGCTGACCGGGCTGACCCGCCTGTGCGGCGCCCGCCAGTGCGGGAGCTGCCTGCCCCGGACCGGCTGGACCAGCGCCTGTCGGTGCGGAGCCCGTCAGGACGGGCTGCCCGCCCACGGGCACGGGACCGGCCTGCGTGCCCGGCCCCTGCGGCTCCGGCTCGCGCAGCGGGGCGAGCGGGTCGGACTCGTCGTGGACAGGGGCGTCCTGGACGGCGCCCGACTCGGCCTGGACCCGGGCCGCGGCGATGCCGTAGGCCGGGTGCACCTCCCCCTCGGGCGCGGTGCCCTCGGGGATCCGGTGGGTCGCCTGCGCGATCTCCTGCGTCGGCGGAGTGGCCGACGCGGCCGGGGTCACCTGGGTCGGTGTCTCGGCCAGGACCGCCGCCGGGGGCAGCACCTCGGTCGGGTCGGCGGGACTCCCGGCGGCACCGGTGGTGCCGGTGGCCGGAGAGGTGGTGGTGTCGTGCGTCAGATCGGTCATGGTGTCGCTCACGTCCTGGCCCACGGGCCGGCCGGTTGTCTGGGTCGTCTCGGCCTCGGGCTCGGCCTCGATCGCTGGTGCGCCGCTCTCGGCCGCTGCTGTGCCGGTCCCGGTCGCCGCCGGGCCGCTCTTGTCCGGGGTTTCGGTCGAGGCCGGGCTCCGGTCCTTGTCGTCGTGCGCATGCTCGCTCATCGCGTGCTCCTTCCCTGGGTCTCGCTCACGATCACTTCGCCGGCGCCGGCCCGGATGGCCAGGCTGAGCACCGCGCCGTCGTCACCGACCTCGTCGCTCGCGAAGTACGTGTCGGAGCCGACGCCGCTCGCGGCGCGGTCCTGGTCGTCCACGTTCCACCGGACACTTCCCGCGGCGACGTAGGCGTTCGCCTCGACGGCCACGTCCGGGGGCACCGTCACCACGGTCTGGCCCGCGCCCAGCTCGATCGGCACGACGACGGGGTCGCCCGGCTCGACCCGGGACAGGTCGAGCTCGGACAGGTCGATCTCCGGGTCGCCCCACTGGACGTAGAAGCCGTTCTCGGCCTCGCGCAGGGTCTGCACCACCACGGTGCCCTCGGTGAGGGTGGCCGCATCCGGGTTGGACGGGTCGGTCATGATGTCCTCGACCTCGCGCCCGGTCGTGACGGCCTCGTCGGTCCAGTAGGCGGCCGAGGTGCCGTAGAACGTCAGGTACGCGAGGCCGAACAGCAGGGCGATGATCGCGAAGAACCCGAGCACGCCGCTCGTGCGGCCGCGCAGCGCGGAGACGAGGATCGCGACGCCCAGCACGACCGTCGAGATGCCCAGCCAGGCAGCGGCGAAACCCGCGCCGTCGTCCAGGAAGCCCGCGGCCCCCACCCGGTCCGCGGCCAGGAGCAGGGCCCCGGCCAGCAGGATCAGGCCGACGGTGATGCCGACGGCGCCACCGCCCGGGCCCCGCCGGACCCGGGCGGGCGGCGGTGCGGTGCGGACGAGCGGCGGCTGCGGCGTGCGGCCGGGCCGGTACTGTGGCTGCTGCCGGGGAGCGGGGCCGGCGCCGGTCGCGTACACGAGGCCCTCGGACCGTCGGTAGTCGACGGGTGGGGCGGGCGTGTACGGGGCCGGGGCGCCGCCCGTCGGCGCCTCCGGTGCGCCCGTTGCGGGTGCGCCCGGTGCCGGCGGGACCGGCGCGCCAGGGACGAAGCCCGCGCGGCGGGCGTCGCGGCGCCGCTGCACGCCCTGGACGATCAGCGGCAGCGCGACACCGAAGACCGCCAGCCAGAACATGACGGCCAGCCACTCGAAGCCGCCGTCGTCCCACCAGCCCAGCGGGCCGCCCCACGCGATGCCGACGAGGAACACGGCCACCGAACCGAGCATCGCCACGTCGAAGTTGCCGCGCGTCGCCTCCTGCAGGTGGATGCGGCCGTCCCGCTCGGGCAGGAGCGCCCAGGCGATGCCGTACAGGATGAGGCCGAGGCCGCCGAGGAAGAAGCTGATGATCAGCACGCCGCGCACCACCAGCGGGTCCCAGCCGATCCGCTCCGCGACACCGCCGGCGACACCGCCCACCCAGCGCTGGTCGGAGCGCGGGAACAGGCCGCGGCGGATGGACGCGAAGAAGCCGGACTCCGGGTAGGGCTGCTGCCCGGGCGCGGGAGGTGCGGCGGGTGCGGCGTCGGCCTTCTGGTCGGACGCCGGTTCGGCGGGGTCGGCAGCCGGGCCGGAGTACGTGGTGCCCGGTCCGGCCGACCCCGCGTCGGCCGGGCCGCCCGGCCCGCTCGTGGCGTCCTCGGGACGCGTCTCGTCGGTGCTCATGGTGTCCATGCTGGTCCCTCGGCGCCCCCGGAGGCATCGGGGACCGGCCCTGAACCAACCCTGGTTCCTCCGGCACGGCACCCTGAGATCCAGGCTCAGGCGTGTTCAGGGGGCCACGGACGTGTGACGATCGGGGAGTGAAGCAACGACTGACCCTCCGCAGGCCGGGCCAGGCCGGGCCGGGATACAGCGGCCGCTGGCTGGCCGGCGTGGCCGCGGGCTTGGCCGCGCACACGGGCCTGCCGGTCTGGCTGGTCCGGGTCGCGTTCCTGGTGCTCACCGGGTTCGCGGGGGCCGGCGTCGTCGCCTACGTCTTCTGGTGGGTGACCGTCCCGGCCGGCGTTCCCGCCCGGCCCGACGACGCCGTGCCCACCGAGCGCCGCCGGCTCGCCCCACGCCTGACCACCGACGCCTCCGCCGACGCCGGCGCGCAGGAGCGCACCACCGCGTCGCTCGCCGACCGGATGCGCCTCTCTGGCCCCGTCTCCCGGCTCGCCGCGCGCGACATCTGGGTCGGCGTGGTGCTGCTCTCCGGCGCCGCGCTGCTCGTCGCGTACCGCGCGGGCTGGGACCCGGTCGCGTCCTGGGTGCTGCCCGCCCTCATCGGGCTCGGCGGCGTGGCCCTCGCGTGGAGCCAGATCGACGCCACCGAGCGCGACAAGTGGGTGGGTGGCTCCGGGTCGCTCCTGCGCTCGCGGACGGCGCTGCTGCGGCTGGCCGGCGGCGTGGTGCTGACCATGCTCGGCGTGCTGATGCTCGTGGGGCAGGACACGCCCGTCAGCGTGCTCATGCAGGCCACCGTGGCGTCGGTGGCGATGGTCGCGGGCCTGGTGCTGGTCTCGGTGCCCTGGTGGATCCGCCTGGTGCGCCAGCTCGGCGACGAGCGCGCCGCCCGTGCCCGGGAGGCCGAGCGCGCCGACATCGCCGCCCACCTGCACGACTCCGTGCTGCAGACCCTCGCCCTGATCCGGGCCCAGGCCAAGGACCCCGAGGCCGTGTCCCGCATGGCGCGCGCCCAGGAGCGCGAGCTGCGTGGCTGGCTCTACGACGACCGTCGCGAGCCGGGCACGTCCGTGTCGGCCGAGCTCAAGGAGCTGGTGGCCGAGATCGAGGACGCCGTGGCGCCGCTCACCGTGGAGACCGTGGTGGTGGGCGACTGCCCGCCCACCGAGTCCACGGCGGCGATGCTCCAGGCCACCCGTGAGGCGCTGCTCAACGCCTTCAAGCACGGGTCCCCGCCCGTGTCGGTGTACCTGGAGGTGACGGACGAGGTGGCCGAGGTGTTCGTCCGGGACCGTGGCGACGGGTTCGACCTGGACGAGATCGCGCAGGACCGGTTCGGCGTCCGGGAGTCGATCCTCGGGCGCGTGCGCCGGCGCGGCGGCACCGCCGAGGTCGTGAGCAGGCCAGGATGGGGTACCGAGGTGCGGCTGCGGATGCCGCTGGACAAGCCGGCGAACGGTGAGAAGAAGACCGAGAAGAACGGCAGGGCACGGGCGGCGTCGGCCCCCGGTGCCGTGCCGGCCACTGTGGAAGGTGCGACGAGATGACAACCCCCGCGACGCCGTCGGGCAGCACGCAGAGCTCAGTGACCATCCCGGTGCCCGTGGTGCTCGTGGACGACCACCACCTGTTCCGCACCGGCGTGCGTGCCTCGCTGGACGACCGGGTGACGGTGGTGGGCGAGGCGTTCGACGTCGACTCCGCGGTGGCGCAGGTGCACCAGCACCGCCCGCCCGTGGTGCTGCTCGACGTGCACCTGCCGGGCGGCAACGGGGGCGGCGGCGCCGAGGTGGTGCAGCGGTGCGCCGGGCTGCTGACCGAGGGCGTGCGGTTCCTCGCGCTGTCGGTGTCGGACGCGGCCGAGGACGTCGTCTCGGTCATCCGGGCGGGTGCGCGCGGCTACGTCACGAAGAACATCGCGCCGGCCGACCTGTCGTCGGCGGTGGTACAGGTGGCCGGGGGCGACGCCGTCTTCTCGCCGCGGCTGGCCGGGTTCGTGCTGGACGCGTTCGGGGCGTCCGCGAACGACATCGCCGTGGCCGACGACGAGCTCGACCGCCTCTCGAAGCGCGAGCAGGAGGTCATGCGGCTCATCGCACGTGGTTACTCCTACCGCGAGGTGGCCAGCGAGCTGTTCATCTCGATCAAGACGGTCGAGACCCACGTGAGCGCGGTGCTGCGCAAGCTCCAGCTCTCGTCGCGGTACGAGCTGACCCGCTGGGCGGTGGCGCGCCGGCTGCTCTGACGCGGCGGGGGTGAAGCACTTTCCTTGCACCCGCTTCACCCCGTGTGTGAGCCTCGCAGGGCGGCCCGACGACGAGCTGAACCCCGACGCACGGGACGCACCGTGCCCGAGTGACAGGTCGCGCTGCCGGAGGGGATGAAGTACACAACCGTGCGTTCACACTGGTCGGAGCCATTGATACGCTGCGGTGCCCCCGTGGGGCAGGTGCCGCACGGGGCTGTCTCCTGCGGCACCGTGCAGGGTTTCCGCGGCTGCTCGCCGCACGTCCGTCGGAGATGAAGCCAGGTCCAGTGCGCACTCGCCGTCTCGTCAGCCTCATGCTCGCGTTCGTCGCGGGCATCATCTGGGTGCTGAGCACGCTCGCGAACATCTCGAACACCTGGGACCCGCTGAACTTCGTGCTCCGGGTGGCCGCGGGCGTAGTGACGGTGGCCGCGGCCGCGGAGTGGCTCGTGCTGACCGTCCGGGCCGCTCGGCGGCCGGAGGGGCTGCGGGACGACGAGGAGCTGCCGCTCGACGGCCCGCCGATCGTCGAGGATCGTCCGGGGTCGGACGCCTTCTCCGGCCTGGACCCGTACCGAGACTCGTTGGCCGACGAGGGCCTGCGCACCGGGCCGGCGCGTGCCCCGCATGCCGATCCCCGTTCCGACCAGCACGTCGGGCCGGAGCCGTCTCCCGCCCACGACGCCGAGCCGTACCCGGGCTCGCTCACCGACGCAGAGCCCGTTCCTCCCGTCCACCCCGAACCGCTTCCGGTCTTCCGCCCCGACGCCGGAGCCGACCGCGAGCCCACCGGCGCGGGCAGCGCCGGGCGGGTCAGGCGCGGGCCGGCCGTGCCGCGCAGCGCGGGTTCCGCGGTGCTCGGCGGCGTCCTGGCCCGGTTCGGCCTGCAGCGCACACCGGACCAGGACCTCGCCGTCGTCGTGGGCGGGGGTGCCGTCCGCGTCGGGGCGTACCTGATGGAGCGGAAGGTGCGCCGGGTGACGCTGCGGGTCGGGCTGGACCCGGAGTCGCTCGACGCGCTGGCGGAGGTGCTGGGCGACGCCCCGCACCGGGTGTTCGGTACGCAGGCTCCCACCCGCGGCCTCTTCGCCCGCGCGGCCTACACGCAGATCGAGGGCGCGTCCGGCTCGGGCGCCTGGAGCATCGCGGTCCGCTCGCAGGACGTGGAGGTCATCCGCTACGTCCTGGCGCGAGCGGCAGAGTTCCGTTGAGTGCTGGGTCTCTGCCGGGTTGATGGCCTTCGCGCCGGCAGAGACCCAGCACTCAACGAGCTTGTGGGGGCCAGGACGGGGAGAGGCGGACCACCGCGCCCACCACGACGACCGCCGGGGGCAGGACGCCTGCCGCCTGCGCGCGGGCGGCGATCGTGGCCAGCGTGCCGGTGGTGACGCGCTGTCGGGGACCGTAGCCGTCCTCGATCACGGCGACCGGGGTGTCGGCAGGACGGTCCCGCGTGACGAGTGCCGCGGCGGTCTCGGCCAGCCGGGTGACACCCATGAGCAGCACCAGCGTGTGGTCGGGGCCGCCGGGTACGTCGGCGGCGCCGTCGTGCCCGGTCAGGACGCTGAAGCCGCGCGCCACACCGCGGTGCGTGACCGGGATGCCGGCCGCGGCCGGCACCGAGACCGCCGATGTGACGCCCGGCACCACGTCGACCTCCAGGCCCGCCGCGCGACACGCCGCCAGCTCCTCGCCGCCGCGGCCCAGCACGTACGGGTCGCCGCCCTTGAGCCGCACGACGTCGCGCCCCGCCTGCGCGTGCTGGATCAGCAGCGCGTTGATCTCGTGCTGCGGCACCGGGTGGTTGCCACTGGTCTTGCCCACGTCGATCACCTCGACCTCTGGGGACAGCTCCCGCAGCAGCGCGCGCGGGCCGAGCCGGTCGACGACCACGACGTCGGCCTGGGCCAGGACGGCGCGGCCGCGGGCGGTGACGAGGCCCGGGTCGCCCGGGCCGCCGCCGACGAGCCACACCCGGCCGGGCTCGATCGTCGGCGCGGGAGCGTGCGCGTCACCCGGCACCGGGCCGGCCTGGACCGATGCCGTGCCGTCCCGGTGCGGGCCGGTGGCACGGGGGCGGTGCCGCCGCAGAGGCAGGGTGCCCGACTGCAGCGCCGCCGCCACCGCGTCCCGGATCGCCCGCGAGCGGCGGGGGTCCCGGCCGGCGGTCACCGCGACGGTCACCTCGGCGTCGTCGGTCAGGGTCGTGCGCGCCACCGCGGGCACCCAGGCGGTCCCCGCGGTGGCGTCGCCCGCCGTGACGCAGAAGACCCGCGCGCGCTCGGCGTCGTCGGCCACCTGCTGGTCCACGGACGGCGAACCGGTGGCCGTGTGCACGAGCCACGCGCCGTCGAGGTCGCCGGTGCGGTAGTCGCGTCGCACCCACTCGACGGCGCCGGGCGCCGGGCCGTCCGTCGGCTCGGGAACCTCGGTGGTGGCCTCGGTGGTGGCCTCGGTGGTGGCCTCGGTGGTGGCCTCGGTGGTGGCAAGGCCGGACTCGGCCAGGACGCTGTGCGGCGCGACGACCCGCACGCGTGCGCCGGCGTCGACCAGCGCGCCGACGCGGCGGGCGGCCACGGGCCCGCCGCCGACCACGACGACGAGCCGGCCGGCGACGCGGAGTCCCAGGGGATAGATGTCAGACATGGAGACCGCACTCGTCCTTGTCGAGCCCGGCCCAGCGGCCCGAGCGCGCGTCCTGACCCGGCAGCGGCCGCGCGGTGCACGGTTCGCAGCCGACCGACGGGTAGCCGTCCGCGAGCAGCGGGTTGACCACGAGGCCGTGCCGCGCGGCGTACTCGGCCACCTCGTCGTCGGTCCACGCGGCGATCGGGTTGATCTTCACCACGCCGTTGCGCTCGTCCCAGCTCACCAGCGGCGCGTTCGCGCGGGCCGCGGTCTCGCTGCGGCGCACGCCCGTGGCCCAGGCCTCGTAACCGGTCAGCGCCTTCTGCATGGGGGCGACCTTGCGCATCGCGCAGCACGCCTCGGGGTCGCGGTCGTGCAGCCGGGGGCCGTACCGTGCGTCCTGCTCGGCCACCGTGAGCTCGGGGCGCACGTCGATGACGGTCACGTCGAGCTCGATCTCGACGGCGCCCCGCGTGCCGAGCGTCTCCGCGAAGTGGTAGCCCGTGTCGCCGAACAGCACGTCCACGAACGGGAACTGCTCCGCGACCAGGTGCGACAGCACGGTGTCCTGCATCGAGGACGCCACCGCCATGAACGGACCGAACTCGCGCACCGCCCAGGCGATGACGGCGTGGGCGTCCGCCTCCCGGTTGCCGGACGACGCGTGCAGCTGCGCCTGCCCGCGCTCCACGACGGCCCGCAGCTCCTCGGCGGTCCGGCGACGACGGCGGGACCGGGCGATCGGCCGGGCCGCGCGGATGCTCTCCCGGGCGGCCGCACGGGCGCGGACGCGAGCGAGACGCGGGTTCACGCCCGCCCCGAACGCCGACGCCGGCGCGGCGAGCGCGACGGCGGACGCAGGCTCCGTGGTGGTCATCGCAGCGCCTCCTCGTCGGCGCGGTGCGCCCACTCGGCGAAGGTCTCGTCGCCCTCGTGGTCGGCGTCGTACCGGCGCACGACCCGCTCCACGTAGTCCCCGATCCCGTCGGCGGTCACCTTGAGGCCGCGCACGGTGCGCCCGAGGCCGGCGTCGTCCCGGTCGAGCGACGTGAGGCCGCCGCCGAGGTGCACCTGGAAGCCGGGCACCTGGTTGCCGTCGTCGTCGAGCACGAGCTGGCCCTTGAGGCCGATGTCGGCCGTCTGGATCCGTGCGCACGAGTTGGGGCAGCCGTTGACGTGCAGGCTCAGCGGCTTGAGGTTGGTCAGGTCGCCGAGCCGCTCCTCGAGCTGCGTGATGGCGGCGGCCGACGTCGCCTTGGTCTCGACGATCGCGAGCTTGCAGTACTCGATGCCGGTGCAGGCGATGGTGTTGCGGCGGAAGGGGCTGGGCCGGGCCTGGAGGCCGAGCTCGGCCAGTCCGGTGATCAGCGGCTCGACCTCGTCCTGTGCGACGTCCAGCACCAGGAGCTTCTGCTGCGGCGTCAGGCGCACGCGGCGGCTGCCGTGCGCCTCGGCCAGGTCCGCCAGGCGCGCGAGCGTCTCGCCCGAGACCCGGCCCACCGTGGGGGCGGCGCCGATGTAGAAGCGACCGTCGTGCTGCTCGTGGACGCCCACGTGGTCACCGCGCTCGTCCAGGCCGAGCGAGGCGGGCGACGGCGGCTCGATCCCGTCGCGGAGCTGGTACCCCAGGTACTCGTCCTCCAGCACCTGGCGGAACTTCTCGACGCCCCAGTCCGCGAGCAGGAACTTCAGGCGGGCCTTGTTGCGCAGCCGCCGGTACCCGTAGTCGCGGAAGATGCGGACTACGCCGTGCCAGACCTCGGCGGCCTCCTCCGGGGAGACGAAGGCGTTCAGGCGCTCCGCGAGGCGTGGCGCCGTGGACAGCGCGCCACCCACCCAGACGTCGTAGCCGATCCCGTGCTCGGGGTGGTCGACGGCGACGAACGAGATGTCGTTGATCTGGTGCACCACGTCGAGGCTGGGGTGCCCGGTGATCGCCGACTTGAACTTGCGGGGCAGGTTGGCCAGGGCCGGGTCGCCGATGAAGCGCTCCTGGATCTCCTCGATCACCGGCGTGGGGTCGATGAGCTCGTCCTTCGCGACGCCCGCGACCGGGCTGCCCAGGATGACGCGCGGCACGTCGCCGCAGGCCTCGGTGGTGCTCAGGCCGACCGCCTCCAGCCGGCGCCAGATCTCGGGCACCGACTCGACCTCGACCCAGTGGAGCTGGATGTTCTGCCGGTCGGTGATGTCGGCGGAGTCGCGCCCGAACTCGGTGCTGATGCCCGCGATGGTCCGGAGCTGCTCGGTGGTCAGGGCGCCGCCGTCGATGCGGACGCGGAGCATGAAGTACTTGTCCTCGAGCTCGTGCGGCTCCAGGGTGGCCGTCTTGCCGCCGTCGATCCCGGGCTTGCGCTGCGTGTACAGGCCCCACCAGCGGAACCGGCCGTGCAGGTCGTCACCGGGGATCGAGTCGAAGCCCTCCTGGGCGTAGATCTTCTCGATCCGGTCGCGGACCTCCAGCGGGTCGGACTCCTGCTTGAACTCCTCGTTGTGGTTCAGCGGGGCGGTGCCGTCGACCTTCCACTGGCCGTTGGGGCGGGCGGGGCGCTTGGTGGTGCGGGGCTGTGCGGGCGGGGCGGTGTTCACCATGGGCAGGGTCCTGTTCGTGCGGGGCGCGCGGGCATGAAGCTGGCTGGGGGAGTGGTGCGCGTCGTTACGGGCAGGAGGCCGTTTCCCGGGGATGACCAGGGACTCAGCGCTGCGGGCCGGCGGCGCGCGCTGACCTTGCGGAGGGCGAGGGGCGCGTCAGTGCAGACAGCTGCGACAGCGGTCGCAGGCACAGGTCGGCATGGCGGGCATTCGCATCTCGTGACGGGATGTCACGAGTGCTGTGCGCGCTGCTGCCTTGGTCATGGCGAAGACGTTAACCGGGGGGTCGGACGGGCGGAAGACCACGTCCACATAGTGGATGTCTATCGGGTGCATCAATGTTGCCTATGGATTTCCCGACCAGAACAGTCGGGATTCCCCCGGATGTCTACTCCAGGAGCTGGTCGGCGAGGTCGGCAGGTTGCCGTGGTGGCTCGTTCGAGGTCGGCAGTTGGCGTCGAGGTCGGCAGAGGTCTGGACCGATCTCGACGCCAATTGCCGACCTCGCAGGGGTTGCCGACGTCGCGGGGAGGTCGGGGCTCGGAGGGTTCCCAGGCGGTGTTCTCCAGGGCCTTGTGAAGAGTGTCACTAACTCCCTGCGTGCGTGGTTTCGAGGCGGTTCGTATGCCCGTCGCCGATAGGCTGCCCACCATGGAGTTCCTCTACAACGTCTTCGTGTTCCTGCACTTCGCGAGCTGGGCCCTCGTCTTCGGCGGCTCCATCGCGTCGCTGCGGACCAAGGCCCTCTACAAGGGTGTCTCGCACGGTGCCATGGGTGCTGTCGTCGCGGGCGTCATCATGGTCGGCATCGCCGAGATGGGCGGCCTCTGGGACGACGGCGGCCCGTCCATGGCGAAGATCGGCGTCAAGCTGATCATCGCGCTCGCCGTCGCCGTGCTGGCCGTGATCGCCGTGCGCAAGGGGGAGAACGTCTCCCAGGGGCTCAAGGGCTCCGTGCTCGGGCTGACGCTGGTCAACATCCTCGTCGCGGTCTTCTGGAACTGAGGCCCCCAAGCGGCCCGCCCGGGGAGCGGGCCGCATCGAGCCACCAGGGCTAACGCGCCGCCAGCCACTCCCGGTGGGCCGTCAGGCTGCGGTCGAACAGGCCGCGCAGGGCGTCGGCGTCGACGTCCTGCATCCTGATGCCCAGGGTCACCAAGCCGTCCCGCCAGTCGTCGTAGCTGGTCAGCTCCGCTCGCGAAGCGCGTGCGCCCGTCCGGGTGAACTGGCAGCCGCGGATCGTCTCCGCGGCGTCGGGGAGCCGGCGCTGGACCACGAGCTTGCGGGCGTAGGCGCCGCTGTCCGGGGCGGTGAGGCGGCGGTGGGCGGCTTCAGCCTGCGCCTGGGTCAGCTGCGCATCGAAGATGTCCACCGCGCCGAAGCTGCCCTGGGCGTCGTGGTGGAACGTCCAGCCGTCGGCGCGCACGTCCAGGCGGTAGGTGAACGGGCCCTGGCGGTACTCGCCCGCCACGAGCGGGAGCGGGGCGTGCAGGCCGTCGCCGCAACCGACGTCGGGCCACCAGACACCACCCGGGTTGTCGGCGGTCGGCAGGCCGCGCACCGACAGCGCGAGGTGGCCGACATGGACGTCGCGGCGCTCGGCGTCGTGGTCCCAGTTGTGGCCCCAGGCCTCCACGACGTCGTAGCCGAGCGCGCGCAGGGCCGCGATGAGGATGCCGTTGTGGTGGAAGCAGTACCCCGCGTTGCCGCCAGCCGCCACGCGGCGCAGGGTCGCGGCCGCGTCGATGTCGGGCGGGCTGCCCAGCATGGTGTGCAGGTTCTCGTACGGGATGCGCTCGGCGTGCCGGCGGTGGATCTCGTCGAGGGTCTCGACCGCGGCGTCGGGCGTGGTGGGGCGCCCGGCGGCGAGCGCGGGGTCCAGGCCCAGCCGGGCGAGGTAGCCGGCGACCGCGTGGCTCACCGTCGTGTCCCGTGCCGGAGCGGGGTCGTGGCGTCGGGGCGCCGTCGTGCGCATCGTTGACCTGGCCTCATGGTCAGAAGCGTAGACGCGGGCGTTTGATCGAGCGGACGCCGCTCACCCGCTAGGGTTCGGCCGTGAGCGTTCTGGGAGAAGTACTCGTCGGCGTCGCCATCTTCGTGGGACTGATCGGCATCGTGGTCCAGATCCTGCCCGGTGCCGTGCTGGTGCTGGGCGGCATCCTCGTGTGGGCCATCTTCACCGGCGGGGTCGAGGCGTGGGTGGTGTTCGGCATCGCGGCGGCCGCGATCGCCGTCGCCGAGGTGGCGCAGTGGCTGATCGCGGGCAAGCACCTGCGCAAGGCGAACCTGCCCTGGGTGACCCTCGCCGTCGGCGGTATCGCGGGCATCGTCGGCTTCTTCGTGGTGCCGGTGATCGGGCTGTTCCTGTTCTTCGTGGGCGCGATCTTCCTGCTGGAGTGGGCGCGGCACAAGGAGGTGCCGGCGGCGTGGGCGTCCACCAAGGCGGCGGTGCAGGCCACGCTGATCACGATCGGGGTGCAGCTGGTGGGCTCGCTGGTCGCCACGGGTGCGTGGGTGGTGGGTCTGTTCCTGACGTGACGCGGGTGGCGCGGGGGTCTCTCGGCACCCGCACCACCCGCGTCGGCTGGGTCGGTGCACGAAGGTGCGCTTCTACCCAGTCATTGGGCCCGGAAAACGAGCTGGATCTGGGCCTGATGACTGGGTAGAAGCGCACTTCTGCGTTCGGGGTGCGGCGGCGCGGGTGGCAGGCAGGGTGATCGGTCGGCGCGCGCCGGCCGGCGTGGTCGGGCGCTCCGGCCCGCCTGACCGGGTCAGCCGGCCCGCGCGCCCGGCTACGACGCCGGCACGTCGAACACCAGCAGCGTGCTCGACGCCGTCGCCACCACCGCGCCCGTCGCGTCGCGGACCACGCCCTCCGTGAAGCCCACGCGCGAGCCCGCCTTGACCACGGTGCCCTCCGCGGTGAGCGGGCCGCCGCCCCCGCGCACGGCCTTGACGTAGTTCACCTTGATCTCGACCGACGTGTAGCCCTTGCCGGGCGGCAGCACCGACTGGATCGCGCAGCCGCACACCGTGTCCAGGAGGGTGCACAGCACGCCGCCGTGGATGGTGCCGATCGGGTTGAAGCCCGACTCGTCCGGGGCGCACCGGAACGTCACCCGGCCCTCCTCCACCTCGTCGATGTCGAGGCCGAAGTGCGCGGCGATCGGGGGCGGCGGGATCAGGCCGTCGCGCATGCGGCGCAGGAACTCGACGCCGGGCACCAGCGGCGCCTGTGCCGCGAGCTGCATCGGGTCGTACCAGGTCAGCTCGCGGGTGCGTGGCTCGCCCCAGGAGTCCGGAGCGACGGCGGACGGGGCCTGGCCGGCGGGGATCTCGCCCGCGGCCCCCGTGGCAGGGGCACCCGCCGCCTCCGGGGTGGCCGGGGCGGAGGTCTGCTGTGTGTCGGACATGTTCGCAAGGGTAATGTCCGGCCCATGCAGGCAGCCGATCTTCCCCTCGTCCGCACCGTCTCCCGCCCTGCCGTCCACCCGGACGGCACGTGGGCCGTCGTGTCCGTGACCCGGCCCGACCTCGACGCCGACGCCACCGTGGGCCAGCTCTGGCGGGTACCGCTCGCGGCCGCCACGATGCCGGCCGTCACACCCTCGGGAGACCTGGCGCTCGCGGCCCCGACCGGCCGCACCCCCGCGCCCCGCCGCCTCACCCGCGGCTTCCGTGACACTGAGCCGCGCTTCTCGCCCGACGGCGCCCTGGTCGCCTTCCTGCGCGCCGAACCGCAGGCCGCGCCGCAGCTCTGGGTGCTCCCGGTCGGCGGCGGCGAGGCGGTCCAGATCACCGAGCGCCAGCTCGGCGTGACCGACTTCCGCTGGTCGCCCGACGGCACCCGCCTCGCCTTCCTGAGCCGGGAGCCCGAACCGGGCCGGTACGGCTCGGTCGAGGGCATCGCGCCCGCCGCCGAGGAGCCGCGCCGCATCACGAGCTGGAGCTGGACGCGCAACGGCCTCGGCTACCACCGCGACCGCCCGCAGCACGCGTACGTCGTGGACGTGCCCGACGTCGCCGCCGAGCCCGTGGTCCAGCCCGTCGCGACGCCGCAGGGGCCGGCCGAGCCGCGCCCGGCCGTCCCCGAACCGCGCCGGGTGACCACCCACGACGTCGACCACAGCGCGCTCGCCTTCACGCCCGACGGAGCCGCGCTCGGCGTCGTCGCCGCACGCGAGCAGGGCCCGGGACAGGTCGGCACCGGGACCGTGCGCGTGCTGCCGCTGACGGGGTCGGGCGGCGGCGGGTCCGACGTCGACCTCGGCACGCTCGGCCCGCAGGCCATCGCGTTCGGGGCGGGCGGCGAGCTGTACGTCGTGGCCCAGGACCTCGGACCCGAGGGCAAGGACTTCGTGGCGCGCAACGCCGCGCTCTACGTGCTGTCGGCCTGGGCCGACCAGCAGCCGCGCCGGCTCACCGACCCGGAGACGCAGACCGTGGGCGGTGAGCCGCTCCCGCTGGACGACGGCGGGGTGCTGCTCGCCCTGGAGACCCGCGGCACCCAGCACGTGGTCCACGTCGCCGATGACGGGGTCACAACCCAGCTGACCAGCGGAGACGTCGTCGTGTCGGGATTCGGGGTCGGTGGCGGGACGCTGGCCGTGTCCTACGCGGACCCGGGCACCTACGGCGAGGTGGGTGTCGTCGAGGCGGGTGCCGCGGCGTCGGCGTCCGCGACCGGGGAGGGCGGTCTGCGGCGCGTCACCGACTTCTCCGCACCGCTGCGCGCCGCCGGCGTCGTCACCCCGAAGGAGCTCGTCGTCACCGGGCGCGACGGCTACCCCGTGCACGGCTGGGTGGCCGTGCCCGAGGGCACCGGGCAGCACCCGACGCTGCTCATGATCCACGGCGGCCCGTACGCGTCCTACACCACCGCCCTGTTCGACGAGACGCAGGTGCTGGTCGACGCCGGGTACGCCGTCGTCTACTGCAACCCGCGCGGGTCGGCGGGCTACGGGCAGGCGCACGGCCGGGCCATCCGGCAGGCGATGGGCACCGTGGACCTGCACGACGTGCTCGACTTCCTGGACGGCGCCGTCGCCGCCGACGGGCGCCTGGACGGCTCCCGCGTCGGCGTGCTCGGCGGCTCGTACGGCGGGTACCTCACCGCCTGGACCATCGCGCACGACCACCGCTTCGCGGGCGCGATCGTGGAGCGCGGCTTCCTCGACCCCGAGGTGTTCTTCGGGACCAGCGACATCGGCTCGTTCTTCGGCCTGGAGTACGTGGGCGAGACCCCGGAGCAGGTGGCGGCGCAGTCGCCGCAGGCCGTCGTCGGCCAGGTGCGAACGCCCACGCTCGTGCTGCACTCCGAGCTCGACCTGCGCTGCCCGCTGTCCCAGGCGGAGCGCTACTACTCCGCGCTCAAGCGGAACGGCGTGGACACGGAGCTGGTGGTGTTCCCCGGCGAGAACCACGAGCTGTCCCGCTCGGGCCGGCCGCGGCACCGCAAGCAGCGTTTCGAGGTGATCCTGGACTGGTGGCAGCGGCACCTGCCGGTCGGATGAGAGCATCGACACCGTGCAGATCATCACCACCCCCCTCGCCCAGCTCGACGTCGCCATCGCCTACGGGGTCTGGAAGCTGCGCCAGGACGTGTTCGTCGTCGAGCAGGACTGCCCGTACGAGGACCTCGACGGGCGTGACCTCGAGCCCGCCACCCGCCAGGTGGTGATGCTCGGCGAGGCGGCTCCTGACTCGGTGTCCGACGGCGGCACGCGCGTGCTCGGCACCGCCCGTGTGCTCGACGACGGCGACGTGTGGCGCATCGGGCGCGTCGCGCTGGTCAAGGGGGCACGTGGCCGCGGCCTGTCCGACGAGGTGATGCGCGCGGCGCTGAAGTACGTCGAGGACTCGGGCGACCGGCGTGACGTGGTGCTGGACGCCCAGTCGCCGCTGACGGGCTGGTACGGCAAGCACGGCTTCGAGCCGGACGGTGACGAGTTCCTGGAGGACGGCATCCCGCACACCCCGATGCGTCTCCGCCGGGCAATGTGAGGCCGCAGGTCCTCGCGAGATCGGTCGGTTGCCTCAAGATCGGTCGATTGATGGACCGATCTCGAGGCAGTGGACCGGTCTCGGCTGCCACGGCATCTCAGGAGGTGCCTCGGCCCGGATCGGCGGCGCGGGGGCAGGCTCAGTACGCGCCGCGGCCCGAGACCACCGCGCGTGCGGTCTGCGCCAGGATCAGCAGGTCGAGGAACGGCGTCCAGTTCTCGGCGTAGTAGACGTCGAGGCGCACGGCCTCCTCCCACGAGAGGTCGGAGCGGCCCGTGACCTGCCAGAGGCCGGTCATGCCCGGCTTGACCAGGAGCCGGCGGCGCATGCGCTCCTCGTAGGCGGCGACCTCGTGCGGCAGGGGCGGCCGTGGGCCGACCAGGCTCATGTGCCCGCCGAGCACGTTGAACAGCTGCGGCAGCTCGTCGAGGGAGTAGCGGCGCAGGAACCGGCCCACCGGCGTGACGCGCGGGTCGGACCGCATCTTGAACAGCGGGCCCGCACCCTCGTTGCTGGCGGAGAGGGCGACCACGTCGGAGTCAGCGCCCACGTGCATGGTGCGGAACTTGACCATCGGGAAGAGCTGGCCGTTCCGGCCCACGCGGTGCGCCACGTAGAACACCGGACCGCGGCTGGTCGCCGCGACGACGACGGCGATGGCGAGGAGCACAGGGGACGCGAGGGCCGTGATGACGGCGGCCAGCGACCAGTCCATGACCTGCTTCACGGAGAACTTGGGGCCGCCGAACCGGGGCATGTCCACGTGCAGCAGCGACATGCCGGGTGCGGGGGAGACGGTGATGCGGGGGACGGCGACGTCGGCCAGCTCGGCCGTCAGCATGAGGTCGACGCCGTAGCGCTCGAGCTCCCAGCCGAGCCGGCGCACGTCCTCCGCCGTGATCTCGTGCGAGCTGCTCACCGCGACGGCGTCGGCCCCGAGCCGGTGGGCCACGCGACCGACGTCGCTGAGGTCGCCGAGCACGGGCACGCCGCTGACGTGCTCGCCGGGGCGCACGCCGCCGGACGGCACGCACACGCCCGCCACGAGGAACTCCTGCTCGGGTGTGCCGTTGAGCAGGCGGATCAGGCGCCCGGCCTGGGGGCGGTCGCCGATCGCGAGCAGGATGGTCAGGCCGCCGTCGCCGCGGCGACGCTGGCGCAGCAGGTGCTGCCGCCACGCGTACCGGGCCGCGACGAGGCCGACCATGCCGAGGGGGAACGCGACGAGCAGGGCTCCGCGTGCGTCGGAGTACGCCGTGACCCATGCGAGCAGGACGACGAGGCTGAACGCCTTCCACGTCGCGTCGAGCACGCGCTGGTACTCGGACATGCCGCGGCCGAAGAACCGCACGTCGTAGGCCCGGTTGGTCGCCAGGGCGGCGAGCCAGACGACGGCGAGCAGCGCGGCGGCCGTCGTGTGCACGGTGAGGTCGGCTGGCGCGCGCAGGGCCCCGCCGTCGACCACGAGCTGGAGCCCGAGGGCGGTGGCGAGCGTCGCGCACACGACGGCGACGTCGGTCAGCCGGATGCGCGCCTGGTACCCCGCCTGCCAGCCGGTGCGCGCCCGCGGCGTGGGGACGGCGTGCAGCGGTCGGCCGTTCGCGTCCGGGGCCAGGGCGCGGGGCTCGTGCAGGGTCGAGCTCGCGGCGCGTACGCCGAGTCCTGCCGACGCGGTGAAGCGGAGCGGCTGCTCGCCGCCAACCGAGTGTGTGGTCACGCTCGATCCCTCCGGGTTCCTGCTCCTGCGTTTCCGGGCACACGCGATCAGACGCTCTGGGTGGCGTCGTCGCACGGGGGTTGGTGTCGCACTGCCCACGGGGGCGATGGACACCCGTGGCTCACCCAAAGTACGGCTTCGGTTCAGACAACGTGGGCTGAACCAGCAGAAGTCACCCGCTCGACCTCAAAATTCACCTCTCGGGCGGGCCATTTCGGCTTAATAGGGTTCATTTCACCCAGGTGAAAGCGCGGGTGAAGCCCGGTTCACCCTGTCCGGGGTCTCACTGGGTGGGCACGGTCCTGGCAGAGTCGTGCGCCATGACCACCGTCCTCCTCGCCCATGCCTCGGCCGAGCTCTACGGCTCCGACCTCCAGCTCGTCGAGACGGCGGCGGCGTGCGCCGAGGCCGGCGCGACCGTCGTCGTCGCGCTCCCGGACCACGGTCCGCTCGCGGCGCGCCTCGCCGCCGTCGGCGCGCGGGTCGAGGTTCTCGACACCCCCGTGCTGCGCAAGGCCCAGCTCTCGCCGCGCGGGCTCGTCGGGCTCGCCGGGCACACCGTGCGCGCGCTCGGGCCGATGGTGCGGCTGATCCGGCGGCTGCGGCCCGCCGCCGTGCTGGTCAACACCCTCACGATCCCCGCGTGGCTCGTCGCGGCGCGGCTCGCCGGCGTCGCCCCGGTGTGCCACGTGCACGAGGCGGAGGCCGACGTGCCCCGGGTGCTGCGCTGGGGTCTGGCAGCTCCGCTGCTGCTCGCGCGGTGCGTCGTGGTCAACTCCCAGGCGGCGCGCGGCGTGGTGGTGGGCGACCTCCCGGCACTCGGGCGGCGCACCCGGGTGGTCTACAACGGGGTGCCCGGGCCGGACGTGCCGCCCGAGGCCCCGCGGCCGCCGCAGGGCCCTGCGCACGTGGTGCTCGTCGGGCGCCTGTCGCCGCGCAAGGGGAACGACGTCGCGCTCGAAGCGGTCGCGCGCCTGCGGCGGGCGGGGCGCGACGTGCGGCTGGCGCTGTGCGGATCGGTGTTCAGCGGCTACGAGTGGTACGAGGAGCAGCTGCGGCAGCGGGCCGCCGAGCCCGACCTGGCCGGCGCCGTCGAGCTGCCCGGGTACGTCGAGCCGTGGGACTGGTTCGCCCGTGCCGACGTCGTCGTCGTGCCCTCGCGGGTCGAGCCGTTCGGCAACGTGGCGGTCCAGGCCCTCCTCGCGCGGCGCGCCGTGGTGGTGAGCCGCACCCAGGGCCTCGCGGAGATCGTGCGCGACGGCGAGACCGGCCTCCTCGTGCCGCCCGGCGACGCCGACGCGCTCGCCGAAGCGGTCGGGGCGCTGCTCGACGCGCCCGACCGGGCGGCAGCGCTCGCGGAGGCGGGCCGGCGGGACGCCGAGGAGCGGTTCGGCGCCGCGCGCTACCGCGCGGACCTGCGCGAGGTCCTGCTCGGGAGCGCGGGCGTGGCGGCGGGCGGACCGGGGGGCGGGCTAAAGGACTCCGCTTCGGCCTGAATTAACCCATAACCGGGTGAAAGTGGCGAGCGGGTTAAATGCCATCTTCACCCACGGATCGGGTGTCCCGTGGCCGTCGGCGCGACCTACGCTCCCTGCCATGCCTCCGGAATCCCTGCGCGTCGCCATGGTCGGAACCCGCGGCGTCCCCGCCCGGTACGGCGGGTTCGAGACCGCGGTCGAGGAGATCGGGGCTCGCCTGGCGGACCGCGGGCACGCCGTGCGCGTCTACTGCCGCGCTGCGCCCGGCGCGCAGGGCTCCGGGGCTGCTGCGACTCCTCCAGCGACTCCGTCCACGGCCTACCGCGGCATGGAGCTCGTGACGCTTCCGGCGATGCGTCGCCGCTCGCTGGAGACGCTCAGCCACACCGCGCTCTCGGTGGCCCACCTGGTGCGGCACCGTACCGACGTCGCATTCGTGTTCAACGCCGCCAACGCGCCCCTGCTGCCCGTCGTCCGCGCGGCCCGGATCCCCGTGGCCACGCACGTCGACGGCCTCGAGTGGCGGCGTGCCAAGTGGGGCCCGGTCGGTCAGCGGTACTACCGCGCCGCCGAGACGGCCGCCGTCCGGCTCTCGGACGCGCTGATCGCCGACGCGCAGGGCATCGCCGACTACTACCGCGACGAGTACGCCGCCGAGAGCCGGCTCATCGCGTACGGGGCGCCGGTGCTGACCGCCGCCGGGCACGACCGCCTCGCCGAGCTCGACCTCGAACCCGGCGGGTACCACCTCGTGGTCGCGCGGTTCGAGCCCGAGAACCACGTCGACGTGATCGTCGAGGGTTACGTCGGCAGCGACGGGGCGCTCCCGCTCGTCGTCGTCGGCTCGGCGCCGTACGCGCACGAGCACACGCGCCGCATCGAGTCGCTCGCCGCGGGCGACCCGCGCGTGCGCCTGCTCGGCGGCGTCTGGGACCAGGAGCTGCTCGACCAGCTCTACGCCGGCGCGCTCACCTACCTGCACGGCCACTCCGTGGGCGGCACCAACCCGTCGCTGCTGCGTGCCATCGGCGGCGGGACGGCGACGATCGCCTACGACGTCGGCTTCAACCGCGAGGTGCTCGGCACCCACGGGCGGTACTTCCGCACGGCCCCCGACGTCGGTGCGCGCGTGCACGAGGCCGAGCAGGACCCCGAGGGCTGCGAGCTGCGGGGCAAGGCCCTCGCCGAGCGCGCCCGGGCCTACGACTGGGACGACGTCGCCGACGGCTACGAGCGGCTCGCCCGCGACCTCGCGGCCGGGAGCACGCCGGGGCCGAAGCGGTTCGCACGCCGCCTGGGTGCGGAGCAGTGGGCCCGATGAGCACCGAGGTCCGGGAGTCCTACGGCGCCGTGCTCGCCCGCCTCGGCACGGCCCAGAAGGGTGCTGCCCGGGGCGCGCCCGCCTACTCGCGGTTCGTCAACCGGCGCATCGGCCGCTACCTCGCCGCCGCCGCGTACCGGGCGGGCCTGACACCGAACGCCGTCACCGGCGTGAGCGCGCTGTTCACGTTCAGCGGCATCGCGCTGCTCGTCGCGCTGCCGCCGTCCTGGGGCCAGGGGGCCGCCGTCGCGGCTCTGCTCGTGCTCGGCTACGCCTGGGACTCGGCCGACGGGCAGGTGGCCCGCCTCACCGGCACGGGCAGCCCCGCCGGGGAGTGGCTCGACCACGTGGTCGACGCCGTCAAGGTCGTCACCCTGCCGCTCGCGCTCGGCGTCGGGTTCGCCCTGCACGACGTCGTCCCGCCCGCCTGGCTGCTCGTGCCCGTCGTGTCCGCGGTGACCAGCAGCGTGCTGTTCTTCGCGATGATCCTCACCGAGCAGCTCCGTCGCGCCCACGGCGTGCAGTCCGTCGCGCCCACCGGTGGCCGTGCCCCCTGGCTGCGGTCCGTGCTCGTGCTGCCCACCGACTACGGCGTGCTGTGCTGGACGTTCCTGCTGCTGGGCGCGCCCACGGTGTTCCTCGGCGTGTACACGGCGATCACGGCGGCCACGACCGCGTTCCTCGCGCTCGCGCTCACCAAGTGGTTCCGCGAGGTGCGCACGCTGTGAGCCGGCTCGCCGGCCCGCTCGCCGATGTCGCACTGGTCGTCGTCAGCTACGGGTCGTCGGGTCTGCTCGCGGCGAACCTGCCCCGGACCGTCGGCGACAGCGGCGTGCGCGTGGTCGTGGTCGACAGCTTCAGCGGCACTGCCGAGCGCGCGGCCGTGACCCGGCTCGCGGCCGAGCACGGCTGGGACCTGCTCGCCCCGGACGTCAACACGGGGTTCGGCGGCGGGTCCAACCTCGGCGCCGTCCACGCGCTCGCGAAGGGCGCCCGGGTGCTCGTCCTCCTCAATCCCGACGCGTGGACCGACCCCGACGGCCTCGCGGCGCTCGCGGACGCCGCCCGCGCGCCGGGTCCCGTGCTCGTCGCGCCGCGGGTCCTGCGTCCCGACGGCCGCGTGTACTCGCGCGGGCTGACCTACCTCAGCCTGCGCGACGGCACCATGAGCGGCCGCCGCAGGAGCTCCGACGACGTGCCCTGGCTCAGCGGCGCCTGCCTCGCGCTCGGCGCGGACCTGTGGACGGCGCTCGGCGGGTTCGACGAGGACTACTTCCTGTACTGGGAGGACGTCGATCTCTCGTGGCGCGCGCAGCGGATCGGCGCGCGGCTCGACGTGGTCGAGGACGCGCACGTGGTGCACGACGAGGGCGGCACGCAGGAGTCGCGCGGACGGGCCAAGAGCGAGACGTACTACCGCTACGACATCCGCAACCGGATGCTGTTCGCACGCAAGAACCTCGGGCCGGCCGCCGTGCGGCGGTGGCGCCGGACGCTGCTGAGCGCCGCGCGTGCGGTGGCGCTGCGGGGCGGGCGCAGGCAGTTCGTCGAGGGGGTCGCGCCGTGGCGCGGGGTGGCGCGCGGCGTGGTGGAGGCGCTGGGACGCTGAGGCGCGGTGCGGCGCGCGGTCACTCCGCCGGGGTCGCCCCGGCGTCGGCCGCCGGCGCGGGCCGGCGCAGCCTGCGCCGCACCCACAGCGTGTTCGGCACCACCTGGCAGACGAGCACGGAGGCCGCCGTCGCCCACACCGGCCCGGCGGCGCCGAGGTGCGGGATGAGCCACCAGGTCAGCCCCAGGTTGAGCGGCACCATGAGCACGATGGGCAGCACCTGGGCGCGCAGGCCCGCCGCGTCGGTCATGTACATGCCGACGGGGTACTTGGCCGCCTGCACCACGGTGAACACGACGAACGCCGCGACGAGCGGCAGCCCCACACCGAACGCGCCGTCCGTGACCAGGGGGACGACCACGGGCAGCAGCGCGGTGAGCACCAGGGCCAGCGCGATCCCCGCGCCGGTGAAGACCAGCGACGCGCGGAACGGCGACGCCTTGACGGACTCGCTCCGGGCGCGCGCGAAGTGCGGCCACAGCGCCAGCCCGGCCGTGGCGACGGCAGCCAGGACGACGCCGAAGAGCTGGGCGGCGAGGTTGTACCGCGCGAGGTCGAGGCCGGTGCCCTGGTGGCTGAGCAGGATGCGCCCGGTCTGCATCGCGACCGGCAGGGAGACCATCTGCACGAGCATGGGCCACGCGAGGTGGAACACCCGCACGCCGGGCACCGCACGGACGCGGGGCACGTCGCGCAGGGCCGCGCCCACCTGGGGCCGGAGCAGCCGGGCGGCCGTCACGAGCAGGACGACGCCGACCACCGCCGAGGCCACGTAGGTGGCCAGCGCGAGGAACGAGGAGTCGCCCAGGGCCAGGACCACGAGCACGCCCGCCATGACGAGCGGGGCGGTGAGCCCGGTGAGCGCGGTCTGCAGCGGGTTGCGGCCCAGGCCGACGAGGATGCGTGCGCCGACGCCGCACGGCAGCGCGATACCGAGCACGACCACGCACACGGTGGCGGTCAGCGCACCACCCTCGAGCAGGCCGGGGCCGAGCAGGGCGGGCCACCACCCGAGCGCGCCCAGCAGCACCCCGACGGCGACGATCGTCAGGCCCGAGCCCACGAGGATCCGGAAGGCGCTGGTGAGCGTCCTGCGGACGGCGGGGTCGTCGTTCGCGTGCGCCGAGCCGGCCACCGCGTTGACCACCACGGCGGCCATGCCGAGATCCGCGAACGGGACGAGCGACGGCAACGTCGACAGCAAGCCGTACTGCGCGTACTGCGCCACCCCCGCCTGCTCGATGACGAGCCGGGCGGTCACCATGCCGAGCAGGCCCGACAGCCCGGTGACCACCACCTGCACCACGGCGCTGCTGCCGACCGCGCGCCAGGGGGCCCCGCGGCTCGTCGTGGTGCGGGTGTCGGTCATGCGGGGACCTCGGCCCGGCCGGCGGACCGGGAACGAGACAGCGCCGTGCGGTACACGTCGAGGTGGGCCTGGCCGGCGTCGTCCCACTCGCGTGCGCCCAGGTCCGGCGACGGCGCGCGCGGGACGCGTGCCGCGGTGAGTGCCCGCGTCAGGTCCTCGGCCGTCAGCTCGCCCGTGAAGGTGTGGATCCAGCCGGGGCCGACCTCAGCCGCGAGGTCGGCGTTGACCGAGGTGTCCGGCACGAGCACGGGCCGGTCGAGCGAGAGCGCGGCGAGCACCGTCCCGGAGTTGTGCATGAACCGGTAGGGGAGCACCACGAGCTCGGCGGCGGTCACGGCGGCGACCAGCTCGTCGTCGGAGAGGAAGGCGAGGCGCAGGGTGATGCGCGGGTCGCCGGCCGCCAGGCCCGTGACCGTGGCGGCGAGCTCGGGGGTCGACGCGGCGCCCGCGACCTCGAGGGACACGTCCGGGGCCGTGGTGGCACGGAACGCCTCGACCAGGCCCTCGACGCCCTTGTACCGGCGCACCAGGCCGACGTACTGGAACCGGCCCGGCACGGTCGCGGCCCGCGGGCCGGTGTACCAGTCGCGGTAGTGGCCGTGCGGGATGGTCGTCACCGGTCCGGGGCACTCCGTGCGGTCGTTGAGCACGATGCGGTGGGTCGTCAGCCGGTCGAACCAGCGCAGGAGGAGCCGCTGGGCCGGGCCCGCGTCGGCGGGCAGACCCACGTTGTGCACGGTGCGGACCACGGGCGTGCGCGTGACCGTCAGCCGGAGCAGCAGCAGCGCGGCGAGCAGCCAGCGCGCGACGCGGCCGGTCAGGCGGCGGCCGCCGAGGCCCGTGACGGTCTCGGGCCAGTGCAGGTGCGCCACGTCGTACCGGCCCAGCAGCGCGGCCCGGCCCGTGAAGGTGACCACCTCGACGCCCGGCGTGCGGCGCAGGGCCGCCGTGAGCATCGTGATGTACGGGTTGGTCGTCGCGCGCGGCTCGCGGTGCGAGGTGAGGACACGGACGGTGGTCATGCGGGTACCTCCGTCGTCGCGCCGAGGGCCGTGCGGTACAGGTCCCCGACCACGCCGGGCAAGCGCGCGCGGGACCAGCGGTCCGAGGGCGTGCCCGGGCGCTCGGCGACCTCCTCGAGCCGGGCCGCGAGGCTGCCCACGACGTCGCCGGCGAGGTCGGCCGTGCGGGCGTTGGGCCCGGCCAGCAGGGGCACCCCGCCGAGCGGAAGGCAGACCACCGGGCGCCCGAGCGCGCTCGCCTCGGCGGCGACCCAGCCCGCCTGGTCGTGCATCGACGGGAAGAGCATCGCGTCGCTGTCCGCGATCGCCTCCAGGACCTCGGCGCGAGGCCGGTGCCCGTGGAAGACGACCCTGTCCTGTACACCGCGCCGCCGCGCCAGGCGGCCGAGCGCCGCGCGCTCGTAGCCCGTGCCGTAGACGTGCAGCTCCCAGCCCGTCGTCCGGGCCAGGGCCTCGACGGCCAGCCGCCCGCCCTTCCAGGCCAGGAGCCGGCCGACGAACACGGCGCGCCTCGGCCCGGCGCTCGTGCCCGCGTGGCCCGTGCCGGCGGGCCGGGCGCGCGCCGGAAGGTCGTCGTCGAGCGCGGCGTTCGCCTCGACGACCACGCGGCGCGCCCGCCGGAACCGGTGCGCCACGTCCGCGTTCTGCGCCACGACGACGGCCGCCCGGCGGGCCGCTGCGTCGCCCCACAGGGCGCGCAGCGGCGCGGTGAGCAGACCGCGCAGCAGCTCCGTCGCCGTGCCGCGGACGCCGAGCCGGCGCACCAGGCGCAGCGGGACGGTGCTCGCCCCGCCGACGGGGCCCCAGACCACGGGCAGGCCGGGCACGCGGGTCAGGCCGCACGGCAGCCAGTCGTTCGCGAACGTGACATGGTGGCCCAGGTCGAAGGGCTCGGCCGCGTGCAGGGCGGCGGCCCGCCGCGCGAGCGCGCGCTGCCACAGCACGTAGTACCAGTACACGTCCCAGCCCCGCCGCTTGAGGGCGAGGACCCGGTCCGACAGGTCCAGGTACTCGACCGTCAGGGTCCCCGCGAGCTCCGGCTCGGCCGCCAGCGCCGCGGTGAGGGCGGGCTCGAACCGGCGCCGCGTGACGACGTGGACCCGGTGGGTGCGCGCGGCGGCCCGGGCGAACGCCCACCCAGCGGCGGCCTCCGGCTCGTCGCCCGGACCGCACGCGTAGGCGCTGACCAGGACGCGCGGGTGAACCTGCTGCACGGGTCTCGTCTCTCCGGGGGATCTGAGGGCTGGCCACGCTACGGTAACTGCCGGATCCGCCGTCATGGGGCGGTCGGAAGGGTGATTGTCGTGGGCACAGGCGAGCGGGAACGGCTGATGGTCGCCGTGCTGACCTACCGGCGCCCCGACCGCATCGCGGCCCTCGTCCCCGCGCTCGTCGCGCAGGCGGCCGACCTCGAGCGGCAGGGCGGCCCCCGCGTCGCGGCGAGCGTGCTCGTCGTCGACAACGACCCGTCAGGCACGGGCGCCCGCGCCGTGGACGACGTCTGGCCCGCCGGGCAGGGCTGGCCCGTCACGACCGTGGTCGAGCCGGAGCCCGGCATCGCCGCCGCCCGCAACCGCGCGCTGCGCGCCGGCGCCGACCACGACCTGCTCGTCTTCGTGGACGACGACGAGGTACCCGGCGAGGGCTGGCTCGCCGCGCTCTGGACCACCTACCGGGAGACCGGCGCGCAGGCCGTCACGGGACCCGTCACCTCCACCTTCGAGGCCGAGCCGGACCCGTGGGTCCGCGCGGGCGGCTTCTACGACCGGGCGCACCGCGCCGGCCTCGCCACCGGCACCGTCGTGCGCAGCGCGGCCACCAACAACCTGCTGCTCGACCTGCGGGCCGTCCGCCGCGCCGGCCTCGCGTTCGACCCCGCCCTCGGCCTGTCCGGCGGCGAGGACACGCACTTCACCAGCGCGCTCACCGCCGCGGGCGGCCGCATCGTCTGGTGCGCCGAGGCCGTCGTGGCCGACGTCGTGCCCGCCGACCGGCTGACCCGCGAGTACCTCCTGGCCCGGACGGCGGGGCTGGCGAACTCCTCGGCCCGCGTGGCCCTCCTGCTCGCGCCCGGCGCGCTCGCCCGCGCCCGGGTACGCGCCCGGACCCTGGCCGCCGGGCTGGCCCGCTGCGCCGTCGGGTCGGCGCAGACGGCGCTCGCAGCCGTCCGGTCCGACGTCGCGGGCGACGCGAGGGGGCGCCGCGCGCTCGCGCGGTCGCGGGGCGAGCTGCTCGCCGCCGCCGGGCGGGTGCTGCTGCCGTACGCCCGGCAGGGGTGAACTCCGGCGCCCGGCGGCGTCACCGGCCGCGGGCGGGATTACGCTCCCGGACATGCCCGCAACGTTCCCCCTCACCCGGCGTCGGCTCGTGCTCGGCCTCGCGCTGGTCCTCGTGGTGGTGGCCGCCCTCGTCGCGGTGCTCGCGCTCCGGGGCGGCGGCGAGCCCGGGGCGGCGGGGACGACGGCGTCGCCGTCGGCGACCGCATCGCCCACGGGTGGCGCGCAGGACGACGGAGCCGACGAGGGCGGGGCGGGCGACGAGGGCACGGACGAGGGCACGGACGAGGGCGGCGCTGAGCCCGGCAGCGACGCCGAGCCCGGCGGCGACGCCGGCACGGACGACGGGAGCGGCGAGCCCGCTCCCCGCGAGCCCGCTCCCCGCGAGACCCTCGCCCCGCGGCCGTTCGACGCCCCGGCCACGCCGCAGCCCGGCGTCACCGTCGCCGTCGCCGAGGTCGAGGAGGTCGAGGGCGAGGCGAACCTGCCCGGCGAGGTCGGCGGCCCGGCACTCCGGTTCACGATCGACGTCACGAACGACACGGGCGAGACGCTGGACCTGCGCACCATCGTGGTGAACGCCTACTACGGTCCGGACCGCACGCCCGCGAACCAGCTGCTCAAGCCCGGTGGCAAGGCGTTCGAGGCCGAGTCCGCCGACGGGAGGACGGCCCGTGGTGCGTTCGTCTTCACGGTGCCGGCCGACCAGCAGGACCGCGTCGAGCTCGAGGTCGACCCGGGCGTCGGTTCGCCGGTCATCCTCTTCACCGGCGCCTGATACCGCGAGATCACCCGCCATTCACCCCGGTTTGCGAGGGCTGACCGGCGTGTCCGCTATTAGCGTGACGCACAACGGTCTTCGCAGGTTCACACCGCCCCGGCCCCTCGGCCCGGCCGGCCCCTCCTCCGCAGCAGCTCTCTTCCCAGTGAGGTCCTCGTGTCTCCTCTCCCCGTGCCCGGTCGGCGGATCTCCGCCGTCCTGGCGAGCATGACGCTCGTCGTCACGTCGCTGGTGACGGCGCCGACGGCGTCTGCCGGCGTCGAACAGGCCCCCGTGGCCACGGCCGAGGTCACCGACCCGGTCACCGTGTCCGCCGACGCCCTGCCGACCGTCCAGGTCGACGGCGTCGTCTGGAAGCAGGTCATCGTCGGCACCAAGGTCTACGTCGGCGGCGAGTTCCAGAACGCGCGCCCGGCCGGCGCGGCGCCCGGCACCAACCAGGTGCCCCGCACGCACCTCCTGGCCTACGACCTGAACACGGGCGTGCTCGACACGTCGTTCAACCACACGCTCAACGGCAACGTCACCGACCTGGCGGCCTCCCCGGACGGCACGCGGCTGTACGTCGTGGGCGGCTTCACCACGGTCGACGGCGCGACGCGGAACCGCATCGCGGCCTTCAACCTGCCCAGCGGCACCCTGAACACGTCGTTCGCGCCGAGCATGAACGGCAACACGAAGGCCGTCGCCGCCACGAACACGACCGTCTACGCGGGCGGGTACTTCTCCGCGGTGAACGGCAACACGCGCTACCGCGTCGCGGCCATCAACGCCTCGAACGGCGTCGCGCTGACCGGGTTCCGGCCCGTCGTCGACGACCGCCAGGTGCAGTCCATCGTGGTGTCGCCGGACGAGCAGTCGGTGGTCATCTCGGGCACGTTCACCTCGGTGAACTCCGACACCGCGAACGGCTACGGCCTGGCCTGGCTGGACGCCGCGACCGGCGCCACCAAGCCCCTGCCGGTCAACTCCCGCATCCGTAACGCCGGCGACAACTCCAGCATCATGCGCGTCGCCAGCGACGGCGAGGCGGGCTGGTACGGCGTCGGCTGGCACTTCAACCGGGGCGGCACCACCGAGGGCACGTTCCGGGTGAGCTGGGCCGACGGTCAGCTCGTCTGGCTCGAGGACTGCCACGGCGACACGTACGACGTCGTGCCGCTCGGCGGCGTCGTCTACACCGCCAGCCACAAGCACTACTGCGGCAACAGCGGCGGGTTCCCGCAGACCGAGCCGTGGTCGTTCTACCACTCGACCGCGTGGATCAACGAGGTGCGCGGCACCAACACGCGTGACATCTACGGCTACCCGGACCACCCGGGCACGCCGCGGCCCGAGCTGCTCACCTGGTACCCGCAGACGGACGTCGGCACGTACACGGGCAAGAACCAGGCCGTCTGGACGGTCACGGGCAACGACGACTACGTCATCTACGGCGGCGAGTTCCCCAAGGTGAACGGCGCCGTGCAGCAGGGCATCGTCCGGTACGCCAAGCGCTCGGCCGCACCGAACAAGCAGGGGCCGATCGGCTCGGGCGCCGAGCTGAACCCGGCGGTGCGCTCGGTCTCGGCGGGGACGGTCCGGATCAGCTTCAGGACCACGTGGGACCGCGACGACGAGGCGCTGACGTACCGCGTCTACCGCGACTCCGAGGCGCAGGCGCCCGTCCACGAGGACACCGTCGCGACGAAGTTCTGGGCCCCTGTGACCCGCAGCGCCCAGGACACGGGCCTGCAGGCCGGCTCGGAGCACCGCTACCGGCTGACGGTCACCGACCCGTCGGGCAACGTGAAGAAGTCCGACTGGGTCTCCGTGACGGTCTCGGACGCACCGCCCAGCGCCTACGCCAGCACGGTGCTCCAGGACGGCGCGGTCAACTACTGGCGCCTCGGTGAGCCGCAGGGCTCGGCCACGTCGTTCGACTGGTCGAGCGGGGCGGACCTCGCGGTCCCGTCGACGGTCCGTCTCGGCGCGGCCGGCGCGATCTCGGGCGACTCCAACGGGGCGGCGACGTTCCAGAACTCCTCGGGCAGCCGGCTGGTGTCCCCGCAGCAGATGCAGGGTCCCGACACGTTCTCGGTCGAGGCGTGGATCAAGGGCAGCAGCACGGGCCGCATCGTCGGGTTCGGCAACAACAACAGCTCGACCGGCACGTCGAACCAGACCGACCGGATCCTGTACGTCGACTCGGGCGGCCGGATCAGCTTCGGCGTCAACGACGGCAGCCGGCGCGCCATCCGCTCCCCGGGCCGGGTCGACGACAACGCGTGGCACCACGTGGTGGGCACGCTCGGCGCGGACGGCATGAAGCTGTACGTCGACGGCGCCCTGGCCGCCGAGCGCGCGGCCACGACCCGCGGCCAGGCCATCACCGGCTACTGGCGCATCGGTGCGGACACGCTCGCCAACTGGCCCAACCGGCCGCTGTTCGGGCTGGGTGACCGGTTCAGCGGCACGATCGACGACGTGGCGATCTACCCGAGCGTGCTCTCCGCCGCCGCGGTGCTCGACCACCGCACGGTGGGGCTCGAGGGGCGGCCGAACCGGCCGCCGGTCGCCGAGGCGACCGCGACCATCGACGACCTCGACCTGCAGGTCGACGGCCGCGGCTCGTCCGACCCGGACGGTCCCCTCGCGTCGTACGCCTGGGACTTCGGCGACGGCGAGACCGCGACCGGCGCCCAGGCGACCCACACCTACGCCGCGCCCGGCACGTACACCGTGACGCTCACCGTCACGGACAGCGAGGGCGTCACGGCGCAGGACACGGTCGAGGTCGAGGCGACGGCACCCGCCGAGTTCGCGGTCGACACCTTCGACCGCACGGTGTCCTCGGGCTGGGGCTCGGCCACGAAGGGCGGGGCCTGGACCCTGTCCGGCGCGGCGTCCGGCTACTCCGTGGCCGGCGGTGAGGGCGTCATGGACCTCTCGGCGCCCGGTGCGAACCGCAAGGCACAGCTCCAGGACGTCGCGGCGGCCGACGTCGAGGTGCGCGGGGTGCTCTCGCTCGACGAGATCTCGGACGGCAGCGGCACCTTCGTCTCGCTGACCGGCCGCACCGGTGGGTTCTCCAGCGAGTACCGCGCCAAGGTCTGGGTCAAGGCGACGGGGGCCGTCCAGCTCCAGCTCGTCGCGCTCCAGTCCGCCGAGACGACGCTCGCCGCCGTGAACGTCGCGGACCTGACCGTCGGGCCGGGCGAGCGGCTGGCCGTCCGGTTCCAGGTGACCGGCACCTCGCCGACCACCGTGCGCGCCAAGGTGTGGAAGGCGGGCACGCCGGAGCCGGCGACGTGGCGGCTCACCGCCACCGACTCGACGCCCGAGCTGCAGGACGCCGGCGGCGTGGGTTACGCGCTCAGCCTCTCGGGCAACGTGACGACCGGTGCGAACGTCGTCCGGCTGGACGACCTGTGGGCGGGACCGCCCGCGCCGTGACGTCGCCCCGCACCGCGGTCGCCCCAGCCCTGCCGTCCCTCCAGGGACGGCAGGGCTGGGGCGTTGCCGCGACCGGGCTCGCGGTGCTGTGCCTGGTGCTCACGGGTATCAACCGCAACGTCTTCTTCGGCCTGACCCCTGGCCTGGCCCTCGCCCTCGTCCTGCTGCCGCTGTGGGCCCCGCAGCTGCGCAGCTCCCGGTGGGTCGCCTGGACGACCGTCCTGGCCGTCGTCTCGGTGGTCTGGGGTGCGTGGCTCACGATCTGGCACGCCGACTCGCGCGACGTGTCCACCGCGGGGACGCTCGAGGCGAGCTTCGTCGTGCTGGCGCTCGCCTGCGGGATCGGGGCGGCCCTGTGGGCGCGCGGGCGCACCTCGGACGCCGTGGTGGGCGTGGCGTTCGGCGTCGGCCTGGTGCTCGGCATCAACCCGGGGAGCGAGACCTTCGCCGAGAACCCCTGGCGGTTCGGGTTCTCCCTGCCGGTCACGGTCCTCGTCCTCGCGATCGTCTCGCGCTTCCGCAGGCGATGGCTCGACGTCGTGGCCGCGCTCGCGCTCGCGGGCGTCTCCGCGCTCAACGGCGGGCGGTCCAGCAGCGCGATCCTGCTCATGGTCGCGCTCCTGGTGGTGTGGCAGTCGTGGGGCCGGCCGGCCTCGTCGCGCCTCGCGGCCCTGCGGACGCTCGTGCTCTTCGGGCTGCTCGCCCTCGGCACCTACTTCTCCGTCCAGGCGGCGATCCTCGAGGGGGCGCTGGGCGAGAGCGCGCAGATGCGCACGGAGCTGCAGCTCTCGACGTCGGGCACGCTCATCACCGGCGGGCGGCCGGAGATCGGCGCGACGCTCGCGCTCATGGCCGAGGCGCCGGCCGGGTTCGGCGGTGGCAGCGTGCCGTCCATGGCGGACCTGCTCGTCGCCAAGTCGGGCATGGCCGCACTGGGGTACGACCCGAACAACGGGTACGTCGAGAACTACATGTTCGGCAGCGGCTTCGAGCTGCACTCGGTGATCGGCGACCTGTGGGCCTGGTGCGGCATCCCGGGTCTGGTGCTCGCCGTCGTGCTGCTGGTGTTCCTCGTGGCGCGCACCGCCGTCCTCACCACGGGGCGGGTCGCCTCCGGACTGGTCCTGTTCCTCGGGGTCAAGTCGCTGTGGAACCTGCTCTTCGCACCGCTGGAGAGCGCCCTCACCGTGCTGATCCTCGCGGTCGCGCTGATGGCCCCGGTGCTGGGGGCGGCACGGAGAGCGGACGGATGACCGGCGTACCCGCGCGGGCCGGGACGCCCGGCCGCGAGGCGTGGATCGACGCGGGCCGGGGCCTCGCCGTCCTGCTCGTGGTCGTCTACCACGCCGCGCGCTGGTTCGACGTGGCGGCATGGGAGCAGGTCAACGACTACCTGTCGGCCGTGCGCATGCCGTTCTTCTTCATGATCTCCGGGCTGCTCGCGCACCGGGTCGGCGCGCGGGGCGAGGGCGGGATGCCCTGGCGGACCCTCTGGGACCGGCGGCTGCGGCTCTACCTCTGGGTCTTCGTGGTGTGGGAGTGCATCGGCACCGCGTGCTACCTCGCGGGCTTCGCCCTGCGCGGCACGCCGCTCGGGTTCGGCCCGATGCTGCGCGACCTGCTCCTGTCGCCGGTCCGCCCGCAGTTCGAGCTCTGGTTCATCTGGGCCCTGGCGCTGTTCTGCGTGCTCGCGCGGCTGTTGCGGTCCGTCGATCCGCGGTGGCACCTCCTGGTCGCCGCCGTGCCGTCGGTCGTCGCCCTCACCGAGGGGTTCGACCTCGGCAACGTCGGCTGGAACGGCGCGCTCAGGTACTACGTCTTCTTCGTCTGCGGCATGCAGCTGCGCTCGCTCCTGCTCCGGTTCACGCGCACGCCCTGGCCGGTGCGGGTCGCGGTGGTGGCGGGCTGGGCGGCGCTCGCGACCGTCGTCGAGGTCGCCGGACTGCGTCCCGTCGTCGGTGTGTACTTCGTCCTGTGCGTCGCGGGTGTCCTCGCGGGCGCCGCGCTCGGCACGTTCCTCGCACGCAGCGCCGCGCTGGTGCGCACGGGCACCTCGACGCTCCCGGTCTACCTGGGGCACACGCCGGTGATCATCCTGGGGTCGTCCGTGGTGTTCGCCCTGACCGGCTCGACGACGCTGCCGCCCGTGGCCGGCCTGCTCGCGGTGCCGGCCGCGACAGTGGTGGCGACGACCCTGTCGCTGCTGCTGCACCGGTGGACGGCGTCGAGCCTGCTGCGCTATCTCTACGCACCCCCGCCGTGGACGGCGTCCCGGCGTGCCGCGGAGCCCGCCGCCCGCCGTCGGCCGTGACCTCGGGTCCACACCTCGGGTCCACACCTCGGATCCACACCTCGGATCGACGGGGGAGCCGTCTCATCCCCCCGTCGCGACGACCTCGCGGGCGAACAGCCACGCGTCCGCCTCCAGGCGGGAGTCCTGGCTCGGCAGCGACGCACGGACGTCGTCCGGGTCGAGCGGGTGGGCGGCTGCCTGTGCCAGGACGGGGGCGAGCAGCTTGGTCACGGATGCCGCCGGGATGACGCCGTGCCCTGCGTCTCGCAGCCAGTCGGCGATGCCGGTCTCGTCCGTGGTCACCACGGTGCAGCCGTGGGCGAGGCCCTCGACCAGCGGCAGCCCGACCTGCTCGCGCCACGCCCCCTGCCGCCGCGACGGCAGCACGACGACCGACGCCCGCCGCAGCTCCGCGTGCACGACGTCGCGGGGCGGATCGGCGATGACGCGCAGGCGGTCGTCGGCTCGGGCGGCGTCGTACGCCTGGTCGAGAAGTGCGCCGCGGCCCACCACGGTGAGCACGGAGCCGGGCAGACGGCGGCGGACGGCGCCCCAGGCGGCGAGCACCGAGTCGAACCCCTTGCGCGGCGAGAGGTCGCCGAGGAACAGGATGCGGCCGGGCGCCTTGTCCGACGTCGTCGCACCGGCGGGGGCGCAGTCGCAGGGCGCGGGCAGCGCCTCGATCGTGGTCCAGTGCGGCCGGCGGCGTCCGGCCAGGCCGAAGACGCTGCCGTAGAGCTGCCGTGACGTCTCCGTGCCGAAGGCGACCCGGTCGACGCGCCGCCAGACCCAGTGGGCGAGCAGCAGGTCGAGCGTGCGGCCCAGGCGCGGCCACCAGGCCGTCGGACGGGGGAGGGCACGCGGGTCGATGTTGCCGATCGCGTACGTGACCACCCGGGTCCGCCGGCGCCGCAGCACGTCGGCCACGAGCAGGGCGAGCAGGACGGCGGCCGCCCGGCGGACGCAGTCGATCGCCGCGGGCTCGTTGATCTCGACGGTCCGGTAGCCGCGCCGGGCGACGAGCCACGCGCAACGCAGGTCACCGACCTGCTCGGGCCGCACGCGGTCCACCAGGTCCTCGTCGAAGTCGTAGCGGCTCTCCTGGTACAGGATGTCGGCGGGCGGCATGGCCAGGGCCCGCTCGAGGTGCGCGGTGCGGAGCGTCTTGTAGACCCGCGCGTCACGCGGTCGGGCGTCACCCGGCACGTTCATCGGCGGTCCCCAGCTCGATGACGGGTGGGACGGCGGGCGGCATCGCCGCGGGCCTCAGGCGAAGGGTGGGAGCGTTCGGCCCGGTGAGGTCAGCCGCGAAGGCCTGCACCGGCGGCTTCGGCGGGCCGTCCGGACCGCCGGGCGCGGGGGCCTCGGGCGCCGGACTGCCGGGCTCCACCTCCGCCGGCGTCGGTGCGGCGGCGTCGGTACCGGGGAGCGGCACCGCCCGGATCGCTCCGGTCGGCAGGCTGAGCTGCGCGTGCTGCCGGGACGAGCCGGGCAGCATGCGCGGCCACCGTCGTCGTCGGGTGCTGTAGCCGTAGTAGGTGCCGTCCGGGCCGGACCGTGGGGCGAACGTCAGGATGAAGCCGAGCACACGCGCCTCGACGCCCGCGAGGGCACGCAGGGCCTGGGCGAGCTGCTGCCGGCGCACGCGCCGGGCGCCCACGACGACGACCACGCCGTCGGCCATGGTGGCCAGCAGGGCGGCGTCGGACACGGGCAGGAGAGGCGGCGCGTCGATGACCACGACGTCGTACTGCGCGCGTGCCGACGCGATGAGCTCCTGCGTGGCCTGCGACGCGATGAGCTGGTGGGGGTTGGGCGGGATGGGGCCGACCGGGAGCACGTCGAGGCTGCCGGGGCCGTACCGCTGGACGAGGTCGGCCATCGCGGCCCGCCCGACCAGCGCAGTGGTGAGGCCCGCTGCCTCCTCCAGCCCCAGTGACGTGGCGACCGACGGGCGGCGCATGTCGCCGTCGACCAGCAGCACGCTGCTGCCGCTCTCGGCGAAGGTGGAGGCGAGGTTGATCGCCGTCGTCGACTTGCCCTCGCCCGGCACGCTGGACGTCACCACGAGCACGCGAGCAGGTGTCGTGGCGTCGACGAACGAGAGGTTGGTCTGCACGCGCCGGTACGCCTCCGCGCGGGTGCTCAGCGGGTTCTGCGTGGCCGGGACCCGCGCCACCTTGCGTGTGGCGGTCGGGACGGAACCGAGGAGGCCGGCGCCCTCCGAGACGAGCTCGAGGTCGTCGGCCGACCGGATCCGGGTGTCGAGCACGGCCCACAGCAGCACGAGCACCACGCCGAGCGCGAGGCCCGCGCCGCCCCCGGCCGCCGTGAGCAGCCGTGTGCGCGGCGCCGACGGGTACTGCGGTACCTCGGCCGACGACACGACGGTCACCGCGATGGACTGGCCGCCGCCGGGCGTCTCGGGCGACAGGTCGACGACGGTCGAGGAGAGCTGCTCGGCCACGGCGTTCGCGACGAGGGCGGAGCGCTCCGGGTCGCCGTCCTCGACCTTGATCTCGATGATCGAGGTGTTGAGCGGGGAGTCGGCGGTGACGGTCTGCGCGAGCTGGCGCCCGGTGACGTCCCCGAGCTCTGCGGCCACGGGGTCCAGCACGACCGGCATGTCCGTGAGCGCGGCATAGGACTCGATGAGGTTCTTCACGTATGTCGAGCCCTGCAGCAGGTCGCTGGTGGACTCGCCGGTGTTGAGCGAGACGTAGACCTTCGCCGTCGCGGTGTAGGACGGCGGCGTCGTCCAGGCCCAGCCGAAGGCGGCGAGCGCTCCGGCGAGTGCGACGCCGACGATCACCGCCCAGCGGCGGCGCAGCACGTTCGCGTACTCGACCAGTTCCACGTCCTGCCTCCCTCTGTAGTCGTACGGCGTGTCTCGTCCGGGCTCAGAGCCGGCCGAGGCTCGAGGAGTGGCGCGGCTGGGGCTGCGCGACGGGCAGCGGGCCGGACCGGGGCGGCTTGCTGCCCAGCAGCCAGGGCTGCCTGCCGGTGCCGAGCACCCCGCAGACCGTGTCGGTGGCCGACACGATCCGCTCGAAGGCTCGGCGGTAGACCTTCTCGCTGCGCCCGTAGGGGTCCTCGATGTCGAGCTCGCGCGCGAGCGCCGGGTGGTGGAGGCGCTCGAGGCTCACGAGCTCGGGGACCTGCGCCCAGCGTGCGGCGTCGTCGGCAGCCGAACGGGCGCCGGGCGACGTGCTCAGCACGTGCGCGAGCTCGAGGAGCGTGAAGGTGCGCCGCACCGCCTCGGGGACGGCGCGGACGACTGCCGCGCGCTGCGCGCGGGTCATGGTGATGACGACGGTCGCCGAGCGGAGGGCGTCGCCGGTGAGCTGGTGCGCCGTGAACTGCCCGGCGTCGAGACCGCGAGCCTGCAGGAGGCTGGCCATGCGCGGGTCGATCGGCTCTCCCCTGCGAGCGCGGACGCCGGCGCTGCTGATCCGGACGGTGCCGTCGGTCCGGGCGGTGAGCAGGCGCGCGAGAACCGGGGAACGACAGATGTTCCCCGTGCACACCGCAAGGACGGACGTAGACATGGTGAGGCCAAGCATGCCGCGACGCTATGTCCATGAGCGGCCGATCGGTGCGCTTTCACCCGAAAGTCACCCGAGCGGGGTGAAATGTGCGGCTCGGGGGAGGGGTGAACTGCACGTTCACCCGCTCCGGAGGCCCCTTGGGCGTGTCGTCGGGGCGGGAGCGCTCCTAGCCTTCCTGTCATGACTGTGGTCGGTTACGCGCCAGGTGCCTGGGACCTGTTCCACGTGGGCCACCTCAACGTCCTCCGGCACGCCAGGAGCCGTTGCGACCACCTGGTCGCCGGGGTGGTCGACGACGCCGTGCTCGAGCTGACCAAGGGGCGCCGGCCCGTGGTGCCGGTGATCGAACGGGCTGAGATCGTGCGCCACATCCAGTTCGTCGACGAGGTCTTCGTCGAGACCCAGCCCGACAAGATCGAGACGTGGCGCACGCGGCCGTTCGATGTCTTCTTCAAGGGTGACGACTGGAAGGGCACGGCCAAGGGCCGCGACCTCGAGCGCCGGTTCGCCGAGGTGGGCGTCGAGGTCGTGTACTTCCCCTACACGGTGCACACGTCGAGCACCAAGCTGCGCCGCGCGCTCGACCTGATGGACGGCACCTCCGCCGAGACGTCCGCGCGCGGCTGAGGCACGGGATGTCGGTGACCCCGCCTAGGCTTAGGCGCGATGACTTCCCTCTTCGACAGCCTCTCCCTGCCCGGCCTCGACCCCGCGTCGCCGGGTGACGAGGCGCGCCTGCCGAGCACGGCGCCACGCTGGGACGACGACGCGCCGGACGCCGGGGACCCGGGCGAGGCGGCGCTGCCCGCCGAGCCGGAGTGGCTGGCCGGCCTGCCCCACGAGTCCGAGGCACCGCGCGCCCGGGGCGCCTTCGCGCACCTCGACCCCGAGGAGCTGCTCGACGGGCTGAACCCGCAGCAGCGGGCCGCCGTCGTGCACGAGGGCGGTCAGCTGCTGATCGTCGCGGGCGCCGGCTCCGGCAAGACGCGCGTGCTGACGCACCGCATCGCCTACCTGCTGGCCACCGGCCGGGCGCGCGCGGGGGAGATCCTCGCGATCACGTTCACCAACAAGGCCGCGGCCGAGATGCGCGAGCGGGTCGAGGGCCTGGTGGGCCCCGCCGCGAACCGCATGTGGGTGTCCACGTTCCACTCGGCGTGCGTGCGCATCCTGCGCCGCGAGGCCACGACGCTGGGGCTGCGCTCCAGCTTCAGCATCTACGACGCCGCGGACAGCCAGCGCCTCATCACCCTGGTGACGCGCGAGCTCAACCTGGACCCGAAGAAGTACCCGGCGCGTGGGCTGTCGAACAAGATCAGCGACCTGAAGAACGAGCTGGTCGACCCCGAGACCTATGCCCGGCAGGCCGGGGCGTACGCGGAGCAGGAGGCGCAGGCCGAGGCCGCCTCGGCGGCGGCCGGCGGCATCCGCCGCCCGTGGGGCGGGCAGTCGGCCGACGAGCGCAACACCGCCGTGCCCGCGTTCGACCAGGTGCTGGCCGACGTCTACACCCGCTACCAGGCGCGCCTGGCCCAGGCCAACGCCCTGGACTTCGACGACATCATCATGACCACGGTGAACCTGCTCCAGGCGTTCCCGAACGTCGCGGAGCACTACCGGCGCCGGTTCCGGCACATCATGGTCGACGAGTACCAGGACACCAACCACGCGCAGTACACGCTGGTGCGGGAGCTGGCGGGCGTGGGCTCCGACGACGATTCCGGTCTGGACCCGGCCGAGCTCACGGTGGTGGGCGACTCCGACCAGTCCATCTACGCCTTCCGCGGCGCCACGATCCGCAACATCCTGGAGTTCGAGAAGGACTACCCGGACGCCACCACGATCCTGCTGGAGCAGAACTACCGCTCCACGCAGAACATCCTGAGCGCCGCCAACGCGGTGATCTCCCGCAATGCCGGCCGCACGCCCAAGCGCCTGTGGACGGACTCGGGGGCCGGGGCCAAGATCGTGGGCTACGTGGCCGACGACGAGCACCAGGAGGCCCGGTTCGTCGCCGACGAGATCGACAAGCTGGGCGACGACGAGGGCGTGCGCCCGGGCGACGTCGCGATCTTCTACCGCACCAACGCGCAGTCCCGCGCGCTGGAGGAGGTGCTGGTCCGGGTCGGGCTGCCGTACAAGGTGGTCGGCGGCACGCGGTTCTACGAGCGCCGCGAGGTCAAGGACGCCGTCGCCTACCTGCGCGCCCTGGCCAACGAGGACGACGACGTGAACCTGCGCCGCATCCTCAACGTGCCCAAGCGCGGCCTCGGCGACCGCGCGGAGTCGCTCGTCGCGTCCTACGCGGACCGGGAGCGCATCTCGTTCGGCGCAGCCCTGGAACGGGCCGACGAGATCCCCGGCATGACCACCCGCTCGCTCAAGCCCCTGCTCGCCTTCCGCGACCTGATGCGCGAGCTGCGCGGCCTCGTGGACGACGGCGCGGCGCCGGCCGTGGTGCTCGGCGCGGTGCTCGACAAGACCGGCTACCTCGCGGAGCTGCGCGCGAGCGAGGACCCGCAGGACGAGGGTCGCGTCGAGAACCTGGCCGAGCTGCACGCCGTCGCGGTCGACTTCGGGGAGACCGATCCGGAGGGCTCGCTCGCCGACTTCCTGGAGCGGGTGTCGCTGGTCGCGGACAGCGACCAGATCCCCGACGAGGACGTCGCCGACGGCGCGGCCGAGGAGGCGCCCCGGGAGAACCAGGGGGTCGTCACCCTCATGACCCTGCATACGGCCAAGGGTCTGGAGTTCCCGGTCGTCTTCCTCACGGGCATGGAGGACGGCACGTTCCCCCACATGCGCTCGCTGCACGACGACACCGAGCTCGCCGAGGAGCGCCGCCTCGCCTACGTGGGCATCACCCGCGCCCGTGAGCGGCTGTACATCACGCGGTCGTCGACGCGGGCCGCGTTCGGGATGTCGAACGAGTTCCCCGAGAGCCGGTTCCTGCAGGAGATTCCCGAGGATCTCTGGGACTGGCGACGGCGGGAGTCGTCGACCGCGGCGATCCGTGGCGGCCGAGGTGGCTGGGGCGGTGGGTACGGCTCCGGTGGCTATGGCTCAGGTGGGTACGGGTCGGGCGGCTCGAGCCGTGGTCCTGGTGGCCGGTCCGGTCCGGGCTCGGGTTCGACGTGGTCCTCGGGCCGGTCGGGTGGCGCACGCACGGGTTCGGGCTCGTCGGCGGGCGGCAGCCAGCCGAATGCGTTCTCCCCGCAGCGGAAGACGGGCGCCAAGGGCGGCTTCGGCGGGATCGACGTGCAGAAGAACGTGCCCAACCTGGAGATCGGCGACCGCGTCACGCACGACTCCTACGGGCTCGGCACCGTGATCGACGTCGAGGCCAACGCGGTGGTCAAGATCGACTTCGGCAGCAACGGCACCAAGCGCATCGCCCTGAAGTACACGGCGATCACGAAGCTCTGAGCGGGGCGGGGCTCCGGCTGGGGCGGGATCCTGACCGGTGCGGGGTCCTGACCGCGGTGGGGTTGTGGCCCGCGCGGGGTCCTGACTGCGGTGGGGTTGTGGCCCGCGCGGGGTCCTGACTGCGGTGGGGTTGTGGCCCGCGCGGGGCTCTGACCGTGGCGGGGTCTCGGCCGACGGTCAGATCCCCTCACGATCCTGCGGCTCGATGAGGTTGCTCCAGCGGAACCACTTGCGGGCCAGCTCGGCCTCGATGTCGATGTCGAACCGTCGCGCGATCACGAGCAGCTGGCCGAACACGTCGGCGAACTCGGCCCTGAGGTCGGCGTCGATGTCCTCGGCGGACCGGCCCCGGTCGCGTGACCGTCCCGTCCGGGCGAGGTAGGCCTGTACGAACTCTCCCATCTCCTCCTGGAGCTTGAGGACGAGCCAGTCGTCGGTGCGTGGCACGCCGAACTTGCGCTCGTAGACCCGCGAGATCACCTCGACCTCGTCGGCGAGCGCGGAAAGTCCCGCCGGGGGCAGTCCGGGAACGCCCCCGGGCGGAGTGTTCGCTGTCGTGGGCTCCATGGTGTGCAGCCTGCCATGACGTGGCCGACTGGCGTGGGCGCCCGGCGCGGAGCCTGCCTCGACGTGGCCGGCTGATGCGGGTGACTGGGTGCGGAGCCTGCTTTGACGTGGCTGGCTGGTGCGGGTGTCTGGGTGCGGGCACCTGGGTGCGGAGCCTGTCTTGACGTGACCGGCTGACGCGGACGTCTGGGTGCGGAGCTTGCCATGACGTGGCCGACTGGCGTGCGCGCCCGGGCGCGCAGCCTGCCGGTGACACGACCGGCCGTCCCGCGTGCGCTCGCCGTGTGACCCGCCGTGGTCGGCCTGCGGTCGAGCGGGGGTGCCGGCACCTCGTGCAGGAGCGTGCGGAGCACGGTCACCCGGCGCGAGCGTGGGGCAGGTCGATACGTCGTCCGAGCCGGCTGGTGAACCGCCAGTGTCCCGGCTGGTCCGGAGTGCTGCCCGGCCGCCAGTCCATCGTGATCCCGGTGGTGTCCACGAGCGTGTGGTGGTGCCAGCAGAGCAGTGCGCTGTTCGCGAGGCTGGTACTCCCGCCGTCCGCCCAGTGCGTGACGGCATGGTGCACCTCGCAGCGTGCCGCCGGCTGGTCGCATCCCGGGTAGACGCAGTGCTGGTCCCGGGCGATCACCGCTCTGCGGAGCTGCCCGCTGACCGTGCGTCGGCTGCGGCCGACGTCGACAGCAGCACTGTCCGGCCCGAAGACCACCCTCGTGACGGCGGCGTCGCAGAGAATCTTGCGCAGGAGCCCGTCGGGGACGACGTTCCCGGTGCTGCTCGCTCCGGTGAAGATCGCCGGCTGTGCTGTCAGGGCCGTCAGGTCGTCTGGGCGCAGGCCTTGCGGGTCCGTTCGGGGCGCGGTGGAGCGGTCGGCGGCGTCGGCGTGCGTGTCCGCCGGAGTGCCGGTCTGGGCACTCGTCGGGCTGCCCGTCGGGGTGCCGATGGCCCTTCGTGCACCGGTGTCGGCGGTCCGCGCCGGGTCCGTGCCGGCGGCGTCTGCACCGTTCCTCGTCAACCGCATGAGCTCGGACAGCGAGACGGTGACGCTGACGTGCGGCCGCACCGCCGCGCCGGTCCCGGTCCGTCCGTGGTCCAGCACGTCGCGGGCCAGGTCGGCCAGAGCCTGGGCGCGCCGTTGCGTGGGTGTGCGGGAGTCGCCTGGGGTGGGTGCGCCCATCATGGAGCCGAGTGCGGTGCTGACCTGCTGCCCGTGCTCGTCGGTGAGGAAGCCGCTGACGTGCCAGCCGTCGAAGGTGGGGCTGATCTCCAGGTGCTCTCGTTCCGTGGCCCGCTGGTAGCCGCGTTCGTCGGCGTCGGGGTCGGCCACCGCGGCGAACCGCTTGAGCATGCGTCGGTACCGGCCGGGGTCGCAGGTCCCGGCGAGACCTGTCAGGTACTCCTCTCCTGTCGGCACGACAGGTGCGCGCCCGGGCCGATCGGCATCGAGGTCTGATTCGCCATCGGCAGCCGTCGGTTGCGCGTCCCCGGCGCGCTCCGTCTCGTCGGTGGGCTCCGTCTCCTCGGTGGGCTCCCGTTCCTCGACGGGCTGCGCGTCCCTCGACGGTCGGGACGGCGTGCCGTCCGTGTCGGCGTCGGGGGCCTCTACCGGGGCAGCCAGTGCGTTCTTGCGGGCCTCGCTCGTCGGCGCCACGTCGACGAGGGCACGCACGTGGTCGGCGCCCAGCCGTCCTGCGAGAGCCCGTTCGCGTGCGGTCGGCAGGTGGTCGCGCAGCGTGCGCGCGGTGCGGACCTCGCGCCGGGCCGTCGTGGTCGTGACGTTCTCCGTCCGGGCCAGCCAGGTCGCGAAGGTCCTCGCGCCGGTGGTCTGCCACGGGCGGTCCTGCTCGATCACCGGCAGCCACGTGAGACGCACCGTCTCGAGGCGGGTGTTCAGCGTGCGCAGCCGTGGTGCGGCGTCGGCCAGGCGAGACGCCACGATGTCGCCGCCGCCGCAGAACCTGCCCGTGCCGCGCACGGCATCGGGTCCGGCGACGTCCACGAGCTCGCCTGCCAGGGCCTCAAGATCGGTCAGCACGTCCTCCATGGCGCGGGTGCGAGCATCGACACCGGGCGCCCCACGATCCGGCTCCTCGTTCGTGATCATCCGCACCACCCCTGACTTCGAAACCCATCGAACAGTCTCCAAGATATCGAACATGTGTACCCGCTGCGCGGCGCTCCGTACATCTGTGGACAACCGGCCGAGGTCGGTCCGGAGTGCCGCCCGGGCGAGCCGCGGTGCGCTGCCGTCAGCCCTCCGTGGGCCCCCATGAGCGCGCTTGGCGCACTGTGCCCGCTTTAGGCCACTATGTGTCGCCATGAGGATCCTCGTCTCCGCGGCGCGCCTGTTCGCGGCGCACTGGCCCGCGCTCCTGACGCTCGGCCTGCTGGGCGTCGCCGTGCGCAACGGTGCGGTGTGGGGAGCAGTGGAGCTCAGCCAGTGGAACTCGTTCGTGGCGCAGCTCCTGCTGATCGTCAGCCCGCTCGGCTACCTCCTGCCCGTCGTCGGCATGCTCTGGGTCTGCCGCACGTCGCTGCCGCTGCTCCGACCGGAACCCGTGCCCGCCTACGGCGTGGCCGGCCCGGCCTACGGCGCCGCCCCGATCCCCGGGATGCTGCCGGGCACGCGCGCCCCGATGATGCCGTCCGAGAAGCGTGAGCGGCGCCTCGTCGACGTCGCCCTGTCCGTACTGGTCCCTTTCCTGGTGGTCTACGAGGTCGAAGGCCTGATGGACGCCGACCGGGACCAGTTCCTCAACGAGGCCGCCGCCGACGAGCTGTTCAACGACGCCTGGACCACGCAGGGCGTCGACTTCACGTCCCGGCTCGGCATCTGGTCCGGCTGGACCGTCCTCACCATCGTCGGGGTCGCGTTCGTGCTGCGCTGGCTGCTCGGCAGGCTCGAGGGCCGGCTGGGCTTCATCGGCATCGGGGTGTTCGGCGCCGTCCTCGAGATCTACTGGACGAGCCAGGTCGCGGGCCAGATCGAGGCCATCGAGAGCGACCTCTGGTCCGTCGCGGCCGACCGGCAGCTCGTCGCGGCGGCCACCGGAACGATCGGCGCCGCACGGGAGTCCGTGGGCGACGCCGGCGAGCAGGCCGTCACCTTCGTGGCGGACGGCGCCGTGACGATCGTCGAGTCGCTCGACATCGTCCTCGTCGCGCCGCTGGCCTGGCTCGCGATCGGCGCCGTCGTGCTGGGCCACCGGCTCATGGAACCGCCGTCCACCGAGCACCGCTGGCTGGACCGCGTCACCTGGCTCCCGCGGGGGCTCCGCTCCGTGCTGGAGTCCCTCACCGAGGACCTGCGCGCCCGCTTCTCCGCCTTGTGGGACGGTCTGAAGATGATCGTGCACGGCGGCCTCGGCCCCATGCTGGTCTTCTGCCTGGGCTATCTCGTGGTCATGCGGGTGCCGTACGGCGTCGCGTGGATCGTGCGCGCCGTGACCGGGCCCGTCGACAGCAGCACCTGGCTCGCCTTCAGCCCCATGGAGAGCGCGGCGGGCCTCGCGCTCTCCCTGGCGCTCGCCGCGGTCCTCGTCGCCGCGACCGTCGAACAGCTCGTCGAGCGCGGCCTCGTGATCCGTGACGAGGAAGCAGAGGAGGAAGCGGCCGCGGCCCGCCGGGTCACCGCAGGCTGAACGTCACGTACTCCGGACCGCCGAACGCCAGCCGCACCTGCGTGATCGTCGCGTCCGGGTCGGCCAGCACGTACGACGTGACGTCCCACTCGGGCTGCACGGTGAGCGAGCCCTCCGCCTCGGGCGGCGCGCAGCGGTTCAGGTTGCCCAGCAGGTCCGCGTTCGACTCCCCGTACCGCGTGCCGTCCTCGGCGACGAGGATGATCTGGCACAGCGAGATGTCGGTCTGCGGCTCGGCGGCGAAATGCATCCCCACCGCGTACGCGACGGAGCCCTCCGGGATCGGCATCGGGTCGCCGTAGGCGGGCGGTGGCAGCTCCGTCACCCGCTCCACGCCGGTGACCGACGCGTCGACCTCCCGCAGCACGTACGTGTTCGCGCGCTCCGGCACGTCGAACCCGAGGTCGTAGTACTCGCCCGCCAGGTGCGCCGTCGCGCCCGCCGCGGCCCGGTCCACCTCGTGGTGCAGCCCGGTGGGCCACCAGTACGCCCACACCCGGAAGGACGACGCCCCCGCCGCCACCACCACCGCGACCGGCAGCAGCACCAGCCAGACGGCATTGCGGCGCCACCAGCCCTTGCGGGGCGCCTGCGCCGGCACGTCGGGCGGGATCATGCCCGGCAGCGTGCCCGGGGGGACGCTCGGCGCGGGGCCCGGGTACTGCCCCTGGCCCGGGTACTGCCCTGCGTTCGGGTACTGGTCCGGGCCCGGTACGGCCGGGGTCACCAGCGTGGTCATCCCTCGTCCCCTCCCGGGCTCGCCGTGGCGTAGCCCTCCATCTGGGGCGACACGGTCTCGGTCGCTTCCCACAGCTCGTCGGCCTCGTTCCCGGTGATCCCCAGGTCGACGACGGCGACGGCGTCGCGCCGCTGGCCCGCGTGCTCCTCCGCCTGGTCGCCGCGGGCGAGCCGAACGGTCGCCCCCGCCAGCGCGTCGCGCGGCACGTCGAAGCAGTACGTGGCGCGCCAGGCGTAGCCGGGCTGTGCCTTGGGTGCCGTGGTGCAGTCGGCCAGGTTGGCGGGCCAGAACCGGCGGCCCTCGGCATCGGTGACCTCGGCGCCGACGAAGGTCGTCAAGCCCTGCGTGGCCCGCCAGGTCGCGTCCACCACGACGAAGGTGCCTCCCGCCACGGCGGTCTCGGTGACGCCGCTCAGGGTGTCGGCGACGCGGACGTCGGTCACCGTCAGCTCGGCGTACGTCAGGTCGAGCGTCTCACCCACCCCGCCCTCGACGACGAACGGGTCCTCCAACGCGGTGTCCTGGGGCAGGTAGGTCACGAGCGCGCAGCCCGCCGTCACGGCTCCGACGACCAGTGCCGAGCCCTTCCAGGTGATCCGACGACGACCGTGCCTCATGGCTGGGCCGTCCCTGACCCGGGCTGCCCGGTGGTGTCTTGTCCTGCGGTGTCTTGTCCCGTGGTGTCTTGTCCTGTGGTGCCCTGTCCGGCCTGATTCTGCCCGGTGGTGTCCTGGCCCGCGCCCGCGGCTGGCTTGGCCGGTTCGACCGCGATGTCGCCGCGAAAGGCCACCTCGTTCGGGGTCCAGTGCCCGTCGTCGAGCCCGAACGGGTCCTCCTCGATCCACTCCAGCTCGACGAGCTCCAGCGGGATCGTGGAGCCCGACCAGTCGCCGCTCTGCTCCCAGATCAGGGCGACACGGTAGGTCACGCCGGGGTTGAGGATGCTGCGGGTCGTGCCGTCCTCGATGTTGACGATCGTCGCGGACGGCAGCTCGGGCTCCGCGGGGGAGGGGCTCGCCGAGGGGTCGGCGTCGTTGTCGGTCGCCCCGTCGCCTGCTGCAGCTCCGTCGCCTGCTGCAGCCCCGTCGTCGGACGCAGTGCCGTCGTCGGGTGTGGTGCCGTCGCCGAACCCCAGGTCGCCGAGGGGCTCCTCCGGCACGATGCCCACGCCCTCGGGCGCGAGCACGGCGTTGCTCAGGGTGACGCTGTACTCCGGCACCTCGCCGGTGTTGGTGACGTTCGCGACCACGGCGAGCATGTGGTTGCCCGGCGCCGGCACCAGGTAGCCCAGCTCGTCGGCGGTCGCGGCCTTCTCGATCGTCACCTCGAACGGGCCCACCTCGACCGGCGCACCCGTCGTCAGCGGGTCGGTCCGCGCCTCCGCGGCGTTCCAGGCCCCGAACGGGGTGACGGCGAACAGCGCGCCGACGACGCCGACCCCGATGCGCTGGACCGTCGACATGTCATCGACGACGGCCGAGACGACGCGCCGGACGATCCGGAACGCGAGGTCGGGACCGTCGCTGCGGGCATGCTTCATGGCGCACGATCGTAGCGGTGCACAAGGGACAACCCGGGCGAAAGTCCACGGCCCTCGGTGCTGCTCCGCGTTGGTGCGCTTCTACCCAGCGATTGCGCCCAGAATCCTCGTGAATTCCGGGCCTGATCGCTGGGTAGAAGCGCACATCCGCACCGCGCCCCGCCGCACGCCGGGCCCCGCCGCACGCCGTGTGCCGCCGCACCGCACACCGCCGCACCGCACACCGCCGCACGCCGCCGCGCCGCGTGCCGCCGCGCCGCACGCCGCCGCGCCGCGTGCCGCCGCGCCGCGGGCTGCCGAGCCGCATGCCGCCGCGCCGCACGCCCCCGCGCGTCAGCCGCCCCCGCGCGTCAGCGCAGCCCGAACGCCCGGGTCAGGGTCTGGGACACCGAGCTGCCGGCGCTGTCCTCGACCGTGGTCCGCAGGGTCGCGAACTGCGCGCCCCGCGGAGCCGCCAGGCGGGCCGACCAGGAACCACGGTCCCGCGTGAGGTCGAGCCGGCGCCAGGTGGCCCCGTCGTCGTACGACACCTCGACCGTGGGCCGGCCCACCGTGGCCTCGATCCCGGGCAGGTGCGACGGCGTCACCGCCAGGCGGGCGGTGCGCGCGGCACGTCCCGCGGTGTCGGTGTCCACGTCGTAGTCGAGCTGGATCAGCGGGAGCGGCTCGGCGGCCTCCGGCCCGCTCGCCCCCGACGTGAAGGTCCACTCGGTGAGCGTGTGCGTCGAGTACGGGCCGGACCAGGCGGCACGGTCGTTGTCGACCACCACGCGGTACGGCAGCTCCTCGGCGGGCAGACCCCCGTTCACCGGCAGGAACTCCGCGTTGCTCCACAGGAGCTCCGTGTCGCCCTGGTAGAGCGTGGCCCGGTTGCGGACGTCGAAGTTCCCGCCGCCCGTGCTGCCGATGTGCCCGCCGCCCGAGTCGCCCCAGCCCGGAACCGGCACGTACATCTGGTCCAGGTAGCGCACCGGCTGCGAGTCCAGCGCCCCCATGCGCGGGCGCAGGACCGGGCCGAACCAGGTCACGTCGCTGGTCGAGCGGGCCGCGTACCGCAGCACCTCGGCCGACGACTGCCCCATCTCGCCCGGCAGGTACGCGCTCTGCGTCCACGGCACGTCGGCGGTGACCCAGTCGGTCCGCTCACCCTGCGCGGGTGCGACGAGCTGGTTGCCCGCCGTCCACCCGTGCCAGACGTCGAACCGGGCCTCCAGCGCGGGACCCTGCCGGTGGTGGCGGAACGACACGTCCACCCGTGCCAGGTCGTGCTTGGTCGAGGTCCACGTCGGCCGGGCCGGCACGGCGCCGGTCCAGTGGTGCACCACGTCGTAGGTGTACTCGGTCGTCGGGTGCGACGTGACCGTGACCTCGGGCCGGTGCCGGTCCAGGGACCGGAGCAGCTCGGTTCCCTGCCCGGACGTGAGCGTGGCGACCGTCAGCGGTGCCGGCTCGCCCGGGATCCACGGGGACTCGTCCCACGGGGTCAGGCGCCCGGCGCCGTCGTGCACCACGAGCAGCAGCCGCGCCCCGGCGTCGGCCGCGGCCTGGGCGAGCGGTGCGATCTCGTCGGTCCCCGCGGCCCGTACGACGACGGCGGTGCCCCGGAGGCCCGGACCGTGCCCGCCCTGCCCCGCCTGCCGGGCACGGTCCGCGAGGTCCGCGAGGCCGGTGGACTCGACCACCCGGAACGTGCGCGTCCCCGCCGGCAGCGGTTCGGCGCCCCGCTTGACCCGCAGGTCGTCGAGGCCGGCGAACCCGGGGCGGGCGCCCCCGACCGTCAGCGCCGGCTGCTCCAGGCGGAACTGGGTCCCGAACTCGAACAGGCCCTCGGTCACCTTCTTGCCCGTCGGCAGCGCCCACAGGCTGTCGTACTCACCCGCCGGGAACATCGAGCTCGCCGTGTAGCCGCCGTTCGGGAACTGCCGCATCACGTCCAGGCGCATCGAGGCCGGGTCGGTCTCCTGCGGCACCTCGGCCCGCACCTGGACCGCCTTGCGTGCGTCCAGCACGACCGAGCGGTCCTGGCTCAGGTCCACGTCCACGAAGCTCAGCAGCGCGGTGCCGAGCGACCCCGGCCCGTTCGCGCCCTCGACGTCGACCGAGAGCCAGCCGCTGTAGCTGTCCACCGGGAGCCGCAGCACGGCCGTGCCCGTCTCGTCCAGGTCGGCACCGGCGAAGATGTCGTCGGACGTCACGAGCAGCTTGCCCGCGGCGGGACGCCCGTCGTCACCGAGCACGGTGACGGTCAGCTCCTGGCGCTGGCCCTCGCGGCTCGCGCCCGTGAGCGTCCGCGCGCGGACCGCGCCGCTGTGATCGGTCGCGACGACCGTCGCACCGAGGTCCGCCTCCGCGGGAAGCAGCGAGAGGTCGGCCGTGAGCGCCACCGACGCCGTGCCGCCCGCAGGCACCGTCACGGCGTCCGCCGACAGCGTCAGGAACCCCTCCGGGAGGGCGCCGTCCACCCCGCCGTCCACCGCGAGGTCGAGCTCGACCGGTGCGTCACCCAGGTTGGTGTACGTGATCGGCTTCGACACCGGCTCGTCCACGTCGGAGCCCCAGGGGTGGAAGCCGAACCCGGCGCTCGCGGTACCGAAGACCTCCGCGGCCACGGCAGCCGGCGCGTCGATCCGTCCGCTGCCGGCCTCGTAGGCGGTGTAGGCGGGGGTCGGCACGGCCGTGCTGACGATCGCCTCCTTGATCTGCTCGGCCGTCCAGCCCGGGTGCGCCGCCGCGACCAGGGCCGCGGTACCCGCCACGTGCGGGGTGGCCATGGAGGTGCCGCTCATCGTCGTGTACATCCCCGACCCGCGCACGAGCTGCGACCGGGCGGCGAGCACGTCGACGCCGGGCGCGGTGACCTCGGGCTTGATCCCGCCGTCGAGCGCCGGGCCGGTGCTGGAGAAGTCCGCCAGCGTGTCGGTCGCGTCCACGGCGCCCACGGCGAGGGCCGAGTCGGCCAGGGCCGGGGTGCTGATGGAGCGCGGACCGTCGTTGCCCGCGGCCGTCACGAACAGGGCGCCCGTCTCGGCGGTGAGCTCGTCCAGGGCCGTCGCCATCGGGTCGTCCGCGCCGGCGGGGGCACCGCCGAGGCTCATGCTGACGATCCGCGCGTCCTGGTCCCGCGCGGCCCACTCCATGCCGGCGATGATCCAGGACTCCAGACCGCGGCCGTTGCTGTCGAGCACGCGGCCCACGTGCAGCCGCGCGCCCGGGGCGACACCCCGCTCGAGCCCGTCGGAGGCGGCCCCGGTGCCCGCGATGGTCGACGCGACGTGCGTGCCGTGCCCCTGGTAGTCCTCGACGTAGTCCTCGCTCGTCACGAAGTTGGCGCTCGCGGCGACCTGGTCGGCCAGGTCGGGGTGGGTGGGGTCGATGCCCGTGTCGAGCACGGCCACGTCCACGCCCGCACCGGTGTTGCCCGCGGCCCACAGCTCGGGCGCGCCGATCTGCGCCGTGGACTCCGCGAGGTCGGCCGTGACCGGGCCGTCGAGCCAGATCTTCTCGATACCGCCCGCGAACGCGGGCTCACCGCCCCGGCGGGCGGAGTCTCCGTCGCCGGAGTCCCTGTCGCCGGAGTCCCCGTCGCCGGAGTCCCCGTCGCCGGACGCCCCGTCGCCGGTCAGGCCGGACCAGAACGCGGCCGCCTCGTCGCGGTCCTGCTCGACGGCGGCGCCGTCCAGGCTCGGCAGCGGCCGCACGACGTCGGCGCCGGCGGGCGGCGTCGTGCCGCGGGACCGGGCCGCGTCGTCGGTGTAGCGGACGATGAGCGGCAGGGAGTCGCTGCTCGCGTCGTCGTAGCCGTTCGCGAGCAGCTGCGTGACGTTGAACAGGCGGTCGTCGAGCACACCGGCCGTGACGTACGACAGCGCGGCGTCCGGGTAGACGTAGGTGCTGCCGTCGCGCTCGGTGCGGTGGTAGGACGACGTCGTCCCGCCGGGTCCGGCGACCGTCGTGACGGACGTGCCGTCGGCGGCCGTGGCGACGGTGACGGTGTCGCCGGTGATCAGGGTGACGCTGCGCGATCCTGCCGCCGATGGCGGGAGCGCGGTGGCGGTCCGGTCCGGGGGGACCGGACCGCCGGGGCGCGCGGGCGTCGCGGCGGACGCCGACGCGGCCCCGACGGCCAGGGCCGCTGTGACGCCGGCGGCGACCAGGGCCCGGGCACGGGTGGAGAAGGTGAACACGGATGTCCCTTTCGACAGTGGTGTTCCTTTTCCTATCCGCCGGGTGCCGCGCGCTGGGTTTCGCGGGTGTAACGAGGACGCCGGTTCGGTGGCCGACACCGGTCATCTGACCCGACCCGGCCACGACGGGCCGTGCCGCACCCCGGGTCAGGCGGCCTGCGCACCACCCTCGGCGCGCTGCCGGACCTGGTCGACGTCGGCGCCGGCGTCGACCAGGATGCGCCGCGCGGGGGAGTCGGCGCGGGTGAGGCCGAGCAGCAGGTGCCCGCCGTGGATCTCCTTCGAGCCCAGCCGGATCGCCTCGCGGAGCGCGAGCTCCAGCGACTTCTTCGCGTCCGGTGTGAAGGGGATGTGCTTGCGTCGCCCGCGCAGCACGCGGCCCGCCCGGGCGAGCGCACCCTCGCCGAAGGTCTCCTCCGTGCGGCGCGTCACCTCGTCCAGGTCGATGCCCACGGCGGCCAGCGCGCCGGGGTCGAGCTCGTCGCCGGCCGCGATGTCCGCGCGGGTGCGGTCGACGAGCCCGCCGACGTCCACGCCGCCGTCGGACAGTGCGGTGCGGGCCGGGCCCGGGGCCGAGGCGAGGGCGACGAGCAGGTGGCGGGTGTCGATCTGCTCGCTGTGCGCGTCCCGGGCCACCTGCTGGGCGTCGACGACGGCGGCGCGGGCGTCCTTGGTGAACCTCTCGAACATCAGATCCTCCTGTTGTGCTTCTTGTGGACCGCCTGCCGCGAGACGCCGAGGGCCTCGGCGATCTCCTGCCACGACCAGCCGAGCCGCCGCGCCCGCTCCACCTGGAGCGTCTCGAGGCGGTCGGCCAGCTCGCGCAGGGCCCGGACGGCGCGCAGCCCCTGGGCGGGGTCGTCCCCGGCGGCGGACGCGACGAGTGCTTGCTGGTTCATGTGTCAACTATGGTTGACGGGGTCGCTCGGTGTCAACTCTGGTTGACGAATCTCCGCTATCGAGACGTGTGCCACACGTCTGTGCCGAAGAGGCCCGGAATACCGCCGCTCTCGTTCGGAAGCACAAGCGATCCAGGGCTACTCTGTACGGGGATGTCTTGACGTCGAGACATCGCTTCAGCCGGGCTCCGGGCGATACGACGTCCGAGCCGCATCCCGATGGAAGGACGCAGCAGGGTGGACCTGTTCGAATACCAGGCGCGCGACATCTTCGAGAAGCACGGCGTGCCCGTGCTGGGCGGGGTTGTCGCGACGACCCCCGAGGAGGCTCGCGAAGGCGCCGAGAAGCTGGGCGGCGGTACTGTCGTCGTGAAGGCCCAGGTCAAGACCGGTGGTCGTGGCAAGGCGGGCGGCGTCAAGCTGGCCCACTCGCCCGAGGAGGCCGCTGAGAAGGCCTCCGAGATCCTCGGCATGGACATCAAGGGCCACACGGTGCACCGCGTGATGATCGCCCAGGGCGCCAAGATCGCCGAGGAGTTCTACTTCTCGGTTCTCCTGGACCGGTCCAACCGCAACTACCTCGCGATGTGCTCCGTCGAGGGCGGCATGGAGATCGAGCAGCTCGCCGTCGAGCGTCCTGAGGCGCTGGCCCGCATCGCCGTCGACCCGGCCGTCGGCATCGACGAGGCCAAGGCTGCCGAGATCGTGGACGCCGCGGGCTTCGCCGAGGAGCTCAAGGGCAAGGTCGCCGCCGTCATCCAGCAGCTCTGGACGGTCTTCAAGGCCGAGGACGCCACGCTGGTCGAGGTGAACCCGTTGGTCCGCACCGAGGACGGCGACATCGTGGCGCTGGACGGCAAGGTCACCCTCGACGAGAACGCGGGCTTCCGGCACCCGGAGCACGCCGAGCTCGAGGACTCCGCCGCGGCCGACCCGCTGGAGGCGAAGGCCAAGGAGAACGACCTCAACTACGTCAAGCTCGACGGCGAGGTCGGCATCATCGGCAACGGCGCCGGTCTGGTCATGTCCACCCTCGACGTCGTCGCCTACGCCGGTGAGAAGCACGGCGGCGTCAAGCCCGCCAACTTCCTCGACATCGGTGGCGGCGCCAACGCCCAGGTCATGGCGAACGGCCTCGACGTGATCCTGAACGACGCGCAGGTCAAGTCGGTCTTCGTGAACGTCTTCGGCGGCATCACCGCCTGCGACGAGGTCGCCAACGGCATCGTGGGCGCGCTGGACATCCTCGGCGACGAGGCGTCCAAGCCGCTGGTCGTCCGCCTCGACGGCAACAACGTCGAGCTCGGCCGCCAGATCCTGAACGAGCGCAACCACCCGCTCGTCACCCTCGCCGACACCATGGACGGCGGCGCCGACCTTGCCGCCGCCAAGGCTGCCGCCGCCTGATCGCCCGCTGAAGACGTCGAAAGCAGAGACAAGAAGACAATGTCGATCTACCTGAACCAGGACTCGAAGATCATCGTCCAGGGCATCACGGGCGGCATGGGTGCCAAGCACACCGCCCTGATGCTGGACTCCGGCGCGCAGATCGTCGGCGGTGTGAACGCCCGCAAGGCCGGCACCACGGTGACGCACAAGGACCAGGCGGGCAACGACGTGACGCTGCCCGTGTTCGGCACCGTCAAGGAGGCCATGGCCGAGACCGGCGCGGACGTCTCCGTCGTCTTCGTGCCGCCGGCCTTCACCAAGGACGCCGCCATCGAGGCCATCGACGCGGGCATCGGCCTGCTCGTGGTCATCACCGAGGGCGTGCCGGTGCAGGACACCGCCGAGGTGTGGTCGTACCTGCAGGGCAAGGAGACCCGGATGATCGGGCCGAACTGCCCCGGCATCATCACCCCGGGCGAGTCGCTCGCCGGCATCACCCCGCACACCATCACGGGCAAGGGCCCGATCGGCCTCGTGTCGAAGTCGGGCACGCTGACCTACCAGATGATGTACGAGCTGAAGGACTTCGGCTTCTCGACCGCCATCGGCATCGGCGGCGACCCGATCGTCGGCACCACGCACATCGACGCGCTCGAGGCCTTCGAGAACGACCCGGAGACCAAGGCGATCGTGATGATCGGCGAGATCGGCGGCGACGCCGAGGAGCGGGCCGCCGCGTACATCAAGGAGCACGTCACCAAGCCGGTCGTCGGCTACGTCGCGGGCTTCACCGCCCCCGAGGGCAAGACGATGGGCCACGCGGGCGCGATCGTGTCCGGCTCGTCCGGCACCGCCGCCGCCAAGAAGGAGGCCCTCGAGGCCGTCGGCGTCAAGGTCGGCAAGACGCCGTCCGAGACCGCCGACCTCATGCGCGAGATCCTGCAGTCGCTCTGACGCCACCCGGCTGAGCACCCCCGTCGAGGCCCCTCGCTCCGGAACCGACCGGAGGAGGGGCCTCGGCGCGTTCGGGGCCGCGAACCGGGCCTTTTACCGCAGAACACACCGCCGGCACCATGCTCGGCAGTGATTTTCCGGCAAGTTCACCCGGGCCACGCCGAGCCAGGTCCCCGGTGTGACAGCAACCAGCGGGTGAAGATGGGGCCGTGAGCGCACCACCCCGCACGAGCACGGCATCCCGCACCCCGGGTGCCCGGACGAGCCGTCCGGCGAGCCGGCCGGCCGCCCGACGCAGCCGGCTCGTCGACGAGCAGCCCGCGGCGGCCGCGTCGTCGGGCCTGTCCGACGTCGTCGTCGGCGTCCTCGCCGCGGGGCAGGCGCTCGTCCTCTCCCTCGCCGTGGTGGTGCTCCCGGCGGTGGTCGCCTACCTCGTCGGCACGGCAGCGCAGGGGGCACCGTCCGGTGCGGCCGACGACGCCGTCCACGTGCGCTCCGCGGTCGACGTCGCGATGGGCATCTGGCTGCTGGGCCACGGCGTACCGCTCACCACCGGTGAGGTCACCCTCTCCCTGGCACCGCTCGGCATCACGGCGCTCGCGCTGTTCGCCGTCTACGTGTCGGCCAAGCGGTTCGCCGCGACCTCCGTCCGCGCGTGGGTCGCCGGTGCCGTGACCTACGCGCTGTGCACCGCGGCGGTCGCGGCGTTCGCCGGGAGCGCGCCCGGCTGGTCGCTCCCCGTGGCTGCGGTGGCCGGACTGGTCGTGGGCGGGCTCGGCACGGGGCTCGGCATCCTGGCCCGCCCGGACGCTCCCGCCCCGGCCGAGATCGGCGAGCGGACCGAGGCCCTGGCGTTGCGGCTCACCGGCCTCGACCTCGTGCCCCCGACGTTCCGGCTCGGCCTGCGTGCGGGTGCGGTCGTGACCGCTGCGCTCGTCGGGGGCGCCGCGCTGCTCGTGGTGGCCTGGGCGGTGGCGGGGCGCGCGACGTCGTCGGACATCATCACCGCGCTCGAACCCGGCTGGGCCGGGGGCGTGGTGTTCGCCGTGGCGCAGCTCGCCCTGCTGCCGAACCTCGTGCTGTGGGCGGTGTCGTGGCTCGCGGGCCCGGGGTTCGCGATCGGCGCGGGGACGAGCTTCACCCCGTACGGCACGGTCTCCGGCCCGCTGCCGGCGATCCCGCTCCTCGGTGCCCTGCCGGGGGCGGACTGGGCCAACGCGGTGAGCGCCTGGTCGCCGGTGCTGGTGGTCGCGTGCGGCGTCGTGGCGGGCCTGTTCGCCTGGCGGCGGCTGGAGCCGTCCCTGGTCCGCTGGCCCGACGTCGGCTGGGTGCTGGCCGGCACGGTCCTGACCCCGGGCGTGCTCATGCTGCTGGGGCAGTGGGTCGCGGCGGGGGCCGGCGGTCCGGGCCGGCTCGCCGTCATCGGTGCGCAGCCCCTCGTGACGGCGGGGCTGGTGTCGGCCGAGGTGGCCGGGGGAGCGGCCGCCGTGCTGCTCGGCGCCAAGCTCGACGTGGTGTCGCGCCGCGGTGAGATCGGGGAGGACCTCGTGACGTGGCTGCGCCGCCCGGCCCCCGTGCGGTCCGACGGCGGTGAGGACGGGCCGGACGCCGGCCGGGACGGGCTGGACGTGGAAGGGCTGGACGTGGAAGGGCTGGACGTGGAAGGGCTGGACACGGCTGACGCGGCCGGGCCTGGCGGCGGTGAGCGGGCGCCGGGACGCCCGGCGCCGGACCTGGCGGCCGAGCTCGGTCCCGAGGCGTCGCCGGACGAGCCCGAGCCCGTCGGCGGTGAGGTCCTCGGCGACCCCGGCCGCGCGTGGGACGTCTCACGCGAGCCGGGTGCGCACGTCGACCTGGGTGCGGCCGAGGACTCCGGCGGGGCCTCCGGAGCCCACCCGGGAAAGTAGGCTGGGGGCGTGCAGACGCCCTCCGGTCACCCCGTCGAGTCCAGTTCCGCCAAGCGCCTGGTGGTGCTCGCCTCCGGCGGCGGGTCCAACCTCGGTGCGCTGCTGGCCGCGCACGGCGACCCCGCCTACGGCGCGCGCGTCGTCGGTGTCGTGTCAGATCGCCCGTCCGCGGGCGCGCTGGACCTGGCCCGGGATGCCGGTGTGGCCTCGGCCGTGGTGGCCATGAAGGACTTCGAGGACCGGACGGCATGGAACACCGGTGTGCTCGAGGCGATCTCCGTGTTCCAGCCCGACTACGTGGTCCTGGCCGGGTTCATGCGCATCCTGGCGCCGGACGTCGTGCGCAAGTTCGAGGGGCGCATGCTCAACACGCACCCCGCGCTGCTCCCCAGCTTCCCCGGCGCGCACGGCGTGCGTGACGCGCTCGCCCACGGCGTCAAGGTCACCGGCAGCACGGTGCACCTGGTGGACGACGGCGTGGACACCGGCCCGATCATCGCCCAGACCGCCGTGCCCGTGCACGAGGATGACGACGAGCCGACGCTGACCGAGCGCATCAAGACCGCCGAGCGGGCCCTGCTCGTCGAGACCGTGGGCCGCGTGGCCCGCGAGGGCCTGTACGTCACGGGCCGCCGGGCGACGATCGGCCGCTGACCGCCGGGCCGTTGCCTCCGCGGCGGCGGACGCAGCTGATCCAGTGAGCGCGCGTGCGTCCTGTCCGCGCTCTCGGACCGGCATCGCGGACATTTCACCCACTCGACACGCGTGACCGCTACGTTGTGCCGCGTGACCGTCGAGACCTCGGCCAATCGCCCACCGACAGATCCTCCGCCGCGGCGCGCGCCCTCCCCGGACGCTGTGTCTCCGGAGGCCGTGTCTCAGGGGGTCGCGCTTCCGGGGGCCGCGCTTCCGGGGGCCGCGTCGTCGGGCTCCGCGTCGCCAGCCGCCGGTTCGCCGTCCGCCGGATCCTCGGACGTGCCGCTCCGCCGGAACGCGGCCTACCTGCTGCTCACGACGGGACGGTTCGCGCAGGCGATCGGCGCCGGTGTCGGGACGTTCGCGATCCCGTTGCTCGCCTTCGAGGTCACGGGGTCGGTGGGTCAGGCCGGGCTGATCAGCGGCGTCGGGCAGGTGGGTGCCCTGCTGGCGACGCTGCCGGCCGGCGTGGTGGCCGACCGGGTCAACCGTCGGCTGCTGCTGGTGGTCGCGGCGGCGACGGGTGCTGCCCTGTGGGCAACCGTCCTCGTCGGCGGTGTCGCGGGCACCCTGGGCGCCTGGCACCTGGCGCTGGTCCTGTTCGGCTCCTCGACGGTGAGCGCGTTCGTGAACCCGGCGTCGGGCGCAGCGTTGCGCGCCGTCGTGCCCGCTGCGCAGATGGCGGACGCGATGGCGGTCAACCAGGGGCGGATGGCGGCGGTCGCCCTGTTCGCCGGGCCTGTCGGCGGCTTCCTCTACGGCATGGCGCACGTGCTGCCGTTCGCGGCGTCCGTGGTGGGGCACGCGATCGAGCTGGTGGCGGTCTCGTTCGTGCGCCGCCCGCTGGGTGAGGAGCGCACGGGTGCGACGCACCCGCTGGCCGATCTGCGCGAGGGGCTGCGGTTCGTGGGCCGGGTGCCGCTGTTCCGGGCGGTGCTCGTGCTCATCACGCTGCTGAACCTGACCTCGATCGCGCTGGTCGTGGCCGTCAACCTGGAGCTGGTGCGCACCGGCACCGACCCGCGCCTCATCGGTCTGGTCGACGCGTGCGCGGGGATCAGCATGCTGGCGGGCGCCGTCGTCGCGGGCCCGATCGTGCGGCGCGCGCGGGTTGGCCGGCTCGGTGTGCTGACCATCGGGCTGCTCGCCGTCGCGCTCGCCGTCATGGCGCTGGCGCCGGCCTACTGGGTGTTCGTCGCGATGCTCGCCGTCGGCGTGTTCCTGTACCCGGCGCTCAACGCGGGCTTCACCGGCTACCTCGCGGTGATCATCCCGGACCGCATGATGGGCCGCGCCACGTCGCTGCTCGGGCTGACCGGGCTGATCGCCGCGCCCGCCGCTCCCGTGCTGGGCAGCGCGCTGCTGGAGGGCTGGGGGATCGGCGGCACGCTCTGGGCCATGACGGGCGCCGTGCTGATCGTGCTCGTGGCCCTTGCCCTCACCCGTCCGCTGATGCGGATCGGCACACCGGACACCTGGGCCGCCGATGCGATCGACTGGCCGGTGGCGCGGACGCCGTCGGCCACCTGACGGCCGCTCCGCTCAGGCGGCCGACCAGCCGCCGTCCGCCGCGACGATCGCGCCGTTGAGGTTCACGGAGTCCTGCGACAGGAGGAACGTGATCGTCGCCGCGAGCTCCTCGGCCATCGCGAGGCTCAGGATGTTGACCTGGTGCGGGCGCAGCACGGCCGCACCGAACTCGGCCTGGCCCGGCACGGGGATGCCCGTGGCGACGCCGCCGGGCGCCACGGCGTTGGTGCGGATGCCGTGCTTGGCGTACATCACGGCGTTCGACCTGGTCAGCCCGACCACAGCGTGCTTGGAGGCGGTGTAGGCCGCGCCGGCCGCGGAGCCCCGCAGCCCGGCCTCCGAGGTGACGTTGACGATGCGGCCCTGGCCGGCCGCCAGCATGCCCGGCACGACGGCGCGGGTGAGTCGCATCGTGCCCTCCAGGTTCACGCGCAGCACCCGCTCCCACAGGGCGTCGCTGACCTCGTGGACCGCCGACATGTCGTCCATGATCCCGGCGACGTTGGCCAGCGCGTCCACGCGGCCCTCCGCGGCGGCGACGATCCGGGCGACGTCGTCCTCGTTCGAGATGTCGCCCGCCACGGGCACGACCTGCGCTCCGGAGGGCAGGTCGGTCAGCGTGGACGCGAGGTCGTCGAGCTTCTCCGCGGAGATGTCGGCGGCGATCACGCGGCCGCCCTCGCGGGCCACCCGGGAGGCGACGGCTCGGCCGATGCCGGAGGCTGCGCCCGTGACGACCACGGTCTGCCCGGTGAACCGGCCGGGCGTGATCCGCTCGGACCAGCCCGCGGCCGTGCCGGTGGCGGCATGCTCGGCGTCCGCGTTCGCGGACCCGCCGGCCTCCTCGGGTGCGGCCTCCCGGTAGGCGGTCATCAGGCCGTCGAGCATCTCGGCGGGGAACGCGCCCCCGGACAGGGCGACGAGCTGTTCCAGCGGCAGGCCGCGGGCCGGCGTCAGGGAGTCCGGGGTGGCGCCGCCCTGTGCGAGGAGCCCGGCGAGGACCTGGCCGCCGACAGGGTGGTCGAGCCACTCGCCGACGGTGGAGTGGACGGTCAGTGCCATGGTGTGCTCCTCGAACGTGGTCGATACCGGACAACATTGTCCGGTATCTAGGATAGCGCCATGACCGGTGTGCTTCGCGACCCTCGACGCGGTGCGGTTCCTCGCGCGTCCGCGGCGCGCGGTGGCGCGCCCAACCTCGGCCCCCGGGCCGCGGCGGGCAACCGGGCGGCGCTGCTGTCCGCGGCCCGCGAGGTCTTCGGCACCGCCGGGACCGGCGCCCCGCTGAGCGCGGTGGCCAAGCGGGCGGGCGTGGGGCAGGGCAGTCTCTACCGGCACTTCCCGGAGCGGCTGGACCTGGTGGTGGCGGTCTTCGAGGAGCAGGTCGTGCTGGTCGAGGAGCTCGCCGCGACCGGCGTCGCCCTGCCGGACCTCCTCGGGCTGGTCACGCGGCACGCCGTCGACTCGGTCGCGTTCGTGGACCTGGTCCGCTCGGGGGAGCCCGACCGGCGGGTGGTCGCGCTGGGGGACCGGGTCGCCGCCGTGCTGGGTGCCCGGCTCGACGAGGCCGCCGCGGCCGGCGCGGCACCGGCCGGCACGACGCCGGACGACCTGCTGCTCGCCGTCGCGATGGTCGCGGGCGGGCTGTCGGGGTCTGACGGCGACGCCCGGGTGCGCCGGGCGGAGCGCGCCTGGGAGCTGCTGGGGTTCGAGGTGCGGATCCCGGCCTCGGGTGACGGGTGACCCCGCGTAACCCCGTGTGATCGGGCGTGGCTCAAGCCGGCGCGACGGCGCGCCGGACCGCCTCGCGGAGGAACTCCCGGCGCCGGTCGTGCTCGGCCTGGGCCTCGTCCGGGTACGCCGCGTACACGTTGCTCACGGGTGACCAGGCCATGGACATGGCGATCACCATGGCCATGACGTCGAACGGGTCGCCCGGGCCCACCACCCCGGCCGCCTGTGCCTCGGCGATGGCGGCGAGCTTCTCGCTGTCCTGGCGCGCGTCCGCGTCGACGAGGTGGCCCTGGGGCCTGCGCTCCAGACGGGCCCAGGTGGCCAGCCGGACGATGTCGGGGCGGACCAGGTACTCGTCGTACAGTCGCACGGCCCAGCCGGGCAGGTCGTTGGCGTCGATGGTCGCCAGGTCGATGATCTGGCGGAACGACTGCGCGAGCACGGCGTCGAAGAGCTCGTCCTTGGTGCCGAAGTAGCCGTAGAGCTGGGCCTTGTTGGTCCGCGCGGCGCCGGTGATGCGCTCGATCCGGGCGCCGGCGAAGCCGAACTGCGCGAACTCGACGGTCGCGGCCCCCAGGATCCGGTGCCACGTCGCCGCGCCGCGCGCGGTGGGGGGCTTGTCTGGCACGTGGCGAGGATACCTGCCACGTGCTTGTCGGGTCCGGGTGCATGCCGTAGGCTCCAAATAAACCGAACAGTCTGTTTGCTCTGAGGAGGCGCACATGCGCAGCACCCACGGGTACGGGGCCCGGCACCCCGAGCAGGAGCTCACGCTCCGCACCATCGAGCGCAGGGAGCTGCGGCCGGACGACGTCGCGGTCCGCGTCACCTACTGCGGGGTCTGCTACACCGACCTGTCCGCGCTGCGGTCGCTGTCCGACCGGGAGGGCGACGACCTGCTGGTGCCGGGGCACGAGTTCGTCGGCGAGGTGGTGGCGGCAGGCGCCGAGGTGACACGGTTCCGGGTCGGTGACCAGGTCGCCGTCGGCAACATCGTCGACTCCTGCGGCACGTGCGACCTGTGCCGGGCAGGTCAGGAGAACTTCTGCGCGGAGTTCCCCACGCTCACCTACGGCGGGCGCGACCGGCACGACGGCACGACGACGCTCGGCGGCTACTCCGGCGAGTACGTGGTCCGCGAGGATTTCGTCTACCACCGTCCGGCGAACCTCGACGCCGCGTCCGTGGCACCGCTGCTCTGCGCGGGCGTCACGGTCTGGGAGCCGCTGCGCCGGTGGCAGGCCGGGCCCGGGACGACCGTCGGGGTCGCGGGCCTCGGCGGTCTCGGGCACCTCGCGGTGCGCCTTGCCAAGGCTCTCGGCGCACGCGTCGTCGTGCTCACCCGGTCGCCCGGCAAGGCGGACGACGCGCGGGCGCTCGGGGCCGACGACGTCGTCGTGACCACCGAGGAGCGTGAGCTCGCCCGGGCGGCGGGCACCGTCGACCTGCTGATCGACACCATCTCCGCGCCCCACGAGCCGGGGCCCCTGCTGCGGCTCGTCGCGCTCGACGGCACCCTCGTCTCGCTCGGCTACCTGGGCCCGATCTCGCTGGAGACGATGGACCTGCTGATCGGGCGCAAGAGCCTGGCGTCCGCCGGGAGCGGGGGACGCCCGCGCACCCAGGAGCTCCTCGACTTCTGCGGCGAGCACGGCATCACGGCCGACGTCGAGGTGCTGCCCTCCGCCCAGGTGTCGACGGCCCTGCGCCGACTGGCCGCGAACGACGTGCGCTACCGCTTCGTCCTCGACCTCTCCGACCTACCCGCGGTGCGAGCCGTGGTGTGAGCCGTGGTGTGAGTCGTGGCGTGAGTCGTGGCGTGAATGTCGGCGCGAGCCCCGATGGGTGACCCGGGCGGGCGGCGCGGCCCGGTGCCGCACCGGTAGACTGCCCGTGGCCGTGACTGGCGAGGGTGGGTCACCACCGGGGAGCGGCCGAGCGACCCGTGATGCGCGCCGCCCGCCTGGGTGCCAGGGTTTTCCGCGAAGCTACCTCCGAGGAGAACCGCCATGTCCGGCGCCCCGTCCACCCCTGACGTCCAGCTCACCGACGACTCGCAGCGCCCCGTCCGGCGCGCCCTGCTGAGCGTCTACGACAAGACCGGCCTGATCGAGCTCGCCACCGCGCTCCACGCGGCGGGGGTCGAGCTGGTCTCGACCGGCTCCACCGCGTCGAAGATCGCCGACGCCGGCGTCCCCGTCACCCCGGTCGAGGAGCTCACAGGCTTCCCCGAGTGCCTGGAGGGCCGTGTCAAGACGCTGCACCCGCGCGTGCACGCCGGCATCCTGGCCGACACCCGCAAGCAGGACCACCTCGACCAGCTCGCGCAGCTCGACATCGCGCCGTTCGAGCTCGTCGTCGTGAACCTCTACCCGTTCGCCGCCACCGTCGCCTCGGGCGCCGGGCCGGACGCCGTCGTCGAGCAGATCGACATCGGCGGCCCGTCCATGGTGCGCGCCGCGGCGAAGAACCACCCGTCCGTCGCCGTGGTCGTCGACCCGGCCGCCTACCCGGCCGTCGTCGACGCCGTGCGGGCCGGCGGGTTCACCTACGCGCAGCGCAAGGCGCTCGCGGCCCAGGCCTTCGTGCACACCGCGACGTACGACGTCGCCGTCGCGTCGTGGATGGGCAGCGTCGTGTCCCCCACGGACGAGGTGACGGTCGACGGCGAGCCGCAGCACTCCGGCTTCCCGGCCTGGATCGGCGGCACGTGGGACCGCTCGGACGTGCTCCGGTACGGCGAGAACCCGCACCAGCGTGCCGCCCTGTACACCCGCGGCGACGGCGTGACGGGCCTGGCCCAGGCCGAGCAGCTGCACGGCAAGGCCATGAGCTACAACAACTACGTCGACGCCGACGCCGCGTGGCGCGCCGCCTGGGACCACGAGGGCCCCGCCGTCGCGATCATCAAGCACGCCAACCCGTGCGGCATCGCCGTGGGCGCGGACATCGCGGAGGCGCACGCGAAGGCGCACGCGACCGACCCGGTCAGCGCTTACGGCGGCGTGATCGCGGCCAACCGCCCGGTGACCGCGGACGCCGCGCGGCAGATCGCCCCGGTGTTCACCGAGGTCGTCGTCGCCCCCGGCTTCGAGCCGGAGGCGCTGGAGATCCTCCAGGCCAAGAAGAACATCCGGCTGCTCGTCGTCCCGGAGGCGCCGGCCGCCGCCGTCGAGACCCGGCCCATCTCGGGCGGGCTGCTCATGCAGGCCACCGACCGGTTCCAGGCCGACGGCGACGCTCCCGAGCACTGGACCCTGGCCACCGGCGAGGCCGCCTCGCCCGAGGTGCTCGCCGACCTCGCCTTCGCGTGGAAGGCGGTGCGTGCCGCCAAGTCGAACGCGATCCTCCTGGCCAAGGACGGCGCGGCCGTCGGCATCGGCATGGGCCAGGTGAACCGTGTGGACTCGTGCCGCCTCTCGGTCGAGCGTGCCAACACCTTGGCCGACGGCGAGTCCGGGCCCGTCGAGCGCGCCCGGGGCGCCGTCGCGGCGTCGGACGCCTTCTTCCCGTTCGCGGACGGCCTCCAGGTGCTGCTCGACGCCGGGGTCACCGCCGTCGTGCAGCCGGGCGGGTCGATCCGGGACGAAGAGGTGGTCAAGGCCGCCGAGGCGGCCGGCATCACGATGTACCTGACGGGCACGCGACACTTCGCGCACTGAGGCGAACAGAGGGACGCCGCGGCGCCCGGCGCGATCGGGGTGCCGGGTCGTGGTGCCCCGCGGAGCTCGGTTGCTCTGTGTAGACAACGTCTACGCAGAGCAACCGAACCCCGCGAGGGTAGGTCTCCCTGGCGACCAACCGGGGCGTCTCGCCGCCGTGCGCGGAGATCCGGCTGCCGGAGCGACCCGCACGGTCAGAGCACGGCGTCCTTGAGCTTCGTGCCCGGGGCCAGGGCGCGGTCCAGGTCGATCTCCAGCGGGACGCTGCGGTTCATCAGCTTGCGTACCTGCCCCACCTCGCGGGGGGAGTCGACGAGCAGCACGGCCCGGACGGTCGCCACGCGATGGCCGTCCGGGGTGCGGCGGGGATGCCGGTCCAGCGCGCGCTCCAGGTAGAGCGCCGCCCAGCCGCCCGCGCTGCCGCCCGAGGCGCTGCCCGCCCCCGGCTCGCCAGGCGCCGGCGGTGCCCCGCGCAGCACCACCTCGTCGAACGGGGACGGCGCGCCGAACAGCGCCAGGTCGTGCCCGAGCTGCTGCGAGAAGACGTACGGCGCGTGCGCGGGGACGGGAGCCAGACCCAGCCGGGCGCGCACGTGCTCCGGCTCGGCGGCGCGCTCGTCCAGGCCGAGCAGCGCGCGGACGGTCGGCTCGGGGTCGTGCAGGGCGGCCGACCAGTGCCCGCCCGGCACCGGGCCGAACACCGGGTGCTCCCTGGTCGCCACGTCACCCACGGCCCAGACCCGCCGCAGCGCGTCGAGGTGCAGGTGCCCGGCGGGGTCGGTGGGGGAGTGCAGCCCCATGAAGCGGCCGGCCCGGTTGACCCGCAGGCCGCCGTTGGACTCGAGCGGCAGCGAACCGGCCAGCCAGCCCGACGCCGGACGCGCGCCCACGGCCGCCAGCACCAGGTCGGCCTCCAGCACGCGGCCGTCGTCGAGGGTCACGCGTGCTCCGTCCGGCGCACCCTCCTGCCGCCCGGCCAGCACCTGGTCGACGGCGATGTCCGTGAGCAGGGTGACGCCGGCGTCGTCGTACCAGGGGGTCAGCAGGCCGCCCACCCGGCGGCCGAGCTGGCGCTCCAGCGGCACCGGGCCCGCCTCCACGACCGTGACCCGCGCCCCGGCGCCCGCCGCGACCCCTGCGATCTCGGCACCGATCCAGCCCGCGCCGACCACCACGAGCCGGGCACCGGGAACGAGCGCGGCGCGCAGCCGGTCGGCGTCGGCCGCGGTGTGCAGGGTGACGGCGGCGTCCCAGCCCGCCGGGCGGACCGGCGCGCTGCCGCAGGCGAGCACCACGGCGTCGGCCTCGACGTCGTCGCCCGACGCCGTCCGCACGACCACGTGCTCGCGGTCCACCCGGAGCCGGACGGCCGGGTCGGCGAGGCGCAGGTCGTCGACGAGGGCGGGCAGGTCGATGCCGAGGTCGTCGGCCAGCCAGACCGGCTCGGTGCGCTTGAACAGCTCCTTGGACAGCGGCGGCCGGTCGTAGGGCGGCAGGCCCTCGGCACCGAGCACGGTCAGGTGCCCCTCGAAACCGTGCGTGCGCAGGGCTGCGGCGGTCTGCGCGCCCGCCAGCCCCGCACCCACGACCACGACGCTGCTGGGGACCTGTGCTGAGGGTGAGGGCATGGACCTCACGGTAGCTCGCAGGCCGCCAACCTGGGAACGCGCTGGCATTCTGGTTGCAAGCAGGTCACGGCTCTCCTGAATCGCGACGTTTCGGTTGTACTCTCGTGCCGTGGATCTCAGTGAGACGCGGACCGCCCCCGGCGCACCGGGTGGCGCCACGACGCTCCTCGAGCCGGGCCCCGCCGGAACCGCTACGCTCGAACGCGCCGGACAGGCAGGCCTGGCCGGGGCCGCCACGACGACCACCCGGGAGCCTGACCGTAGTGAGCCAGCCAGCGGCGAGGCCGCCGACATGACGCTCCCGGAGCTGCAGCGCAGCAACCTCGCGATCTGGATGGTGCTCGGCGGCGTCGTGCTCTCGGTCCTGCTCGGCATGGTCGCCGGCGCGCGAGCCGGGGCGATCGGCATCGGCGTGGTGCTCGTGGTCTGCGCGATCTTCCGCGCGGTGCTCGACAGCCCGGTCGGCCTCGTGATCCGCACGCGGACCATCGACATCGTGCTCTACGGCTCGACCGCGGTGCTCATCGGCATCCTCGCGGTGGCGACGCCGAGCATCTGAACCTTCTCCTCTGGTTCTTCCCCGTCCGGCCCGTCCGACTCTCCGGGCGTCCGACTCTCCCGGCTCCCGCCGGACGGGTCAGCGCTCGGCGTCCCGCAGCGTTCCCGTCACCGGCGTCTCCGACTCGACGACGCACAGGATGCGCCGGTCACCCTCGGCCCAGCTCTCCTCCGACGGCGCGATGGGCCAGTACAGCAGCTCCGACCGCGCCCAGCGCAGCCCCACGAACCTCGCGAACTGCGGGTAGCAGTAGGCGTCGGCCGCGTCCCAGAGCGCCTGCTGGGTGGGCGCCTCGCCGTCCTTCGCCAGGCTGTCGTCCGCCGTGGTCTCCGCGTAGATCTCGCCGCCGTGCGCCGTGGTGCAGGACACCACGGGGATCCGGTACAGCGTGGACTGGCCGGACGTCGCACTGGTGTCGAAGCAGTCGCCGACCTCCAGGTCGGGGATCTCCGCGCCGGACGTGGCCGTCGCGTCCGACCCCGGGTCCGCCGCGCCGCCGTCCTCCGGGGAGGTGCCGGGGTCGGTGCCGTCGGCCGGGTCCTCGCCGTACCCGTCCTCGCCGGCGTCCTCGCCGGACTGGTCGTCTGCGTACGGGTCCTGGGCGTACGGGTCCTGCGCGGAGAGGTCCTCTCCGTACGGATCCTCTCCGTACGGGTCCTCGGCATACGGGTCGTTCGCATACGGGTCGCCGGACGGTGCGGCGGTCGACGTCGGGGCGCCGCCGCCGCCGGGCGTCCCGATGCCCAGCGGGCCGGCCAGCGCCGGGGGCACGAACGACCGGGCCGCCGCGACGACGCCCGGCGGGAGCGACGACGCGTAGGTGGGTGCGGCCACGATGCCGATCGCCAGCGCGACGAGGCCGACGACGCCCGTGGTCACCGCACCGAGTGCGAAGTCGAGGGTGTGCACCGACGACTTCCTGGCGCGGCGGAAGCTGCCCGTGCCGTTGGCCTCGGCGGTCCGCATCGAGAGCACGAGCGCGGGGATCGCGAGCGGCCAGAAGAAGAGGAAGGCCGCGACGACCCAGCCGACCCGCGTCGAGGAAGGGCCGGTGGGGGCGTCGTCGTCGGTGCCGATGGTGCCGGTCTCGGCCTCAGTCCCCGCGTGGCCCGTCGTGTCGGCTCGCGCCTCCGCGCCGTCCGCTTCCGCACGCCCCGTCCCGTCTGTCCCCGCCGGCGCCGCTGACGTGGCCGTGACCTGCGGCTCGGGTGCGCCGGCGTCGGGGGAGGGCTGCGTGGAGTCGGCCATGATGCGCGATCGTAGCGGTGCGGGGTTTCGCGACGGAAGCCTGCCCGACGTCGTCCCCTGCTGGTCAGCCGCCGTTCGCCCGATGGTCGCCGACCGGGCCGACGACGTCGGTCTCGGACTCGGCGAGGCACGCGATCCGGCGGTCCTGCGCACGCCAGTCCCACGCGTCCGGTGCGGTGTGCCAGACGTGCAGGCCCGCGCCGTCGGCCGGGCCGCCGGTCGCCTTCGCGAGCGCGGCACGGCAGGCCTCGTCGGCGTGCTCCGCCATCCACCGGTCGCCGGGATAGTCGGGGGAGATCGTGCCGAAGTCCTCCCTGAGCGCCCAGCCGGCGATGTAGGTGACCTCGTACAGCTCGCCTCCGTGCGGCTCGTCGCACGGCACCACGGCGACGGTCCGCACCACGTCGGTCAGACCGTCGGTGAGATAGCAGTCGCCCTCGCGCAGCTCCCACACGCTGGTCCCGTCGGCCGGGCCCGAACCGGGCTCGTTGTCGGCCACGTAGCTGGTCGCGGACTCCGGAGGGCCGAGCCGGGACTCGCCCCAGAGCACGAGCGCGACGAAGCCGACCAGCATGGCGACCGTCAGCACGAGGCTGACCACGATCGTGCACACGAGGCCGGTGATGCCGGCCCGGCGCGCCTTTGCCGCCTCGGCGGACGCCTGCTCGAGGTCCCCGGTGGCGAGGGCGAGCGTGGCCCGCTGGGTGTGTGGGTAGGCCCAGAGACCGAACGGCCACCACGACAGCAGGGCGACGATCGTCCACCCGATGCCGGACGACGGCGGCGCGGGCGGGCGAGGCACCGGGTGATAGGGCGCCGGTCCGGCGACGTCGGGAGCAGGCACACCGGGAGCAGGCACCCCGGGGGCGGGCGCGTACGGGCCCGGGGTATAGGCGCCGGAGGGACGCGAGCCCGAGGCGTACGGCGGGGCGGGCTCCGCGAAGAGCGGCCGAGCGGGAGCCGGGCCGTCCGGGGTGGGTGCGGTGCCGTCTGGCGGGACCAGCGGGGGCAGGTCGTGGCCGCTCACGAGGTGGCTCCCTTCGCCAGGACCTGCGGGTGCGCCGAGAACTCGCCCTCCACCGGGTACAGCGCCTCGACGAAGCAGACGCTCGTGCGCCCGCCGGCCCGCCAGTCCTCGGCGTCGGGCTGGAACGTCCAGACGGGCGAGTCCGACGCGGCCGGCATCCCCGTGTAGTCCTCGTACCGCGGCCAGCACTCGTACCAGACGTCGTCCTCGATGGCCGTGGTGCCAGGGAACTCGTCGTAGAGGTGCTCGGTCACGTCGATCACCAGGCCGTCGTGTGCGCGGCTGCAGGGGATGACGTCGATCATCGCCCACTCCGAGTCCCAGTCCGGGGCCATGAAGCAGTCGCCCGTCTCCAGCTCCAGCGGCTCGACCTTGATGGCCTCCCGCACCGGGGCAGCGGCCGTGCGGTACGAGTCGGGTGCCGCGGTCGCCGTCGGTGCGTCTGCGAGCCCCAGCAGCTCCGGTCCGTACCGGACGCCGAGCACGGCGAGCGTCACGTAGGTCGCGAGGCCGAGGGCGGTGGTGACCGCACCGACCAGGACGCCGACCCGGGCGAGGCCACGCGCGGTGTGCGCCTCCGCCTCCGCCGTCGTGCCGTCGCCGGCGCCGAGCGCGCGGGCGGCCCGGTTCGCGGCCAGCACGGCCGGGATCGCCAGGGGCCAGAAGAAGACCATCGACGCGACGATCCAGCCGCGGTGCACGGGCACCTGGAGAGTGCCGGGCGCGACGTCGGCAGGGGGTGGGGAAGCGGACACGGCTGATATCTACCAGGTGTCCCGCGCGCTCCCGGGCGGCGTGACCGGATCGTGAGGGGAGTTCACCCGGTGGCACGGGCCGGACAGGTTCCCGGTGCACGACGACGGGGCCGCACCCCCGGAGGAGAGCGCGGCCCCGTCGTCGTGCGAGTGCTGCGGGATCAGGCCTTGTCGTCGGTCTTCTTCCCGGGCTCCGCGGACTCCTGCGCGGCCTCCTCGGCAGCGGGCGTCGTGGCGGGCGTCGCAGCGGGCTCGGCGGCGGCCGGCTCGACGACGGACTCGTCGTCATCGTCCTCGTCGTCGTCCTCGTCGAGGTCCTCGAGCTCCTCCTCGGCCTCGGCCGAGCCGAACGCGCGGTAGAAGAGCGCGGCCAGGGCGGCGCCGACGAGCGGCGCGACCCAGAACAGCCAGAGCTGGCGACCGGAGCCGTCGGCGCCCCAGCTGTTGGCGAAGAGCGCGGCGGCCGTGGAGCGGGCCGGGTTCATGCCCGCGTTGGTGACGAACCACGAGACCAGGGTGAGCGCGGCGATGGCGCTGCCGACGGCGACCGGGGCGTAGCCGACCTTGCTCCGCGGGTCGTTGACGCCGAGGTACACGCCGACGAGCACGGCCGAGATGATGACCTCGACCAGCAGGGCCGGGAGCCAGTCGAACTGCGCCTGGCCCTGGGTCTGCAGGTAGAGCGGAGAGTTCTGTGCGAAGCCGTTGACCGCGGAGTCGAAGGCGTCGGGCGTGCTCTCCTTGCCGAGCAGCGTGAGGAGCGGCTGCGGCACGGTCGCGAACAGCACGGCCGCCGCGAGGATCGCGCCCACGAGCTGCGCACCCCAGTAGCTGAACATGCTGGAGATCGAGATGCGCCCGCCGAGCCAGGCACCCAGCGAGATCGCGGGGTTGAAGTGCGCTCCGGAGACGCGGCCGACGGCCGCGGCACCCGCGATGTAGGCGAACGCCCCACCGAGCGCCACACCGAGCCCGCCGACCGTGTTCAGCGGGCTGTAGACGAGCACACCCACGATCACGAGCGTCAGCAGGAACGTGCCGAAGGTCTCGGCGAGCAGGCGGGAGAGCAGGCTCGGCGTCCGCTCCTCCTCGACCTCGGTGACGCCGCTGGTCGCGGCGAGGTCCTGGGACATGAAGTCAGATCCTTTCAGTGGCGCACCGTCGGGTGCGCGTCGAGGCGGCGTGCGTGCGATGTCGCGCACATCCTGCCATTACCCGCCTGAACAAAACCTGAATCCACGCAGGCGTTTTCTTCATGATGCGCGAGGGCTGGGCGTATGGCCCCCGTCGATGCAAGAGTGGGGCCATGACTGAACCCGTGAATGTCACCGTCACCGGAGCCGCTGGCCAGATCGGGTACGCGCTCCTCTTCCGTATAGCCGCGGGCGAGATGCTCGGCGCGAACACCCCCGTGCGGCTCCGCCTCCTCGAGATCCCGCAGGCCGTGGCGGCCGCCGAGGGTACCGCCATGGAGCTCGACGACTGCGCCTTCCCGACCCTGGCCGGCGTCGACATCTTCGACGACCCGGCCAAGGCCTTCGACGGTGTGAACGTCGCGCTCCTCGTCGGCGCCCGCCCGCGCGGTGCGGGGATGGAGCGGGCCGACCTGCTGGAGGCCAACGGCGGTATCTTCGGCCCGCAGGGCCGGGCGATCAACGACGGCGCCGCCGCCGACGTCCGCGTGCTCGTGGTCGGCAACCCGGCCAACACCAACGCGCTCATCGCGGCGTCCAACGCTCCGGACGTGCCCGCGACGCGCTTCACGGCGATGACCCGCCTGGACCACAACCGCGCGCTCTCGCAGGTCGCGGCCCGGACCGGGACACCGGTCGCGGACATCCGGAGGCTCACCATCTGGGGCAACCACTCCGCCTCGCAGTACCCGGACCTGTTCCACGCCGAGGTCGGCGGGCGCTCGGGTGCCGAGGTCGCGGCCGACACGGCCTGGCTGACCGACGACTTCATCCCGACCGTGGCCAAGCGCGGCGCGGCGATCATCCAGGCCCGCGGGGCGTCGTCGGCGGCTTCGGCCGCGAACGCGGCGATCGCGCACGTGCGCGACTGGACGCTCGGCACGGCCGAGGGCGACTGGACCTCGGCGGGTATCTGGTCCTCCGGCGAGTACGGGGTACCGGAGGGGCTCGTCTCCTCGTTCCCGGTCACCTCCGACGGCAGCGGCGAGTGGAAGATCGTCGAGGGGCTGGAGATCGACGACTTCTCCCGGGCCCGCATCGACGCGAGCGTCGCCGAGCTGGCGGAGGAGCGCGACGCCGTCCGCGGGCTGGGTCTGATCTGAGTCCTCGCGTGGTCGTGGGTGCCGCCGTCGTGCCCACGGCCACGGTGCGGCGGGCGTGAGGTGCGTCTCGTGATTCCGGGGCGGCGGGCCCTCTCAGGTATCTTGATATCGAGAGATCGGCACATTCCACTAACCCGGGGAGTCAGCCACACCCATGTCCACGATCATCTATACCCACACGGACGAGGCCCCGCTTCTGGCGACGTACTCGTTCCTGCCGATCGTCTCGGCGTACGCGGCCAAGGCCGGTGTGGACGTCGAGACCCGCGACATCTCGCTCGCCGGCCGCATCGTCGCGCAGTTCCCGGAGCGGCTCACAGAGGAGCAGCGCCAGCCGGACGCGCTCGCCGAGCTCGGTGAGCTGGCGAACGACCCGTCGGCCAACATCATCAAGCTGCCCAACATCTCGGCGTCGGTGCCGCAGCTCAAGGCGGCGATCGCCGAGCTGCAGGCCCTCGGCTACGACCTGCCGGACTTCCCGGAGAGCGTCGAGACCGACGAGCAGAAGGACGCGCGCGAGCGCTACGGCCGGGTCATGGGCTCCGCCGTGAACCCCGTGCTGCGCCAGGGCAACTCCGACCGCCGCGCGCCGGCGTCGGTCAAGAACTACGCGAAGGCGCACCCGCACCGCATGGGCGCGTGGACGGCCGACTCGAAGACCAACGTGGCGACGATGGGCCACGACGACTTCTTCTCCAACGAGAAGTCCGTGATCATCCCGGCCGACGACACGCTGCGCATCGAGCACGTCGCCACCGACGGCACGGTGACCGTCCTCAAGGACGGGCTGAAGGTGCTGGCGGGCGAGGTCGTCGACGGCACGTTCCTGGACGCCGCCGCGCTGGACGCGTTCCTCGCCGAGTCGATCGAGCGGGCCAAGGCCGAGGGCGTCCTGTTCTCCGTGCACCTCAAGGCCACGATGATGAAGGTCTCCGACCCGATCATCTTCGGCCACGTCGTGAAGGCCTTCTTCAAGCCGGTCTTCGAGAAGTACGGCCAGGACCTGGCCGCCGCCGGGCTCTCGGCGAACGACGGCCTGGGCGGCATCTTCGCCGGCCTGGAGGCGCTGCCGAACGGCGCGGAGATCCGTGCCGCGTTCGACGCCGCGCTGGCCGACGGCCCGAAGATGGCCATGGTGAACTCCGACAAGGGCATCACCAACCTGCACGTGCCGTCCGACGTCATCGTCGACGCCTCGATGCCCGCCATGATCCGCATCGGCGGCCACATGTGGGGGCCGGACGGCGAGGAGGCCGACACCCTCGCGGTGATCCCCGACTCCTCGTACGCCGGGATCTACCAGACGGTCATCGACGACTGCCGCGCCAACGGCGCGCTCGACCCGGCCACGATGGGCTCCGTGCCGAACGTGGGCCTCATGGCGCAGGCCGCCGAGGAGTACGGCTCGCACGACAAGACGTTCGAGATCGCCGCCGACGGCACCGTGCGCATCGTGAACGGCGCGGGCGAGGTCGTCATGGAGCACGACGTGCACGCCGGCGACGTCTGGCGCGCCTGCCAGACCAAGGACGCCCCGATCCGCGACTGGGTCAAGCTGGCCGTCACCCGCGCCCGCCTGTCGGACACGCCCGCCGTGTTCTGGCTGAACTCGCGCCGCGCGCACGACGCGAACCTGATCCAGAAGCTGGAGCAGTACCTCCCGGAGCACGACACCGAGGGCCTCGAGATCCACGTCATGGACCCGGCGGAGGCGACGGCGTTCTCGCTCGCGCGCATCCGCCAGGGCCTGGACACCATCTCGGTGACCGGCAACGTGCTGCGCGACTACAACACCGACCTGTTCCCGATCCTCGAGGTCGGCACGTCGGCCAAGATGCTCTCGATCGTGCCGCTCATGAACGGCGGTGGCCTGTTCGAGACCGGCGCCGGCGGCTCGGCCCCGAAGCACGTGCAGCAGCTCGTCGAGGAGGACTACCTGCGCTGGGACTCGCTCGGTGAGTTCTTCGCGCTGGCCGCGTCCTTCGAGCACCTCGCCGTGAGCGAGGGCAACGCCCGGGCGCAGGTCCTGGCCGACACCCTCGACCGGGCCACCGGCACGTTCCTCAACGAGGACCGCTCCCCGGGCCGCAAGCTCGGCACGATCGACAACCGCGGCTCGCACTTCTACCTCGCCCTGTACTGGGCCCGTGAGCTCGCGGCACAGTCCGACGACGCCGAGCTGGCCGCCACGTTCACGCCGCTCGCCGAGGCGCTGGGCGCGGGCGAGGAGAAGATCGTGGAGGAGCTGCTCGCCGTCCAGGGCAAGGCCGCCGACATCGGTGGCTACTACCGTCCGGACGACGCCAAGGCGACCGCGGTGATGCGCCCGAGCACCACGTTCAACGAGGCGCTCGCGTCCCTCTGACGCCGGCCTCCGCCGACGTGCCAGGCCCTCAGGTCGCTCCGGTGACCTGAGGGCCTGACCCGTGAGGGCGGACGGGGAGTGACGTTGGTCGCCCGGTGCGAAAAAGAGGCAGGGACTGTCGGTGTCTCGACGTAGCCTCAGGAAACGATGATCGACGCGCCCCAGACTCCCCAGACCCCGCCCGTACCTGAGGCGTCGCCTCCCCCTGCCCCCGTGCTGACGGACGACCCGGCCCGCCGGCTGGACTGGCGCCGCCTGCGCGGTGCGGCCGCCGTCGTGGCCCTGCTCGCGCTCACCGCGGGCGCCGTCGGGCAGGCCCTGGGTACCGCGGCTGCCGGTCAGCTCGCCGCGCACGCGACCGTCGCCGGGCTCCTGCTCCTCGCCGCGTGCGTGGTGGGCGGCGCGGTGCTCGACGGCGTCGGCCAGGTGGTCTGGGCCGGTGTCGTGGACCGCGCCGAGGGCAAGCTCCGCAGCGACCTGCTCAGCGCCGCCCTGCGTCAGCCGCTGGCGACCCTCTCCGAGCAGGCCGTCGGGGAGGTGCTGGACCGGGTCGACGACGACACGCACGCCGTCGGCACGCTCGTGCGGCGCCAGCTCTGGGGCGCGGGGCGCACCGTCGTGGGCACGGTGCCGATGTGGATCGTCGCGGGCATCACCTGGTGGCCGGCTTGGTTCCTCTTCCCGGTGCTGGGCGTGCTCGTCGCGCTGCTGACCCGGCCGCTGCTCGGTGAGATCGCGCGCCGCAAGGTGATCGAGGAGGCCGCGTGGACGGACCACGCCGCCGCCTTCGAGGAGGCCGTGGCGGCCCGGAACGACCTGCGGACCAGCCTGGGGCAGGCGTTCGCGGTGCGGCGGGTCGCTCAGCTCTCGGCGGTCGTGCACCGCAAGTTCAAGGACGTGGTGCGCGTTGAGGAGCGGCTGCTGCGCCGGGCCGGCCTGGTGATGTACGCGCTGCTGGCCGGGACCGCCGTGGCGTGCGCGGTGGTCGCGTCCGGCGGTGGGCTGTCCGTGGACCAGCTCGTCACGCTCTTCCTGGTCACGGCCATGTTCGTGGGGCAGATGGACAACCTGGTGCACCACCTGCCGGACATCCAGGAGGGTCTGGGCGCCGTGCTCCGCATCCGCCAGATGCTCGCGGTGGAGCCGGAGCCCGAGGGCGGACGGGACGTGCCGGAGGGGCCGCTCGAGCTCGAGCTGCGCGACCTGAGCTTCGCCTACGCCGAGGGCACGTTCGCGCTGTCGGACGTCGACCTCACGGTGCCCGCGGGTGAGACCGTGGCCCTCGTGGGCCGCACCGGCTCGGGCAAGTCGACGCTCGCCGCACTGCTCTCGCGCGCTGTCGAGCCCGAGCCAGGGTCGGTGTTCCTGGGCGGCGTCGACGTGTGCGACCTGGACCTGCAGAAGCTGCGCGGGGCCGTGGGCGTCGTCACCCAGCGCACGGAGATCCTTGCGGGCACCCTCGCGGAGAACATCGCCCTGTTCGCGGACGTGCCGCGCGACGCCGTCGAGGGTGCCGTGCGTGAGCTGGGCCTGGCCGAGTGGGTCGCGGGCATGCCTGACGGCCTCGACACCCTCCTCGGACCGGGCGGCACCACGCTGTCCGCGGGGGAGGAGCAGCTGGTCGCGTTCGCGCGGCTCCTGGTGCGGAACGTGCAGCTCGTCGTGCTCGACGAGGCCACGGCTCGTATGGACCCCCTCACCGAGGCGCGCGTCGTGGCCGCGTCCGACCGGCTGCTCACGGGGCGCACCGGCGTGCTCATCGCGCACCGGCTGGGCACCATCGAGCGCGCCGGGCTCGTCGCGGTGCTCGATCACGGGCGCGTGGTGCAGCAGGGACGGCGCGCCGTCCTCGCTCGCACACCCGGTCCGTTCCGCACGCTCCTGGAGGCAGGGGCGAGCGACGGATCGCTCGACGGGGCTACCGGCGACGACGGCGTGGCGGCTGCCGCGACCGGTGACGTCGCTGTCGATGCGGCGGAGGTGCGTGCTCAGGCTGTCACTGCGACCGCCGACGCCACCCCCACCGGTGCTGGTGGGGCCGCTGCCGACGGGGCCGACGCCGTCGGCGGCCGGCGCCGGACCGGGACCCCGCCCGACCTGCCGCAGCCCGGCACCGGCCCGAGTCTCGCGCGGGGCGTGCTGCACGCGCTGTTCGTGCGGCCGAAGTGGGGCGTGTTCGGTGCGGTCCTGTTCCTGCTGGCGAGCCTGGTCGCGGCGCAGGGCGCGGTCAGCGGCTACCTGTGGGGCCGCACGGTCGAGGAGGTCGGGTCGGGCGTGCTGCCGGTCGGCCTGCTCGTCGCGCTCGCGCTGCTGCTGATCGTGCAGCCGCTCTTCATCTCCCGTGCGCTGGGCGTGTACCCGCGCTGGTGGATCGAGATCCTGCTGCGTATCCGCATGTCCGTGATGCACGGGCAGACCCGGCAGTACCGGCTGCCGGCCACCCCGCCGGGCGAGGTCGTGGCCCGGTCCATGGACGCCGACCGGTTCGTGCGGTACGCCGACCGCTGGGTCGACTTCGTCAACGGGCTCCTGATCGTGGCGGCCACCGCGCTGATCAGCGGGACGTGGACGGCCGGCGCCGTGCTGCTGGCCGTCATGGTGGTCTCGGCCGCGGCGTCGGCCATCGGGCGGCCCATCGCAGGTCGGTCCGCGGCGGGCTCCTCGGCGGCCCGCGCCCGGTTCGGCCGCGCCCTCGTCTCGGCCTTGGACTCCGCGCGCACGGTGAAGCTCGCGGCCCGCACGCCCGACGTGCGCCGACACCTGGGCACGGTGGACTCCGGCCGGGTGAAGGCAGCGATCTTCGAGCACCGGGTGCAGGCCGTGCTCGACTCGGTGCCGCTGGTGACGCTGTACCTCGGCGTCGTCGCAGCCTGGGGATTCCTGCTCACAGGCCGGTGGGACCTGGCCACGACGCTGCTGGTCGCCAACGCCGTCACCGGCTTCGCCTGGTTCGGCGTCGTGGCGGGCGCGGTCGTCACCGAGGCTCCGGGCACCCGGGCATGGCAGGTCGCGACGGCCCGGTTCGCGGGCGGGGTCGACCTGGTGTCGCGGCAGCCGGGGGTGGACCTGGTGACGGGCGTCGCACCGGCGCCGGAGGCACCGCGCCGGGAGCCGCTCGACCGGCTGGACCTGCGCCACGTCACCGCCGTGCACGACGACGGCACCATCGGGGTCTCCGACGTCGACCTGGAGATCCGGCGCGGCGAGCTCGTGCTCCTTCTCGGGCAGGTCGGATCGGGCAAGTCGTCGCTGCTGTCCGCCCTGGCGGGGCTCATGGAGCACACGGGTCAGATCCGGTGGAACGGGACCGAGGTGACCGACGCCCAGGCGTTCCTGCGCCCCGGTCAGGTGGCGCACGTGGCGCAGGTGCCGCGCGTGCTGTCGGGCTCGTTCTCCGACAACGTGCAGCTCGACCACGCGCGCGACCTCGAGGGCCCGATCCGCGGCGCACGCCTTGCCCAGGACATGGCGGACGCCGGCGGCCCGCACGCCCTGGTGGGTCACCGCGGCGTCCGGCTGTCCGGCGGCCAGGTGCAGCGGCTCGCGCTCGCACGGGCGCTCGCGGCGGACACCGAGCTGCTGCTGGCGGACGACGTCTCCAGCGCGCTCGACGCGTCGACCGAGATCGAGCTGTGGGCCGCCCTGCGGGAGCGGGGCACCACGGTGGTGGGTGCGACGTCGAAGCGCGCCGCGCTGGCCCGCGCCGACCGCGTGGTGGTCCTGGTCGACGGCGAGGTGGCCGACGTCGGGCCGTGGTCCGGTCTCGCGCCGAGGTGGGGTCACCTGGCGGGCTGACGCGGGCGGACCCGCCTACGCCGTCGGCGTGGGCGGGTCGACCCGCCGGGGCAGGGCGAAGACCAGCAGGAACGCCACCACCGAGAGTGCGGCGCTGGTGCCCATCGCCATGGTGGCCGCGTGGGCGAACGCGTCAGCGACCACGTCCGGTGTCGGACGGCCCGGCGGGAACGTGAGCGACCCGAACAGCACGGAGCCGACGACGGCGATGCCCGCCGCCGAGCCGATGCGCTGCATCGTGCCGATCACGCCGGACGCTGCGCCGGCCTCGTCGCGGTCCACCGTGGCCACGATGAACTGGGCGTTCGGCGCGATGAAGAGGCCGCTGCCGACGCCGCCGACCAGGAGCGGTGCGGCCAGGTGCCAGTGGTTCAGGTCGCCGGTCGGCACCAGCCAGAGCACCAGCCAGACGGAGACGAGGCCGAGGGCCACCATGCCGGTCCCGATCACGAGCACGCGCCGGCCCAGCCGGTGCGCCAGGCGTTCGCTCTGCGAGGCTCCCACGATCGAGCCGATGGCGAACGGGATGGACACCAGGCCCGATGCCAGGGCGGAGTGCCCGAGGCCCGTCTGCCAGAAGATCGAGATGGTGAAGAAGATGCTCGTGAACGCCGCGAAGTAGACCAGCGCGAGCACCACGCCACCGGTGAAGGCCGGGTGCGAGAAGAGGTGCGGCGGGACGAGCGGGCTGCGGCCGCGGTCCGCGACCCGGCGCTCCCAGAACGCGAACGCGACCAGCAGGAGGAGGCCCCCTGCCAGGGACGTCCAGGTCCACCACGGCCAGCCGGCGTCCTCGCCCTCGATGAGCGGCACGAGGATCGCGACCAGCGCCACCGTGACCAGCAGCAGTCCGAGCGCGTCGACGCCGCGGGCCGTGCCGCCGGCGACGATGCGGGGCAGCAGCATGATCGCAGCGACCACGGCGACCAGCCCGAAGGGCAGGTTGACGAAGAAGATCGAGCGCCAGCCCTCGTCGTCGCCGAACGCCTCGATGAGCAGCCCGCCGACGATCGGCCCGAGCGCCGTGGAGAACCCGATGGCCGCGCCCATCACGGCGAACGCCCGGCCGCGTGTGCGGCCCGTGAACATCAGCTGGATCAGCGCGGTCACCGCCGGGAAGAAGATGCCGCCGCACAGACCCTGGACCACGCGCGCCACGATCAGCTCGGTGGCGCCCGACGCGAGCCCGCACCACAGGCTCGCCAGCGTGAACCCGGCCAGTCCCACGACGAACACCCACTTGTGGCCCACCCGGTCGCCGACCCGTCCGGCGGGGATGAGGGCCAGGCCGTAGGCGAGCGCGTACCCGGAGATGATCCAGGACAGCGTGCCCTCCGAGGCGTCGAGCGACGTACGGATCGTCGGCAGGGCGACGTTCACGATGGTCGTGTCGAGCAGGGCCATCGAGACGCCGAGGATGAGCACCGCGAGTGCGATCCAGGAGCTGCGCGGGGCCGCGTCCGGGACGCCGTCGGGCGCCGCGGGCGCGGAGGAGGTGGTCACAGGAGGATCGTAAGCACCCGACCGGCCCCACCTAGGGTTGGCGGCATGGATCTCACCTTCCGCGACGCCGTCCGCGCCGACCTGCGGCGCGTCGTCGAGCTGATCGCCGACGACGCCGTCGCCGCCCGTCGCACCGGAACCTACGGCGAACCGCACGTCCGCGGGTTCGAGGCCATCGTGGCGAGCCCGGACAACGAGCTGGTCGTCGCCGAGTCCGACGGCGAGGTGATCGGCGTCATGCAGCTCACCTACATCCCGGGGATCTCGCGCAACGGTGCGTCGCGCCTGCTGGTCGAGGCGGTGCGGGTCGACAGCACGCTGCGGGGCCAGGGGATCGGCCGGCTCATGATGGAGCACGCCCACGAGCGCGGCCGGGCGCGGGGCTGTGTGCTGGCCCAGCTCACGTCGGACAAGCAGCGACCGGAGGCGCACCGGTTCTACCGGAGCCTCGGCTACGAGCAGTCGCACGAGGGCTTCAAGCTCCCGCTCTGAGGCGGCGGCATCGTCGTGACCGGGGGCAGGCCGGGATGCCGGACCTCGCGATCGCGCCTGACGTCCTCGGCGGTTGCGCCCTCGCGACCAGGGTGAGGGAACGTGGCCCGCGGGGGTCTGTCACGGGGAGTAGACAATGCCTACTCTCCGTGACGCAGCCCCGCGGGCCACCCTTGCTCCGGAGCCACGCGTCCGCAGTGCATCTTCCGGGCGAGAGCCTTGCTGCAACGTTCTGCAAGCGTTACAGTCGCGCTCGGTTCACACTCGCGTTCCGGACGACGAAGGGGTCATCCATGTCTCGCACCGAGCGTCGGCGCCGGCCGCACGCCCGCCCGTTCCACACGTCGCGCGCAGCGCTTCGTGCGACGGCGGGGCTCGCCTCCGCCGCCCTGATCGCCACGTCCGGCCTTGCGGCGTCCGCGTCGGCGACCACCCCGGTGCAGGAGACCGGCACGGCCGCGGTGCGGCAGGCGACCGGCACCACCGCCGCGGACCGTACGGCAGCCCTCGTCGGCAGCCTCCAGGACGAGCTCGGCTGCGCGGCCGACTGGGACCCGGCCTGCGCCGCCACGGAGCTCGTGGCCCAGGGCGACGGCACCTTCGTGGCCGAGTTCGACCTCCCCGCGGGCACCTACGAGTACAAGGTCGCCCTGGACGACGCGTGGGACGAGTCCTACGGCCGCGACGGCGGCACCGAGAACGCCCCGCTCCACCTCGAGGGCTCGGCGCGCGTTCGCGTCACCTACGACGACACGACCCGCCGCACCGCCCTGACCCCGCTCGGGCTGGCCGGCGACTACACCGAGGCGGACGACGCCCTCGTCCACGACCCCGTGCGCCAGCCGGGCGGCGACGAGCGCTTCTACTTCGTGATGACCGACCGGTTCGCCGACGGCGACCCGACCAACAACGAGGGCGGCCTGGGCGGCGACCGGCTCACCACCGGCTTCGACCCGACCGACAAGGGCTTCTACCAGGGCGGCGACCTCGCCGGCCTGCGCCAGAACCTCGACTACATCGAGGGCCTGGGCACCACCGCGATCTGGCTCACCCCGAGCTTCCTCAACCGCCCCGTGCAGGGCTCCGGCAGCGACGTCAGCGCCGGGTACCACGGCTACTGGATCACCGACTTCACCCGGATCGACCCGCACCTGGGCACCAACGAGGAGCTCGCGGCGCTGATCGACGACGCCCACGCCCGCGGCCTCAAGGTCTACTTCGACATCATCACCAACCACACGGCCGACGTCGTCGACTACGCCGAGGGCACCTACGACTACGTGGACCAGGCCACCACCCCGTACCAGGACGCCGACGGCAACCCGTTCGACCCCGCCGACTTCGCCGGCACGGGCAGCTTCCCCGGGCTCGACGCCGCCACCAGCTTCCCGTACACCCCCGTCGTCGACCCGGCCGACCAGGACGTCAAGGTCCCGGCCTGGCTCAACGACCCCACGCTCTACCACAACCGGGGCAACTCGACGTGGTCCGGGGAGTCGGTGACGTACGGCGACTTCAGCGGCCTGGACGACCTCATGACCGAGCACCCGCGCGTGGTGGACGGCTTCGAGGAGATCTACAAGGCGTGGATCGACCTGGGCATCGACGGCTTCCGCATCGACACGGTCAAGCACGTGAACTTCGAGTTCTGGGAGGAGTGGTCTGCCGAGATCGCCGAGTACGCCCGCGCGCAGGGCAAGGACGAGTTCTTCACCTTCGGCGAGGTCTACGACGCCGACGCCGCCAAGACCTCCCCGTACGTGCGCCGCACCGACATGAGCTCGGTGCTCGACTTCTCGTTCCAGTCGGCGGCCACGAGCTACGCCAGCGGCAACAGCGCGCAGCGGCTCGCGGACCTGTACGCCTCCGACGACCTGTACACGACGCCGCACAGCAGCGCCTCGGCCCTGCCCACGTTCCTGGGCAACCACGACATGGGCCGCGTCGGCTACATGCTGTCGGGCGCCGAGAACCCGCTGGAGCGCGACGAGCTGGCGCACGAGCTGATGTACCTCACCCGCGGTCAGCCCGTCGTCTACTACGGCGACGAGCAGGGCTTCGCGGGCACCGGCGGCGACAAAGACGCACGCCAGAGCCTGTTCGCGACCCAGGTCGACGAGTACGCCGACCAGCCGCTGGTCACCGGCGAGCAGGCCGGCAGCACCGACCGCTACGCCACCGACGCGCCGCTCTACGAGCACATCGCCGCCCTCGCGGCCCTGCGCGAGGAGCACCCGGCCCTGGCGTCCGGTGCGCAGATCGAGCGCTACGCCGAGGACGGTGCCGGCGTCTACGCCTTCTCCCGCGTGGACCGCGAGGAGAAGGTCGAGCACCTGGTCGCGGCCAACAACGCCGCCCAGCAGCGCACGGTCACGTTCGACACGCTCACCCCGGGCGCCGTGTACGCGCCGCTGTACGGCACCAGCGCCGAGGTCACGGCCGACGCCGACGGCGCGGTGACGCTCACTGTCCCGGCGCGCTCCTCGATCGTGCTGGTCGCCGACCGCAGCGTGGGCGCGGACCCCGCGGGTACCGTCACCGTGGTCCCGGGCACGAGCGCCCGGCCGGGCGCGGCCGTCACCGGTGTGGCCCCCGTGGCTGCGGGTATCGATGACGCCTGGGCCGAGACCTCCTTCGCCTGGCGCGCCGTGGGCACCGACGAGTGGCACGACCTCGGCACCGCCGAGGACACCTCGCCGCGGGTCTTCCACGACATCGCCGACGAGGCGGGGCTCCCCGAAGGCACCCTCGTCGAGTACCGCGCCGTCACCCAGGATGCCGACGGCGACCGTGCCGCGGCCAGCTCCTACGCGTCGGTGGGCGTGGACGTCAGCGGCGTCGTCGACGACCCCACGGACCCCGACGTCGACCTGGTGACCGTGCCGGGCTCGCACAACAGCGAGATGGGCTGCGCCGGCGACTGGACGCCCGACTGCGAGGCCGCGCGTCTCACCCTCGCCGACGACGGCACCTACACCGGCACGTTCGAGCTGCCCGCCGGGTCCTACGAGTTCAAGGTGGCGCTGAACGGCTCCTGGGCCGAGAACTACGGCGCCGACGGCGTGCGGGACGGCGCCAACATCGCCTACTCGACCGGCGGCGGCCCGGTCACGTTCACCTGGGACCCGGAGACCAAGGTGCCGTCCGTCCAGGTCGGCACCCCGGGAACGCCCGGCGAGGGGCAGCAGGCCGCGCACTGGGTGCGTCAGGGGCTCGTCCTGGTCCCGGCCGCCGGCTTCGGCTCCGGCGACACCTGGGCCCTGGAGACCGAGGCGGCGTCGTACCCGCTGAGCCCGGCGGACGGCACGGGCGACGTGCCAGCGGACGTGGCCGAGGACTTCCCGCACCTGGCCGGACACCTCGCCCTGGAGGCCGAGGGCCTGACCCGGGCCGCGGCGACGTCGGCCCTGCAGGGGGCGCTGCGCCTGACCCGGCACGACGGCGAGACCCTGACCGCCGCCACCGGCGTGCAGATCCCCGGTGTGCTGGACGACCTGTTCGCGACCGACCGCGCGCTGGGCGTGACGTGGCAGGGCAGCAAGCAGGCCTCCTTCGCGCTCTGGGCGCCCACGGCCCGCGCCGTGACGCTGCAGGCCTGGCCCGCGGGCCGGTCGCCCGACGCCGAGCCGCGCACCTTCGCGCTGACCCGGCAGAAGGACGGCGCCTGGACGCTCGACGGCGGCCGCGCCGACCGCCGGCTCGACTGGCGTGGTGCCCGCTACCGCTACGCCGTCGAGGTGTACGTGCCGAGCACCGGCCAGGTCGAGACGAACGTGGTGACCGACCCCTACTCGGTGGGCCTCACGCTGAACTCGACGCACTCGGTCGCGCTCGACCTCGACGACACGGCGTGGCAGCCCAAGGTCTGGCGGAACACACCCGCGCCACGGGTGGAGCGCGCCGTGGACCAGACCATCTACGAGCTGCACGTGCGGGACTTCTCCAGCTCCGACGAGACCGTGCCCGAGCGCCTGCGCGGCACCTACGGCGCGTTCGGCGTCAAGGGCTCGGACGGCATGAAGCACCTGCGGTCGCTCGCCGACGCCGGGCTCACCACCGTGCACCTGCTGCCCACCTTCGACATCGCGACGATCCCCGAGGACCGCGCCGACCAGGCCACGACCGGCGACCTGACGGGCTTCGCGCCCGACGGCACGGAGCAGCAGGCCGCCGTCGGCGAGGTGCAGGGCAGCGACGCGTTCAACTGGGGCTACGACCCGTACCACTTCATGGCCCCGGAAGGTTCCTACGCGGTGCAGGCCGACGGCGGGGCGCGCGTCGCCGAGTTCCGCTCGATGGTCGGCAACTTGCACGGCGCCGGTCTGCAGGTGGTGCTCGACCAGGTGTTCAACCACACCGCGGCGTCGGGCCAGGACCCGACGTCGGTGCTGGACCGCGTGGTGCCCGGCTACTACCACCGGCTCAACGCGACCACGGGCGCCGTCGAGACCAGCACCTGCTGCCAGAACGTCGCCACCGAGCACGCCATGGCGAGCAAGCTCATGGTCGACTCCGTGGTCACCTGGGCCCGCGACTACCACGTCGACGGCTTCCGGTTCGACCTCATGGGCCACCACTCGCGCGAGAACATGGAGGCCGTCCGGGCCGGGCTGGACGCGCTCACCCTGCGGCGGGACGGCGTCGACGGCAAGAGCGTGTACCTGTACGGCGAAGGCTGGGACTTCGGCGAGGTCGCGGGCAACGCCCGGTTCGAGCAGGCCACGCAGGGCCAGCTCGGCGGCACCGGCATCGGCACCTTCAGCGACCGTCTGCGCGACGCCGTCCACGGCGGCTCGCCGGTCGACGGGTCGTCGCTGTTCACGCAGGGCTTCGGCACCGGCCTGTTCACCGACCCGAACGGGCGGGACGCGCGGCTGGAGGACCCGGCGTCGGTCAACGACGGCGGCGACGACGAGGCCGCGGACCTGGCCCACCAGACCGACCTGGTCAAGCTCGGGCTGGCCGGCAACCTGAGATCCTTCGAGGTCACCACCGCGACGGGGGAGCAGGTCCGCGGCGACGAGCTCGACTACCGGGGCGCGCCCGCGGGCTACGCGGACTCGCCGGAGGAGGTCGTCACGTACGTCGACGCCCACGACAACGAGACGCTGTTCGACCTGCTGACGCTCAAGCTGCCGGCAGACACGTCGATGACCGACCGCGTCCGGATGAACACGGTCTCGCTGGCCACCGCCGCGTTGTCGCAGTCGCCGTCGTTCTGGCACGCGGGCACCGACCTGCTGCGCTCCAAGTCCCTGGACCGCAACTCGTTCGACTCCGGCGACTGGTTCAACGCCATCGACTGGTCGGGCCAGGACAACGGGTTCGGGCGCGGCCTGCCGATGGCGGCCGACAACGAGGACAAGTGGCCGTACCAGCGGCCCCTGCTCGCCGACGCCGCGCTCAAGCCGGACGCCGACGACATCGGCTTCGCCTCCGCGCAGGCCCGTGAGCTGCTGGAGCTGCGGAACTCGACCGAGCTGTTCCGGCTGGGCTCCGCGGACCTGATCCGCGAGAAGGTGACGTTCCCCGGTTCCGGGCCGGACGCCGTGCCCGGCGTCATCACGATGTCGATCGACGACCGGGCGGGCCGGACCGACGTCGACCGCACGCTGGACGGCGTGCTCGTGGTGTTCAACGCGTCGCCGGACGAGGCGTCCGTCGAGGTGCCCGAGCTGGCGGGGCGGGACTACGCGCTGTCCCGCATCCAGGCACGCGGCGCGGACCCGGTGGTGCGGGGCACCGCCTGGGACGCCGCGACGGGCACCGTCACGGTGCCGCCCCGCACGGTGGCGGTCCTGACGGACCCGCGGGGCCGCTGACCGGCCTGACCGGCCTGCCCGGCCGCTGAGCAGCCGCTCACCAGGCGATCGGGCGGGGGCAGGAAGGGTGGGGAGGGGGCGGGATCGGCGGGCGGGGGTGACAGCGCTGACAATTCCTCGGCGGAGTCCCTTGACTCGGGCCCGCCAGGGGTGAATCGTGTGCGTCAGTTGGTCCGGCGGCGTAGCCGGGCTCGCACGACGCAAGGGAGCTTCATGCGCACGGCACGATTCCTCATCGCACCCGTCACTGCAGCGGCACTCGCCCTCTCGCTCGGTGCCTGCGGCTCCGGTGGAGGCGGCTCCGACTCCTCCACGATCAAGGTGGCCTACCAGAAGTTCGGCAACTTCACGCAGGCCGACGAGCTGTTCAAGGACGTCAAGGCCGACTTCGAGGAGGCCAATCCCGGCATCACCGTGGAGCTGGTGCCCATCGAGGCGCAGCAGAACGACTACTTCACCAAGCTCGCCCTCATGAACCGGTCGCCCAGCACGGCGCCCGACGTCATGTACGAGGACACGTACATGATCAAGTCCGACGTCGAGGCCGGGTATCTGGCGCCGCTCGACGACTACCTCGCGGAGTGGGACGAGTGGGACCAGTTCGTCGACAGCGCCAAGGAGGCCGGCGCCGGCGACGACGGCAAGACCTACGGCGTCTCCATGGGCACCGACACGCGCGGCCTGTGGTTCAACAAGGACGTGCTGGCCAAGGCGGGCCTGCCGGAGGACTGGGCGCCCAAGTCGTGGGACGAGCTCCTGGATGCCGCCCGGGCCATCAAGGAGTCGGACCCGGACGTGGTCCCGTTCAACATGTACTCCGGCAAGCCGCAGGGCGAGGCCGCCGTGATGCAGGGCTTCGAGATGCTCCTGTACGGCACGGGCGACACCCTCTACGAGGACGGCAAGTGGGTGCTGGGCTCGCAGGGCTTCGTCGACAGCCTCGACTTCATCACCACCGTGTTCACCGAGGGCCTGGCGCCGACGCCGCAGCAGGCGCTCGACACCAACATCGGCAACACGGTGCAGGCCGAGTGGCTGCCCGAGGGCAAGGTCGGCATCGCGCTCGACGGCTCCTGGGTGGCGGGCAACTGGCTCGAGTCCGGCGTCGCGCCGTGGCCCGAGTGGTCCGAGAAGATGGGCACCGCGCCCATGCCCACGCAGGACGGCGCCGACCCGGGTGCCGTGAGCATGTCGGGCGGCTGGACCCTCGCGATGGGCTCCGGCTCCAAGAACCCGGATGCCGCGTTCGAGTTCATCTCGATGGCGCTGAACCGGGAGAACTCCCTCTGGTTCGACGTCGCGAACAGCCAGATCGCGGTCCGCACCGACGTCGCGGAGGACCCGGAGTACACCAAGACGAACCCCACCACGGAGTTCTTCACCGGCCTGGTCGACGTGACCAACTTCCGGCCCGCGACCTCGGACTACCCGAAGGTCTCGAACGAGATCATGGTCGCGATGGAGGCCGTGATGACCGGGCAGCAGACGCCGGAGGAGGCCGCGGCCGCCTACGACGAAGCGGTGATCGGCATCGTCGGCGAAGAGAACACGGTCCAGGGCTGACCTGATGGCCGTCACGTCCCGCGGCGTGGCGCGAGTGGTTCCGCTCGCGCCCGCCGTCGTCCTGCTCGCCCTGTTCATGCTCGGCCCCGTGGTGTGGTCGTTCTACGGCTCGTTCACCAACGCCGCCCTGACCGGCCCCGCCGCCCTGAGCCCGGAGTGGATCGGGTTCGACAACTACGCCGCGCTGATCGGTGACCCCGACTTCCCCAAGTCGCTGTGGCTCACCGTCGTGTTCGTGTTCCTGTCCGCCGTGGTGGGGCAGAACGTCATGGGCATCCTGCTGGCCGGCCTGCTCCGCTCGGCGGTCAAGCCGGTGCGCTCGATCGCCTCGACCGTGGTCGTCGCCGCGTGGGTGCTGCCCGAGATCGTCGCGGCGTTCGCGGCGTACGCGTTCTTCCACTCCGAGGGCACGCTCAACACGCTGCTCGGCGGCATCGGGATCACGGGGCCGGACTGGCTCTACTCCACGCCGATGCTCGCGGTGATCCTCGCCAACATCTGGCGCGGTACGGCCTTCTCGATGATGGTCTACTCGGCCGCCCTCGCGGAGGTGCCGCCGGAGCTCACGGAGGCCGCCCAGCTCGACGGCGCCAACGGGCTGCAACGCCTCGCCTGGGTGACCCTGCCCGTGATCCGGCGCAGCATCTCGACCAACCTGATGCTGACCACGCTGCAGACGCTCTCGGTGTTCACGCTCATCTACGTGATGACCGGCGGTGGACCGGGCACGGACAGCTCGACCCTGCCGATCCTGGCCTACCAGGAGGCGTTCAAGTTCGCGCAGGTCGGCTACGGCACGGCCATCGCGACCGTGATGATCATCGTGGGCGGGATCTTCTCCGTGATCTACATCCGCGCGCTCCGACCGGAGGTGGACTGATGACGGACACTCTGACGAGGCCCGCGGCGCCGGCCCGCAGCGGCGGGCTCGGCACGCTGGCCGCACCCCGCGGCACGGCCACCAAGGTGGCCGCCAACGTGGTGCTGCTCGTGATCGCCCTGTGCTTCGTGCTCCCGATGGCCTGGGTGCTCGTGGCGTCCTTCGACGCGGAGGCGACGCTCTCCTTCGGCCTGCCCGACGCCGTGACCACCGCCAACTTCGCGGCGATCATGACGCCGGAGCTCACCTGGCTCCCGCTGTGGAACGCGTTCGTGCTGTCGGCGGGGTCGGGGGCGATCACGGTGGTGGTCGCGGTGCTCGCGGCGTACCCGCTGTCGCGGTATCGGATGCGGTTCGGCAAGTACTTCCTGTACTCGGTGCTGTTCGGCACCTGCCTGCCGATCACGGCGATCATGGTCCCGGTGTACGCGCTGTTCGTGCAGCTCAACCTGCTCGACTCGCTGCCCGGAACCATCTTCTTCATGGCGGCGACGTCGCTGCCCATGGCGATCTGGATGACCAAGAACTTCATGGACTCGGTGCCGATCTCGCTGGAGGAGGCCGCCTGGACCGAGGGGGCGTCGGCCATGCAGGCGCTGCGCCGGGTGGTCCTGCCGCTCATGCGGCCCGGCATCGCCGTGGTGTTCATCTTCGTGTTCGTGCAGGCGTGGGGGAACTTCTTCGTCCCGTTCGTGCTGCTGCTCTCCCCGGAGAAGCAGCCGGCGGCCGTGAGCATCTTCGCGTTCTTCGGGCAGTACGGGTCGGTCGCCTACGGGCAGCTCGCGGCGTACTCGCTGTTGTACGCGGCGCCGGTGCTCGGTCTGTACGTGCTGGTCACCCGCATCTCGGGCTCAGCCTTCGCCCTGGCAGGTGCGGTCAAGGGCTGAGGCGCCGGGCCGGGTAGGCCCGGCTGCCGCCGGCCCGCCCGAGTGATCGGCAGAATGTCAGGTGGTCGGTAGTCCGAGCTACCGACCACCTGACATTCTGCCGACCACCCAGCCCAGCCCGGCCAGCCTGCGCTGCCGGCTACCGCGGGGCGGTCAGCGGAAGACCACGGTGCGGGTGCCGTCCAGGAGGACCCGGCGTTCCGCGTGCCAGCGGACGGCGCGGGCCAGGGTGCGGCGTTCGACGTCCTCGCCGATGCCCACCAGGTCCTCGACGCTGCGGGAGTGGTCCACGCGCTCGACGTCCTGCTCGATGATCGGGCCCTCGTCGAGGTCACCGGTCACGTAGTGGGACGTGGCGCCGATGATCTTCACGCCGCGGTCGTGCGCCTGCCGGTAGGGCCCGGCCCCCTTGAACGACGGCAGGAACGAGTGATGGATGTTGATGATCTGCCCGCTCAGGTCGCGGCACAGCTCGTCGGACAGGATCTGCATGTACCGGGCCAGCACCACCAGCTCGGCGTCGGTCTCCTTGACCAGGCCGCGCAGCGTCGCCTCCGCCTCGGCCTTGGTGTCCTTGGTGACGGGCACGTGGTGGAACGGCTTGCCGTAGAAGGTGGCGATGTCCTCCAGGTCGCGGTGGTTGCCCACCACGCCCACGACGTCGATCGGCATGCGCTGCGACCGCTCCCGGTACAGCAGGTCCACGAGGCAGTGCGCGGCCTTGGACACCATGACGAGGGTCCGGATCCGCCGCCCGACGACGTCGAGCGTCCACGTCATCCGGAACCTGCCCGCCACCGGCGTCATCGCGGCGGTCAGCTCGTCGCATGACGCCGTCGACTCGACCTGCACGCGCATGAAGAACAGGCCCGACGCCGGGTCGCCGAACTGCTGCGACTCCGTGATGTTGCCGCCGTGCTCCGCGAGCATTCCCGCCACCGCGTGCACGATTCCCGGCTGGTCCGGGCAGGACAGGGTCAGGATCCAGTGGGTGGCTGCGGTCGCGTCGTTCACGCGGTCAGGCTAACCCGGAGCGGCCGACGGGGCCCCGTCCTGTCCGAGCTCCAGGCGCATGACCCAGCGCCGCCGGCCCCCGCTGACGCCGCTCGTCTCGGTCGCCCGGACGAACCCCGCCTGCTCGAACATGCGCACCGTGCCGACGTACCCGCTGATCACGTCGACGCGGTCGGGGCCCGTGTCCGCCGGGTAGCCCTCGACCACCTCGGCCCCGTGCGCCCGCGCGTGCTCCACCGCCCCGGCCAGGAGGTGGTGCATGAGCCCGCGCCTGCGGTACCCGGCGCGGACCACGAAGCACACCGCGGCCCACGCGTCCCGCTCGTCGACGAACGGGATGGTGCGCGAGTTCATGAGCCGCCGGTAGGTGGACCGGGGCGCGATCGAGCACCAGCCGGCCACGACGTCGTCCACGTAGGCCAGCACGCCCGGGCCGGGCTCGGCCGAGCACAGGCCGCGCATGTAGCCCGGGGCCTCGTCGGCGGGGACGCGGTTGTCCCGGTAGGCCATGCACCAGCACCCTCGGCCGCCCGGTTTCTTGACGCCGACGACCTCGTAGAAGTCGTCGTACCGGCCGACGGCCGAGCGCACGTCGATCCGTACGTCGGGGTTGTCGGGCCAGCGCGGGCGTGTGCTGCTCATGCGCCGAACCTACGCCGGACCACTGACATCGGCGTTCGGGCCACGGTCATCGTCGACCCGGGCGCGTCACCTCTGACACCATGGCCCCATGAGCAACTCCACCACGACGATCGCGCTGGTCGAGGACGACCATGCGGGCGAGCTCCTCACGTTGCGGCGCGCCGCGTTCGTGACCGAGGCCCAGCTGTACGACGACCCGAACATCCCGCCGCTGACCCAGACGCTCGCCGAGCTGCGGGAAGACCTGGCGCGCGACGACGTGGTGACGATCGGCGCGTGGGAGGGCCACCGGATGATCGGCTCGGTGCGCGTGGAGATCGAGGGCGAGAAGGCGACGCTCGGCCGGCTCGCGGTGGCCCCCGACAAGCAGGGGCGCGGGATCGGCACCGAGATGCTCTTCGCGGTGCTGCCGTACCTGCCGGAGCAGACCACGGAGATCTGGGTCTTCACCGGCAAGGACTCCAAGCAGAACCTCGCGATGTACACGAAGCACGGCTACGAGGAGCAGTACGACAAGGCCGCGGGCGACCTCACGTACACCTACCTGCGTCGCGTGCTCGGTGCGGCCGGTGCGCAGAGCGCACCGAGCACGTCGCAGGGCTGACCTACTCGCCGAGGCAGATCGTCTCGTAGCTGCGCGACGGGTCGAAGCCCAGCTCGATCTCGTCGGCGGTCCCCTCGGGGCACTCGACGGCACCGACCAGGAGGCCGGTGACCTTCCGTGCGCCGTCCGCGGAGCACGGCACCTCGCCGCCGTCGCCGTTCACGCAGTCGCCTGCGAGGAGCTGGCCGCCGCCCATCCCGGGGTCGCCGGGGTGGTCGTCCGAGAGGTTGCGGGCGCACACGGCCTGCGTGTCCCCGCCGGCCTGGCCGTCCTTCTGGAAGACGACGTCGGTGCCGGCCGGGCAGTGGAGCTGGGCCACGGACACGGCGTCCTGGATGTCGAGGACCGTGACGGTGGCCTCCGCGTCGTCGCAGGACAGCGGCCGGTAGGCGTCCGTGGGGGCGTCGGTGGCCTGCGCGGCCGGGTCGGGGCCGGCGCACGAGTCGACGGCCCAGGCCACGGTGGGCTCGTCGTCCGCGTTAGGTCCGAAGAAGTGGAACCCGACGGCACCGATGACCACGGCCGCGACGACGAAGGCGACGATCGACCAGATCCAGTCCCGGCGCGTGGTGCCCTTCCTGCCGCGCTCCTCACCGGCGCCGTCGGGTCCGGGGGAGCGGGAGTCCGGTGTCCGGGGGGCCGACGGTGAGGCCGCGCCGGGCGGGGTCGCGAACTGGCCGGACTGCGGCCTGCCGGCGCCGAACGGGCCGGACTGCGGCTGGTTCCCGGCCGGGAACTGCCGGGACGGTAGCTGCCCGGACGGGAACTGAGCAGACGGGAACTGGCCCGACGTGGCCTGCCCCGACTGGCCCTGCCCCGCCGGGAACTGCCGGGACGGGAGCTGCCCCGACGTGGCCTGCCCCGACTGGCCCTGCCCCGCCGGGAACTGCCGGGACGGAAGCTGCCCCGACGTGAACTGCCCCGACGCGAACTGCCCCGACGCGAACTGCCCCGACTGCGGCCGGCCGCCGGACGGCGGGGGGCCGTTCGGTTCCTGGCGGTGCGTTCCGCCGGTCCGGGGGCGGCGCTGGTCTGGCTGGTGTTCCGGAACACCTGCGTCCGGTGACACGGGGGAGGGCATGGCGGCACACTAGCGACGTCGGGGTGAATCGCAAAAGGGTCTCAGGTACTTTCGTTGATTTTCCGGGCTTCCCGAGCCCTTCCCGAGAAGCAGCCGGACGCCGCGTACGGGCTCGTTCCGCCGCTGCTACGATCATCGGGTCGCAACTGGCGTCAGGTGGATCACCACCGGGGAGCGACGAGTCATGCCGACGACGGGTCGTTCGCCTGGGCCCTGGGTCACCTGCAGAGGTGTGCACCCGGGCCGTCGTGTCGCGGCGCGTGTGCCCTCCACCGCCGTCCGACAATTCCCCGTCCCGCATGAATCGAGGAGCTATGAGCGCATCGACTCCCGACCCGCTCGCGACCCCGCTCGCCGAGCTCGACCCCGAGATCGCCGCCGTCCTGGACGGAGAGCTGGCCCGCCAGCGCGACACTCTCGAGATGATCGCGTCCGAGAACTTCGTGCCGCGTGCCGTCCTGGAGGCCCAGGGCTCGGTCCTGACCAACAAGTACGCCGAGGGCTACCCGGGCCGCCGCTACTACGGCGGCTGCGAGCAGGTGGACATCGCGGAGAACCTCGCGATCGCCCGCGCCAAGGACCTGTTCGGCGCCGAGCACGCGAACGTCCAGCCGCACTCCGGCGCCCAGGCCAACGCCGCGGTGCTGCATGCCCTGATCAACGCGGGCGACAAGATCCTCGGCCTGGAGCTGGCGCACGGCGGCCACCTCACGCACGGCATGAAGATCAACTTCAGCGGCAAGCTCTACGACGTCGGCGCCTACGGCGTGGACCCGCAGTCCTACCGCATCGAGATGGACGAGGTGCGCAAGAAGGCGCTGGAGCACCGCCCCGACGTCATCATCGCGGGCTGGTCCGCCTACCCGCGGCACCTCGACTTCGCGGCGTTCCGTGAGGTCGCCGACGAGGTCGGCGCCAAGCTGTGGGTCGACATGGCGCACTTCGCCGGGCTCGTCGCGGCCGACCTGCACCCCTCCCCGGTGCCGCACGCCGACGTCGTCTCCTCGACCGTGCACAAGACGATCGGCGGCCCGCGCTCCGGCTTCATCCTCGCCAAGGAGGAGTACGCCAAGAAGATCGACTCCGCCGTGTTCCCGGGGCAGCAGGGTGGCCCGCTCATGCACGTCGTCGCGGCCAAGGCCGTGGCGTTCAAGGTCGCCGGGACCGACGCCTTCAAGGAGCGCCAGGAGCGCACGGTGCGCGGCGCGCAGATCATCGCCGAGCGCCTGTCCCAGCCGGACGTCGCCGAGGCCGGCGTCTCCGTGCTGACCGGCGGCACGGACGTGCACCTGGTGCTGGTGGACCTGCGCAACTCGGACCTCGACGGCCAGCAGGCCGAGGACCTCCTGCACGACGCCGGCATCACGGTCAACCGCAACGCCGTCCCGTTCGACCCGCGTCCGCCGCGCGTCACCTCGGGCCTGCGCATCGGGACGCCGGCCCTGGCCACGCGCGGGTTCGGCGACGCCGAGTTCACCGAGGTCGCCGACATCATCGCGACGGCGCTGAAGGACGGCGCCGCGACCGACGTCGACGCGCTCTCGGCCCGTGTGGCGAAGCTGACGGCCGACTTCCCCCTCTACCCGGGGCTCTGAGCCGATGACCGCACAGATCCTGGACGGGAAGGCGACCGCCGCCGCCATCAAGGCGGAGCTGAAGGACCGCGTCACGGCCCTGCGCGAGCGGGGCGTCGTCCCCGGCCTGGGGACCCTCCTCGTGGGGGACGACCCCGGCTCGCAGTGGTACGTCGCGGGCAAGCACCGCGACTGCGCCGAGGTGGGCATCGCGTCGATCCGGGAGGACCTCCCGGAGACCGCCACGCAGGACGAGATCGAGGCCGCGGTCCGCCGGCTGAACGACGACCCGGCCTGCACCGGGTACATCGTCCAGCTCCCGCTCCCCAAGGGCATCGACACCAACCGCGTGCTGGAGCTCGTCGACCCCGACAAGGACGCCGACGGCCTGCACCCCACCAACCTGGGGCGCCTGGTGCTGCGGGTCAACGAGGAGGTCACCTCCTCGCTGCCCTGCACACCGCGCGGCATCATCGAGCTGGTGGAGCGGCACGGCATCAAGCTCGCCGGCAAGGAGATCGTGGTGCTCGGCCGCGGCGTCACCGTGGGTCGCCCGATCGGGCTGCTGCTCACGCGGCGCGCCGTGAACGCGACGGTCACCCTGACGCACACGGGCACGCAGGACCTGGCGTCGCTCGTCCGGCGGGCCGACGTCGTCGTGGCCGCCGCGGGCGTCAAGGGGATCGTGACCGGCGAGATGGTCAAGCCGGGCGCCGTGCTGATCGACGTCGGCGTCTCGCGCGAGACCGACCCGGAGACGGGCAAGTCGCGCGTCGTCGGCGACGTCTCGCCCGAGGCCGCCGAGATCGCGGGCTGGGTGTCGCCCAACCCGGGCGGCGTCGGCCCGATGACCCGGGCGATGCTCCTGGCGAACGTGGTCGAGTCGGCGGAGCGCTCGCTGGTTCCCTGATCTGCCGCCGAACGGAGGAATGGTCGCTCTCTCAGCACCGAGAGGGCGACCATTCCTCCGTTCGCCGGTGGCGGACGGCGGGTGAACGTGCCTGCGATGAGTTGCGGGGCAGCGCGGCGTCTGAAGAGTTGATGCCGGGGCCGACCAGGGCCCCGGCCGACCCAGGAGGACATCATGGTGAGCGTTCGGACCCATCTCTGGTTCGGGAACAACAAGGCCGGCGAGGCCGCCGCCTTCTATGCCGAGCACATCCCCGGCTCGTCGATCGAGCGCGTCGTCAAGGCTCCGGAGAACGCGCCGGGCGCCGAGGCCGGCACCGACTTCGTGGTCGAGTTCACCGTGGCCGGGCAGCCGGTGGTCGGCCTGAACGCCGGGCCGCACCGCACGCTCGACGAGGCCTTCTCGTTCTACCTGTCGGTCGAGGGCCAGGAGGAGGTCGACCACTACTGGGACCTCCTGACCGCCGACGGCGGCGAGCCCGGTGCGTGCGGCTGGTGCACGGACAAGTTCGGGGTGTCCTGGCAGGTGATCCCCAAGGAGCTCGAGCGGCTCAGCGGCTCGTACTCGACGCCCGCCGAGATCGCCACGATGAACGCCATGCTGAAGATGGGCAAGATCGACGTCGCGGCCCTGCAGGCGGCGCACGACGGCGCCTGAGGCCCCGCGGCGGCGCCTGACCCGGCCGTGATCGGCCCGTGTCAGAGGCTCCGGTTAGGCTGCCCCGGTGCCTCTGATCGTCGCCACCGCCAATGTCAACGGGATCCGAGCCGCCGTCCGCCGCGGCATGGAGTCCTGGATCGCCACCCGAACCCCGGACGTGCTGCTGCTGCAGGAGGTCCGCGCCCCCGACAAGCTCGTGCGCGAGCTGCTCGAGGGCTGGCACGTCGCGCACGCGGAGAGCGAGGTCAAGGGCCGCGCCGGGGTGCTCGTGGCGTCCCGGCTGCCGCTCGGTGAGGTCCGCACGGGCCTCGCGGCCCACGGGCCGGACGGCGCCCTCGAGGAGGGCACCGACACCGGCCGCTGGATCGAGGCCGACATCAGTCTGCCCGACGGCGGCACGTTCACCGCGATCTCCGCCTACCTGCACTCCGGGTCGACCAACCCCGGCCAGGAGCACACGATGGTCGCCAAGTACGCCTACCTGGAGAAGGTGACCGCGCGCCTGGCTCAGCTCGCCACCGCGCCGACGCCGGCCGTCGTGGCGGGCGACCTCAACATCGCCCACCAGAACGTGGACATCAAGAACTGGAAGGGCAACCAGAAGAGCGCCGGCTTCCTGCCGGAGGAGCGCGCCTACGTGACGCGCTGGCTGGACGAGCACGGCTGGGCCGACCTCGGGCGGATCCACGCCGGTGACGGCCCCGGCCCCTACACCTGGTGGTCCTGGCGCGGCGCGGCGTTCGACAACGACTCCGGCTGGCGTATCGACTACCAGCTCGCCAACCAGGCACTCGCGGGCGCGTGCCGCAAGATCGAGGTCGACCGGGCGCCCACCTACGCGGAGCGCTGGAGCGACCACGCCCCGGTCGTGGCGACCTACGAGCTGTAGGCCACCACGACCAGCAGCGGATCAGGCCGCCACGACCAACGCCGGTTCAGGCCGCCACGACCGATGGCCGTCGTGGCGGCCGACGGCGGCTCAAGCCGCCGGGCCGACCGCGGTTCAGCCCGCCGGGGCCGACGGCGGGGCCAGCAGGAAGGCCGGCGCGGTGAGGCCGGCCTCGGCGAACGCGTCCGCGACGGCCTGGGCCACGGTGTCGACGTCGGACAGACGGACCAGCGCGATGGCGCTGCCGCCGAACCCGCCGCCGGTCATGCGCGCGCCCAGGGCGCCCGCGGCCATGGCCGAGTCGACGACGAGGTCGAGCTCGCGGCACGAGACCTCGTAGTCGTCGCGCAGGGAGACGTGCGAGGCGACCATGAACGGGCCGACGTCGGCCGCGCGGCCCTCGCGCACCAGGTCGGCGAACCGCGCGGTGCGGTCGATCTCGGAGACCACGTGACGCACCCGCCGGCGCAGCACGCCGTCGGGGTCGTGCGGCTCGAGCTCGGCCAGGGCGCGGTCGATGCCCATGCCGCCCAGGGTCGGCGCGATGTCGCGCAGCGAGCTCAGGCCGAGCAGCTCTGCGGCGCGCTCGCACGAGGCGCGGCGCGCCCCGTACTCGCCGGAGACGTGCGAGTGCTCCGCCTTGGTGTCGACCACCAGGAGCGTGAGCCCGGCGGTGTCGAGGTCGAACGGCACGGGCACGCCCGACTCCAGGGGCTTCAGCCCGGGCCGGAAGTCCAGGAGCAGCGCGTAGCCCTCGCGGCACCGCAGCGAGGCCGACTGGTCCAGCCCGCCGGTCGGGGCGCCCGCGATCTCGTTCTCGGCCCGGCGGGTGGCGTCGACCAGCTCGGCGCGTCCGGCGTCGGACGCCGCCAGGCCGAGACCGGCGACCGCGTCGAGGGCGACGGCGACGGCCGCCTCCAGCGCGGCCGACGAGCTCAGCCCCGCGCCGAACGGGACGCACGAGTCGACGGCGGCGTCGAAGCCGCCCACCTTGTGCCCGGCCTCGGCCAGGGCCCAGGCCACGCCGGCGACGTAGGCGCCCCAGCCCTGCACGGTGCCGGGCGCGATGTCGGCCAGGCTCGCCTCCCACACGCCCTCGGCCTGGGCCGACACGAGCCGGACCTGGTCGTCCTCGCGTGGCCGCAGCGCGATCCAGGTGCGGTGCGGCAGCGCCGTCGGCAGGCAGAGCCCGGCGTTGTAGTCGGTGTGCTCCCCGATGAGGTTGACGCGCCCGGGGGCGGACCAGACGCCCTCGGGGGAGCCGTCGAACGAACGGGTGAAGAGCTCGTCGACCCGGCGCGCGCCGTCCTCGGCGCTCCAGGCCTCGAGCCAGTTGATGGTGGTCACGGAACCGATTATTGCCCCCTCGGCGCGCAGGACCCACAGCCGGTCAGGCAGCGAGACCGCCGGCAGGCCCGGCGGGCCGGCGTCAGGCGTCCTGGCGCAGCACGCGGACCGCGCCGGCGGGCACGTCCACGTCGCCCGCCACCGGGTTGCCCGTGAGCAGGTCGGTCGCGGGACCGTCCAGGGGCAGGCGTGCGTCGTGGTCCGTGTGGTTGATCGCGACCACGTACTCGGCGTCGCCGTGCCGCCGGACCACCTCCAGCCCCTCCACGGTGCCCGACGGCGTCAGGCCCGCACCCGCGTACACGTCGGCCATGACCGTGGCCAGCGTGTCGACGTCGAGGCTCGTCGAGACGTACCAGCCGGTGCCCGCGCCGTGCCGGTGCCGGGTGATCGCGGCGCCGCCCGGCTTGGGGCCGTCGGCGTAGGTGCCGACGGGCTCCGCGCCGGCGAGCACCAGGTCGTCCGCCCAGACCGTGCCGGTGAGTCCGGTGGTCTCCGTGGTCGCGGCGCCCGCACCGGCCGCGCCCGCGCGGTAGGCGACGGTCAGCGACTCCTCCTCCCGCAGCGGCAGGAACTCCTCGACCCACACGCCCAGGGCGTCGCGCAGCGGAGCCATGAAGCCGCCGGGGTGCACGGCGTCGTGCTCGTCGACGATGCCGCTGAAGTAGCTCACCAGCAGCGAGCCCCCGGCCTCGACGTAGGCCGTGAGGTTCGCCGCGTCGTCGGCCCGGAGCAGGTACGACGCCGGTGCGACGACCAGCTTGTAGCCCGACAGGTCCTGTCCCGGCCGCACCAGGTCCACGGTGTGGCCGTCGCGCCAGAGCCGCTCGTAGTAGGTGTCGATCCGCTCGCGGTGCCGGGCACCGACGCTCGGGCGGAACTCCAGGTCCTGCGCCCAGAACGAGTCGTAGTCCCACACCAGCGCGACGTCGGCGTGCACGCGCGAGCCGCGCAGCTCCGTGAGCCGCCCGAGGTTCGCCCCCAGCTCGGTCACCTCGCGCCACACGCGGGACGCGGTGCCGGCGTGCGGCAGCATCGCGGAGTGGAACTTCTCCGCGCCGGACCGGGAGGCGCGCCACTGGAAGAACATGATCGCGTCCGCGCCCCGGCCGAGGTGGGCGAACGAGTTGCGGGCCAGCTCCCCGGGCCGCTTGGCCACGTTGCGCGGCTGCCAGTTCACGGCCGACGTCGAGTGCTCCAGCAGCAGCCACGGCTTGCCGCCCGCGACCGACCGGGTGAGGTCGGCGGCCAGGGCCAGCCCGACGTACCCCTGCGGGTTCGCGGCCCGGAGGTAGTGGTCGTTCGCGACGACGTCGACCTCCCGCGCCCAGGCGAACAGGTCCGTCGACGGGCAGCTCGCGGCCATGAAGTTGGTGGTCACCGGCGCGGAGGAGTGCTCGCGGACGGCGTCCCGCTCCGCGATGAAGCAGGCGCGCAGCGCGGCGTCGGAGAACCGCGCGAAGTCGAGCTGCTGGGCCGGGTTGACGGGTTCGAGGGCGGCGGCGGGGAGCTGCACGTGCGCCCAGTCGGCGTAGTGCTGGCCCCAGAAGGCCGTGCCCCACGCGGCGTTCAGCGCGTCGAGCGAGCCGTAGCGCTCGCGCAGCCAGTCCCGGAACGTGCGCTCGGCATGGACCGAGTAGTCCAGGGTGACCGGCGCCCCGTACTCGTTGTGCACGTGCCATCCGGCCAGCGCCGGGTGGGTGCCGTAGCGCTCGGCCAGAGCCCGCGTGATGCGCAGGGCGGCCTCGCGGTAGGCGGGGGCGGTCGGCGCCATGAGGCCGCGCCCGCCCGGGCCCATCGGCGTCCCGTCCCGGTCGACCACCCGGGCGTCCGGGTGCGCGGCGTACAGCCAGGCGGGCGGCGCGGCCGTCGGGGTGGCGAGCAGGATGCGGATCCCGCCGTCGTGCAGCAGACCGATGATCCGGTCCAGCCAGCCGAAGTCGAACTCGCCCTCGCGCGGCTCCAGGAGCGCCCAGCTGAAGATGCCGAGGCTGACGAGGTTCACGCCCGCCTCGTTCATGAGCCGGACGTCCTCCGCCCAGACCTCCTCGGGCCACTGCTCGGGGTTGTAGTCGCCGCCGTAGGCGATCTGGTCGACGCCGGTGAGCCAGCCGTCGAACTGCGGTCCGGGGACGAAGTGCTGGCTCGCGGGGCGGGGGTCTTCGGGCAGAGCAGGTGCGGTCACGGGACCACCGTAGGTGCTCGGGCCGCGGTGGGGAATACGCTTCCCGGCTGGTGGGCCTGGCCGGGCCGGTGGGTGCCGGGCCCGCGAGCGGTCAGCCGCGGAGCGCGGTCAGCACCTCCTGCTCCTCCTCTCGCGTCAGACCGGTGACCGGCGCGTCCGGTGTCGCACGCAGCCACGCGACGGTGTCGCGTGCGGTCTCGGCGAACGGCCGGATCGTCAGGCCCGCCTCCAGCGACTCCGTGACGTCGTGCGTCATGAACCCACCCTCCGCCAGGCCACCGGCCCAGAACGGGATCGACCGGGGGCCGGACCACGGGGCGACGTCGTGCCCGGCCAGGACGTCGGGCGCGACCGCGACCAGCTCCGGCGTGCTCCCCGTCCCGTCACCGACGCGGGCCAGCAGCTCCGAGCGCGGCACGGGCGGGCAGACCGCGTCGTAGTCTCCGGTGGTGCGCCGCTCGGCGGCGGTGACGATCCAGTCGGCCAGGTCGCGGACGTCGACGAGCTGCACCGGGTCGTCCACGGGCTCGGGCACCAGGACCGGCAGGCCGTCCTCGGCCGCCTGCGCGAACCGGGCCGGCCAGTAGGTGAACCGGCCGCTCGGGTCCCCGGGTCCGACGATCAGGCCCGGCCGGATCACGAGGGCGGCGGCAGCACCGTCCCGGACCAGGTTCTCGCACGCGACCTTCATCGCGCCGTAGGTCTCCGGCCCGGACGCCGGGTCGTCGTCGGTCTCGATCGGGTCGAGCAGGGGCAGCGTGGCGGGTGTGCCGCCCACCGTGGCCGTGTCCGCGTACACGTTGATGGTCGACACGAACGTCCAGTGGGCCTCCGGGAAGGCGGCCACCGCGCGGCGCACGTGCGAGGGGATCCGGGAGACGTCGACGACGGCGTCGAACGGCGTCTCCGTGAGCTCCGCGGGCACCGCCTCGGCACGGTCCCAGCGGACGAGCGCGGCGCCGTCCGGCACGGCGCCGCTCACGCCGCGCGCCGCGCACACGACGTCGTGGCCGCGCGCGACGGCGGCCGCCGCGACCGCGCGGGAGAGGAAGACGGTTCCGCCGAGCACCAGGATTCGCATGGTGCCCACCGAACCGCACCGGCCGGGCGAGTGCCAGGGAGATACCGGGATATCTGCTGGTGGCGAATCCGGCCGTGCTCAGACCGGGTTGATGCCGAGCTGCATCCCGGCGAGCCCCCGCCGGCGGCCGGCGAGCGCGGAGGCGACCTCGCGCAGCACCTTGGCCCCGGGTGAGTCCGGGGCGGCGAGGACCACGGGGGTCCCGCCGTCCCCGCCCTCGCGGACGGCGACGTCCAGCGGCACCTGGCCGAGCAGCGGCACGTCCTTGCCGACCAGGTCGGTGAGCCGGGCCGAGACCTGGGCGCCACCACCCGTGCCGAAGACCTCCAGGCGCGTGCCGTCGGGCTGCTCCAGCCACGACATGTTCTCGACCACGCCCACCACGCCCTGCGACGTCTGGGTCGCCACGGACCCGGCGCGCTCGGCGACCTCGGCGGCGGCGGCCTGCGGCGTCGTCACCACGAGGATCTCCGAGGACGGCAGGAGCTGCGCCACCGAGATCGCGATGTCGCCGGTGCCGGGCGGCAGGTCCAGGAGCAGCACGTCGAGGTCGCCCCAGAACACGTCGGCGAGGAACTGCTCCAGCGCGCGGTGCAGCATCGGCCCGCGCCACACGACGGGCTGGCCCTGCGGCACGAACATGCCGATCGAGACCACCTTGACGCCGTGCGCGATGGGCGGCAGCAGCATGTTGTCGACCCGGGTGGGCTGGCGGTCCACGCCCAGCATGCGGGGGATCGAGAAGCCGTAGATGTCCGCGTCGATCACGCCGACCGACAGGCCGTCCGCCGCAAGCGCCACCGCGAGGTTGGCCGTCACGGACGACTTGCCCACGCCGCCCTTGCCGGAGGCCACCGCGAACACCTTGGTCATCGAGCCCGGCTGAGAGAACGGGATGACGGGGTCACCCGCGCCGCCGCGGAGCTTCGAGCGCAGGGACGAGCGCTGCTCGGGGGTCATGACGCCCAGCTCGACGTCGACGCCGGCAACCCCCTCGACCGCGCTCGCCGCCGCGGTCACGTCCTTGACCAGCGTCGACTTCATCGGACACCCCGCGACGGTGAGGTCGACACCGACGGCGACGTGGCCGTTCGTCGACACCTCGACCGACCGGACCATGCCCAGGTCGGTGATGGGGCGCCGGATCTCGGGATCGAGCACGCCGGTGAGCGCGTCGCGCACACGGGCCTCGAGGGCGGGGGAGTCGACGGGGGTCATGTTCCGATCCTAGGACGGGGGTCCAGCGGGTCCGGCACGCGCTTTCATGTTTTTGCAATGAAGCTCAGTTGAAACGGTACGCTGCGTCACCACCACCGGTGAGGAGGCCCGATGACCGAGGCACGCGTCCCCGCGCGAGTTCGGCATGTCGCCTCCGAGGGGCAGGCGCGTGAGCTCGCCTCCGCGCTCCAGCGCCCGGGCCGCGACCGGCCGGTGGTCGTCATCTCGACGCCCGCGGGCCACGACACGCCCTTCGTGGACCCGCAGCGGGTGCTCGACGACGTCGCCGGCCTGGCCGAGGTGGTGGTGATCCCCACGGGTGACGTGTCCTGGGCGTTCTCGTCGGGCATGCCCCCGGACACGCAGGTCTACGGCGGCGCCTCCCGCGTCTACGGCACCGACCTGGAGTGGGTGCATCATCCACGTCGTTCGCCGCTGCACTTCGCCTACTCCCCGGACGAGGACGCCCGGGTGCACGACCGGCTCGTGGGTGACGTCATGCGGCTCGCGGTGCGCGCGGGGATCGTGGGTTCGTCGCGGGCCGCGGCGGACGCGGCGGTCACGGGTGGCACGGTGCTCGGCCTGCTCGGGTCGCGCGCCCTGGTCAGCACCGACGACGGCGGCCAGGCGACCGTCGCGGAGGAGCTCGTCCTGCCCGACGTGCCGCTGGGGAGCGTGCTCGCGCCGGGCATGCGGGTCACGGGTGTGCTCGACCCGGCCCGCCGCCTCCTCGACATCCGCGGCATGCTGCCCGACGGCGCCGCGCTGCGCCGCGCCGTGCATGCCGCCTACCGGGTGGGTCAGGTGGTGCTCGGCCGGATCGAGACCGTCGAGGACGACGCCGTCCGCGTCGCCCTCGCACCGGGCGTGCTGGTGCGCGTGCGCCGCGCGGAGATCACCGGCAACGACCTGGACCTGCTCGGCGACCTGTTCACGCCGGGGGAGGTGGTGGCGGCCCGCCGGGTCCCCGCGCCGCTCGACGGCCTGGCGCTGCGGCTCGACGACGTCGACGAGTCGCAGGACGAGCCCGTGCCCGCGATCGCCCTGCTGGACGGGGGCCCGCCGTGGCTGGAGCCGGACCGTTCGGCCGCCGAGGACCCGTCGCCGGAGCCGCCGGTCCGGCTGGGGCCGGTCCGCGTGCGGCCGGGCGGTGTGCCGGAGGCGAGCGGCTCGGACGGGAGCGGCTCGGACGGGAGCGGTTCGGACGGACGTGGTCTCGGCGCGGATGCCCTGGATCAGGCTGTCGTGGACGGCGCGCCCGGCGAGCGCGCCCCGGACGGCGGCGCGCCCACGCCGGCCGACCTGTTCGGTGTGCGACCCACTCCGGCCGGCCCCGGGTCCTCGCCCGCGCCCGAGCCCGAGCCCCTACCCGCGGACGGTCCGCGCGCCCCCACGCCGGCCGACGTCGCCGCGTGGCACGCCGGCGAGCAGGACGCCCTGCCCTCGCCGTCGGCTCCGTCCGCCGGCGCGGCCGACAGCCCGGCGGAGCCGCCGGGCAAGGCCGCACGTGACCTCAGCCTCTCGCTGGACGCCGCGAAGTCCCAGGTCGCGGCCCTCGCGAAGGAGCTGCTGGACGACAAGGTCAAGCGGCACCAGGTCGAGCTGGAGGTCGACCGGCTGCTCGGGCGCGTCGGCGAGCTCACCGAACGGCTCGAGCGTGCCGAGCGGCGCGCCGAGCAGCAGGCGACCGCGCTGCGCAAGGCCCGGCAGGAGGCCGCACGGCTGCGTCGCCGGCTCGGCGACGCGGGGGACGAGCCGCCCGAGGAACGGTTCTTCCCCGACGACGAGGACCAGCTCCGGTTCGAGGTGCTGACCGAGTGGGCCCGGGCGATCCCCGCCGCCGAGAAGGCGGGGCGTCCCCTCGCCCCGTACACGCTCGGCCCGCGGTTCCTCGCCTCCCTGGCCGACGTCGAGGGCGTCAGCCGGGAGCGGGTCGTGTGGACGCTGGTCATGGTGCTGACCGGGCTCGCTCCCGAGATGAACGGGCTCCAGGTGCACCGCCTGCGGACCGGCTCCGGCGGCGACGACCCCGTCCGGCAGCGGGACGACGGCGCGGTGTGCTGGCGGGTCGCCCTCCAGGTCAACACGCCGTCGGCCCGCCGGCTGCACTACTGGCGGCTGTCCGGCGGCTCGTTCGAGCTGTCCCGGGTGGTGCTGCACGACGACGTCGAGCCGTGACTCAGCCCGGCTGGTCCTGCTCGCCGGACCGGTCCCGCTCCCGGCCCTTCTCGTCCAGCTCCTCCAGGAGGTTGCGGATCTCGGAGCGCACGAAGTCGCGCGTGGCGACCTCGTTCAGCGCGATGCGCAGCGCCGCCATCTCCCGCGCCAGGTACTCCGTGTCGGCGAGGTTGCGCTCACCGCGCTGCCGGTCCTGCTCGGCCGTGACCCGGTCGCGGTCGTCCTGCCGGTTCTGCGCCAGCAGGATCAGCGGGGCCGCGTAGCTGGCCTGCAGCGACAGCATGAGGGTGAGTGCCGTGAAGCCGTTGGCCGCGCTGTCGAACCGCAGACCCTCCGGGCCCCACGAGTTCCACGCGAGCCACAGCAGGCAGAAGACCGTCAGGTAGATGAGGAACCGCGGCGTGCCCAGGAACCGGGCGATCGCCTCGGTGGCCTTCCCGACGGCGTCCTGGTCCACCCGGAACCGGGGCACCAGACCGCGGCGCTGGGCGAGCGGGGTGTCGAGGCGGTCAGCCACGGCGCGGCCCCCGTCCCGCCGGGCGCTGCGCGGGCCGACGCCGCGCCGCCGGGGCGGCCTGCGCCGACACGGCCTCCATCCGCTCGTCGTCGCTGTCGCGCCAGTCGTCCGGGAGAATGTGGTCCAGCACGTCGTCGACGGTCACGACGCCCAGCAGCCGGCGCTGGGCGTCCAGCACGGGCAGCGCGAGCAGGTCGTAGGCGGCCAGGAGCCGGGTCACCTGCCCCACCGACGCGTCGTGGGTGAGCCACTCGGTCTCGGCGTCGAGCACCGACCCGACCGCCGCGTGCGGCGGCTCGCGCAGCAGCCGCTGGAAGTGCGCGACGCCGAGGAACCGGCCCGTCGGCGTCTCCAGCGGCGGGCGCACCACGAACACCATGGACGCCAGGGCCGGCGGCAGCTCCGAGCGCCGGATGGAGGCCAGGGCGGTCGCGATCGTGTCGTCCGCGCCCAGGATCACCGGTTCGGTGGTCATCAGGCCGCCGGCCGTGTCCTCGGCGTACTCCAGCAGGCGCCGGACGTCCGCGGCCTCCTCCGGCTCCATGAGGTTCAGCAGCTGGGCGGCCTGCTCCTCGGGCAGCTCGTGCAGCAGGTCGGCGGCGTCGTCGGGCTCCATGACCTCCAGCACGTCGGCCGCGCGGTCGACGTCCAGGCCCGACAGGATGGACACCTGCGCGTCCTCCGGCAGCTCCTCCAGCACGTCGGCCAGGCGCTCGTCGTTCAGCGCGGTGGCGATCTCCAGGCGGCGCGCCGTGCCCAGGTCGCGGATCACGTCCGCGAGGTCCGCCGCGCGCATGTCCTCGTACGCCTCCAGCAGGCGCGCGGCACCCTGCTCCGCCGAGCGGGCGGTGAGGTCTGCCACGGCGTCGACCGGCACCGTCAGGGTGGACCCCCGGCGGAACGGTGCCGAACCACGGGCCGACCGCCGCCGCACGAAGAGCTGGTCCACCAGCCAGTCGCCCGTCCGCTGCTGCGCGATCGACACGTCCTCGATGGTCACCTCGCCCGAGCCGTCCTTGAGCTGCACGCGGCGGTCGAGCAGCTCGCCGAGCACCACCGACTCCATGGCCCGCTGCTCGAACCGCCGCATGTTCACCAGGCCCGTGCTGATCACCTGCCCGGGGTCGATGCTCGTCACCCGGGTCAGCGGCAGGAAGACCCGGCGTCGGCCCGGCACCTCGACCACCAGGCCCACCGCCCGCGGCGCCCCTTTCGCCCGGACGAGCACGACGACGTCGCGGACGCGGCCCACCTGGTCCCCGATCGGGTCGAAGACCACGGTGCCTGCCAGACGTGCCACGAAGACCCTGCTGCCGGCGCTCACGCTGGTCAGCCTACGACCCGCCCCACACCCTCGCTCCTCGCCACTTCCGCCCGGGTGGGGGAGACTAGGGGTATGAGCATGTCTCGCCCGGGTGCCGTCCCGAAGGTCCCGACCCTGCCGGCCGGTGACGAGGTCGCCGCGTACTCCACCTACCTGGAGGCGCAGAAAGCAGTCGACTACCTCTCCGACAACAAGTTCCCCGTCGAGAACGTCACGATCGTGGGCACCGACCTGCGCATGGTCGAGCGCGTCACGGGCCGTCTCACCTATGGCCGCGTAGCGCTCGCGGGTGCGTTGTCGGGTGCCTGGTTCGGTTTCTTCGTCGGGCTCCTGCTCACGCTGTTCGCAGGTTCGTCCGGGTTCCAGGTGATGTTCGCGGGCATCGCGCTCGGTGCCGGCTTCGGTCTGCTGTTCTCGATCCTGTCGTACTCGTTCACGGGCGGACGCCGCGACTTCACCTCCTCGTCGCAGATCGTCGCGGCCACGTACGCGATCCTCTGCGGCCACGACCACGCGTCGGACGCACGCGCCCTGCTGGCGCAGTCGCCGAGCGGACTGGGCAAGTCCCGGGGAACGGCCACCGTCGGGGTCCCGGCGCCCACGGCCCCGCCCGCGTACGGTGCGCAGCCGCCGGCCGCCGCGCCGACCGGGCCCGCCGCTCCGCCGACCCGCCCGGCCGACCCGCGCTGGGTCACGCCGTCGGGCGAGCCGCGGTACGGCGCGATGCGCCCGGGGTCGCAGGCGCCGGCTGCTCCCTCGGCGGACACGACCCCGGGCGCGTCGGATGCGGCACCGGCCTCGGGCACGCCGAGTGGCGGGGTCGCTGAGTCCGGGCAGCCGGCTCCTGGCGCCCCGACGGATGCGCCGACGGCGCAGGACACCGGGTCCGACCGGCCCACGGCAGCGGCCGCCGACCAGGACGACGTCCCGACGTCGCGCACCACACCGCCGGCCAACCCGTACGCACCCCCGAGCGACGACCAGAAGTAGGGTCGCGCTCGCTCCGGAGACCGCGCTTGCTGCGGAGGAGCCGGCGCCAGCTTCGGAGGTCGTGCTCGCCCTGGAGGGAACGGCGCCAGCTTCGGAGGTCGCGCTCGCTGCCACGACGGTCGGCATGGTGCTCGCGCACCGTCCGGGGCCGCCCGGGGTCTCCTGTGTTCCCGCTGCATTCCGGCTGTCTTCCTGCCGAGTTCCTACTGGGTGCGCTGGGTGCGCTGGGCACGCTGGGCACGTGTTCGGCCCTTCGCGGTGTGACCACTGCTGACTTCGGTCCCTTGCGCCGAGATCGGTCAACCGGTTGACCGATCTCGGCGCAAGGGACCGAAGTCATGTTGCTGCTGCTGACGGATGACCGAAGTCATGCTGGTGCCGCTGATGGATGACCGAAGTCATGTTGCTGCCGCTGACGGATGACCGAAGTCGCGCCGCTACCGCCGGCAGATGACCGAGCATGTTCTGGGTTCTGCGCCGGGACCCTGTCCCAGACGCACGCTCGGCCCGAGCTCGACCACAGCGCGCCGTAATCCGTGCCGGTGCACAGGCGGCCCGGTCCAGGCCTCTCGAGCGGTCGGCCACGGTGGACCGTCGAGGCATGACCACAACGATCACCACCATCACGATCCCCGCCGTCACGCTGACGTTGGAGCATGATCGCAACCGACTTGCCGCGTCCGCCCGGGCCGGCGACATCCTCCGGGTCCGGCGCGGAGCCTACTGCCCACCGGACCAGATCCAGGCCGAGGGCCCAGGCCGGGCGTACCAGGAGGCGCGCCGACTGGCGCTCGCGCGGATCAGCGCCCTGCATACCCAGCTCAGGGCCGACCACGTGTTCGGTCACGTCTCGGCGGCCCTGCTCCTGGGGCTCCGCCTCTGGTCCATACCCACCGTCACACACGTCTACCAGCGCTACCGTGCCTCGGCCCATGCCGCGGCGGACGTCCGTCGTCACGCCTGGACGTTCTCCGCGCAGGACGTCGCCGTCGCGTCGGGCATTCCTGTGACGTCGTTGGCGCGCACCGTCGTCGACTGCGCACGGACCCTGCATCCCCTCGAAGCACTCGTGATCGCCGACTCCGTACTGGCCATGGGCCTCGCGCGGGAGACGTTGCTCGAGGTGCTCGCCGCCATGCCGGACCGACGCGGCACGCGCCGGGCCCGCCGGGTGATCGAGCTGGCCGACGCCGGCGCCCAGTCCGCCTGGGAGACCTGGGTCAGGTACGAGATCCTCCGGCGCGGGCTGCCCCGGCCCGTCACGCAGATGCCGGTCTGTACCGCGGCGGGTGTCTTCCACACCGACCTCGGGTACGACCGGTGGGCTCTGGGCATCGAGTTCGACGGGCGTGTGAAGTACCGTCCCGACGGCGTGCGCCCGGGACACGACCCGGCGCAGGAGTACCTGGACGAGAAGGCGCGAGCGGGTGCGATCCGGCAGGCCGGCATCACCATCGAGAGCGTCAGCGCCTCGGACAGGCGCGACGTGCCCGCGATGATTGCGCGATTCGTCCGCCATCTCCCGCGCGACGCCGTGGACGCGGCCCGCCTGGATCCGTTGCTCCGCCCGTCCTGACACGCGAAACCGGTCAGATGCACCGCGGCTGAGGACGGTTTCGGTCAGATGCACGACGGGCAGCATCGGTCAGATGCACGTCGGCCGGGCTCATCGTCGGTCGGATGCACGTTGACCGGGCTCACCTTCGCTCGGATGCACGTCGGTCGGGCTCTCACCTTCGGTCAGATGCACGTCGACCGGACCGATCTTCGGGGGGGGGGGGGGGGGGGGGGGGGGGCCCCCGCCCCCCCGCCGGCCCCCCCCCCCCCCCCCCCCCCCCCCCCCCCCCCCCCCCCCCCCCCCCCCCCACCCCCCGCCCCCCCCCCCCCCCCCCCCCGCCCCCCCCCCCCCCACCGTTCTGTCTCGCCAGGGCGCTACCTCACGGGCGGGGTTCCACGCCCGAGGTCAGCAGGCCGTAGACGTACGCCTCCGTGACCGCCTCCCAGGCGGCCTCGACCATGTTGGGGCCGACGCCGACCGTGGACCACGACCGCCCGCCGTCGCTCGTCTCGATCAGCACCCGTGTGATCGCGTCCGTACCGAGCTCCGTGTCCAGGATCCGCACCTTGAAGTCGATGAGCTCGAACCGGTCCAGCTCCGGGTAGACCCGCGACAGCGCGTGCCGCAGCGCCTGGTCCAGGGCGTTGACCGGCCCGTTGCCCTCACCCGTGGTGACGATCCGCTCCCCGCCGGCGCGGATCTTGACGGTCGCCTCGGCCACGGCGGCGGCGTCGGGAGCGTGGACCGACGGCGGGGCGGCGCCCGCCGGCACCGTCTCCACGATGGTGCGCCACGACTCGACGGCGAAGAACTCCGGGCGCTGCCCCAGCTCGGAGCGCAGCAGCAGGTCGAACGACGCGTCGGCGGCCTCGTAGGTGTAGCCCGCGGCCTCGTCGTCCTTCACGCGGTTGGTGACGCGCGAGAGCAGCTCACCCTGGCCCGCGAGGTCGAAGCCGAGCTCGCGGCCCTTGAGCTCGATCGACGCGCGGCCGGCCATGTCCGAGACCAGCATGCGCATGTCGTTGCCCACCAGCGTGGGGTCGGTGTGCTGGTACATGTCGGGGTCCACGCGGATGGCGCTGGCGTGCAGGCCGCCCTTGTGCGCGAACGCGCTGGCCCCCACGTACGGCTGCCGCGCGAACGGCGAGATGTTGGTGATCTCGCTGATGGCGTGCGAGATCCGGGTCGCCTCGCGCAGCCCGCCGTCGGCCAGCAGGGTCATGCCGCCCTTGAGCTCCAGGTTGGCCACGACGGTGATGAGGTCGGCGTTGCCGGTGCGCTCGCCGTAGCCGTTGACCGTTCCCTGCACGTGGGTCGCGCCCGCCTCGACGGCCGCCAGCGAGTTGGCGACGGCGCAGCCGCTGTCGTTGTGCGCGTGCACGCCGAGCAGGTCGTCCGCCCCGGCACCGGTCGAGGCCCGCAGCTCGTGGACGATCTCGCCCACCCAGGTCGGCAGCATGCCGCCGTTGGTGTCGCAGAGGGTGACCACCTCGGCACCGGCCTCGAACGCGGTGGTCACGGCGCTGGTCGCGTACTCGCGGTCGAACCGGTAGCCGTCGAAGAAGTGCTCGGCGTCCAGCACCACGCGGCGGCCCTCGCCCACGAGGAACGCGACGGTGTCGCTGATCATCGCGAGGTTCTCGGCGCGGGTCGTCCTGAGCGCGCGCTCGACGTGCCGCACGTCCGACTTGGCCACGAGCGTGACCACGGGGGTCGCGGCGTCGAGCAGCGCGCGCACCTGCGGGTCGTCTCCCGCGCGCACGCCCGCCCGGCGGGTGGCGCCGAACGCCGCGAGCACCGCGTTCTTCAGGGTCAGCTCGGCGGCGGCCCGGGCGAAGAAGTCGGTGTCCTTGGGCACGGCCCCCGGCCAGCCGCCCTCGATGTAGCCGACGCCGAGCTCGTCGAGCAGCGCCGCGATGGCGAGCTTGTCGGAGACGGAGAGGCTCATGCCCTCCTGCTGCGCGCCGTCACGCAGCGTCGTGTCGTACACCTGGAACGAGGGGGTGGTCATCGAGGCTCCCAACCATGTGTGCGACCTGGCCGTGCCAGGTCTTCAGGCCAACAAAAAAGACCCTCCAGGGTGTGGAAGGTCTGCGCGCCCGGTGCGATTCTCGCCGGACGCGCTACGAAATGATGATCACCTGTCGCGGGGTGGAGCTCGGGGTGAAGCGCTGAGTCATGCGGGTCATGGTGCCACAGCCGGACGATCGGCAAAAGCCCGGCCCAGGATCCGGACGCGGCTCCGGCCCTGCCGGGCGGCACCGCGGCACGGACCCGCACCCATGGTCACCCCTCCGGCCGCAGCCCCGCCGCGACGAGGTCGAGCAGGCGCTCGGTCCGGTCCGGCCGGCCCTCGGCGCCCACGAACAGGAGCGCCCCGAGCAGGAGCGCGGCGACGTCCGACGGATCGACATCGGCACGGAGCACCCCCGTCCGCGCACCTTCCTGGAGGATCGAGCCCAGGGCAGCCGCCACGCGCTCCCGCGTGACGGACTGGTCGATGCGCCCCGTCGCCCAGCCGGTGCGCAGCGTGTCGAGCATGCCGCGCTTGGTCGCGACGAAGGCGGCGTAGCGGTCCATCCACGCCCGGAGCGCCTGGTCGGGCGGGAGCTGGCCGAGCAGCTCGGCGGCGCTGGCCGCGACGGCGTCCAGCTCGGCGCCGTACACGGCCTCGACGAGGTCCTCGCGGGTGGGGAAGTGACGGTAGAGCGTGCCGATCCCGACGCCGGCGGCGCGGGCCACACGTTCCAGCGACACGGTGTCGTCCGACGCGGCGAACACCTCCTGGGCGGCGGCCACGAGCTTGCCGCGGTTGCGGAGCGCGTCGGAGCGCGCCGGACGGCCGGATGCGGGGACAGACAAAGCGGAGGCACCTCCGGTTGTGCTACGGTCGAAGAGCGGAGGGTCCTCCGCTTCATCCATCATCGCACGAGGACTGGTCTTCCATGACATCCAGCACCGCTCCCGAAACCCCCGGCACCCCGCGCCCCGGCGGCACTGCGCCGCTCGCCGGCCACACCGTCTCCCGCGTCGGCTACGGCGCCATGCAGCTCGAGCGGCTGCACGGCGATCGCGCGGCCGCGGCCGCACTCCTGCGCCGCGCGGTCGAGCTCGGCGTCGACCACTTCGACACCGCGCAGTTCTACGGCAACGGCTTCGTCAACGAGCTGCTCCGCGACACGCTCCGACCCGAGGACGGCGCCGTCGTCGTCTCCAAGGTGGGGGCCGACCCCGACCCCCACGGCCCGGTGCCCCTGCGCGCGGCCCAGCGGCCCGAGCAGCTGCGGGCCAGCGTCGAGGACAACCTCAGGAGCCTCGGCACCGAGCAGATCCCGGTGGTGAACCTGCGCCGCATGGACACCCTGCCCGGCGTCCTGGCGGAAGGTGACCAGGTGGTCGACCTCGACGACCAGCTCGCGGTCATGACCGCCCTGCGTGACGAGGGCAAGATCGGCGCGATCGGGCTGAGCAGCGTGACGCAGGACGTGCTGCGCCGGGCGCTCCCGGCCGGCATCGCGTGCGTGCAGAACGCGTACAGCCTGGTCGCCCGCCCCGACGAGGAGATGGTGGACCTCTGCACGGCCCACGGCATCGCGTGGGTGCCGTTCTTCCCGCTGGGCGGCGCGTTCCCCGGCATGCCGAAGGTCACCGACGAGCCGGCCGTGCTCGCCGCGAGCGCCGCGCTCGACGTCACGCCGTCGCAGGTCGGCCTCGCCTGGCTGCTGCGCCGATCGGCCGGCACGCTGCTCATCCCGGGCACCGGGGATGCCGGTCACCTGGAGCAGAATGTCGCGGCGGGTGCCCTGGCCCTGAGCGAGGAGTTCGACGGGGTGCTCGCCTCGCTCGACGCCGTGACGTCGCGCGGTGCGGACGTGCGCCTGGCCTGAGCGCCGCGGCTCCGGTTTCTCCGCCCTCCCGGCCGGGAGGGCGGAGAAACATCGGCTGATGTCGGGAATCGCGCTTCTCGCGGTGAACTTTGAACTTTTGTTTGCTAATCGGCATAAGTCCGGATAGGTTGCTCGGGACGACGACGTCGGACCGGGGAGCAACGATGCACGACGCCTCTGCACGCCATCACGCCGCAGAACGCACTGGAATCTGGTTCGTCGGAGCCCGCGGCTCCGTGGCCACCACCGCGACGGTGGGCCTCGCGGCCATCGCGGGCGCCCAGGCGCCGCCGACCGGCTGCGTGACCGCGCGGGAGCCGTTCGCCTCCGCGGGCCTGCCCGAGTTCGCCGACCTCGTGGTGGGCGGGCACGACATCTCCGCCGTCACCATGACCAAGCGCGCCGAGCGGCTCGTGGAGACGGGGATGATCCCGCCGCGCCTGCTCGCCGCGACGCACGACGCCGTCGAACGGGCCGACGCCGAGGTGCGGCCCGGGTACGACCCGCACGCCGGCCACGGCCCCGGGCCGGACGCCGCCGTGTCCGAGCGGGCCGTGTCCGAGCAGCCCGTGTCCCAGCAGCCCGTGTCCCAGCAGGCTGTGGCCGAACGCCTCGCCGGCGACATCACCGCGTTCCAGGACCGGCACGGGCTGGCCCGGGTCGTGGTGATCGACCTGTCCTCGACGGAGCCGCCGGTCACCGACGTGCCCGAGCTCCACGACCCCGAGGCCCTGCTGGCCGCCCTGGCGGACCCGGACCGCGCGGTGCTGCCCGCGTCGTCCGTGTCGGCGTATGCGGCGATCCTGGCCGGGGCGTCGTACGCGGCCTTCACCCCTTCGGCGGGCATGGGCGTGCCCGCCCTGACGGCGCTCGCGCAGGAGCGCGGCATCCCCGTGGCCGGGCAGGACGGCAAGACCGGGCAGACCTGGCTGCGCACCGTGCTGGCTCCCGCGTTCGCCGCCCGCGGCCTGAAGGTGCTCTCCTGGTCCGGCACCAACCTGCTGGGCGGCGGCGACGGCGCCACGCTCGCCGACCCCGACGCCGTGCGCAGCAAGCTCGCCACCAAGACCCGGGGCCTGACAGCGCTGACGGGCAGCGAGACCACGCCCCTGCACATCGACAACGTGCCCGACCTGGGCGACATCAAGGTCGCGTGGGACCACGTGCACGTCGAGGGGTTCCTCGGGTCGCGGATCACGCTGCAGACCACCTGGAGCGCCCACGACTCGATGCTCGCGGCACCGCTCGTGCTCGACCTGGCGCGCCTGCTCGCCCTCGCCCACGCCGCCGGGATCAGCGGCCCCGTCCCGGAGCTCGGCTTCTTCTTCAAGGACCCGTGGACCTCCGACGTGCACGACGCCGCCGCCCAGGCGGTCGCGCTGGAGGACTGGGTGCGCCGCACCGCGCAGGCCCGCCCATGACGACGCGCGCGTCCCGCCGCTTCACCCCTCGCTTCAACCCTCCGCTGCGCACGCAGTCGTCGGCTCCCGGCGCCACGGCGGCCGGCCCGCCCGCCGCGCGCCGGGCCCGGCTCGCGGACCTCGCGGAGCTGGTGCGGGCACCCGCCGCGCTGTCCGTCGTCGGGGACTCGCTCGCCGGGCTGGCGGCCGCACGGGCCGCGGCGCCCGTGCCGCTGCGCGCCCGCCATGCGCTGCTGCCCGTCGCGTCCGCGTGCCTGTACCTCGGCGGGATGGCGCTCAACGACTACGGCGACCGGCACGTCGACGCCGTCGAGCGCCCGGAGCGGCCCATCCCGTCCGGCCGGATCACGCCCCGGGGCGCACTCACGGTCGGCGCCGCGCTCACCGCGGGCGGCCTGACGGCGGCGGGCCTCGCGGGCGGACGGCGGGCGCTCGCCGTCGCCGTGCCGCTCGCCGCCTGCGTCTGGACCTACGACCTGGTCGCCAAGGACCGGCCGGCCGGTCCGTTCGTCATGGCCGCCTGCCGCGGGCTGGACGTGCTGCTCGGTGCCACGCCGGGCCGCGTGCGGGCCGCGCTCCCGGCCGCCGCCGGGCTCACCGCCCACACCCTCGGCGTCACCGTGCTCTCGCGCGGTGAGGTGCACGGCACGTCGCCGCAGGTGGCCGGGGGTGTGGCCGCCGGAACCGTGGCAGGGGCCGTCGCGGCGGCCGCCACGCCGTCGCGGAACGGGAACGGCGGAGCCGTCGCGCGGTGGGCCACCGTCGCGGCGGCCGCCGCCTACACGACGGCTGCCCTGCCCGGCCAGGTCCGCGCGGCGGCCGAGCCGACCGCGGCCAACGCCCGCACCGCCACCCGGTCCGGGATCCAGGCCATGGTGCCGCTCCAGGCGGCATGGGCGGCGCGGGCGGGAAGCCTGGGCACCACGGCGCTGCTCGCCGGGGTGGCCGCCGCCGGGTACGGGCTGCGGCTGCTGGGCCGGGCCCGCGGCCGGGCGGGGGTGAGCATCACATGAGGCCCCCGTTCCTGCTGGGCTACGGCACCAACGGCTTCGGCGACCACCCGCTGCACACCGCGCTCGACGTGCTCGACGACGTGGGCTACGACGCCGTCGCGCTCACGCTCGGGTTTCCGCACCTGGACCCGTTCGCCCCCGGTGCGCCCACCGAGGTCGCCGCCGTGCGGTCCCACCTGGCGCGCATGCGCGGCGGCAAGGGAGCGGCGGTGGTCGTCGAGACCGGGACGCGCTACCTGCTCGACCCGCTGCGCAAGCACCGGCCCACGCTCGTGGACCGCGACGCCGCCCTGCGGATGCGGTTCCTCGAACGGGCCATCGAGGTCGCGGCCGACCTGGACGCCTCCTGCGTCTCGTTCTTCTCCGGGATCCTGCCCGACGACGCCGCCCCCGCCGACGGCTGGGCCCGGCTCCGCGACCGCATCCCCGCGCTGGCCCAGTACGCCGGCGAGCGCGGCGTGCGGCTCGCGATCGAGCCCGAGCCCGGCATGCTCGTCGAGACGGTCGACGACGCCCTGCGGCTCCTGGCCGACGTCGGCGAGCCGCCCGAGCTGGGCATCACCGTCGACGTCGGGCACTGCCTGGTGGTCGAACCCGGCGGTGTCGAGGGTGCGCTGCGCGCCGCCGCGCCCCACATGAGCAACGTGCAGCTCGACGACATGCCCCGCACCCACCACGAGCACCGCCCGTTCGGCGAGGGCGAGATCGACCTGCCGCAGGTGCTCGCCACGCTCGCCGACATCGGCTACACCGGCGTCGCCGCGATCGAGCTGCCCCGCCACTCCCACGACGCGCCGCGGCTCGCCCTGGACGGCCGGACCGCCCTGATGCGGGCGTGGGCCGCGGTCATCGGCGCGCCCATCAGCGAGAGGACCGTGTCATGAGCACCGACGCCCCGACCAGCCCGGACACCGACCCGGACCCCGCATCTGCCTGGCTCGCCGGCGCCCGCGCCGACGTCGCGCGCGACCCGGACACGATCACCCGCGCGTTCGCCCTGGCGGCCCGCCGGGTCGGGCGCGGTCCGCTGCACCCCGCCAGCGACCCGGCCGGCGTCGTGCACGGCACCGTCGACGACGCCGCCCGCGCGGCCCTCGTCGTCGCACTGGCCGACGCCGTGGGCACCGGCCCCGACTGCGCCGGCCGCCTGACCACGCTCTACCACCAGGGCGACGGCGCCGAGCGGCGCGGCGTGCTGCGCGGCCTCGACGCACTGACCGAGCGGGGCGACGTCGGCGACCTCGTGCCCGCCGGGCTCGACCTCGCCCTCGACGCCCTGCGGGCCAACGACCCCAGCCTCGTCGCGGCCGCCGTCGGCCCCTTCGGGTCCCGGCACCTGGACCAGCACACCTGGCGGCACGCCGTGCTCAAGCTCGTCTTCCAGGGCGTGAGCCTCGCGGCCGTGCACGACCTGGACGCCCGCGCCGACGCCGAGCTCGACCGTATGGCCCGCGACTTCGCCGCCGAGCGCCGGGCCGCGGGCCGCACCGTACCCGCCGACCTCGACCTGCTCACCGGCACCAGCATCCGAACCGGCACGACGAAGGACTGACGATGCGCATCCTCGACCCCCACATCCACATGACGAGCCGCACCACCGACGACTACGAGGCCCTGTACGCCGCGGGCGTGCGCGCCGTCGTCGAGCCCGCGTTCTGGCTCGGCCAGCCGCGCACCTCCGTCGGCTCGTTCACCGACTACTTCGACTCGCTGCTCGGCTGGGAGCGGTTCCGTGCCGCGCAGTTCGGCATCCGCCACCATGCCACCATCGCGCTCAACCCCAAGGAGGCGAACGACCCGCGCTGCCGCGAGGTGCTCGCCGAGGTGCCCCGCTACCTGCTCAAGGACGGCGTCGTGGCCGTCGGCGAGGTCGGGTACGACTCGATGACCCCCGAGGAGGACGAGGTCTTCGCCGCCCAGCTGCAGATGGCGCGCGAGGCCGAGCTGCCCGTCCTGGTGCACACCCCGCACCGCGACAAGCTCGCGGGCACGCGCCGCACCCTCGACGTCGTGCGCGAGTCGGGGATCGCGCCGGAGCTGGTGCTGGTGGACCACCTCAACGAGACCAACGTCGCCCTGGTGCGGGACGCCGGCGCGTGGGCCGGGTTCTCCATCTACCCCGACACCAAGATGGACGAGGACCGCATGGTCGCGCTCCTGACGGAGTACGGCACCGAGCGGATGATCGTGAACTCCGCCGCCGACTGGGGCCGCTCCGACCCGCTCAAGACCGTGAAGACCGGGCGGGCGATGCTCGCCGCGGACTTCACCGAGGACGACGTCGACCAGGTGCTCTGGCGCAACCCCGTCGCCTTCTACGAGCAGTCCGGCAACCTCGTGCTCGACCCCGTGCCGGGCTTCACCGAGGGCGCGCCGCCCACCCCCGGCGTCGAGTTCGAGGGCTCGTCCGTGCTCCGCGGCGTGCGGGCCTGAGGGGGCCGGGATGCTGCTCTCCTACTGCACCAACGTGCACCCCGCCGAGGACCTCGACGGCGTCGTCGACCAGCTCGCCCGGTACGCCGGCCCCGTCCGCGAGGCCGCGGGCCTGGACACGCTCGGCGTCGGCCTGTGGCTGCCCGCCGAGCTGGCCCACCGCCTGGACCGGTCGGCCGCCGACCGTGACCGGCTGCGGGCGGCGCTCACCGAGCACCGGCTCCAGGTGCACACGCTGAACGCGTTCCCCTACGGCGGCTTCCACCGCGAGGTCGTCAAGCTCGCCGTCTACTCCCCCACCTGGGCCGAGCGGGCCCGGCTCGACTACGTGCTGGCCTGCGCGCGGGTGCTGGCCGACCTGCTCCCCGAGGGCACCGCCGGATCCATCTCGACCCTGCCCCTGGCCTGGCGCGCCCCCTGGACCCGCGCCGACGACGACGAGGCGACCAAGGCCTTCGCCACGCTGTCCGCCGAGCTGCGAGCGCTCGCCGAGCGCACCGGACGCACCGTGCGGGTCGCCGTCGAGCCCGAGCCCGGCTGCGTGCTCGACACCGTGGACGACGTGGTCGCCTGGCTCGCCGCGCGCACCGGGCCCGAGTGGCCGGCCGACCGCCGCATCGACCCCGAGCACGTCGGCGTCTGCCTGGACACCTGCCACCTGGCGGTCTCGTTCGCCGACCCGGTGGGCGCCGTCCGGCGGATCACCGACGCCGGGCTGCGCGTGGTCAAGGTGCAGGCCTCGGCCGCGCTCGAGGTCGCGGACCCGTCCGCACCGGGTGCGCGGGACGCCGTCGGCCGGTTCGTCGAGCAGCGCTACCTGCACCAGGTGCGCGAGCTGACCGCGGACGGCGAGGTGCTGACGTCCGACGACCTGCCGGTGGCCCTGGGGACCGCCGACCGGCGCCCCGGCCTGCCCGGCGACGGGCCGTGGCGCGTGCACTTCCACGTGCCGCTGCACCACGAGCCGGCACCCCCGCTGGCTTCGACGACCCAGGTGCTGCGCGACGCCGTCGACGCCGTCCGGGCCGCCCCGCACGGCGCCGAGGCGCACCTCGACGTCGAGACGTACACGTGGTCGGTGCTGCCGCCCGACGTGCTGCCCGCCGGGGAGGGCGAGCTGGTCGCGGGCATCGCCGCCGAGCTCCGCTGGGCCACCGGCCACCTGCTGCCCGACACCGTCGGGACCGCCACCCGCACCGAGACCGTCCCGGAAGGAATCGACGCATGACACCCGTGCTGCTCCTCGACGTCGTCGGGCTCACCGCCCGCGCCCTGGCCCACATGCCGCGGCTGCGGCGCCTCGCGGGAGCGGGCTGGCAGTCCGAGCTCGCCACCGTGCTGCCCGCCGTCACGTGCAGCGTGCAGTCGACGATGCTCACCGGCCTCATGCCGGCCGAGCACGGGATCGTCGGCAACGGCTGGTACTTCCGCGAGCTGGGCGACGTGTACCTCTGGCGGCAGCACAACAAGCTGGTCGAGGGCGAGAAGGTGTGGGAGGCCGCCCGCAAGCGGGACGCGATGTACGCCGCCGACAACGTCTGCTGGTGGTACGCGATGGGCATGACTACCGACGTCACCGTCACGCCGCGGCCGATCTACCACGCCGACGGGCGCAAGTCGGCCGACGCGTACGTGCGCCCGGCGGCCCTGCACGACGAGCTGGTGGGCCGGTTCGGCGACTTCCCGCTGTTCACCTACTGGGGCCCGACGGCGGCCATCGCGTCGACCCGGTGGATCGTGGACGTGACGCGGCACCTGCTGCGCACGCGGACGTCCCAGCTCACGACGGCGTACCTGCCGCACCTGGACTACGACCTGCAGCGCTTCGGCCCGGACTCCCCCGAGGCGGACCGGGCGGCGGCCGAGCTGGACGCCGTGCTCGCGCCCCTGCTCGACGACGCCGAGGCCGCGGGCGTCACGGTCGTCGCCGTGGCCGAGTACGGCATCGGGCCGGCGGACCGCCCCGTGGACATCAACCGGCTGCTGCGCCGCGAGGGCTACCTGGAGGTCTACACGCAGGACGGCCGCGAGCAGCTCGACCCGTGGACGTCGCGCGCCTTCGCCGTCGCCGACCACCAGGTGGCGCACGTGTACGTGACCGACCCGTCGGACGTCGCCCGCGTCGCCGACCTGCTGCGCACCGTCCCCGGCGTCGACGAGGTGCTGGACCGCGAGGCGCAGGCGAAGTACGGGCTGGACCACGAGCGGGCCGGCGAGCTGGTCGTGGTGGCCGAGCCGGGCGCGTGGTTCACGTACTACTTCTGGCTCGACGACGACCGGGCCCCGGAGTACGCACGCGGCGTGGACATCCACCGCAAGCCGGGCTACGACCCCGCCGAGCTGTTCTTCGACCCGGCCGACCCGCTGGCCAAGGCGAAGGCCGGGCTGAACCTCGTGCGCAAGAAGCTCGGCCTGCGCTACGCGATGAGCACGACGCCGCTCGACGGGTCGTACGTGCGCGGCACCCACGGCCGGCTGCCCGACTCGTCGGCGGACACGCCGCTGCTCCTGTGCTCGGACGCGAGGGTCCCGGCGTCGGTCGAACGCTGGGTCACGGACGACTCGGGGCAGGTCCCGGCGGCGTCGGTCAAGGACCTGGTGCTGGACCTGCAGGGCCTGCGCTGACCTGGCGCGTCGCCCCGTCCCCGGGACACCACGGTGACCCGGGGACGCGACACGCCGGTCCTGTAGCCCCCTGCCGTGCGCCGGTGTCCGATCCGTGGTGGAGTGGACATACGGCTCACAACCGGGAGGTATCTCAATGAGTGACCCGAACCGGCCCTACGACCCCGAGTACGGGGAACAGCCGCCGCCTGCCTACCCTCCGCCGCCCGCCCAGGTGCCCGGCACCCCCACCCAGCCGGTGGGTCCGGCCCGCGGCGAGGCGCACGTGCAGCCGGTCACCTCCGGCACCGAGAACCCGCGGCTCGGCCTGGAGGTGGGCCGGTACTGGGCCGGCGCGCTGGCGACGGTCCTGGTGGCCGCCCTGATCGGGCTCGCCGCGGACTTCATCCTCGAGGAGGTGCTCGGCCTGGAGGTCCACGCCCAGGCCGACCTGTTCGGCACGGGCTCCGACCTCATGGCCTGGGTCGTGGCCGGGGCGCTCTTCGCGCTGCTGGCCGCGGTCGTGCTCTACCTCTTCGTGCTCAGCACCCCGCGCCCGCGCTCGTTCTTCGGCTGGGTGGTCGCCCTGGCCACCGTGATCCTCGCCGCCGTGCCGTTCGCCGACCGGGCGGACATCGTCCCGGCGGTGCTCGCGGCCGTGGTCTGGATCATCATCGGGTCGGCGGTCTACTCCCTGCTCACGGGGACGCTGAGCCGCACGGTGGTGCAGCAGCGGGGCTGAGGCCGGGCGTCAGGCGAGGCCCGCGTCGCGGGCCGCGATGGCGGCCTGTACGCGGGACGTGACGCCGAGCTTGGCGAGCACCCGCGACACGTGGGTCTTGGCCGTGGCCTCGCTGATGGTCAGCCGGGCGGCCAGCTCGGCGTTCGACAGACCGGACCCGAGGCCCGCCAGGACGTCGAGCTCTCGGGGTGTCAGGTCCTCCGGCAGGGTGACCGCGGGGGCCGCCCGGCCGCCGGCACCGTTCCCGGTGCGCGGCGCGCCGAGCTCCGCGATGAGCCGCCGGGTCACCTCGGGCGCCACGACGCCGTCCCCGGCCGCGACATGCCGCACGGCGTCCACCAGGGCGGTCGCCTCGGCCGTCTTGAGCAGGAAGCCCGCGGCCCCGGCACGCAGCGCGCCGAACACGTACTCGTCCAGGTCGAACGTGGTGAGCACCAGCACCTCCGCCAGCCCCTCCTCGACGATCCGCCGGGTGGCGGTCACGCCGTCGGTGCCCGGCATGCGCACGTCCATCAGCACGACGTCGGGGCGCAGCGCCCGCGCGTTCGCCACGGCCACCGCGCCGTCACCGGCCTCGCCGACCACCTCGATGTCGCCGGCCGTCGCGAGCAGCATCCGCAGGCCGGCGCGGATCGCCGCGTGGTCGTCGGCGAGCAGCACGCGGATCATGCGCGACGCCCCGGCGCAACGCCGTCCGAGGTGTCCGCACGGCGCGGCAGCGGCAGGGTGGCGCGCACGCGCCAGCCCGCACCGGCGGTCTCCCCCGGGTCGCGAGCCGGGCCTGCCTCGAAGGTGCCACCGACCGCCTCCACCCGCTCCCGCATCGACACCAGGCCGAGTCCGGTGCCGCCCGCGCCGACGGGCGGGTGCGCAGGATCGCCGGGCCGTGCGCCGACGTCGTGCACCTCCACCTCCAGCTGCCCGTCCGCCGCGAAGCTCAGGTCGGCGTGGGCGCCGCCGTGCTTGTGCACGTTGGTCAGGGCCTCGCGCACCACCCGGTAGACCGCATGGTCCACGGCGGCCGGGAGCACGGCAGCGCCCGTCAGCACGCCGTCGGGGTCCGAGACCGCCAGGTCGAGCCCGGCGAGGCGCGCCTGGTCGAGCACGGGGGCGAGCTGCGCGACGCGTGGTGCGGCGAGCAGGTCGGAGACGCCGGGCCCTGTGCCTGGCCGTGGCCCCGGTTCCGGGTCCTGTCGTGCGCCAGGTTCCGCGGACGAGCCCTCCGCGCTCCCCGCCGTCGTCTCGGCACGCAGCACGCGGATCATCGCCTGCATGTCCTGCAGCGAGGCCAGGCTCTCCGCCCGGACGGCCCGCAGCGCGGCACGGTCCCGGTCCGGCTCGGCCGCGCCCGCGAGCGCCGCGCCCGAGGTGATGGTGATCGCGGACAGGTGCGACGCGACCACGTCGTGCAGGTCGCGTGCGACGGCGGTGCGCTCGGCGCGGACGGCGTCGTGCCGCGCGGCCTCGGCGAGGTGGAGCAGGGCGGTGCCGCGCTCCCGTTCGAGCCGCTCCCGTTCCTCGGCGGCGGCGGCGAGCTCCCGGCCCTGGCGCACGTTGGCGCCCCACCACATCGGCATGACCAGGAGCGTGCTGGCCTGGAGCCCACCGAGGACGGCGCCGCGGAGCTCGCCGGAGGCCACACCCGCGAGGACCGAGACCGCGAGCACCGCGACCGTGACGCCGGCGACCGCGACCCGCCGCGCTGCTCGGCGTCCGTGCAGGTGGACCGCGTACAGCGCCTCCCAGAGGATCACGATGAGGCCCACGCTGCCGCCGAGCGCGACGTCGGCGACGAAGGCGACCGTGGCGACGCCGAGTGCGCCCAGGGGGTGGATCCGGCGCCAGACCAGGGCGGTGCAGCCGACGACGGCGGGGACGACGAACCACCAGACCGGCACGTCCGGCGGGCCGCTCCAGGAGGTCCGGACCAGGCCGAGCGCGTCGAGCCCGAGCGCGATGACGAGCAGGCTCGCGGCGGTGATGACGTCGCCCCGGCGGTCCTCGGCCAGCACGGCCCGGGCGAGGGGCTCGATGCGGTCGGGCAGGCGGGGCATGCCACCATCTCAGCACGAGACGGCGCCGGCCGGGTCATCCGAAGGATGTAGGCGGGGTCGGCGCTTCGGCCGATGTGCCCGCCGCCCGCCGGCACGAGGCTGTGTCCCATGGACCTCTTCTCCGCCGAGCTCACGGGTACCGCGCTGGTCGGCGCCCTGGTGGTGCTCGCGCTCATCGACTCCACGAGCTTCGGCACGCTGCTCATCCCGGTGTGGCTGCTGATGTCCCCCGGTCGGGTGCGGGTGGGCCGGATGCTGCTGTACCTGGGCTCGATCGCCGGGTTCTACGCCCTGGTGGGGCTGGCGATCCTGCTCGGCGCGAACGCCCTGAGCGACGCACTCACCACCCTGTCCGGCACGCGGTGGTTCCTGATCGCGCAGCTCCTGGTCGGCGTGGGGCTGTTCGCCTGGAGCTTCAAGCTGGAGCCGGTCGGCGGGCGCAAGCCCGCGGCGGCGGTCGCCGGCGGTGCCGCGGGCAGCGCCCCGGTGCCCGCGGACGCGGCCTCGCCGGCGGGCGGTCCCACGGCGGACACCACCCCCGCGACGCGTGCGGGCCGGCTGAGCCGCTGGCGCGAACGGGTGCTCGGCAGCGAGTCGGGGAGCGGGTCCGCGCTGGCCCTGCTGGCGGTCGGCGCCGGCCTGGTCGAGGTCGCGACGATGCTCCCGTACCTCGCGGCACTCGGCCTGATCGGTACGCAGGGGCCGGGCTGGCCGGCGTCGGGCCTCTGGGTGCTCGGGTACTGCATGGTCATGATCGCGCCCGCGCTGGTGCTCACCGCCGCGCGGGTCTTCGCGGCGCGGCTCGTGGAGCGCCCGCTCGGGCGGCTGGACGGCTGGCTGACGCGCAACGCCGCGAGCACCACGGCGTGGGTGGTGGGCATCGTCGGCTTCCTGGTGGCCCGCGACGCGATAGGCCGCCTGTGGGGCTGACGCCGGGAGAGAAGCGGGCGAGGCAGGACGACAGCGAGATCGCTGCGGTTCTGCCTCGCCCTGGTCTTCTCCCGGCGGGTCAGGCCAGGCGACGCATCCAGCCGTGCCGGTCCGCGGCGCGGCCGTACTGGATGTTGGTGAGCTCCTGGCGGAGCGCCATGGTGAGCTCGCCGGGCTCCCCGCCGTTGACCTCGTGGTCGAACGTCGCCCCGGCCAGGCGCCCCACCGGGGTCACGACGGCCGCCGTGCCGCACGCGAAGAACTCCTTGATCCGCCCGGACTCGAGCCCGGCCGAGACCTCGGTGAGCGGGATCTGCCGCTCCACCACCTCGTACCCGCGGTCGGCGGCGAGCTGCAGCACCGAGGCGCGGGTGATCCCCTCGAGGATCGAGCCGAGCTCGGGCGTGTGCAGCGTCCCGTCGTCGGTCACGAGGAACACGTTCATGCCCCCGAGCTCCTCGAGGTAGGTGTTGGTGGCCGCGTCCAGGAAGCAGACCTGGTCGAAGCCCTCGCGCTGGGCCTCGAGCTGCGGCAGCAGGCTCGCGGCGTAGTTGCCGCCGAACTTCGCGTCACCGGTACCTCCGGGCGGTCCGGCCCGGTGGTACTGCTCGGACACGTAGATCGACACCGGCTGCACGCCGCCCGAGAAGTACGGGCCGACCGGCGAGGCGATCACGAGGTACTCCGCCTCGACGGACGGGCGCACCCCGAGGAACACCTCCGAGGCGTACATGAAGGGCCGCAGGTACAGGGACGAGTCCTCGGTGCCCGGCACCCAGTCGATGTCCGTGCGGACCAGCGCGGCGAGGGACCCGATGAAGTCGTCCACGCTGAGCGCCGGCAGGGCGAGACGGTGCGCCGACCGGGCGAAGCGGACGGCGTTCTGGTCGGGGCGGAACGTCCAGACCGAACCGTCGGCGTGCTTGTAGGCCTTGAGGCCCTCGAAGATCTCCTGCGCGTAGTGCAGCACCGCCGTCGCCGGGTCGAGCTGGAGCGGCCCGTACTTCTCGATCCGCCGGTCCTTCCAGCCGTCCGTGCTGTTCCACGAGATCCGCGCCATGTGGTCCGTGAACACCGTGCCGAACTTCGGCGCACGGAGCGCCTCGGCGCGCTCGGCGTCCGACGTCGGCACGTCGGTGGGCCGCACGTCGAAGAGCGCCACCAGGTCTTCGAGCGGGGCGGGGAGGATGGGATCCGTCGTTGTTGTCATGTCGATGCCTTTCACCGGAATGCTGCTGTCAGTCTTCCACGCCCGGCGAGGCAGAGGGAGCGTTCGGAGCCGGGCGCCTGCCCGGACGGCCCTCGACATGCGAGAGCGGCGCCCGGGATCCGTCTCGCGTGACCCGTGCGCCGCTCTCGTGGAACGTGCGTTACCCGGTCACGCGGGCCGCGATGTCGCGGCCTACCTGCTCGGTCGTGCGTACGACGTCGCCACGCTCCGCGAGGTCCGCGGCCACGGCGTCCTGGACGCGCGCGGACTCGGCCGCGAAGCCCAGGTGGTCCAGCAGGAGGGCGACCGAGAGGACGGTCGCCGTGGGGTCGGCCTTGCCCTGGCCCGCGATGTCGGGCGCCGAGCCGTGCACGGGCTCGAACATGGACGGTGCGGCGCGGTCGGGGTTGATGTTGGCCGACGCCGCGAGCCCGATGCCGCCCGAGATCGCGGCAGCCTGGTCGGTGAGGATGTCGCCGAAGAGGTTGTCCGTCACGATCACGTCGAACCGGCTCGGGTTCGTGGTCAGGTAGATGGTCGCCGCGTCCACGTGCGCGTAGTCGGTGGTCACGTCGGGGAACTCCGCGTTCACGGCCTCGACGGTGCGCCGCCACAGGTGACCCGCGTGCACGAGCACGTTGTGCTTGTGCACGAGCGTCAGGTGCTTGCGCGGCCGGGCGTTCGCCCGGGCGAACGCGTCACGGACCACGCGCTCGACGCCGAACGCGGTGTTCACGCTGACCTCGGTGGCGATCTCCGCGGGCGTGCCGACGCGCAGCGCGCCGCCGTTGCCGACGTACGGGCCCTCGGTGCCCTCGCGCACGACGACGAAGTCGATCTCGCCCGGGTTCGCGAGCGGGCTGGTGACGCCCTGGTACAGCTTGGTGGGGCGCAGGTTGACGTAGTGGTCCAGCGCGAAGCGGAGCTTGAGCAGCAGACCGCGCTCCAGCACGCCGCTCGGGACCGACGGGTCACCGATCGCGCCCAGCAGGATCGCGTCGTGCGCCTTGATCTTCTCGAGGTCCTCGTCGGTGAGGGTCTCGCCGGTCGCGTGCCAGCGGCGCGCGCCCAGGTCGAACTCGGTGGTCGAGAGCTTGGTGCCCGACGGCGCGAGCGCCGCCTCGAGCACCGCGAGCCCCTGCTCCACGACCTCCGTGCCGATGCCGTCTCCTGCGACGACCGCGAGGTCGATGCCGTCTGTCGTAGCCGCCTGTGCCATGTCCGGAGCCTACGCGCGCAGGCAGCCGGATGAGACGCCGGTCTCACGGAATGGACGCAGCGCGGGTATCCCGCGTCAGTCGAACGACCAGGCCGTCGCACCACCCGGCTCCCGCACCCACAGCGCGTTCGCCCGGGTGGGCGTGACCCGGTAGACGTGCCACGGGGCCGGCCCCGCCGATGGCGCGCTGTACGGGGCGGTGAGTGCCGTGCCCGACTCGTCCACCGTCGCCGGCCAGCCGCCGTCCGCCGCGATCTGCGCGATGTGCGCGACCACGCCGGCGTCGGTGACCAGCTCGGCGACGCCGTCGACCACGACGTCGTAGTCGTCGGCGGCCACGGCGATGGTGCACCGCGGCTCACGCTCCATGTTCCGGCCCTTGCGGACGCCGCGGCCGGAGACGACGTAGAAGGCGCCGTCGTCCCAGAACGCACCGACGCCCGTGGTGTGCGGGCTGCCGTCGGCGTTGACCGTGGTGAGCCAGTGCGAGTGCCGGTCGGGGCCACGCCCGCCGGGGGCCTGGTCCCCGATGTCGACGAGCGCCGCGTCCACCGCCGCCCACTCCAGCGGCGGCAGATCGTAGAGGCCGGCAAGGTTCTTGGACGTCACGTGTGTGCTCATACCAGGGCCGACCGTCCGGGCGGGCGGAACTCATCGCCCCGCCGGCACCTACTGCTCCCGGGCCGACAGCACGCAGAACTCGTTCCCGTCCGGGTCCGCCAGCACGGTCCAGGTCGCGGTGGGCGGCTGCCCCACGTCGATCACCGTGGCCCCCAGCCCGACCAGCCGGGCGATCTCGGCGTCGCGATCATCGCCCGTGTGCGGCGCGAAGTCCCAGTGCAGCCGGTTCTTCCCGGCCTTCTCGTGCTCCACGGGCACGAACACCATGCCCGGCGGCATCCGATGGAACTCCAGCGACTCCGACAGCTCGAGCGCCCACGGCGGAACGACCACCGACTCGCCGTCCGTGTCGAAGATGACCTCCCAGCCGAGCGCCTCGGCCCACCAGCGGGCCAGCTTCTTGTGGTCGGTGGACTCCACCACCGTCGAGTACCAGCGCAGCGCCATCGCCCTCACCCCTCGTCAGGATCGTCGCCCGCCAGAGGTCGAGCACCCCTGACCAGGCCGAGACCACCACCGTAGGGCGAGCCACTGACAACGACGCGGGCACGGTCACCGGCCCCCGCCGTGGCGGCTCAGGGCTTGGGGTAGAGCAGCTCGAACCGCTCGCACACCAGCGGCATGTCCGGCGCGAACTCGCGGCCCCCGCCGAGCGTCCTGCGGAAGTACGCCTCGTGGCCCGCGCGCCACGACTCCAGCGTGCGGTCGTCCTCGCCCTCCGCGGCCGCGAACTCCTCGTCGACCTGCTCGAACGTCGTGGTCTCGACGCTCGTGGTGCGGATCAGCGCCCGCGGGTGCCCCTCGCCGTCGAGCAGGATCGACAGCTCGCCGGCCAGCGGCAGGGGCGCGCCCTCGTCCTCGTAGTCCCACAGCGCCGACGACGTCGCCGTCTTGTCGCCCGCCAGCACGGCGGCGAGCAGCTTCTCGGCGAGCTCGGGCTCGTCACCGAACGACCACGCCTGCGGCGGCACGGTCTCGCTCACCGTCTGCCCCACCACGATGCTCGCCTTGGCCATACCCGCGTACTGCCGCGTGGCCGCCCAGAAGTCGAGGACCTCGGTGGCGAGCTCCGACTCCTGCCCCGACACCGCCTCGGGGTCGAAGGTCGCGGGGTCGAAGGGCTCGGCCGAGGCGTCACCGGTCGGCTCGTTGTCATCCGCGGCCTGCGGGTTCACGTCGTGGGTCACGGGGACATCCTGCCCTAAGCGCCCGTCCGCCACGAGGTTCGGCCCACGTTACGAACGCTGAACGATCCGGTAACGAACACTAAGCGAGTTTGCATGTACAGGACCGGTCATGGTCTGGTGAACGGCGGTTCACGTCGCACCGACGTTCCTTTTCGAGACTTTTCGTAACCAGTTCCTGCCCAGATGAGACCGAGACAACTGCCAAGACGAGGGGGCTCTGTGCCAGCAATCGAGGCACATCACCTGTACAAGGTGTTCGGCCGCAAGGGCCGCGAGGGCGTCAAGCGCCTCCAGGCCGGAGCCGACGCCACCGACCTGAAGGCCGCCGGCCTGACACCAGCGGTCATCGACGCGTCGTTCACCGTGGAAGAAGGCGAGATCTTCGTCGTCATGGGCCTGTCCGGGTCCGGCAAGTCGACGCTGATCCGCATGATCAACGGGCTCCACCCACCGACCGCCGGGCACGTGGAGCTCTACGGCGAGAACATCACCGCCGCCACCGGCAAGGACCTGCGCCGCCTGCGCCGTCAGCGCATCAGCATGGTCTTCCAGCACTTCGCGCTGTTCCCCCACCGCAGCGTGGTCGACAACGCCGCCTACGGCCTGGAGACCCAGGGCGTCGGCAAGGAGGAGCGCCGCGCACGGGCCCACGAGGCCCTGGAGCTGTGCGGGCTGAGCGGCTGGGACGAGCACCTGCCCAGCGAGCTGTCCGGCGGCATGCAGCAGCGTGTGGGCCTGGCCCGCGCGCTGGCGGCCGACACGGACATCCTGCTGATGGATGAGGCGTTCAGCGCCCTGGACCCGCTGATCCGGCGGGACATGCAGGACCAGCTCATCGAGCTGCAGCAGAAGCTCGGCAAGACCATCCTGTTCATCACGCACGACCTCAACGAGGCCATGCGGATCGGTGACCGGATCGCCATGATGCGCAACGGGCGGATCGTCCAGGTCGGCACCGCCGAGGAGATCCTCACCGACCCGGCCAACGACTACGTCGCCCAGTTCGTCGCGGACGTCGACCGCACCCGGGTCCTGACCGCCTCGTCCGTCATGGAGCCCCCCGCCGCCGTGCTCGGGGCCGAGCAGGGTCCGCGCGCCGCGCACAAGCTGATGCGCGAGCACCAGATCCCGGCGATGTTCGTCACCGGACGTGACCGCACCCTCAAGGGCTATGTCACCGAGGACGAGGTCGGCCGGCACCTGGAGCAGAAGAACCTCGACGGCCTGCTCAGGCCCGTCCCCGAGGTGGCCCGCGTGTCCCCCGACACCTCGCTCGCCGACCTGTTCGGCCCGGCCGCCGAGACCCCCGCCATCGCGGTGGTGGACGACGCCGGCCGGCTCAGCGGCGTCGTCCCGCGCATCACGCTGCTGTCGGCGCTCGCCGCGCACACCGAGACCGACGCGCCGGGCGACGGCGCGGCCGGTGCCGCCGGCGCGCCGGACCCCGACCACCACCACACGAAGGAGGCCGTCCTTGACTGAGATCGCGGCTCCCCAGACGATCGTGCCGCCGATCCCGATCGGCAGCTGGCTCGAGACCGGCTTCACCTGGTTCAAGCAGACGTTCGACGCGCTCTTCGACGTGATCGGCGACCTCATCACGGGCGCCATCAACGGGATCGCGGACCCGCTCCTCGCCGTGGACCCCCTGGTCCTCGTGATCGTGCTCGCGCTGCTCGGCTGGCTCGTGCGCAACTGGAAGCTCGGGGTGGGCACCCTGATCGGCCTGGTCCTGATCATCGGGATGGACATGTGGGAACCGGCCATCGAGACCCTCGCCCTGGTGGTGGTGGCGACCGTCGTGGCGCTGATCCTGGGCATCCCGCTGGGCATCCTGGCGGCGCGCTCGCCCGTCGTCAGCCGCATCACCAAGCCCGTCATGGACTTCATGCAGACCATGCCCGGCATGGTCTGGCTGCTGCCGGTGCTCAAGCTGTTCAGCATCGGCGTGGCCGGCGCGCTGGTCGCCACGGTGATCTTCGCCCTGCCCCCGGCCGTGCGGCTCACGGAGCTCGGCATCCGCCAGGTCGACGGCGAGGTCGTCGAGGCGGGGCAGGCGTTCGGCGCGGGCCCGCGCCAGATCCTCAAGGACATCCAGCTCCCCCTGGCCCTGCCGACCGTGATGGCCGGCGTCAACCAGGTGATCATGCTGGCGCTCTCGATGGCCGTGATCGCCGGCCTCGTGGGCGGCGGCGGCCTGGGCAACGAGGTGGTCGGTGCGATCTCGACCCTCAACCTCGCCCGTGGCTTCGACGCCGGGATCTCCGTGGTCATCCTGGCGATCTTCCTCGACCGGCTGACCGGTTCGATCGGCTCCGGCCGGCCCGGACGCGGCCGGCTCCGCGAGCTGCGCGACCGGTTCACCCGCACCCCCGCCGGGACGGCGGCGCGGACGGCCTGAGCCGCTCGGCGCACCACACCACGTCAACCCATCACGTCAACACACCTCACGTGACAGTTCGTAACGAACCCCAGATATACGAAACGGAAGGAAACCGATGATCGGCACCACCGGCAAGCGGATCGGAGCAGCCACGACGGCGCTCGGCCTCGGCCTGAGCCTCGCGGCCTGCAGCTCGGGCGAGGGCAGCGGCGAGAGCGGAGGCGACCAGACGATCACGCTGGGCATCATCCCCTCGTGGACCGACGGCCTCAGCACGGCCTACCTGTGGAAGAACGTCCTCGAGGAGGACGGCTACACGGTGGAGATCCAGGAGATCAACGACGCCGCGCCGTTGTACACCGGTCTCGCCGAGGGCGACATCGACGTCTATCCGTCCGCGTGGCCCGAGGTCACGCACGCCGCCTACATGGACGAGTACGGCGACGACATCGAGGACCTCGGCGCCTACTACGACAACGCCAAGCTGACCATCGCCGTGCCCGAGTACTCCGAGCTGCGGTCCATCGAGGACCTCGTGGGCAGGAGCGCCGACTACGACGGCAAGATCGTCGGCATCGAGGCGGGCGCCGGCCTGACCAAGGCCACCCAGGAGCAGGTCATCCCGCAGTACGGCCTGGACGAGGACGGCTGGGAGCTGCAGACCTCCTCGACCCCCGCCATGCTGAACGCCCTCGACGAGGCCGTGCAGGCGCAGGAGGACATCGTCGTCACGCTGTGGCGCCCCTTCTGGGCGAACAACACGTTCCCGGTCCGCGACCTCGAGGACCCGAAGGGCGCCCTCGGCGAGGCGGAGGGCCTGCACGAGCTCGCCACCGCCGGTTTCAGCGAGGAGTTCCCCGAGGTCGCCGAGATGATGGCGAACGCGAAGCTGACCGACGAGCAGTACGGCAGCCTGGAGGACCTGGTCGTCAACGAGCACGAGGGCGACCCGGCCGCCGGCGTCGAGGCCTGGCTCGCCGACAACCAGGACTGGGTCGACTCCCTGCAGGGCTGACCCACCTCGGTGCCGCCGCCGGGTGATCGGCGGTCCCGGCCCGCAGAACAACGGCGCCTCCCACGCTCCAGCTGGTGCGTGGGGGGCGCCGTGTTCTGCCGGCGGGCGCGGGGTCAGCGCGCCGCGCTGCCCTCGACGTAGTCGGAGTCGGCCGGCTTGATCCACGAGAACATCTTGCGCAGCTCGCGGCCCGTGGCCTCGATCGGGTGCTGCTCGCCCTTGGCGCGCAGCTCCTTGAACTCCGGGGCGCCCGCGTCCTGGTCCGCGATGAAGCGCGCGGCGAACGTGCCGTCCTGGATGTCGGCCAGCACGGCCTTCATGTTCTCCTTGACGCGCGGGTCGATGACGCGCGGGCCGGAGACGTAGTCGCCGTACTCGGCAGTGTCCGAGACCGACCAACGCTGCTTGGCGATGCCGCCCTCGATCATGAGGTCGACGATCAGCTTGAGCTCGTGCAGCACCTCGAAGTACGCGACCTCCGGCTGGTAGCCGGCCTCGGTCAGCGTCTCGAACCCGTACTGCACCAGCTGCGAGGCACCACCGCACAGCACGGCCTGCTCGCCGAACAGGTCGGTCTCGGTCTCCTCGGTGAACGTCGTCTTGATACCGCCGGCACGCAGGCCGCCGATGCCCTTGGCGTACGAGAGCGCCAGGCCCCAGGCCTCGCCGGACGCGTCCTGCTCCACCGCGACGATCACAGGCACGCCACGGCCGTCGGCGAACTCGCGGCGCACGATGTGGCCCGGGCCCTTGGGGGCGACCATGAGCACGTCGTGGCCGGCCTCGGGCTTGATGTAGCCGTACCGGATGTTGAAGCCGTGCCCGAACACGAGCGCGGCACCCTCCTTGAGGTTCGGCGCGATGTCCTCGGCGTACAGGTGCCGCTGCACCTGGTCCGGCGCGAGGATGACCACCACGTCGGCGTCACGCACGGCGTCCGGCACGGTCGCCACGGCCAGACCCTCGTTCTCGGCCTTCTCACGGGACGACGAGCCCTCGCGCAGGCCCACGGTGACCTGCACGCCGGAGTCACGCAGGTTCAGGGCGTGCGCGTGACCCTGGCTGCCGTAGCCGATCACCGCAACCTTCTTCTGCTGGATGATCGACAGGTCGGCGTCATCGTCGTAGAACAGCTCAGCCACGGTACTTGCTCCTCGGTGTGTATCTCGGTAAAGGTCAGGCGGATCGCACCGCGCGCTCGAGCGCGCGGTCGGTGATGGACCGGGCGCCCCGGCCGATGGCCAGGGTCCCTGACTTGACGATCTCACGGACACCGTACGGTTCCAGCGCCGCGAGCAGGGCGTCGAGCTTCGCCGCCGGACCCGTGGCCTCGATGACCACGGCCTCCGGCACGACGTCGACGACGCGCGCCCGGAACATCTCGACGACTTCCAGCACCCCGGTTCGGGTGGCGGCGTCTGCCCGCACCTTGACGAGCAGGAGCTCGCGGTGCACGGACGACTCGGGTTCGAGCTCGACGATCTTGATCACGTGGACGAGCTTGTTGAGCTGCTTCGTGACCTGTTCCAGGGGGTGTTCCTCGACGTCGACCACCACGGTGATGCGCGAGATCTCCTCGTGCTCCGTGGGGCCGACGGCCAGGGAGTGGATGTTGAACGCGCGACGGGCGAACAGTCCGGCGACGCGCGTGAGCACGCCGGGCTTGTTCTCCACGAGCACGGACAGGGTGTGCCTCGACATGGGGGTCAGTCCTCTCGCTCCCACGCCGGCGAGATGCCGCGTGCGTACTGGATGTCGTCGTTGCTGACGCCGGCGGCGACCATGGGCCACACCATCGCGTCACGCGAGACGGTGAAGTCCACGACCACGGGCCGGTCGTCGATCTCGTTGGCGCGCTTGATCGCGGCGTCGACGTCGGAGGCGTGCTCCACGCGGATGCCCTCGCAGCCGTACGCGTCGGCGAGCTTCACGAAGTCCGGCACGCGCATGGTGCCGTGCCCCGTGTGCAGGTCGGTGTTGGAGTAGCGCGACTCGTAGAACAGCGTCTGCCACTGCCGCACCATGCCCAGCGAGCTGTTGTTGATCAGCGCCACCTTGATCGGGATGTCGTTGATCGTGCAGGTGGCGAGCTCCTGGTTGGTCATCTGGAAGCAGCCGTCACCGTCCACCGCCCACACCGTCCGGTCGGGCTGGCCCACCTTGGCGCCCATCGCGGCGGGGATGGAGTAGCCCATCGTGCCGAGGCCGCCGGAGTTGATCCAGGTGTTGGGGTGCTCGTAGCTGATGAACTGCGCCGCCCACATCTGGTGCTGGCCTACGCCGGCCACGTAGATGGCGTCCGGCCCGGTCAGCTCACCGAGGCGCTGGATCACGTGCTGCGGCGACAGCAGGCCGTCCGCCGTCTCGCTGTAGCCGCGCGGGTAGGTGCGACGCCACTCGTCGAGCTGACGCCACCAGCCCTCGACGTCGGGGCGGCCGTGCTCCTCGTGCTCCCGCGCCAGCTCGGGCAGCAGGTCACCGATGACCTCGCGCAGGTCCCCCACGATCGGCACGTCCGCCTCGCGGTTCTTGCCGATCTCGGCGGGGTCGATGTCCGCGTGCACCACGGTGGCCAGCGGCGCGAAGCTCGACAGCTTGCCCGTGACGCGGTCGTCGAACCGGGCACCGAGCGCGAACACGAGGTCCGCCTTCTGCAGCGCCGCCACCGCGGGCACCGTGCCGTGCATGCCGGGCATGCCCAGGTGCTGCGGGTGGCTGTCCGGCACGGCGCCGCGGGCCATCAGCGTGGTCACGACGGGCGCACCGGACAGGTCCACGAGCTGGCGCAGCAGCTCGGACGCGCCCGCCCGGATCACGCCGCCGCCCACGTACAGGACGGGTCGGCGGGCCGTGGCCAGCAGCTTCGCGGCCTCGCGGATCTGCTTCGAGTGCGGCTTGGTCACGGGGTGGTAGCCCGGCAGGTTCAGCTCCTGCGGCCACGAGAACGTGGTGCGCGACTGCATCGCCGACTTCGCGATGTCCACCAGCACCGGCCCCGGCCGCCCGGTGGAGGCGATGTGGAACGCCTCCGCGATGGTGCGCGGGATCTCCGCCGGGTCCGTGACCAGGTAGGAGTGCTTGGTGATCGGCATCGTGATGCCGACGATGTCCGCCTCCTGGAACGCGTCCGTGCCGATCGCGGCGCTCGCGACCTGGCCGGTGATGGCCACCATCGGGATCGAGTCCATGTTCGCGTCCGCGATGGGCGTCACCAGGTTGGTGGCACCGGGGCCCGACGTCGCCATGGTGACGCCGACCCGGCCCGTCGCGTGGGCGTAGCCGGAGGCCGCATGGCCGCCGCCCTGCTCGTGCCGCACCAGGATGTGCCGCAGCTTGGCGGAGTCCATCAGCGGGTCGTAGGTGGGCAGGATCGCGCCGCCGGGGATGCCGAACACGACGTCCGCACCGACCTCCTCGAGGGAGCGGACGATCGACTGCGCCCCCGTCACCTCCTCCGGCCCGACGCGCGGTGCGGGGGCCTCGACCTCGGCCTTGCCGCCTACGCGGGACCGAAGCTCGGTACGCACCTGGTCACGCGCCTCGGCGCGCGCGGCGATCTGTGCGGGTGTCGGTGTGCCGGTCATGCGGTTCTCCTGCCGTCGCGCCCCGTCCTGGGGCGAAAGCGAGCGTTCGTGACAACAAAAAAACCCCGGGTCCTCTGATGAGAAGGACTGCCAGGGTGAGCGCGCGGACGATGCCTGTGCTGGGCCTAGGCCGCGCGCTCAGGAAGTACTACGAGAATGATCGTCTGCACGCGCAGCACGTTACGCCGAATCCGGGCCGGTGTCATCCAGCGGGCCAAAGGTCCCACGATCCGAGACGGGCGGCGGTTCCACCCGTCCCCGCGGGCGCGACCCACCGGTGCGGCTCACCACCGCATCGCACCGTGCAGCGACGTCGGCGCCGGGTCCACGCCCAGACGCTCCCGCAGCACCGTGAGGTCGTAGGTGCGCTCCATCGCGAGGTGGCTGATCGCGTACCGGGACAGCCGCGGCTCCCGCCCGGTCCACCGGGCGACCCGCTCCCCCGCCCAGGCCAGCATCCGCGCCAGCCGGATCGGGATGCCCACGACCTGCACCGGCCGGAACCGGGCGAACATGAGCAGCTCGATGGTCTCGTCCAGGTCCACCGGCCGCGCGTCGGCCACGTTCGCCACCAGCGGCCGGCCGGCCGCGACCTCCGGCTCGACGTCGGCGTCCAGGGCCGCCCGCACGGCACGGGCCAGCGTGTCGACGTGCGTGAGGTGCTGACGCACCTTGCCGCCGCCGGGCAACGGCAGCCAGGCGCCGACCGCCGCGGACTCGAGGCGCGGCAGCAGCGTCGTGTCACCCGGCCCGTAGACCGCGTGCGGCCGCAGCACGACGACGGGCCCGCGGTCCTCACGCGCGGCGTCGGCCGCCAGGTACCGCTCGGCCGCGGCCTTGGTGGAGCCGTACGCGTTCATGTAGCCGCGCACGGGCGCCTCCGCCTCGGTCGCGGCCACGCTCGGCGTGCGGGGGTCGTACACGCTGCCGGAGGAGACGTGCACGAAGCGCGCCTCGGGGAACGTCTCGCGCACGGCGCGCGTGCCCTCGACGTTCACCACCCAGGCGCGCGCGTGGCTCCCGCCGTCGCCGACGGCGGCCCCGCAGTGCACCACGGCGTCGACGTGCTCGGGCCGGTCCTCCTTGGCCAAGGGGCCGTCACGCAGGTCCCAGAACTGGTGGGAGACCTGAAGGAGGAGCTCCTCGGGCAGACGCGGCACACGCCGCGAGAACGCGACGACCTCGTGCCCGTGCGCCGCGAGGTCCCGGACGACAGCGCCCCCGACAAATCCTGACGAACCGGTCACAGCCACCTTCATGCGCGCACTGTACCCGCCAGGGATGACACCCAGTTGACCAGCAACCGACGGTCAGGCTTCCGGGACCGCCCGGCGAGCGGCACCCGGGCCACCTCCACCACCAGGTCGGGCAGCGCGCCGTGGTCCAGCACGTCCCCCAGGCGTGCCGTGACCGCCCTGGTCAGCGCGGTATCCGTGCGCGCGCCGGGCCAGTGCGCACCCGCCGGGACGTCCTCGGCGGTCACCACGAGCACCACCCGCTCGTCGCCGTCCGGCACGGGGACACCGACCAGCACGGCGTCCGCCACGCCCGGCAGCTCCCGCAGGCGGGGCTCGAACAGGCCGGGGTAGATGTTCACGGTGCCCCGGATGATCATGTCGCGGTTGCGCCCCACGAGCACGATCCGGCCCCTCGCGTCCTGGTAGGCCAGGTCGCCGGTGCGGTGCTCGGTCGCGGGCGGGCGTCCGGCGTCGACGTCCGACAGGTAGCCGGCCATGAGGGACGGGCCCGTCAGGACGAGCTCCCCCACCGCATCACCGTCCCCCGCCGCATCGCCGTCGCCCGCCGCGTCGACGACGGTCGTGTCGATCCGCACCCCGATGCCGTCGAGCGGCCGGCCGACCAGGTCCCCGGACGCCGCCGCCGCGATCTTCTCGTCGGCGTCGGTCACCGCGGCGGGCAGGATCTCGGTGGCACCGTAGACCGCGAGCCAGCGCGTGCCCGGCAGCACCCGGCGAGCCCGTTCGAGCAGCGCCACCGTGACGGGCGCGGCGCCCACGGCCAGCACGGCCGGGCCCACGGCGGCCGTACCCGTCGACCGCCCCTCCAGGACGTCGAGCAACGCGGTCACGTCCGCGGGCACCAGGAACGACGAGTCCGCACCCGCGACCCCGCGCGCGAACGCCTCGGGCGCGTCCTTGGGCGCCCGCGCCGGGATCTCCCACGTGCCGCCCGCCAGCAGCGCCGGCAGGCCGAGGAACATCTGGTCGGTGTGCGCCCGCTGCCCCGGTCGCAGGTCACCCACCTGCGCGAACAGCCCGAGCATCCCGCCGAGCGTGCGCGCGGTGTGCACCACGGCCTTCGGGTCCGACGTCGTGCCGGACGTGAACACCACGAGCGCCACGGCATCGAGGTCGCTCCCGCTGCCGGGCCGCGCCGCGGGGGCCGGCGTCGTGCGCCCGAGCCGTGCCACCCGCCGGGCACCGCGCGGGACGCCGGGAAGCCACGGCCCCGCGTAGAGGTGCCGTACCGGCAGGCGGCCGTAGTCCGGGAGCAGCAGGCCGCGCGAGCGCGCGACCGGGCGCAGCGCCCCCGACGACACCGCGTACAGCAGCGACTCCGTCGCCGCCCACCGCGGCCTCGCCGCCGCGATCCGGGCGGCGAACAGCTCCGGCGTCGAGCCGGGGTCCACGAAGACGACGGCGCCGCCCGCGCGCAGGACGGCGAGGCACAGGACCACGCCCTCGGGCCGGGGCCGGATGCTGAACAGCACCCGGTCGCCAGAAGTCATGCCCAGCGCCCGCAGCCCGGACGCGGTGCGCTCGACACGGTCCGCGAGGTCGCCGAACGTGACCTCCTCGCGCACGCGAGCGCCGTCACGACCGCCGAACCAGCGCAGCGCGACGACGTCGGGCGTCCGGCGGGCCAGGGTGTCCAGGGCGTCGAGGAAGTGGGTCATGCGGCGTCCTGCGCCAGCCGCAGCTCCAGCGACCGGTAGGCCGGGACCAGCACGCCGCGCTCGGCCCGGCGCCGTCCCACGACGGGGACGAGGCCGTCCGTCGCGGCGGCCGCGAGCGCGTCCAGGACCGCGTCCACCTGCGCCGTCGCCAGCGGCATGCCGAGGCAGAAGTGCGGCCCGGCCCCGAACCAGAGGTGCCGCACCGCGGGGTCGACCGGGCGGCCGGGGTCGAAACCGCCGGCCGCCCGGCAGCAGTTGACGGTGGCGATCACCACGCGCTCCCCCGCGGCGACCGGCACGTCCGCCACGGACGTCGCGGCCCGCACCGACCGCAGCATCGCCGGGGTCGGCACCGTGACCCGCAGCCCCTCCTCGACGGCCCGACGGCGCAGCTCCGCGTCGCCGCCCAGCAGGCGGCCGGTCCAGCCGGTGTCGTGCGCGATCGCCAGGAGGCGGGGCACGAACGACTGGACGGTCTCGGTCCCGGTCAGCACGAAGGCCCCGACGGCGCCCATGGCCTCACGCTCGGAGAGGCCCAGGTCGCGCATGCGCCCGGGCACGGTCGCCGGGTCGCCCGCACGGTAGGCGGCGCGCGCGGGTGCGGTCAGCCGGTCGAGCACCGCGCGCGCCCGGGCCACCTGGGCCCGCGTGAGCCCGTGCCGGTGCAGGCGCACCATGCCGGTGATCGTCCGGGCCGCGACCATCGCGGAGCGCACCGCGTCGTCCGTCGGCGGCAGGCCCACCATCCCGCAGATCACGGCTCCCGCCTGGGCCGTCACGACGGCGGCCAGGTCCACGCCCTCCCCCGCGGCGAGCCGGCGCGTCAGGTCCGGCAGCACGCCTGAACGGTTCTCGCCGTCGTCCCCGGTGCCGGACACGAGCTGCCGCACCGCGCGCGGCGAGAACAGCGGCCCGAGCGTGCGCCGCAGCGCGGCGTGCTCGGCCCCCTCCATGTTGAGCAGCACGGACGGCCCGAGCACGGGCGTCCACAGGTCCGACGGCGCCCCGGGGCCCACCTTCGAGAAGTGGTCCAGGTCGAGCAGCACCTCCCGGGCCAGGGCGGCGTCGCTCACGATCACCCCGATGCGCGGCACCCGCACGACCGGACGGTGCCGTGCCGACCGGATCGCGGGGTAGGCGAGCGGGTGCGCGGCCCGCTGGACGAGTTCCTCCCAGTGCGCCTCGGGCGGTTCACCACGCCGGCGCCTGGTCGCACCCAGCACACTCGTCCCGGCGGCGTGCGTGAGGTGGGCCGTCATCGGATGTCCACCACGTCGGGCCGGTAGCGGTGGTCGGCGTACCAGCCGAGGGTGCGGACCAGCCCCCACGCGTGCACGCGCCGGGTCGACGCCCGCACCCAGACCTCGCGGTGCTCGGCGTACCGCGTGGTCAGCCGGCGGACGGCGTTGACCAGGGCACGGTCCTCGTGCACGTCCTCGATCCGGGTGCGCGGGAACCCCCCGGCGCGCTCGTACAGCGACGCCGTGATCGCCATGTTGCAGCCTGGCGTCATCACGTACGGGCCGAGGTAGCCGTCGTCCTGGTTGCCCGGGCGGACCTTGCCGAACGTGCTCGACGCCCACAGCGCGAACGACAGCACGCCCTGCTGGAACCGCGAGACCGGCAGGTCGTCGGTGCGCGGCACGAGCCGCCCGGCGACGAGCTCGTCACCACCCGCGAAGGCTTCGCGGACCGCGCGGGTCCAGCCCGGCGGCGGCAGGCAGTCCGCATCGGTGCGGGCCAGCAGCTCGGCCCCCAGCGCGATGGCGGCCCGCATGCCGGTGTCGGCCGCGGCACCGGTCCCCTTCTCGGGCTCGTCGACCACGCGCCAGCGCAGCCGCCCCCACTCGGCGGCGGCCTTGCGCGCGACGTCGGCGGTGCCGTCGGTGGACCCGTTGTCCACCACCACGAGGTCGAAGTCGTCGTCCTCCTGCGCGTGCAGCGCCTCCAGCGTGCGCAGGATGCCGTGCTCGTGCGCCTCGTTCAGCGCGGGGACGACGACGGCGAGCCGCGGCCGGTCCGCGCCGGGTGCCGGGGTCACCAGCGCACCACCATCGCGCCCATGCTGATGCCGCCGGCCAGACCGAGCAGCAGCACGACGTCACCGCGGTGCAGCCGGCCGGACTCCAGGGCGGTGACGAGCTGCAGCGGCAGGGTGGCCGAGGCGATGTTGCCGTGGTCGGCCACCGTGACGACCGTGCGGTCGGCGGGCACGCCGAGCGCACGGTGGACGTCCGCAAGATAGCCGACCGCGACCTGGTGCACCGCGACGAGCGCCACGTCGTCCATGGTCACGCCCGCCCGGTCCAGGGCCTCGCTGACCGGGCCTGGCCCGATCGCCAGGAACGCCTCCCGCAGGCGGGAGCCGTCGATCTCGAAGTAGCTCCGCTCCGGGTCGCGCGGGTTCACCGTGCCGCCCGCGGGCAGCATGCCGACGTCCCAGTGCTGCGACTCCGCGGCGAACACGGACCCCAGGATGCCCGACGGCGGCCCGGCGTGCTCCGCGAGACCGGCCAGCTCCGCAGCGAGCTCGTCCTCCAGGCTGCCGGTCCCGGTCGCCTCGACGAGGACGGCGGCCCCGGCGTCGGACATCGTGTAGCCGGGGGCGGACATCGCGTAGGTGCGCCGGTCCGGCACGTCCCAGCGGACGCCGCGCGAGGGCATCTCACCGCTCGCCACGAGCACGCGCCGGTAGCGGCCGGTGCCGATCAGCGCCTCGGCCACCTCGATGCCGTTGAGCACGGAGTTGCAGGCGTTCTTGACGTCCATCACCGGGGCGCGCACCCCGAGCTTCGCAGCGACGATGTGGCTCGTGGCGGGTTCGATCATGTCCTGCGTCGCGGACGCGAAGATCAGCAGGTCGACGTCGGCCGGGCCCAGCCCCGCCCGGTCCAGCACGTCGCGGGCGGCAGCCGCGGCGAGGTCCGAGGCCTGCTGGTCGTCGTCGGCCACGTGGACGGTGCGCACACCCGTCAGGCGCGACACCATCGGCACGCGCGGCGCGACGGCCGGGTTCCTGCGGTGCAGCTCCCGCTCGGCGGTGGCCACGTCGCGGGTCTCCTCAGGCAGGTGCACGGCGACGCCGGCGATGCGGGCGACGGGACGTGGAGCGGGGTGCGGCGGCACCGCGGGCGCGTCGGCGCGGGCCGTCGAGGAGGAGCGGACGGCTCGGGCGGTGGCCGTGGGCGGCGCGACGGCCGGTTCGGGAAGCACGCGGCACAGGCTAGCGGTCCTCCGTGCGCACGGGTGGGCTAGATGTATTAACGTCTAGACATGGGATCGACAGCGGCCGCGGCCAGTCATGACACGACATGTGCGCGTTGCTACCGTGGTGCCATGGCTGAGCTCCCCGACTGGATGCGCCCCCCGCGCCCGGAGGGCTGGCTCGCCGAGGACCTGGACAATCTGCCGGACGCTCCCCGCCACACCGAGCTGATCGACGGAGCCCTCGTCTTCATGATGTCCCCGCAACGCAGCTGGCACCGGCGTGTTATCCACGCCCTCCACGGCACCCTCGCCGCGCAAGCGCCCGAGGGGATCGAGATCAACAGCGAGATGACCGTTCGTCTGGACAGGTACAACCGGCCGGAGCCCGACGTCATCGCGTCGACGGCCACGATCGACCGCAACGCCACCTGGTACGAGGCCGAGGACGTCGTGCTCGCGATCGAGGTGGTCTCACCCGAGTCCCGGCACCGCGACAGCGCCGTGAAGCCGCACAAGTACGCCGAGGCCGGTATCGCCCACTTCTGGCGCGTCGAGGACGTCGACTCCGTCACGACGGTCCATGTCTACGAGCTCGACACCCTGACCAAGACCTACGTCCCGGTCGGCATCTTCCGCGACACGCTCAAGGTGGACCTGCCGTTCCCGATCGAGCTGGACGTCCAGGCCCTGTACGGCTGAGGGCAGTTCAGGCCCGCGTCGCCCGGTAGATCTCGCGGACCACGTCCTCGATGTCGGGCTCCTCGACGGACAGGTCCAGCACCTCCACCCGCTCGGAGACCGCGGCGAGCACGCGCGCCGCCGTCGTGCGCTGCGGGTCGAACGCGAGACGCTGGCGCAGGCCGCCCGACTCGCTGCGCACGTGCTCCGTGCCCGCCACGTCCACCAGGTCGGGGCTCGCCGCCGCGAGGTCCACCACGAGCTCACGGCGCGCACCGACCGTGCGGGCCAGGCCGCCGAGCGTGCCGTCGAACGCGAGGCGCCCGCGGTCCACGACGAGGATCCGGTCGCACAGCCGCTCGACGTCGCCCATGTCGTGCGTGGTCAGCAGCAGCGTGGTGCCGTGCTCACGCCGCTGCGTCACGAGGAACTCGCGCAGCCGCTGCTTGGAGAGCACGTCCAGGCCGATGGTGGGCTCGTCGAGGATCAGCAGCTCCGGCCGGTGCAGCAGGGCGGCCGCCACCTCGGCCCGCATCCGCTGCCCCAGCGAGAGCTGGCGCACCGGGGTGCCGAGGAACGCGCCCATCTCCAGCATGTCGACCAGCTCGGCGGTGCGGGTGCGCTCCTCGTCGGCGGACAGCGAGTGGATCGCCGCGAGGATCGAGAACGACTCGTGCACGGGCAGGTCCCACCAGAGCTGCGAACGCTGCCCGAACACCACGCCGACCCGGCGGGCGAGCGCGCGGCGCTGCTTGAGCGGGTGCAGGCCCACCGTCGTCACCCGTCCGCTGGTCGGTACGAGGATGCCGACGAGCATCTTGATGGTGGTCGACTTCCCGGCGCCGTTCGCGCCGATGTAGCCCACGGACTCCCCGGCCCCGACGGTCAGGTCGAGCCGGTCGACGGCGACGTGCCGGGTCCGGCGCAGCCGGTCGCCCCGCTGGGGCCGCCCCGTGAACACCCGGGTCAGCGCCTCGGTCTCGATGACGTTCATCCACCCGCTCCTCGGTAGTGACGTAGTCCCCAGCGCCAGCACAGCCCGGCCACGACCACGGACCAGAGCGCGGCGACCGGCGCGCACCAGCCCAGCCAGGCGGGCAGCCCGGCGACGCCGGGCACCCCCAGCAGGGTGGTGACCGGCAGGTACGCCGCGAAGGCCACGGGGAAGACGGTGCCGAAGAGCACCAGCAGGGCGCGGGGCCAGACGGTCGCGGGCTGGGTGGCCGCGTACCGGCCGCCGTAGACGAACGCGTTGGTCATCTCGGCGCCATTGATCAGGAAGAACTGCAGGCCCGCCGCCGTGACGAACTGGGCCGTGAAGATGACGAACCCGCAGACCAGGGCCAGCACCAGCAGGCCGACGGCGGCCGGGCCCCAGTCGATGTCGTTGAGCACCAGGCCCACCACGAGCGCGGACGCGCCCACGAGGCTGCGGGCCAGCCGGCGCAGGCTGAGGTCGCTCGTCACGAGCTGGGCCAGCACGGGCTGCGGCCGCAGGAAGAAGACGTCGAGCGTGCCCGCACGCACGTAGGTCGGCAGTCTGTCGCAGTGCCCGGCCACCAGGTCGGCCAGGCAGAAGGCGAGGTCGGCCAGGCCGAACACGAGCAGCACCTGGGCGAGCGAGAACCCGCCGATCTGGTCGGCGGCCGTGTACAGCACCCAGACCTCGGTGAACTCGATGACACCGACCAGCAGCGCCCCGACCAGGTCCATGCGGAAGCTCGCGCGGTGGCTCGCCTGCGAGCGGGCGCGGCTGGCGAGGACCGCCCGGTAGGCGCGCAGGTGACGCACCCTCGGCTCAGCCACCCTGCACCTCCAGCCTGCGGCGTCCCGCGCGCGTGGCCAGGTACCCCGCGACGAGGACCGCCGCGAGCCAGCCGAGCTGCACGCCGATGTGCTGCCCGGCATCCCACCCGGTGACCCGGCCGGACAGCACGTCGATCGGGAGCTGCATCATCGACGGGAACGGCGTGGCCAGCGCGAGGGTCAGCAGCCAGTCGGGGTAGAGGTAGATCGGCGTGTACAGCCCGGCGAGGAACCCGGAGAGCGACATGTAGAGCACGCTGACGCCACGGGTCTCGACCAGCCAGAAGCCCGTCGTCGCCACGACGTAGACAGTCGCGTGCGAGATGGCGATGCCGATCAGCAGGCTGAGCAGCCCGAGCACGGAGGCGGCGGCGTCCGGGGGCAGCGCCATCCCCGACACGAGAACGCCGATGGCGACGCTGGGCAGGCCGCGCGGCAGCAGCGCGAACAGCCCCTTGCCGATGTCGGTCAGGACGTTCGCGGCCTGCACGCTGACGGGCCGGAGGAAGTCGACGGCGACGTCGCCCGACCGGATCCTGGCCTGCAGGTCGCTGCCGCCCCAGAAGTTGACCGAGCCGAGCATGCCCTGCCCCAGCCAGACGAACGCGGCCATGGTGGCCGCGGAGTAGCCGGCCAGCTCACCGCCGGAGCTGTCGACCGCCGCGCCCATGATCCCGCCCTTGAGCAGGCCGAACGTCGCGTTGGCCGTCAGCCCCGCGAGCGTCGCCAGCGGGTACGCGGACTGCCCCCGGAACCCGGCCACGAGGAACCGCCAGTAAGGGTTCCTGGCCGGGACGGGGAGCGAGCGCACAAGCGCGAGACGCTACCCGGCGATCGGCCCGGCGTCATCCTGATTTCCCGACACCGTCCAGGCCCCGCGGTCGGCGGCGATGCTGAGCTCGCGCGCCGCCGCCGAGATCTCGCGGGCCAGGGCGAGGTCGCGCCGCGACAGGCCGCCGATGTCGTGCGACGAGGTGCGCACGGTGACGCTGCCGTACCGCAGGTCGACGTCCGGGTGATGGTTCGCGGACTCGGCGAGCACGCCGATGCGCGTGACCAGCCGCAGCCCCGTCGCGAACGACCCGGTGGCGTAGCGCACCACGGCGGCGCCCGCCAGCACGCGCCAGTCGCTCACGCCCTCACCCGCCGTGAACTCTCCGGCGGTGATCGCGTCACTCATGTATCGCTCCCTGTGTCGGTGGACCGTCTCGAACGGCCGGGACACCACCATGGCACGGGACTCCGACACCCCGGTAGGCGGTCGGCCGGGCCCGGCACGCACGCCGGGCCCGGCCGGTGTCAGCCGCGCCGCAACCGCGCGACGTCGCGCACCGCGCCCCGGTCGGCCGACGTCGCCAGCGCGGCGTAGGCCTGGAGCGCCGGGGACACGTACCGGTCACGGGCGACGGGCTGCCAGGGCCGCTCCGACGACTCCATCTTGGCGCGCCGCTCGGCGAGCACCTCGTCGGGCACGTTGACCCGGATCATGCGGGTGTCGACGTCGATCTCGATCTCGTCGCCGTCCTCGATCAGGCCGATCGTGCCGCCCGCGGCCGCCTCCGGGGAGACGTGCCCCACGGAGATGCCGCTGGACCCGCCGGAGAACCGGCCGTCCGTGATCAGCGCGACCTGCTTGCCCAGACCGCGTCCCTTGATGAACGACGTCGGGTACAGCATCTCCTGCATGCCCGGGCCGCCGGCGGGACCCTCGTAGCGCACGACCACGACGTGACCGGGCTTGACCTGCTTGGTCAGGATCTTCTCGACGGCGTCGTCCTGCGACTCGCAGACCAGCGCCTTGCCCACGAAGTGGAAGACGTCGGGGTCGACGCCCGCCGTCTTGAACACGGCGCCGTCCTCCGCGAGGTTGCCGCGCAGCACGGCGAGCCCGCCCTCGACGGTGTAGGCGTGCTCGACGTCGCGGATGCAGCCGCCCGCGCCGTCCGTGTCGAGCGACTCCCACTGGTTGTTCGTGGAGAACGCCTGCGTGGTGCGCACGCCGCCGGGGGCCGCGTGGAACAGGCCGAGCGCCCGCTCGGTGGCCTTGCCGCCGCGGATGTCCCAGTCGTCGAGCCACGCGCGCAGCGTGGGGGTGTGCACCGAGGTGACGTCGTGGTCGAGCAGGCCGCCCCGGTCGAGCTCGCCCAGCAGGGCGGGGATGCCACCCGCCCGGTGCACGTCCTCCATGTGGTAGTCCGGGTGGTTGGGCGCCACCTTGGACAGGCACGGCACGCGCCGGCTGATGTCCTCGATGTCGGCCAGCGTGAAGTCGACCTCGGCTTCCTGCGCGGCGGCCAGGATGTGCAGCACGGTGTTGGTGGAGCCGCCCATGGCCACGTCGAGCGCCATCGCGTTGGCGAACGCGGCCTTGGTGGCGATGCCGCGCGGCGCGGCGGTGTCGTCCTCGTCCTCGTAGTACCGGCGGGCCAGGTCGACGATGGTGCGGCCGGCCTCCAGGAACAGCTCCTTGCGGGCGGCGTGCGTGGCCAGCGTCGAGCCGTTGCCCGGCAGCGACAGGCCGAGGGCCTCGGTGAGGCAGTTCATGGAGTTGGCGGTGAACATGCCGGAGCACGAGCCGCACGTGGGGCACGCGTTCTCCTCGACCAGGCCGAGCGCGGCGTCGTCCACGTTCTCGTCCGCCGAGTAGTTGATCGCGTTGATCAGGTTCAGCGGGGTCTTCGCGACGCCGTTCGCCACGACCGCCTTGCCGGCCTCCATCGGGCCGCCGGACACGAAGATCACCGGGATGTTCAGCCGCAGCGCGGCGTTCAGCATGCCGGGCGTGATCTTGTCGCAGTTGGAGATGCACACCAGCGCGTCGGCGGTGTGCGCCTGCACCATGTACTCCACGGAGTCCGCGATCAGGTCGCGGCTGGGCAGCGAGTAGAGCATGCCGGCGTGGCCCATCGCGATGCCGTCGTCGACGGCGATCGTGTTGAACTCCTTGGCGACGCCGCCGGCCTCGCGGATCGCGGAGGCCACGAGGTCACCCATGTCCTTGAGGTGTACGTGCCCCGGCACGAACTGCGTGTACGAGTTCGCGATCGCGATGATCGGCTTCCCGAAGTCCTCCGAGCCCATGCCCGTGGCGCGCCAGAGCGCGCGGGCACCGGCCATGTTGCGGCCGTGGGTGGAGGTCCGGGAGCGCAGGGGACGGCTCATGACGGTTCAGCTCCTTCGATGGCTGGACGGGCCGCGCGGGAGGCCGGGCACTGTGCGGGGCGGGCGGCCTCTGCACGCTACCTCCGGTGCGCGGGGATGGACACCCGGCGTCCACAGGGTGACCCTGCCCCCCTACCTCAACCCTGGCGGGTGCCGTACGGTCGTACCAGGGAGCCCGCAACGACGCGGATCCTGGCGTGCACGCGACGGAGGTGCTCGACATGCGAGTGACAGAAGCATTGCGGCGCAAGGGCGGTTCGGTGGTCACGATCTCCCGGGACCGCAGCGTGCGCGACCTGCTGGCGCTCCTGGCCGAGCACGGCATCGGCGCGGCCGTCGTGTCCGACGACGGCGTCCGCGTCGACGGCATCGTCAGCGAGCGGGACGTCGTGCGTCGGCTGCACTCCGACGGCGACGGCATCCTGGACGGCACCGTCGAGGCGATCATGACCGCCGCCGTGCACACCTGCGGACCCGAGGCCACGCTCGACGAGCTGATGCCGGTCATGACGGAGCACCGCGTGCGCCACGTCCCCGTGCTCGTCGACGCCCGGCTGACCGGGATCGTGAGCATCGGGGACGTGGTCAAGCACCGGATCGCCGAGGTGCAGGCCGAGCGCGACCAGCTCACGGCCTACATCACCGGCGGGCCGGGCGCCTAGCCCCTCGTCCGGCCCTCGACAGCGCTCAGCCCAGCGTGGCCCGGTACTCGTCCTCGAGGATGCTCATCACGATCGCGTCCGCCCACGTCTCACCGTCCCGGTAGACGTCGCGCAGGCGGCCCTCCTCACGGAACCCGAGCGACTCGTACAACGCCTGTGCCCTCGGGTTGATGCTGAGCACGTCCAGGCTCACCCGGTGCAGGCCCGGACCGGGCTCGCCGTCGGCGCCGTCGAACGCGAAGCGCAGCACCTCCAGGATGGCCTCCCGGCCGTACCCGCGGCCCCGGTAGTTCGGGAGGAGCTGGAGCCGCAGGTTGGCCGAGCGGGCGTGCTCGTCGAGGTCGTTGAGCACGATCTCGCCGATCATCTCGTCGCTGACGGGCTTGCCGTCCCGGACCGCCGCGGGGCAGATCGCCCAGTCGTAGCGGCCGGGCCGGTCGCTGACCGTGCTCGCCCACTCGTCGATCTGGTCGCGCGTGAAGGTGGCGGTGGTCCCCGTCAGGCGGGTCCCCTCCGGATCCTGGACCGCCTCCCACAGGCGTTCCGCGTCGCGCGCCTCGACAGGACGCAGCCGCATCATCTCGCCGTGCAGGCGCGGCCCCCGGGTCATGCGGCCGGCCTCACAGCCCCCCGCAGCACGGCCCGGCAGGTCACTGACCGATCCGATCCAGCACGAGCTCCCGGACCCGCTTGGCGTCAGCCTGTCCCTTGGTCGCCTTCATGACCGCGCCGATGATCGCGCCGACCGGACCCTGGTTGCCGCCGCGGACCTTCTCGACGATGTCGGGCTGAGCCGCCAGCGCCTCGTCGATCGCGGTGAGCAGGGCACCGTCGTCGGACACGACCTCGAGGCCTCGGGCCACGACGACCGCCTCCGGGTCACCCTCGCCGGCGAGCACGCCGTCGAGCACCTGGCGGGCGATCTTGTCGTTGATGCGGCCGGACTCGACGAGGTCCTGCAGCTGCGCGACCTGCGCCGGCGTGACCGTGAGGTCCTCCAGCGCGATCTCGTCCTGCTTGGCCCGGCGGGCCAGCTCGCCCATCCACCACTTGCGCGCGCCGGCGGCGTTCGTGCCCGCGGCAATCGTCGCCTCGATCAGGTCCATGGCGCCCGCGTTGACGACGTCGCGCATCTCTGCGTCGGCGTATCCCCACTCGCCCTGCAGCCGACGCCGCCGGGCGACGGGCATCTCCGGCAGGGAGGCGCGGATCTCCTCGACCCACTCGCGGCTCGGCGCCACGGGGACCAGGTCGGGCTCGGGGAAGTAGCGATAGTCCTCGGCGTCCGACTTCACGCGGCCCGACGACGTGCTGCCGTCCGTCTCGTGGAAGTGGCGCGTCTCCTGGATGACCGGGAGGCCCGCGTCGAGCACGCCGGCCTGACGGGACACCTCGTAGCGCACGGCACGCTCGATCGAGCGGAACGAGTTCACGTTCTTGGTCTCGGTGCGCGTGCCCAGCGGCGCGTCGGGGCTCGGGCGCAGCGACAGGTTCACGTCGGCGCGCACGTTGCCGCGCTCCATGCGGGCCTCGGACACGTCCAGCGTGCGGAAGATGTCGCGGAGCGTCTGCACGTAGGCGCGCGCGACCTCGGGGGCCCGCTCACCGGCGCCCTCGATCGGACGCGTGACGATCTCCACGAGCGGGATGCCCGCGCGGTTGTAGTCGACCAGCGAGTACTCGGCGCCGTGGATGCGGCCGGACGTGCCACCCACGTGGGTGTTCTTGCCGGCGTCCTCCTCCATGTGCGCGCGCTCGATCTCGACGCGGAACACCGCGCCGTCCTCGAGCTCGACGTCGATCCAGCCGTCGTAGGCGATGGGCTCGTCGTACTGCGAGGTCTGGAAGTTCTTGGGCACGTCCGGGTAGAAGTAGTTCTTCCGGGCGAACCGGCAGCTCTCCGCGATGGTGCAGTTCAGCGCGAGACCGATCCGGATCGCGTACTCGACGGCCTTGCCGTTCACGACGGGCAGCGCGCCCGGCAGCCCGAGGCTGACGGGGGTCACCTGCGTGTTCGGCTCGCCGCCGAACGAGACCTCGGCGGCGCAGAACATCTTGGTCAGCGTGCCGAGCTCCACGTGGACCTCGATGCCGAGCACCGGGTCGTAGCGGCGGACGGCGTCCTCGTAGGCGACCAGGGGCGTCGCCGTCGCGGGGGTCTGCACAGTCATCGGGCGAGCTCCGTGGTCTTGAGTTCGGGTGCCTTGTTCAGCAGGGGTCCGCCCCAGCGCGACTCGAGAGCCGCCTCGAGGGCCGCGCCCACGCGGTACATCCGGTCGTCCGCCTTGGCGGGGGCCAGGATCTGGAAGCCGACCGGCAGGCCGTCGTCGGAGAGGCCGTTCGGCAGGGACATGCCCGGGACGCCCGCCAGGTTCGCGGGGATGGTCGCGACGTCGTTGAGGTACATCGCAAGCGGGTCGTCGAGCTTCTCGCCGAACTTGAACGCCGTGGTGGGCGCCGTGGGCGAGACCAGGACGTCGGCCTTCGCGAACGCGGCCGAGAAGTCGCGCTGGATCAGCGTGCGGACCTTCTGCGCGCTGCCGTAGTAGGCGTCGTAGTACCCGGCCGAGAGGGCGTAGGTGCCGAGGATGACGCGGCGCTTGACCTCGTCGCCGAAGCCCGCGCCGCGGGTGGCGCCCATGACGCGCTCCGCCGTGACGGGGCCTTCGGCCGGCTCGACGCGCAGGCCGAAGCGCATGCCGTCGAACTTGGCCAGGTTGCTGGACGCCTCGGCCGGCATGATCAGGTAGTAGGCGTCGAGCGCGTAGGCGAAGCTGGGGCAGGAGACCTCGACGATCTCCGCGCCCAGCCCGCGAAGCTGCTCCAGCGACTCGTCGAACCGCGCGGACACACCGGCCTGGTAGCCCTCGCCGGACAGCTCCTTGACGACGCCCACGCGGACGCCCTTGAGGTCGCCCTGCGCGCCCAGCCGAGCGGCGGCGACGACGCCCGGCACCGGCTCGTCGATCGACGTGGAGTCGTGCGGGTCGTGCCCGCCGATGAGCTCGTGCAGCAGCGCGGCGTCGAGCACCGTGCGCGTGACCGGACCCGCCTGGTCGAGCGAGGAGGCCATGGCGATCAGGCCGTAGCGGGAGACGCCGCCGTAGGTCGGCTTCACGCCGACCGTCCCGGTCACGGCACCCGGCTGACGGATGGACCCACCGGTGTCGGTCCCGATCGCGAGCGGCGCCTCGAAACCGGCCACGGCGGCCGCTGAGCCACCGCCGGACCCGCCGGGGATCCGGTCGAGGTCCCAGGGGTTCCTGGTGTTGCCGAACGCGGAGTGCTCCGTCGAGGAGCCCATCGCGAACTCGTCCATGTTGGTCTTGCCGAGGATCGGCAGGCCGGCCACCTTGATGCGCTCCACGAGGGTCGCGTCGTACGGCGGGATCCAGTTCTCGAGGATCTTCGACCCCGCGGTGGTGGGCAGGCCCTTGGTCACCACCACGTCCTTGACCGCGATCGGCACGCCGGCGAGGGCGTGCAGCTCCTCGCCCGCGGCGCGGCGGGTGTCGACGTCGGCGGCCGTGGCCAGGGCCTCCTCGGCGGAGACGTGCAGGAACGCGTGCAGGTCGCCGTCGACGGCGGCGATACGGTCCAGGTGGGCCTGCGTGGCCTCGACGCTGGAGACCTCCTTGCCCGCCAGGGCGGACGCCAGGGCGGACGCGCTGAGGCGCGTGATGTCGTTCGTCATGTCGTTGCTTCCCATCACTCTTCGCCGAGGATCTGCGGGACCGCGAAGCGGCCGTCCTCCTGCTGCGGGGCGCCCGCCAGGACGTCCTGGACCGGCAGGGCCGGCTCCGGCACGTCGTCTCGGAACACGTTGGTCAGCGGGAGGGGGTGGCTCGTTGCCGGCACGTCTGCGGTGGCGACCTCGCTCACGCGAGCGATCGACTCGACGATCACGTCGAGCTCACCGGCGAGGCGATCGACCTCGTCGGGCCGCAGGTCGATCCGTGCCAGCGCAGCCACGCGCGCAACCTCGTCACGGGAGATGGTGGACATGGCCGCAAGTCTAGTCTCCGGAGGCCATCCGATCTCCCGGATCGCGGCCTGTGCACTGTGAAATCTGTGCAACGCGCCGGCCCGCTCCAGGGGCGACGTCCGGTCTCCGGGACGACAGAGCGCCCGGGGCCGTCCGGCCGTGGGTGGGCAGCACGCAGCCCCCGGGACGACGAGCGTCTCCCCAGGGGCTGTCAAGAAGCGGTGAGGTTTCCGCGGCGCCGGCGATCGGCAGGTGGTGCAGGAGCAGAAATGCGTGTGGGGGTGGGAACATGCCCCCTTGACGGGTTCATGTTCCCACCCCCACACGGGAATGGTTGTCCGGCGGCGTCCTACTCTCCCACCCCGTCTCCAGGGCAGTACCATCGGCGCTATGAGGCTAAGCTTCCGGGTTCGGAATGGGACC